>NZ_DASVCJ010000001.1:0-15529 GCF_036381655.1 Ferrovibrio sp.
TAACCGCATCGAGCGCTTCTTCTGCCGCCTCAAGCAGTTCCGAGCCATCGCCACCCGCTACGACAAACGAGCCGACCATTTCGCAGCAGCCACAAAGCTCGCCGCCGCCATCCTCTCATACAATTGACGACACACCCTAGGGGCAAGCGCGCGAATTCCGATCGCGCCGCACAGCGACAGGAGAGACCGTCATGACTGCCCAAGCCGGTACCGTTGAAAGCACCGCCGCCCCGAATTCCGCCACCGGACCGATCAGCACCGGACCGATCAGCACCGGGGCGACGCGCACCGCCAAGATTTCCGAGCGCGAGCTGACGCTGACCCGCATCATCGATGCGCCGCGCGAAACCGTCTTCCGCGCCTGGAGCGATCCCGAATTGATGCAGCAATGGTTCGCGCCGAAGCCCTACAAAGCGATCAGGGTGGAGGTCGATCAGCGCCCGGGCGGCGCCAGCCTGATCGTCATGCAGGGGCCGGACGGCGTCGAAATCCCCTGCCCCGGCATCTATCCGGAGGTGGTGCCGAACGAGCGCCTGGTTTTCACCGATGCCTATAACAAGGCCTGGGAGCCGGCGGCGAAACCCTTCATGACCGCGATCGTGACCTTCGAGGCGGCCGGCGCCGGCAAGACGCGCTACCATGTGCGCTGCCTGCATTGGACGGCGGAAGACTGCGCCGCGCATGAACAGATGGGCTTCCATGCCGGCTGGGCGCAGTGCGCCGAGCAACTGGCGGAACTGGTGGCGCGGATCTAGCCAGCTAAAGCCGCCGCCCCTCACCGTCACCCCCGCGCTTGTCGCGGGGGTCCATGCGGCGCCGACCCGGCAAAGACAAGCGCCCTCCCGGCGCAGCGTCGATGCTGCTGGACCCTCGGAACAAGTCCGAGGGGGACGATCTGTGTGAACGAGGCCGCCGCCCTGCGGCGCTGCATCACGCCCCGGATCACATCCAGGTCACGCCCGGGCCGGACGCGGGGACGCGTCGCCCGGCGCGTCTGCTGCGTCCGCCGCCTGCACTTCGTTCGGCCGGTGCGGGAAGAACAGCGAGGAGAGGAAAATCCCCAGGCCGAACACCGCCAGCACCTGGAACAGCATGACGAAGCCGCCGCCGGAGGCAGCGCCGATCTCGTGCAGATAGGCCACCAGCGGCACGGCGCAGGCGCTGGCGCTGAAGGAGAGGAAATAGCGCAGCGCATAGGCGCGCGAGCGCCAGGCTTCCGCCGTGTAGCGCACGATCATCGCGTCGTTGACGGTGACCTGGCCGAAGATCGCGAACATCAATCCGGCCGCGCCGGCGATCAGGCCCCAATCGCCGGCCTTGGCGGCGATGAACAGGCACGGCGCCTGCAAGGCCGACAGCGGCACGAAGATCGCCTTCAGGCTGAAGCGGTCGACCAGCTTGCCGATGATGAGCTGCGCCACCGCGCCGGCGATATAGACCGCGCAGACCAGGGCGCCGACGCCCAGGCTGGATTGCGTCAGGCCGAGCAGGCGCTCGTCGAACAGCTTGGGCAGCGACACGGTGGCGGCGTTGAAGACGACGCCGCCGGTGACGGTGGCCACCGCCAGCACCATGAAGGCGCGCATGGCGATGCGGCGCGGCACGGCGGCCTGCTGCCTGGCGCTGGCGCGCACCGGCGCCGGCGCATCGGGCACCAGCAAAAGAAAGGCCGCGCCGAACAGCATGGCGGCCGCGCCCGGCAGGATGAAGGCGGCGCGCCAGCCGAAATATTGCGCAAGGCCCGCCGTGATCAGCGCGGCGAAGGCGATGCCGAGATTGCCCCAGACGCCGTTGAAGCCGATCTCGCGGCCGAGCTTTGCCGCATGCGAGGCCAGCAGCGCGCCGCCGACCGGATGGTAGATCGCGGCGAACAGCCCGATCAGGGTGAGCGAGACGGCCAGCATGGCGACCGAATTGCTGCAGCCGGCCAGGATGGCGGCGGCGCCGATGCCGAAGAAGAAGACCGCCAGCATGTTGCGCCGGCTCCACAGATCGCCGAGCCAGCCGGCCGGAATCGAGGCCGCGCCGAAGGCGACGAAGCCGCCGACCGAAAGCGCCAGCAGTTCGCCGTAGGAGCGCCCGAAGGCGGCGCTCATCGAGAGCACCGCCGTCGGGAAGATCAGCATGAACATATGGTCGATGGCATGGGCGGCGTTGACGAAAACGATGACGCGCCGGCTATGGGAAGACTCCATGGCTCCGATCCGGTCCGGTTTCTGCTTGCGCCGGCGACGATAGCCATGTCTGATATGCGTTGTCCTGCCAATTTCTGTCGAGAATCTGACAAACATGTCTGCCCGCAGCACCAATGCCGAGGATTACCAGCGCATCCGACCGGCAGTGGCGGCGATGCCGAAGGATTTCGCCCCCGGCGAGACCGTCCGGCCGCACCGCCACGAGCGCGCGCAGCTTCTGTTCGCGGTGCGCGGCGTGATGCAGGTGACCACGCCGGTGGGCACCTGGATCGTGCCGCCGCAGCGCGCCGTCTGGGTGCCGCCCGCCACCGAGCATGCCCTGCGCATGATCGGCGCGGTGGCGATGCGCACGCTCTATATCGCGCCGGCCGCCGCCGCCGGCCTGCCGGCGCAATGCCAGGTGATCGAGGTCTCGCCGCTGCTGCGCGAACTGATCCTGGCGGCGATGGAGGAGCCGGTGGATTATCCGCCCGGCAGCCGCGGCGCGCTGATCGCGCAGCTTCTGCTGCATGAGATCGAGGGCGTCGGCGCCTTGCCGCTGCACCTGCCGATGCCGCAGGAGCAGCGCCTGCGCCGGGTCTGCCGGCTCGTGCTGGAGCGGATCGGCGCCGATCTCGGTCTGGAGACCCTGGCGGCGGAAGCCGGCATGAGCAGCCGCAGCCTGGCGCGCCTGTTCCTGCGCGAGACCGGCATGGGGTTTCAGGCCTGGCGGCAGCAGGCGCGGCTGGCCGAGGCCCTCAAGCGCCTGAGCGAAGGCCAGCCGGTGGCCCTGGTGGCGGCCGATCTGGGCTATGCCTCGCCGGCGGCCTTCACAGCGATGTTCCGCCGCAGCTTCGGCACGACGCCGAGCCGGTATTTCGCCCAGCCGCTGCGCCGGTAAGGCGGATAGCACGGAAAGCAATCGGCTCCGTCGGCCCGGGCGCGGTGCTGCCGCCTCTAGCGAGAATCCGGCGTCCAGCCCGGCGGCGCGAGTTCGAAGCCGGCGAATTCGAAAGCCGGCGCCACCGTGCATCCCACCAGGCTCCAGGCGCCGAGCGATTCCGCCGCCTGCCAGTGATGCGCCGGTACGATGCCCTGCGGGCGCTGCCCGGCGGACAGATCGCTGCCGAGCGTGAGATGCCGCGGCGCCGCGCCCGGTTGCGCCGCCATGCTGAGCCGCAGCGGCGCGCCGGCATAATGATGCCAGATCTCGGCCGCATCGACGCGGTGCCAATGCGAGCGCTCGCCGGCCTTGAGCAGGAAATAGATCGCGGTCGACCGCGCGCGGCCATTCGAATCGGCGGCCGGATCGCGGAAGGTCTCGGCGAAATGCCCGCCTTCGGGATGCGGCTGCAACTGCAATGCGGCGATGATCTCGTCGGCGGTCATGGCGCTCTTCCAGAAAGACAACGTAACAGTCACGCCTTGCCCGAGCCGGACGCCCGGCTCAGAAAAGCTTCTGGATTATATCCAGTCCGACGGTGATCAGGAACCAGACCCAGGCGGTGCCGAGCAAAGTCGTGACGAAGCCGGACGCCACCATGACGCCATCGCGCTCGAGCTGGCCGACCGCCGTCAGGATGATCGCCCAGGCCGGCACCAGGTTGCCGAAGGGAATCGGCAGGGCGAGCAGGAAGGCGTTCCACAGCACCAGCGCGCCGATCAGGCGCCGCGCCCGGAAGCCGGCGATGAGCTGCACGCGCGGCTTGATGAAGCGCTCGATGCGTTCGATCACCGGGATGGCGCGGCGCAGGGCGCGCGCCACATCGGCGCGGCGGAAGCTGCGCTGCAGCCAGCTGCGCGGAAACCAGGGATGCTCGAAGCCGAGCAGCATCTGCGCGCCGAGCCAGAGCAGGGGCGCGCCGAGAATGGCCGACAGGCCCGGCGCGATCGGCGCCGGCACGCCGTTGGGCAGGGCGAAGACCAGGACCAGCAGGCCGAAGGCGCGGATCTCGAAAGCGTGCAGAAGGTCGTGCAGGCTGACGCGGTCCTCCGGATCGCCGTTGCACAGATCGGCGACGATCTCGCTGATCTTGCGGCCATTGGGATGGTGCTGCTGGCCGGCGCCATGCGGATCGCCGCGCGGATCGTCATGCGGACTGGATGCGAAACTCACGAAGCCCCGCCGTTGCTGCCATCGCCGCCGGCGGCCAGGCGCGGCCGCGCGGGCGCCTCGATCCCGGCATCGACCTCCTCGACGCTCGCGTCGATGATGTCGTCGGCATGCCGGATATTGACGTTGAAGCTGGGCAGGGCCGCCGGCGCGCTCTTGGCGCGGATGCCGAATTTCGCCAGCCGGCGGATGCGCGGCAGCAGCCGCGCATTGACCGAGCGGCTGAAGGTCTCGAATTCCTCGCTCGCCTTCTGCAGGCCCTTGCCGACGCGCTCGGCCTGCGCCAGCGCCGTGCCGGCGCTGTCGACCAGCTTGGCGACGGCGTCGATGATGGCTTCCAGATTCTCGACCTGGCGGCCGCTGTCGATCTGCATGCGCGAGACCGCGATGATGGCGGCGAGCGCCGACGGCCCGACCACGACGATATTGGCCTCGGCCGCGCGGCGCTCGAAATCGGGCGCCGCCTGGCGCAGCTTCTCGATCGCCGCCTCGTTGGGCAGCGCCATGGCGATCAGGCTGCGTTTCAGCGCGCCGCCGCGCTTCAGCTCGCGGTAGGTGGACAGCACCGCATTGCCGTAATCCTTCGCCGCCAGCGCGCGCAGATGCAGGTTCATGCGCTGGGCCAGCTGCGCCAGCGCCGCCGCCTCGGCCGCCGCATCCTCCGCCTCGGCATGATCGAGCAGCAGCTTCGAGGCCTTGGAATCGATCACCAGCACGGCATCGCCGGGCAGGAAGACCACCGCATCGGGCCGCAGGCTGCCGCGCTCGCCGTCGCCGGCGGCATGATACTGCACGATGAAGTCATGGCCCGGCTGCAGCCCGAAGGCCTTCAGCGTGTTCTCCAGGCCGATCTCGGCCAGCCGGCCGGCGCCGCCGGGATGCGACAGCGCGCGATGCACCGTCTCGATGGTCTTGCGGCTGTCGCCGACCTGCTGGTGCAGGCGGCTGACCGTGTCGGTGATCGCGGCGAATTGCTGCAGCAGGCCTTCCGAGGTCTGCTTGTAATGCTCGAAGGTCTGTTTCTTCTGCTCGTCGGCCTCGCGCTTATGCGTCTCCAGCAGCATGGCGCCGAGCTGCTTGCCGGTCTCCAGGGTGGCCGCCTTGGCGGCCTCGGTCATCTGCAGCACGGTCTTTTCGAAATCGGCAATGCGCTTCTCCTGCTCGGCGAGCTGCTGGCGCGCCAGGGCGGCATTGCGCTCCTGCTCGATGCGGGCGCGCTCGGCCTCCTCGCGGGCGGCGCGCGCGGCCGCCGTCTCCGCCGCGGCCTTCTCGAGCTGCAGCGCCAGTTCCGCCTGGCGCGTCTCGGCGGCGGCGCGGGCGGCAGCGGCCGATTCCAGCTTGGGGCGCAGTTCGGCCAGCGCCGCCTCGGCAGCGGCGCTGGCCGCCTGCGCGGCTTCCAGCCGGGCCGTCAGGGTGGCGATTTCCGTAGCCGATTCAGGCGTTTGCCCAGGCGCCCGGGCAGACCGCCGCAGCTGCCACAAAACCGCGAGCAGCAGCAGCCCGAGGATGGCAAAACCGATAGGAATGCTTATATCCATGACAGTTCAATACCAGTGGGCTTGACGGACCGCCAGCCTGCATCCTATCTGGCGGCCGTGATTTGAATGGGTTCCGTCTATGGCCGTATTGCCGATCATTACCGCGCCGGACAAGCGCCTGGAAGCCGTCTCCGCCCCGGTGGCGGCGGTGGACGATGCCGTGCGCGCCCAGCTCGACGACATGCTGGAAACCATGTATGCGGCGCCGGGTATCGGGCTGGCCGCGATCCAGGTCGGCATCCCCAAGCGCATGCTGGTGATCGACATCGCGCGCGAGGACGAAGAGAAGCAGCCGCTGTTCATCGTCAACCCGGAATTCACCTGGGTGTCCGACGACGACAAGGTCTACGAGGAAGGCTGCCTGTCGCTGCCCGAGCAATATGCCGAGGTGGCGCGGCCCGCGGCGGTGAAAATCTCCTATCTCGATTATAACGGCGAGCAGAAGGAATTGCAGGCCGACGGCCTGCTCGCGGTCTGCCTGCAGCACGAGATGGACCATCTCGACGGCATCCTGTTCATCGATCATCTTTCGGCGCTCAAGCGCAACATGATCCTGCGCAAGCTGCTCAAGCAGAAGCGCCTGGTCGAAGCCGGCTGAGCCGGCGGCTTTTGCCATGACGCTCCGTCTGGTGTTCATGGGCACGCCGGATTTCGCCGTGCCGGTGCTGAAGGCGTTTCTCGAGGCCGGCGACGAGATCTGCGCCGTCTATTCGCAGCCGCCCCGGCCCGCCGGCCGCGGCCACAGGCTGACGCCCTCGCCGGTGCAGGCTTTCGCCGAACGGCACGGCCTTGCCGTGCGGCATCCGACATCGCTGAAAAGCCCGCAGGCGCAGGCGGAGTTCGCCGCCTGGCAGGCCGACGCCGCCATCGTGGTGGCCTACGGCCTGCTGCTGCCGCAGGCGGTGCTGGACGCGCCGAAATACGGCTGCTTCAACCTGCATGCCTCGCTGCTGCCGCGCTGGCGCGGCGCGGCGCCGATCCAGCGCGCCCTGCTGGCCGGCGATGCCGAGACCGGCGTCTGCGCCATGAAGATGGATGCCGGGCTGGATACCGGCCCGGTGCTGGATTGCGCGCGCGTTGCCATCGGCCCGCGCATGACGGTGAGCGAATTGCACGACGAACTGGCCAGGGCGGGCGCGCCGCTGATGCTGCGCGCCGTGCATGACTACGCCGCCGGCCGGCTGGAGCCGCAGCCGCAGCCGGCCGAGGGCGTGACCTATGCCGCCAAGCTGGCCAGGGACGAGGGCCGCATCGACTGGACCAGGCCGGCGGTCGAGATCGACCGCATGGTGCGCGCGCTCAATCCCGGGCCGGGCACGTTCTTCACGGCGCAGAACGGCGAACGCATCAAGCTGCTGGCGGCCGAGCCGGTGCATGGCGGGGGCGCGCCCGGCCTGGTAGTGGACGACGCGCCGGCGGTGGCCTGCGGCCCGGGCGGGGATTTCGGCGCCCTGAAGCTGCTGAAACTGCAGCGCGCCGGCAAGGGCGCGATGAGCGCGGCCGAATTCCTGCGCGGCTTTCCGCTGCCGAAGGGAACGGTGCTGGGCTGATGCCGCGGTTCCGCCTGACGCTGGAATATCACGGCGGCGCCTATGTCGGCTGGCAGCGCCAGCAGAATGGCCGCGCCGTGCAGGCGGCGCTGGAGGAGGCGATCCAGGCGCTGAGCGGCGCCAGCGTCGAGGTCGTCGCCGCCGGCCGCACCGATGCCGGCGTGCATGCGCGCGGCCAGGTGGCGCATTTCGACCTGGCGCGCGACTTCACGCCGGACCGCATTCGCGACGGGCTGAATTTCCACCTGCGCGACGAAGCCATCAAGGTGCTGGACGCGGCGATCGTGCCCGACGGCTTCCATGCCCGGCTGTCGGCGACCGCGCGCAGCTATCTCTTCCGCATCCTCAACCGCCGCCCGCCGCCGGTCCTGGAGGCCGGCCTGGTCTGGCATGTGCCGGTCAGGCTCGACGCCGATGCGATGCATGAGGCGGCGCAGCATCTGGTCGGCCGGCACGACTTCACCAGCTTCCGCGCCGCCGAATGCCAGGCGAAATCGCCGGAAAAGACGCTGGCGCATCTGGCCGTGCGCCGCGCCGGCGACGAAGTGCTGATCACCGCCCAGGCGCGCAGCTTCCTGCATCACCAGGTCCGCAACATGGTCGGCACGCTGAAGCTGGTCGGCGAGGGCCGCTGGAGCGCGGCGAATGTCAAGGCCGCGCTGGACAGGAAGGACCGCGCCGCCGCCGGGCCGACCGCGCCGCCGGAAGGTCTTTACCTGATGCGGGTGGATTACTGAGCCGTGCGGCTCAGCTGCGCCAGCCGATCGCCTTGGCCCAGTCCTCGAAATCCTTGCGGCGCGCCGCCCAATCGGCCGGCGGGCGCTCGCCCCGCTCCAGCGCCTCGGCGCGGCGCTGGGCGATGCCTTCCGAAAGCGGGATCAGATCGGCCAGGGCGCGGCGCATGTCGACATTGGCCTCGTCCTCGATCGGCAGCGGCACCATCTCGCCCGCCTCGTTCCAGTCGAACTGGCTGCCATAGACCTGCGGCCGGCCCTCCAGCCAGCGGATGCGGTCGGTCAGCAGCGCCACCTGCCAGCGCGGCACCCGGCCCTGGTCGGCTTCCGCCTCGATGATCTCCAGGCAGGCGCGCATGAAGCGCGGCAGGCCGATCGACTGCTGCACGATCATCCAGGCCGCGGCGGCCCCATCGGCGCCGGCCTTGTCGGTATTCGGCCAGCCCTCGGCATCGACGATGTCGGCCAGTATTTTGGCATGGGCATTGTGCAGGGCGCGGATCTCGGCGTTGTAGCCGATGAACAGGCTGCCATCGGCGGCGAGCGTGGCGCGCTTGGCGCGCTCCTCCTCGACCATTCCGATCAGTTTCTGCCGCAATGTCTGGTCCATCGCCTCGTCCCCTATTCACTCTCCGGCGGCCACAGTAACAAATCGACCATGCCGCGCAAGGAGCCCGGCCGGGGCGATTAGGCGCCGGGCGGGATGGCGAGCACGTCGACATCCGACATGCCCAGGACCTGCTGGGCGACGCTGCCCAGCACCAGCGTCGCCAGGCCGCCGCGGCTGCGCGTGCCGACGACGATGAGATCCGCCGCAAGTTCCTTCGCCACCGAACAGATGACATCGGCCTCGGAGGTCTCGTTCAGCCGGACCACCTGGCTGGCGGCCGGCAGGCGCTGCTCCGCTACGAAACTTGCCAGCGCGCCGGCGGCCTGGTCGTGCTCGTCGGCCAGGTAATCGCGGATTTCCGATTCCGTCATCTGCGCCCGGGCAATCAGGCCGGCGGCCGGAATGTCGTGCGCATGGACGACGGAAACCTTCGCCCGCGCCGTCAGGCCGAGATCGAGGACGGCGCGCGCGACATGGCCGGCGCCGGCGGCAAGATCGGTGGCGATCAGCAGATGGCGATAGAAGCCGGCGGGAACGCCATTGGCCATCAGCACGGGCCGCGGGCTGGCCCGGATGCTGCGCTCGGCCGTGGTGCCGACGAAGACGTCGCGCAGCGCCTGGCGCCGGTGCGGACCGAGCACGAGCAGGTCCGGGGATATCTGCCGGACGGAATCCAGAATGCCCTCGAAGGGATCGTTCAGCGCGATGCTGTGATCGCAGGCCACGCCGTCGATCTTGCCCAGCGAGGCGGCCTGCTCGCTGAGCAGGGCCGATGCCGCCAGGCGCTCGGCGCGGAGGATGCGCTCGGGCTGGTCGTTGTCGACCACATGCAGCAGCGTCACTGCCGCATCGAATTCCTTCGCCAGCAATACGCCGCGCCGGATGGCGCGGTCGGACCGGGTGGAAAAATCCGTCGCAACAAGGATCTTCTTCATGCGCCATGCGCCTCCCTTGTTCGGCATGCCCGTCGGGTTTGACGACGCCAGCTTCGCAACGCCAGATTCGCGATGCCGCTTTCGTGACGCCTTGGGACAGCGCGGCACGGATCAGGTTGCCGGAGCCACGATACCGCTCGTGGCGCGGCGGCATACTGACATGGATCAAAAATCCGGCGGCCGCGGCCCGATATACTGAAACCATATATGGCCGCCTGCGACAGCTTCTATCCGGAGGAAGAGATTCGCCCCATGACCCGGCCGATTGCATGCTGACCGCCCGGGATTCCGCCATTCAGGGTTTCGCCGCCCAGGGTCTTACGGTCCAGGGTCTTACGGTCCCGGGTCTTACGATCCAGGGCCTGACCGCCTTCGGCCTGACCGCCGCCGGCCTTGCCGTCCTGGTCGTCGGCGCCGAACTGCTGGTGCGCGGCGGCACGCGGCTGGCCGCGCGGCTGGGGGTTTCGCCGGTCGTGATCGGGCTGACCATCGTCGCCGTCGGAACCAGCACCCCGGAACTGGCGGTCGGCATCGACGCCGTCCTGCAGGGCAACGGCGACCTTGCCGTCGGCAACATCGCCGGCACCAACGTCGTCAACATCCTGCTGATCCTCGGCCTCAGCGCGGCGATGCGGCCGCTGGCCCTGCGGGCCGAAACATTGTGGCTCGACCTGCCGATGATCGTGGGCGCGTCCTTCGCCCTGCTGATCATGGCCTGGGACGGCAGCCTGTCGCGCGCCGAGGGAATCCTGCTGGTCGGCGCCGCGCTGGCATACACCGCCGCGATCGTGTATCTGGCGCGGCGCGAAAGCCGGATGGTCCGGGCCTCCTTCGCCAAAGGGATCGAAGAGGTCGGCGGCGGCCGGCCGCATCCGGCGCCGGAAGCCTCCGTCGCATGGAATCTAGCCCTGCTGATCGCCGGCATCGCGGTGATCGTCGTGGGCGCCGACTGGCTGGTGCGCGGCGCGGTCGGCCTGGCCCGCCTATGGGCGGTATCCGACGAATTCATCGGCCTGACCATCGTGGCGATCGGCACATCCTCGCCGGAACTGGTCACCACGGTGGTCTCGACGCTCAGGCGGCAGCGCGATATCGCCATCGGCAACCTGCTGGGCAGCAGCGTCTACAACATCCTGTTCATCCTCGGCCTCACCTGCATCGTCCCGTCCGCGCCGATCCCGGTGGCGCGCTCGCTGATCACGGTCGATATCCCAATGATGGCGGCCGTCGCCCTCCTCTGCGTGCCGGTCTTCTACAGCGGACGCCAGGTGGCGCGGATCGAGGGCATCGCCTTCGTGGCCGCCTATCTGGCCTATCTCGGCTATCTGCTGGCCAGCCGCACGTAAGGCCGCAGCATAAGCCTACGGCAGCATAAGGCCTACAGCAGCGCGCCGATGGCGCGGTCCACCAGGATGGTCGCGGCAAGATCGAGCGCCGCCGCGGTGACGGCCACCATCAGCGACGCGCCCAGCGCCGTCCGGGCGATCTGCGCCACGGTATAGAGCCAGAGCAGCAGCAGGGCGAGCTCCCAGCCGATCAGCGCCCCCGGCGGCAGCAGGCCCCAGTTTTCGGCGAGCATCACCGGCAGGCTGACGCCATTGATGATCGCCTGCGCCCAGTTGTAGAGCACGACGAAGACGGCATAGCGCCCGGTCAGGTGAAACGCCCGGCAGAGCAGGACCATCACCGCCAGATAGGCGACCCAGGCGGTGAGATACTGCCCCGCCTCGCCGAGCGCGAAGCCGATATGGCTGCCCCAGGCGGCAAGATCCTCGGCGCTCGGCTCCAGTACGGCGAAATAGAGGCCGGCGGCGATCAGCGCCGGCCAGAAGGAACGCCAGAAGCCGTCGATCGACAGGTCATACCAGGCCGGCGCCTGCGGATCGCCGCGCAGCACCAGGCCGAGCCCGCGGATGGCGGCGAGGATTTCAGGACTGCGCGGCAGCGCCATGGCCGGCCGGCATCGCGAAGAACCGCTGCAGCATGCCCTCGTAGACCCGCGACAGGGCTTCGATGTCGGCCACCGCCGCGCGCTCGTCCACCTTGTGCATGGTCTGGCCGATCAGGCCGAATTCCACCACCGGGCAATAGGCCTGGATGAAACGCGCATCCGAGGTGCCGCCCGTGGTGCTCAATTCAGGCATGCGCCCGGTGCCGTCGCGCACGGCCTCCGCCATGGCGGCCACGAACGGCCCCGGCTCGGTAAGGAACGGCATGGCGCCGTCCTCCAGGATCAGGTCGAACCGCGCTTGGTTGCCCTGGCGGCCGCAGACCGCCTCGCAGCAGCGCGTGATCCAGCTTTTCAGGCCGGCCGAGGTCTGTTCGGTGTTGTAGCGGATGTTCAGCACCGCCCTGGCCGCGGCCGGGATCACGTTGTTGGCCGGATTGCCGACATCGACGCTGGTGATCTCGAGATTGGACGGCTCGAAATGGGCATTGCCCCGGTCCAGCCGGCGGGTTTTCAGCAGGGTGAGGATATCCAGCAGCCGCGGGATCGGATTGTCGGCCAGATGCGGATAGCCGACATGGCCCTGAATGCCATGCACGGTGATCCGGGCAGTCAGCGAGCCGCGCCGGCCGATTTTTATCATGTCGCCCAGGCGGAACGGGTTGGTCGGCTCGCCGACCACGCAGGCGGACAGCGTTTCGCCCCTTTCCGCCAGCCATTTCAGCATCTTGGCGGTGCCGTTGATGGCCGGCCCCTCTTCGTCGCCCGTGATCAGCAGGCTGATCGCACCGTCCAGCCGACCGCCGCGCGCGGCCAGGAAACGCTGGGCGGCGGCGGCGAAGGCGGCAATTGCCGATTTCATGTCGGACGCCCCGCGCCCGTAAAGCTGGCCGTCGATGATCTCCGCGCCGAAGGGCTTCACCGTCCAGGCCGCTTCGTCGCCGAGCGGCACCACATCGGTATGGCCGGCGAAGCAGAAAGTCGGGCCCTTCTGCCGGGCGCCGATCTCGCCCTCGCCCCAGCGGGCATAGAGGTTTTCCACATCCGGAGTGCCGGGGGCGGAAAAGCGCAGGCGTTCGCAGCGAAAGCCGAGCGGCGTCAGCGCCGCCTCCAGCACGCCAAGCGCGCCGCCATCCTGCGGGGTGATGCTGGGGCAGCGGATCAGGTCCTGGGCGAGCCGCACGGGGTCGAGCGGGGCGGAGTTCACGTCAGTCGTCACCGGGAATACACCTTATTCTTGGATAGCCGATGTAACCCTTTGACTCGGCGAGGGTCAATGCGTGCCGGGCGATTCGCCGGGGCGGCTTTGCCGCAGGCGGGCTTCGTTGACATCGCGGGGCGCAGTGCTTATCTCTCACGCGGGTTTCCGTCGCCCGGTTTCCTTGTGGCGACACGGATTTAAGTCTCTCCAGCCGAAAAAATCAGGGCCGGAATACGCGGGAGTTGGGCATGTTGGGCGCCATCGCCAAGAAGCTGTTCGGGTCGGCCAACGACCGGGCGGTCAAGAGTTACCTGAAGACCGTCCAGGCGATCAACGCGCTGGAGCCCGAGATCGCCAAGCTGACCGACGCCGCCCTGCAGGGCAAGACGGTCGAATTCAGGGAGCGCCTCGCCAAGGGCCAGGACCTGGACGATCTCCTTCCCGAAGCCTTCGCCGTCGTGCGCGAGGCGGCCAAGCGCGTGCTGGGCCAGCGCCATTACGACGTGCAGCTGATCGGCGGCATGGTGCTGCATGACGGCCGCATCGCCGAGATGAAGACCGGCGAAGGCAAGACGCTGGTGGCGACGCTTGCCGTCTATCTCAATGCGCTGGCCGGCAAGGGCGTGCATGTCGTCACCGTGAACGACTATCTGGCCAAGCGCGACGCCGAATGGATGGGCCGCGTCTACGGGTTTCTCGGCCTGACCACCGGCGTCATCGTGCATGGCCTGACCGACGAGGAGCGCCGCGAGGCCTATGCCTGCGACGTCACCTACGGCACCAACAACGAATACGGCTTCGACTATCTGCGCGACAACATGAAGTTCCAGCGCGAGCAGATGGTGCAGCGCCCGTTCAACTTCGCCATCGTCGACGAGGTGGACAGCATCCTGATCGACGAGGCGCGCACGCCGCTGATCATCTCCGGCCCGTCGGAGGACACCACCGACCTGTACGTCAAGGTCAACGCGCTGATCCCGAAGCTGACGCCCGAGGATTACGAGAAAGACGAGAAGCAGCGCACGGTGAACTTCACCGAAGCCGGCACCGAACATATCGAGCAGCTGCTGCGCGATGCCGGCCTGCTGAAATCCGATTCGCTCTACGACATCGAAAACATCACCGTCGTGCATCACGCCAACCAGGCCCTGCGCGCGCATGCGTTGTTCACCCGGGATGTCGATTACATCGTCAAGGACGACAAGGTCGTCATCATCGACGAATTCACCGGCCGCATGATGGAAGGCCGGCGCTATTCCGACGGCCTGCACCAGGCGCTGGAGGCCAAGGAAGGCGTCAGCGTGCAGACCGAGAACCAGACGCTGGCCTCGATCACCTTCCAGAATTACTTCCGCATGTATCCGAAGCTGGCCGGCATGACTGGCACGGCGGCGACGGAAGCGGCCGAGTTCGCCGACATCTATCGCCTGGAAGTGGTCGAGATTCCGACCAACGTGCCGGTGGCGCGCCAGGACATGGACGACGAGGTCTACCGCACCGCGCGCGAGAAATACGAATCGATCGTCAAGCTGATCGAGGAATGCCGCCAGAAGGGCCAGCCGGTGCTGGTCGGCACGGTCTCGATCGAGAAATCGGAATTGCTGTCGGACTTCCTCAAGAAGAAGAAGATTCCGCATAACGTGCTGAACGCGCGCCACCACGACCAGGAGGCCTTCATCGTCGCCCAGGCCGGCCGGCTCGGCGCGGTGACCATCGCCACCAACATGGCCGGCCGCGGCACGGATATTCAGCTCGGCGGCAATGCCGAGATGCGGATCCTGCAGGAAACCCAGGGCATGGACGGCGAGGCCAAGGAGAAGCTGGCCGAGAAGATCCGCGCCGAAGTCGCCGTCGAGAAGGAGAAGGTGCTGGCCGCCGGCGGCCTGTTCGTGATCGGCACCGAGCGCCACGAAAGCCGGCGCATCGACAACCAGCTGCGCGGCCGTTCGGGCCGCCAGGGCGATCCGGGCGCGTCGAAATTCTTCCTCAGCCTGGAAGACGATCTGCTGCGCATCTTCGGCTCCGAGCGCATGGACAGCATGCTGCAGCGGCTTGGCCTGCAGGAGGGCGAGGCGATCATCCATCCCTGGATCAACAAGGCTCTGGAAAAGGCGCAGCAGAAGGTCGAGGCGCGCAACTTCGAGGCCCGCAAGTACGTCCTCAAGTTCGACGACGTCATGAACGACCAGCGCAAGGTCGTCTACGAGCAGCGGCGCGAGATCATGAACGCGCCGGACGTTCAGGACATGGTCGCCCACATGCGCGCCGAGGTGATCAACGACATGGTCGCGCGCTGCATCCCGCCCGGGGCGCTGCCCGACCAGTGGGACACGGCAGGGCTCCACGAGGAGTGCCTGCGCCTTCTGGGCCTCGACCTTCCGATCGCGGACTGGGCCAAGGAGGAAGGGATCGCCGAGGCGGAGATCCGCGAGCGGATCGAGGAAGCGACCAACCGCAAGCTCGCCGAAAAGGCGGCGAATGTCGGCCCCGAGCTCATGCGCATGGCCGAGAAGAGCCTCCTTCTTCAGATTCTCGACCATGCCTGGAAGGAGCACCTCCTCAGCCTCGACCATCTCCGCCAGGGCATCAATCTGCGCGCCTACGCGCAGCGCGACCCCTTGAACGAGTACAAGCGCGAGGCATTCGAGCTTTTCGAATCGATGCTGGCCCAGCTGCGCCAGCAGGTGACGAGCATGCTCTGTCACCTCGAGTTCCGGGTTCAGGCT
>NZ_DASVCJ010000002.1:0-27218 GCF_036381655.1 Ferrovibrio sp.
CATGAAAGTGCCGATCCCATCCGAGGTGCAACGCCTCGGCCTCATTGAAGCTGCACCATCGGCGCACCGAGAAATCCGTCAAGCTGATACCCATCCGAGGTGCAACGCCTCGGCCTCATTGAAGCGCGACACTGGCGGGCACTCCGCGTGCGACAAGCCATTCCCATCCGAGGTGCAACGCCTCGGCCTCATTGAAGCTCCGTCGCAGCCCACATCTGGTCCGGGGTCCAACCCATCCCATCCGAGGTGCAACGCCTCGGCCTCATTGAAGCATCGGGCTTGTCCTTGCCCTTGCGCCCTTCGCCCTTAGCCCATCCGAGGTGCAACGCCTCGGCCTCATTGAAGCGGATTGCGCCCGCGTGCCGCCGGGTCGATCACGCCCGGGCCCATCCGAGGTGCAACGCCTCGGCCTCATTGAAGCATCTCGGTCACGGCCGCCATGGCGTACTGCCGGTCGCCCATCCGAGGTGCAACGCCTCGGCCTCATTGAAGCTCGCTCGGCACGGTCCTTCCTGTCCCGGGCACTCGCCCCATCCGAGGTGCAACGCCTCGGCCTCATTGAAGCGAGGATCTTGAAACCAACGATCCGGAGCTGGCTGGCATCCCATCCGAGGTGCAACGCCTCGGCCTCATTGAAGCAAACCGACTCTCGAAGCCAAGCGGGAAGCCATCGACAGCCCATCCGAGGTGCAACGCCTCGGCCTCATTGAAGCCCTGAGAACCAGATTAAACGCCACGCGCGGCCCATAACCCCATCCGAGGTGCAACGCCTCGGCCTCATTGAAGCGCGATGTTGACCGCAGCAGTTAAACCGCAGAACCAACGACCCCATCCGAGGTGCAACGCCTCGGCCTCATTGAAGCTGATAATCACAACACTATAGGTGCGCTTATACGCGTGCCCATCCGAGGTGCAACGCCTCGGCCTCATTGAAGCCCGGCCGTAAAGGCACCAGACCCGCCGACCGTGTATCCCATCCGAGGTGCAACGCCTCGGCCTCATTGAAGCATCTTCGTGTCCCACCTGTCCACGCCGGAGGGCAAGCCCCATCCGAGGTGCAACGCCTCGGCCTCATTGAAGCGTCGCCATCCCTCTGATGGTCGGCGTCGTCGTCATCCCCATCCGAGGTGCAACGCCTCGGCCTCATTGAAGCGCGGTGGGGTCCACCACCTTCTTCAGGAGGTCCAGACCCCCATCCGAGGTGCAACGCCTCGGCCTCATTGAAGCTGCATACTCAGGGAGAACCGGGGGGTCTGACCGATCACCCATCCGAGGTGCAACGCCTCGGCCTCATTGAAGCATGGCCTCGTCGATGTTCGCGATGAACACGTCCGAGATCCCATCCGAGGTGCAACGCCTCGGCCTCATTGAAGCCTTGGCACCAATGTCCATGCTCGGCTTGGTGTCCGCGCCCCATCCGAGGTGCAACGCCTCGGCCTCATTGAAGCTAGGTCATGCGGAGGGTGGAGATCACGAAGATCACGATCCCATCCGAGGTGCAACGCCTCGGCCTCATTGAAGCACGTCATCCCGATAGGTGGCGGGGCAGACAGCGACGGCCCATCCGAGGTGCAACGCCTCGGCCTCATTGAAGCGGTAGGCTGTTGGTGCAACCTAATCAGGGAGGCGCATCCCATCCGAGGTGCAACGCCTCGGCCTCATTGAAGCGTGTTGACCTCGCCGTGGACGCGGCCCTTACGCTCCCCCATCCGAGGTGCAACGCCTCGGCCTCATTGAAGCGCGTGCCGTTCGGCGTTTTGATCATTGAGGCCGGGATACCCATCCGAGGTGCAACGCCTCGGCCTCATTGAAGCCTTGCTGTGCGGGATTGTGGACGGCTCAGGCTTGGCCTGCCCATCCGAGGTGCAACGCCTCGGCCTCATTGAAGCTTGTCGCGCGCGCATTGCACGACATCGCCGTAATAGCCCATCCGAGGTGCAACGCCTCGGCCTCATTGAAGCGACTTCCGCGAGGCGATGGATGTGCGCCCCTATCTACCCATCCGAGGTGCAACGCCTCGGCCTCATTGAAGCCCATCGTCGGCGGTGATGGTCGCCTTACTATCGGCGACCCCATCCGAGGTGCAACGCCTCGGCCTCATTGAAGCAGCTGCGCCGCCTTGGCGGTGCGCATGTCGGCATAGGCCCATCCGAGGTGCAACGCCTCGGCCTCATTGAAGCGGGGCTGTGCGTGGTGAAGCCGGCAAGGTCGAAAAATCCCATCCGAGGTGCAACGCCTCGGCCTCATTGAAGCGACGTGGCGCGGGGTGTGCTGGCGACGGGGCAGGTGAACCCATCCGAGGTGCAACGCCTCGGCCTCATTGAAGCTCCTTGGCATCGTGGAATGCCTTGGACGTGGCGCGGATCCCCATCCGAGGTGCAACGCCTCGGCCTCATTGAAGCGCGCCAACCATCGCCTTCTTGACTTCCTCAGTCACGACCCCATCCGAGGTGCAACGCCTCGGCCTCATTGAAGCCCGAGCAGGGCCTCGTAAAGCGAATATACGCAACGGACGACCCATCCGAGGTGCAACGCCTCGGCCTCATTGAAGCCTGTGCAGTCGGACCGCAGAGATCGCCGGTCGCGGGCCCATCCGAGGTGCAACGCCTCGGCCTCATTGAAGCGAGTAAGGTCGGCCCGGAACTGCGCCCTCTGCTCCGCCCCATCCGAGGTGCAACGCCTCGGCCTCATTGAAGCACGATCATGGCCCGGCAACGCCTCGCTATGACCTGGCGCCCCCATCCGAGGTGCAACGCCTCGGCCTCATTGAAGCCCTTTGAATCGGCCAGCACCGGCGACGGGTAATCGCCCCATCCGAGGTGCAACGCCTCGGCTCGGAGGGCACAAGCTGCCGGATCCAGGCGGCTCATACCGCCCCCGGGGAGCCGGACACCAGTCGCTCTCGTGGCCCGTGACGGCCTGCGACGGTCGCTCCGGCGTAGTTGGGCGTAGCAGGGCGTACATAAAGGCTATTTGCGATTCCGCCATCTTGCGGAATCGCTAGTTCCCGATTCGCGAAGATGGTCTGCGAACCGCATCGGGAGCCGATCATGGCATTCAGCACAAGCATCCTGGCCCGTATTGCCGTCGTCGTCGGCATTGCGCTTGCGGCGATGTGGCTGGCGACGCAATGGGCGGCGGCCATGCTGGGCTATCAGCCGCGGCTCGGGCCGGCCTGGTTCATGCCCTTGGGCTGGCCGATCTACCGGCCCTGGCAGCTCTTCACCTGGTGGTATGCCTATGCGCCCTACGCCCCGGCAGTCTTCGGCCGCGCCGGCAATCTGGCCGCCATCGGCGGGCTTCTGGCCGGGCTTGCCGGCTGGCTCATGGGGCTGCTCCAAGGGCGCCGCCGCGCGCGGTGCACGACCTTCGGCTCGGCCCGCTGGGCCAGTGCGGCCGAAATCCGCCGTGCGGGGCTCATGGCCGGAAGGGGCGTGATCCTGGGAGGCATGGGAGCGCGGTATCTGCGCCATGACGGGCCGGCCCATGTCATCGCCGTTGCGCCGACGCGCGGCGGCAAGGGGATCGGCCTGGTGGTGCCGACGCTCCTGTCCTGGCCCGGATCGGTGATCGTGCATGACATCAAGGGCGAGAACTGGTCGCTGACCGCCGGCTGGCGCAGCCGGTTCAGCCGCTGCCTGTTGTTCGACCCGACCGACCGCCGCTCGGCCCGCTTCAATCCCCTGCTCGAGGTTCGCAAAGGCCCAAACGAGGTGCGCGATGTGCAGAACATCGCCGATATCCTGGTCGACCCGGAAGGCGCATTGGAACGGCGCAATCACTGGGAGAAGACTGCCCATGCCTTGCTGGTCGGCGCCATCCTGCATGTGCTCTATGCCGAAGCGGACAAGAGCCTAAGCCGGGTCGCCAGCCTGCTGTCGGATCCGCAGCGCAGTTTCGAGCATACGCTGCGCGCCATGATGGCGACCAACCATCTGGGCAGCGCCGACCGCCCCGAGGTGCATCCGGTCGTTGCCGCCGTCGCCCGCGAACTGCTGAACAAATCGGACAACGAGCGTTCAAGCGTGCTGTCGACCGCCGTTTCCTTCCTGACGCTCTATCGCGACCCGATCATCGAAACCATCACCTCGGCCTGCGATTGGCGCATTGCCGACCTGATGCATGCCGCGCGGCCGCATTCGCTTTATTTCGTCATCCCGCCCTCCGATATCGCGCGCACCAAGCCGCTGATCCGCCTGATCCTCAACCAGATCGGCCGCCGCCTGACCGAGACTTTTGCTCCCGAAGAGGCGCCCGCGCCGGCGCCAGGGCAGGGCGATCGCGCCAGCACCTGGCGCCGCGCCGCGGAGGCCGGACGCCGCGGGCAGCGCCGCCGCCACGAGCTCCTGCTCATGCTCGACGAATTTCCCGCCCTTGGCCGGCTCGACTTCTTCGAGACGGCGCTCGCCTTCATGGCCGGCTATGGCATCCGCGCCTACCTGATCGCCCAGTCGCTCAACCAGGTCGCCAAGGCCTATGGCGAGAACAGCGCAATCCTCGATAATTGTCATATCCGCATCGTCTTCGCCTGCAGCAACGAGCAGACCGCCAAACGCATCTCCGACAGCCTGGGCACGGCGACGCAGTCCCGCCAGCAGCGCAACCTGGCCGGACCGCGGCTGGCGCTGTGGCTGCCGCACACCGCCGTATCGCAGCAGGAGGTCGCCCGGCCGCTGCTCACGCCGGGCGAAATCATGACGTTGGCGCCATCCGACGAACTCGTGCTGGTCACGGGGCTCGCGCCGATCCGGGCCAGCAAGCTGGATTACCGCCGCGACGCCAATTTCCGCTGCCGGCTGTTGCGGCCGCCGCGCCTGACGCGGCCCGCACCACAGGCGGCGGGCAGCCGCAACGATTGGGCCGCTTGCCGGGCATCTGTCGATCCGCGGCTGCGGCAGGCCCTTGCCGAAAGCGAGCCGGAGGATCCGCTCGCCGGGGCGGCCGATCCGCTGCAGGCAAGCCTTTGGCCGGAGGGGCCGCAGAGCGGCGGGCCGGCAACCCTCGTCGACGACATGATCATCCTCGCCGACGCGCTCAGCACCTTATCCGGCAGCACCCTGTCCGGCAGCACGGGGTCCGGTGCAAGCCCGACGACCGGCCGTAAGAGCCGCATGCCGGACGGCAACGTAGGAGGTCAGCCATGAGCAAGATGGTGCGTCACCAGATCAAGCTCGATGAAATGTTGAGCCGCCGCCTCGACCTGATCGCCGGCGGCCCCGGCGGCTCGAAGTCCGCCGTCGTCGCCGATGCGCTCAATGCCATGTTCCAGGGCCAGGGCGGCAGCGAGATCGACACGATGCTCCGCATCCGGCTCGATCGCGTCAATGCCGGCCTGCGGCGCATCGAGCGCGACCTGCAGATCACGCTGGAGACGCTCGGCCTTTTCATCCGCTATCAGCTCTCGGTCATCCCGCCGGTGCCCGAGGCCGATCAGCCGATGGCCCATGCGCTGGGCCAGCACCGCTTCCGCTCCTTCATCGACCAGGTCGGCCAGCGGCTCGCCGCCGGCAAGCCGTTTACCCGAGAGTTGCATATGCTGATGCCGGAGGCGGCGGCCTCATCGCCGGCATCGGCCGATCCGCCGCAAGAGCCGCAGCCCGACGGGCCGCCGCTTGGCGCAGAGGGAGCGCAGCCGGAGGCATCGCCGGCCGGCCAGGAGGGGGCGGCCGGCGATACCGCTGGCGCCTGCGCTGCGGCGCCGGCCGGGGAGGTGCAGCCATGATGATGTCGCCTGTCGCCGGCGGCGAAAAGCGCCGGTCGCTGATGCTGCAGAGCGCGATGGGTGCGGCGATTGCCGAAGCATTGGCCGACCCGCTGGTCGCGGAAGTGATGGTCAATGCCGATGGCAGCCTGCGGCTCGATCGTCTGGGGCAAGGCATCGTCGATACCGGCCTGCGGCTGCCGGTCGCAGATGTCGAGCGCATCATCCGGCTGATCGCCACGCAAAGCGGCACCGAGATCGATGCCGCACGTCCCATCCTGAGCGCGGCGCTTGTCGTTGCCCCCGACAAGGGCCGTGTGCGCTTCGAAGGCCTGCTGCCGCCGGTCGCAGCGGCGCCCTGCTTTTCCATCCGCAAGCCGGCGACGCGCCATTACGGGCTGGCCGCGTATGTGCGGGACAGGATCATGACGCCCGACCAGGCCGGTTTGCTGCGCCAGGCGGTCTGGCAGCGGCGCAACATCCTGATTGCCGGTGGCACCAGCTCGGGCAAGACCACGCTGGCCAATGCCCTGCTGGCGGAGATCGCGCGCTGCCAGGAGCGCATCATCGTGATCGAGGATACCCGCGAGCTCGTCTGCGATGCCGCCGATCACCTGACGCTGTGCAGCAGGCCCGGTATCGCCAGCCTGCGCGATCTCGTCCGGTCCAGTCTGCGGCTGAGGCCCGATCGCATCGTCATCGGCGAGGTCCGCGGCGCCGAAGCGCTCGATCTGCTCAAGGCCTGGAATACCGGCCATCCCGGCGGCATTGCCACGCTGCACGCCAATTCCGCGGCCGCATCGCTGCAGCGGCTCGAGCAGCTCGTCCAGGAGGCGGTGCCGCATGTGCCGCGCGGATTGATCGCCGAGGCGATCGATCTCATCGTCTTTCTCGCCGGCAAAGGCGCCGGGCGGCATCTGGCGGCGATCGAAAGCCTCGACGGCATCGATGCCGATGGCCGCTATCGCCTGCGCCGTCTGGCGGCGGCGCCAGCCGGGACCTGCACAGGTGGCGCATGAGGAGGCCGGGCCGTTGCCGCCGGCGGGCCTGTCTCAGCCGGGCTGCCGCTGTGGCGGTTGCGCTGGCGGCCGGCCATGCCGATGCCGCGGGCTCCAACATGCCCTGGGAGACACCGCTGCAGGCCATCCTCGATTCCATCGAGGGACCGGTCGCCCGTATCCTGGCCGTCATCATCATTATCATCACCGGCCTGTCGCTGGCCTTCGGCGACACCGCGGGCGGCTTCCGGCGGCTGATCCAGATCGTCTTCGGATTGTCGATCGCCTTTGCCGCGACCAGCTTCTTCCTCACCTTCTTCTCCTTCGGCGGCGGGGCGCTGGTGCGATGACGGCCGGGCAGCAGCAGGGGATCGACGGCTTTGCCGTGCCGCTGCATCAGGCGCTGACCGTGCCGATCCTGCTGGCCGGGGCGCCCCGGCTCTGGGCGATCGTCAACGGCACGCTGGCGGCGGCGATCGGGCTTGGCCTGCGGCTATGGCTGGCCGGGCTGCTGATCTGGCTGGTGGGCCACAGCCTGGCGGTGCTGGCGGCCAGGCGCGATCCGCATTTTGCCGCGGTGCTGGCGCGGCATCTGCGCCAGCCCTCCTGGTACGGCTGCTGACGGAGACGCCGATGCCATCTGGCGATGCCCGATCATTGGCCGTCTGCCGGGATTTCGGCTGCTGCCGGCCATGGCGGCAGGATCGGCGCCGCCGCCCGCCGCCATTCCGGCTAAGGCAGGCGCGACAGGCGGCGGCATGCTGAACCTTGCCGAATACCGGCGCAGACCGGCGCTGTTGGCCGACCACCTGCCCTGGGCGGCGCTGGTCGCGCCGGGCATCCTGCTCAACAAGGATGGCAGCTTCCAGCGCAGCTACCGCTTTCGCGGCCCGGATCTGGAAAGCGCCACCGAAGCCGAGCTGGTGGCGGCCTGCGCCAGGCTCAACAATGCCCTGCGCCGCTTCGGCTCCGGCTGGGCGTTGTTCTTCGAGGCCGAGCGGCTGCCGGCACCGGGCTATCCGCGCTCGGCCTTTCCCGATGCGGCTGCCTGGCTCGTCGACGAAGAGCGCAGGGCGGCATTTGCGCAGGCCGCCGGCGCGCCGCGGCATCTCGAGACGCAGAGCCATATCACGCTCGTCTGGCTGCCGCCGGTCGACGAGGTCGGGCGCCTTACCCGGCTGATGCTCGATCGTCCGCGCGGCAACGGCGCCAGGCCCTGGCGCGAGCAGCTTGCCTATTTCGTCAGGGAGACCGATCGCATCTTCGATCTTTTGCAGCCCGTCATGGCCGAGCTGGACGCGCTCGATGACGGGCAGACGCTTGCTTACCTGCATGCCCATATCTCCAACCGCCGGCATCCGATCGCGGTGCCCGACCCGCCGGTCTATCTCGACGGCCTGTTGGTGGACACGCCGTTTTGCGGCGGGTTCGAGCCGATGCTGGGAAAGCAGCATCTGCGCAGCCTCACGCTGCTCGGCTTTCCCGATCTGACCCGGCCGGGCCTGCTGGACGAACTCAACCAGCTGGCCTTTCCCTATCGCTGGATGACCCGCTTCATCCCGCTGGACAAGGCGGATGCGGAGCGAGCGCTCAAGAGATTGCGGCGGCAATGGTTCGCCAAGCGCAAATCCATGCTCGCCATCCTGCGCGAGGTGCTCTATCAGCAGCCGGCGCCGCTGCTCGATCCGGATGCCGACAACAAGACGCTCGATGCCGACCAGGCGCTGCAGGAACTGGGCGGCGATCATGTCGCCTTCGGCTATCTGACGATCACGGTCGTCGTCGGCGACGACGATCCTGCCGCCGCCGGCGACAAGCTGCGTGCGCTCGAAAAAGTCGTCAACAGCGCCGGCTTCGCCACCATCCGCGAGAGCGTCAACGCCGTCGAGGCCTGGCTCGGATCCCTGCCGGGCCATCTCTATGCCAATATCCGCCAGCCGCTCGTGCACAGCCTCAATCTCGCCCATCTCGTGCCGCTGGCCGGCATCTGGGCCGGGCCCGAGCGCAACCAGCATCTTGACGGACCGCCGCTTCTGCTCGCCAGGACGCGCGGTGCAACGCCGTTCCGGCTGTCGACCCATATCGGCGATGTCGGCCATGTCGCCGTGATCGGGCCGACCGGGGCCGGCAAATCGGTTCTGCTGTCTTTCATGGCGCTGCAATTCCGCCGTTATCGCGGCGCGCGGATCGCCATCTTCGACAAGGGCGGCTCGGCCAGGGCCGCCGTGCTGGCCATGGGCGGCCGCTATTACCGGCTCGGCCAGGAGCGGCTCCCGCCGGCCTTGCCCGGCAGGGGGAGCGCCGATGCGGAACAGGCGGGAGCCTATGCCGGCATGCCGGCGCTGCAGCCGCTGCGCGGCATCGACGATCCGGCCGAGCGCAGCTGGGCGGCCGGCTGGATCGAGGGTCTGCTCGCGCAGGAGAATGTGATCGTCACGCCGCCGCTGAAGGAGGCGGTCTGGTCGGCGCTCGTCGCCTTGAGCACGGCGCCGGCGGCGCAGCGCACGCTCACCGGATTGGCTGCCCTTCTGCAGTCGAACCTGCTGAAGGCCGCGCTGCTGCCCTATACGCTGGATGGCGCCCTGGGCGCGCTGCTGGATGCCGATGCGGAGGATCTGCAGCTCGCGGCCGTGACCTGTTTCGAGATGGAGGCGCTGCTGCAGCATCACAGGGCCGTGCTGCCGGTGCTGACCTACCTGTTCCACCGGCTGGAGCGGAGCTTCGACGGCCGGCCGGTGCTGCTGATCCTGGACGAGGCCTGGCTCTATCTCGACCATCCCGTCTTCGCCGCGCGCATCCGCGACTGGCTGAAGACGATGCGCAAGAAGAACGTCGCCATCGTCTTCGCCACGCAATCCTTGAGCGACATCGCCCAGAGCAGCATCGCCGCCACCATCATCGAATCCTGCCCGCAGCGCATCTTCCTGCCCAACGACCGCGCCATCGAGCCGCAGCAATACGAGATCTACAGCCGCTTCGGCCTCAATGCGCGCCAGATCGCCCAGCTCAGCACCGCCATCCCGAAGCGCGACTATTACCTGCAGTCGCGCCAGGGCTGCCGGCTGTTCGAGCTGGGGCTCGGTCCCATCGCGCTCAGCCTCTGCGCGAAAGCCACCCCGGCCGATCATCGGCGCATGGACGCGGTGCTGGCCGAGCATGGCGCGGACGGCTTCCTGGCCGCCTGGCTGCATGCCATGGACCTGGCCTGGGCCGCGGATCTCGCCCGCGGCCTTGCCGCGGCCGGCTCGCCTGTCGCGCCAGCCGCGCAGGCTGCAACCGGACAAATGCCGGCAGCGGCGGCAAGGGCGCAGGACCGAAGAGCGCAGGACCGGGGCATGCAGGAGTGGGGCATGCAGGAGTGGGGCATGCAGGAGCGGGGCATGCAGGACCGGGCGGGCCGGGATCGGATGGCCGCCGGCCATCAAGGCGGCATCGCAGCCAAGCCGCGGCCATTGCCAGCGCAGGAAGAGCCGCAGCAACAGGCGCAGCGGTCCAGGCAGCGATCGCCGGAGCGGCAGCCGCGGCCGCAGAGGCAAGGAGTGAGGGAGGAACGGTCATGATCCGGTGCAAGCGATTTTTGCAAATCCTGGCCGTCACGGCGGGACTGGCGCTTCCGCCCTATGCCGGTTCGGTTCGGGCGCTGACGGTCTTCGATCCGTCCAATTACGCGCAGAATGTCCTGCAGGCCGCGCGGGCGCTGGAGCAGATCAACAACCAGATCGCAAGCCTGCAGCATGAAGTCCTGATGCTGCAGGACATGGCGCGGAATCTGGTGCCGCTGTCCCATTCCGAGCTTGCCGCGATGGCGGCGGCGCTGGAGCAGATCACCGCCCTCTTCGAGACGGCGGACGGCATCGCCTTCGATCTGGCGCAGACCGATGCGGCCTGGGCCAGGTTCTATCCGAAGGACTACGAGATCGCGGTCGACGGCGACCGGCTTGTCCAGGATGCCCGCCAGCGCTGGGCCTTCGCCGTCGACGGCCTGCATGACAGCCTGCGTCTGCAGGCGCAGGTGGCCGACGAGATCGGCGCGGATCGCCTCCGGCTCGACCGCCTGCTGGCGGCGTCGGCGGCGGCGGACGGAAACCTGGCGGTCAGCCAGGCGACGAACGAGCTGCTGGCCCTCCTTGCCAAGCAGCAATTGCAGATCCAGGCGCTGAACGCCGTGCAGTATCGCGCCCAGGCGCTGACGCAGGCGCAAGCCGCCATCGCGCAGACCCAGGCGCAGGCGCAGTTCGAGCGCTTCATGGGGACCGGGCCGGCCTATCGCGGGACCGCCTATGGCGGCTCCGGCATGGCCGCGCCGTGAAGGATTGCCGCAGATGAGGAGGCCGATGGCACAGGCCAGGGACAGCAGCGCGCCGAAAGGGCAGCCGGCGGCAGCCGCCGCGGCGGGCGCAGGACAGGAGCATCGGCGATGAACGAGCTGTCCATCATCGATCGCTTCACCGCGGTCTTTGTCGCCTATATCGACAGCGGCTTCGGCCTGCTCGATCACGAGGTCGCCTTCCTGACCTCGGCTTTGATCGCCATCGACATCACCCTGGCGGGGCTGTTCTGGTCGCTGGCGCAGGATATCGACCTGCTGGCGCGGCTGATCCGCAAGGTGCTCTATATCGGCGCCTTCGCGCTGTTGCTCAACAACTGGTCCTGGCTGGCGGACATCCTGTTCCGCTCCTTCGCCGGCCTGGGCCTTCAGGCCTCCGCCAGCGGGCTTACCGCAGCCGATCTGCTGCGGCCCGGCTTCGTTGCGGCCGCCGGCTTCGATGCCGCCGCGCCCTTGCTGCGCCAGGCCGGCCGCCTGATCGGCTTCAGCTCCTTTTTCGACAATATCGTCACCGTGCTGGTGCTGCTGTTCGCCTGGGCCGTGGTGCTGCTCGCCTTCTTCCTGCTGGCGGTGCAGCTTTTTGTCACCATCGTGGAATTCAAGCTGACCAGCCTGACCGGCTTCGTGCTGGTGCCGTTCGCGCTGTGGAACCGGACCGCCTTCCTGGCCGAGCGGGTGCTGGGCCATGTCGCCGGCGCCGGCGTCAAGATGATGGTGCTCGCCGTCATCCTGGGCATCGGCACCGGCCTGTTCGGCGCATTCGTCGCCGCGGCCCAGGCGGAAGAGCCAAGCCTTGCCCAGGCGATGGCCGAGGTGCTGGGCGCGCTGGCGCTGTTCGGGCTCGGCATCTTCGGCCCCGGCATTGCCGCCGGCCTGACGGCCGGCGCGCCGCAGCTCGGTGCCGGGGCCGCGGTCGGCACGCTTGGCGGGGTCGCCGCCGGCTCGCTGGCCGCCACCGGCCTGGGCCTGGCCGCGCTGCGCATGGCCGGCGGCGGTGGCCTTGCCGCACTGCGCGCCGCAACCACGCTGGCGACCGGCCCGGGCGCCAACTCGGCCGGATCGCCCAGGGGGCCGTCAGGCGGATCATCAGGCGGACCATCAGGGGGACCGCCTGGGGGATCGTCAGGTACAGGCCAGGCTGCACGCCGCCCGGCTGGCGCCGGCGGATCCGGCCCTGGCGGGCGAGCGGCCACGGGACGGAAGCCGGGCGGCGGGCCGGCCTCGGCGGGATCGCCGGCGGCGCATTCGGCGCCGCAGGCCTCCTCCTCCTCTGCGGCCATGCCGGCCTGGGCGCAAAGGCTGCAGGCGGAGCAGCGCCGGCGCGCCGCGCTCTTTGCCGCCGCCCAGGCGGTCCGCGATGGCGACCGGCCGGCGGGCGGCGCCAGCCCTGACCTGAAGGAGCCGCAATGATGTTCCGCCGTGCCGTCAACCGCTATGGCGACACGCCGGCGCCGGTCACGCCCTACCAGAAGGCGGCCCAGGTCTGGGACGAGCGCATCGGCTCCGCCCGCCTGCAGGCCAGGAACTGGCGGCTGATCGCCTTCGGCGCCTTGCTGCTCAGCCTGATCCTGGCCGGCGGCCTGATCTGGCAGGCAGGCAGAAGCCGCATCACTCCTTACGTGGTCGAGGTCGACCGCCTGGGAGAAGCGCAAGCCGTCGCGCCGGCTGTTGCCTCCTATCGGCCCAGCGATGCGCAGATCGCCTATCACCTGGCCCGCTTCATCCGCAACCTGCGCAGCCTGTCGGTCGATCCCGTCATCGTGCGCCGCTCCTGGCTCGAGGCCTACGACTATGTCACCGAGCGCGGCGCCCAGATGCTCAACGGCTTCGCCCGCGCCCGGGATCCGTTCAAGGCGATCGGCGAGCGCAGCGTTTCGGTCGAGATCTTAAGCGTGGTGCGCGCCTCGCCCGACAGTTTCCAGGTGCGCTGGCGCGAGGAGACCTGGCGCGAGGGCCGGCGGATCGCCGATGAGCGCTGGATCGCGCTGCTCACCATCGCGATCCGGCCGCCGCGGGATGCGGCGACCTTGCGCAAGAATCCGCTCGGCATCTATGTGCACGGCCTCGACTGGTCGCGCGAATTGCAACCGGGAGCATCGGGATGAGACAGGATGTCACGATCCGCATCACGCCTCTCTCTTTGGCAGGGAGGATCGCAGCCTTACCGATGGCGGCCTTGACGATGCTCGGGCCTACCGCCTGCCGGCTCGACCAGGCCGCGCCGGTGCCGCAGATCGCCTATGACAGCGAGGATTTCGTCCCCGCCCAGGCCGCCTCCGAGGCGCCGGCCGCAGAACCCGTCAAGATCGTGACCATGCCGGAGCCCCTGCCGCTGCCGGGCCAGCTCAAACCCGCGCCGAAGGCGGCCCGCTCGCCGGCGCCTGGGGCGGCGGCGAGCGCGCTTTTGCCGCGGGACGGCATTGCCGCCGCCAATCAGGCGGCGCGCCAGGAGCCAGACCGGGATGGCTATATCAACGCCATCCAGGTCTATCCCTTCAGCGAAGGCGCGCTCTATCGGCTCTATGCCATGCCCGAGCAGGTCAGCGATATCGCGCTGCAGCCGGGCGAGACGCTGATCTCGGTTTCCGCCGGCGATACCCTGCGCTGGGTGGTGGGCGATACCAGGAGCGGTCCCGAGGGGGCCGAGCGGGTCCATATCCTGATCAAGCCCACGGCAGCGGATCTGCAGACCAATCTGGTGATCACCACCGACCGGCGCGCCTATCACCTGGAGCTTGTCAGCACGGACGAGACCTATATGGCGGCGATCTCCTGGCGCTATCCGGCCGATGAGCTGGCCATGCTCCAAAATCGCAACAGGAGGGCGGAGGCCGCCAGCGCGGTCGCGCGCGGCATCCCGCTGGAGCGGCTGCGTTTCCGCTACGCGATCAGCGGCGATACGCCGCCCTGGCGGCCATTGCGCGCCTTCGATGATGGCGCCAAGGTTTATATCCAGTTTCCGCAGCGCATCGACCAGGGCGAGGCGCCGCCGCTATTTCTTGTCGGCAGCGATGGCGGCAGCGAGCTCGTCAATTACCGCATGCGCGGCAATTACTACATCGTCGACCGGCTGTTTGCCGCCGCCGAGCTGCGCCTGGGCAAGGCCGAGCAGCAGGTGGTGCGCATCACGCGCAACGATGCCGGGCCCGCCGCTTCCGAGGCCCGCCCATGACCGATGCGGACGACAAGGCGGCGGCGCAACCGCCCGAGCCGGCAGCGCAGCCCTTCGTCGAGCCCGCCGGTGCCGAGGCGAGGGATGGCAAGCAGAGCGGACCGGCGCCGGAGCAGGACAGCCTCGATTTGCCGCCCGGCCCGCGGCCGGTTGTCCGTTTCAACCGCACGCTCATGGTCGTCGGCGCGGCCTGCCTGCTGGCGGCGCTGTTCGGGGCGACATTCGCCGCTCTCAGGCTGCCGGGCCGGCCTGAGCGCAACCGTTCCGACGAGCTCTATGCGGCGGCCGCCCGGTCCGCGCCCGACAGCATAGCGGGCCTGCCGAAGGATTACGGCGAGCTGCGCCAGGTCCCGCCGCTCGGTCCGCCGCAGCCGCCGGCTCCGGGCATGGCGGTGTTGCGCGACCGGCAGAATCCCCAGGCGCCGGCAGCGCCACCGCGCCCCGATCCGGACGCGGCGGCGGCGCGCGCCGAGCGGCAGCGGCTGCTGCAGCGCGCCCGCCAGGCGCGCGAGGCCGGCGTCTTCTTCCGCATATCCACGCATCCGCCACCGGCCGCCGGCGGGGCTTTGCTGCCGCAGACCACGGAGGCGGATACGGCAGCAGGCGCGATGGCCCAAGCCGGCGCCGCCCCGGCAATGCCGGCGGTCTCCGATCCCGCGGAGCGGCTGCGGCTCGATACGGAGCGCGACCAGAATAACCAGCAGCGCAAGCTCGACTTCCTCAATGCGAAAAACGGGGGCGGCAGCGTCAATCCGCATCCGCTGCAGCCCTTGTCCTCGCCCTATCTCCTGATGGCCGGCAGCGTCATCGCGGCGAGCTTGGTCAGCGGCATCAACTCCGATCTGCCCGGCCTCGTCAAAGCCCAGGTCACCGAGAATGTCTATGACACGGCAACGGGGCAATACCTGCTGATCCCGCAGGGCAGTCAGCTGGTCGGCCGCTATGACAGCGTCATCGCCTATGGCCAGAGCCGCGCCCTGCTCGCCTGGCAGCGCATCCTCCTGCCCAATGGCGACAGCATCGTGGTCGACAACCTGCCGGCCGCCGATACCGCCGGCTATGCCGGGCTGAGCGACGATGTCGACTACCATGTCTGGCGCCTGGCCGGCGGTGTCGCGCTGTCGACGCTGCTTGATGTGGGCACCGAACTCAGCTTCAACGACCGCGAAAGCGATCTGGCCCGTGCGATCCGCGAATCGTTTCAGCAGAATGCCAGCCGCGCCGGCCAGCGCCTGACCGAGCGCAACCTCAATCTCCAGCCCACCATCACGATCCGGCCGGGCTGGCCGCTGCGGGTGCTTGTGCACAAGGACCTGGCGCTGCGGCCCTATCGCGGCTGAGCCGGCCATGCCGTTCGGCACGATCCGCTCCGCGGCTTCTGCTTCGATGCCTGCGCCTGCCGGATCAGGGCGCCGGGCCTTGCGCGCGCGTTCCGAAATCCATCGATGTCCAACCCCAAGGAGGAGGCGATCATGGCCATCATCGGTACATTCCTGCCCACCAGGGACGGCGGCTTCAGCGGCACGCTGCGCACCCTGACCATCAATATCAAGCTCCGGCTGGTGCCGAACGACAACAGCGAAAACGAGCGCGCGCCCGCCTTCCGGGTTTTCGCCGGCCGTTCGGAACTCGGCGCGGCCTGGCGCGAGCAGACAAGCGGCGAGCAGCCGCGCGCCTATCTGAGCGTCAAGCTCGACGACCCGAGCCTGCCCGAGCCGATCGCGGCGGCCCTGTTCGAGGGCGCGGACGGCCGGGAGGCGCAGCTCGTCTGGACGAGGCGGTCAGGCTAGGTCGTGGCGGACGCCTCGCCCGCCGGTGACGGCGGCCGGGCCGCCGCCAACGGTCGAGGTCGGGATATGCGGATCGAGGCTTCGCCAGATCCGCCCGGCCTGCTGCATCCTGGCCCCTGCATCCTGGCCCCTGCATCCTGGCCGCTGCGCCCTGCAGCCGCCGCCACAGGCTGGGCCGAGCGGGCCGGACGGCGTTCTGGAGGTGGAACCTCTCCCAGGCCGCACCGTTTCTCGTGAATAGGATTTTAGCCTGTGACCCAGGCGGATGGACCACTTATGTCTGGGGCTTGCTATGTCTGGGGCTTGGCCGGGGCCGATGCGGGTTCTGACATGAAACGGCACAAGAGTGGGAAGGCCAGGGGTAGGAATGCCAGGCAAGCTATTGCAGCCATCCAGCAACGCCGAGCGGTTGCAGCGGCTTCACGCCGCCGTCCGCTTCGCCTTTCCCCAGAGGCAGGCGATCGCCATCATCGTCGTGCTGATGCTGGCGGTCGCCGCGCTCAATGCGGTCGAGCCGCTCGTGCTGAAATGGCTCTTCGACGAGCTGACGACACAGCAGCGCTACCGTCCTCTCGTCTTCGGCGTCGCGCTGCTGGCGGGCTTCGCGCTGCTGCGCGAGGGCATGGACGGCCTTTCCAACTGGCTGACCTGGCGCACCCGGATCGGCCTGCAATATGCGCTGCTCGAGGCGACCATCGGCAAGCTGCACCGGATGCCGCTGCGGGTGCAGCGCAGCGAGGGCATCGGCGCCATCATGACGCGGCTTGACCGCAGCATCCAGGGCTTCACCGGCGCCGTCAGCCAGGTCCTGTTCAGCATTCTGCCATCCGTGATCTTCCTCGTCATGGCGGTCTGGATCATGTTGAGCCTCGATTGGCGCCTGGCGCTCGTCGTGATCCTCTTCGCGCCCATGCCGGCGTTGATCGCCTTCTTCGCGGCGCCCGAGCAGACCAGGCGGGAGCGATCGCTCCTTGATAAATGGGCCCGGATCTATTCGCGGTTCAACGAAGTCCTGTCCGGCATCATGATCGTGCGCAGCTTCGCCATGGAGGATGCGGAAAAGGGGCGGTTCCTGCGGGACGTCTCGGCGGCCAACCAGGTCGTGATCCGTGGCGTCGCCACCGATGTCGGCTATGGCGCTGCCAGCAATCTGGTGATCGCGATCGCCCGGCTGACGGCAATCGGGATCGGCGGCTATTTCGTCCTGCGCGGCGAGATGACGATCGGCACGATCATCGCCTTCCTTGGCTATGTCGGCGGCCTGTTCGGACCTTTGCAGGGCCTGAGCGGCATCTATTCGAATCTGCGCAAAGCGTCCGTTTCGCTCGACGAGATATTCGGCATCCTCAATGTCCAGGAGCATCTCGGCGATTCGCCGGATGCCGTCGACATCGAGGATGTGCGGGGGCGGGTGGTCTTCGAGAATGTCCATTTCCGCTATGAGCAGGAGGGCCGGCCGCTGCTGAACGGCATCGATCTGAGCGTCGAGCCCGGCGAGACGGTCGCGATCGTCGGCCCCAGCGGATCGGGCAAGACCACCTTGATGGCGCTGTTGATGCGATTCTACGACCCGCGGGAGGGGCGGATCGCCATCGACGGCCATGATCTGCGCGGCGTGAAGCAGAGCTCGCTCAGGCGGCATATCGGCGTGGTCTTGCAGGATCCGCTGCTGTTCAATGATACGGTGCAGGCCAACATCGCCTATGGCCGTCCCGAAGCCGGCCAGGCGGAGGTCGAGGCGGCCGCCAAGGCGGCGAGCGCGCATGACTTCATCCTGCGGCTGCCGGACGGCTACGACACGATCGTTGGCGAGCGCGGCGGCCTGTTGTCGGTGGGCGAGCGCCAGCGGATCACGATCGCGCGCGCGCTGCTGAAGGATCCGCGGCTCCTGATCCTGGACGAGGCGACATCGGCTTTGGACGCGGAGTCGGAGGAACTGGTGCAGATGGCGCTCGAGCAGTTGATGAAGAAGCGCACGACCTTTGTCATTGCGCATAGGCTGTCCACCGTGGTCAATGCCGACCGGATCATCGTCTTAAAGGACGGTCGGATTGTCGAAAGCGGCAAGCATGCGGACCTGATGCGTCAAGGCGGCTATTACGCCTCGTTGGTTCGCCGGCAGCATCGCGGGCTGATCGTCAATGAAGGCGAGGGGCCGCCGCCGGCATCGGGCATCGCCAAGGCGGGCCCATAGGCAGTCCCCATAGGCAGTCCCCACAGGCAGTCCCCACAGGCAGCCCCCACAGGCAGTCCCCTCGGCAGGCCTGGCCCGCCAAAACCAGCTATGGCGGCAAGGATACCGCGCTGCTTGATCCCGGATGGGCGTACGGCTTGCAGCAGACCTGACGTGTAGCGCCCTGACATGTAGCGCCCTGGCCTGCAGCGCCCTGGCCTCAGCGACCTGGGCTGCAGCGGCCTGATGGCCTGCGTCCTCTTCTGGCGTCCGCTTATGGGCGTCCTCTTCGCGGCGCGGCAGCCGATCGGCTCGCGGCGATGTCAGGATTTGGTGCGCGGATCGCGGCTATGATGGATGTCGCGCTCGCCGCCGCCGCCCGAGACCTGGCTGCGGTTCGGCTTGCGGTCGGATGGCGAAGGCGCCTTCGCGCCACGGCTCTTTTGTGGCGCCTGCCGGTTCTCATGGCTGGCGCCGGGGCCGCCATGGCGTTCGGTATTCGGATGTCTGCTCGGCATGTCTTTCCCTTCCGGCGGCGGTTCGTCCTCCGCCGCCCCTCTCATGGCCTCGGTTCCTTCCCGCACGCCTAGGCGCGCTTGCGCTGGGCCGGCGCTTGCGGCCACAGGGCGGCGATATCCTTGGGCAGCGCGCCCTTGACCTTCTCGATCTGGCCGGCGGTGACATGCTCATCCAGAACCGTGAAGACGGCCTGGACCGCATCGGCGGTATTGATCGGCCGCGTGCCGCCCTGCAGGCCCGCGCCGACGCGGGCCAGGAATTCCTCCTGGCTGCGGATCCGCTCGGGTTCGGCGGGCTTGTGCCATTGATCGTAGTAGAGGCCGCGCACCAGCAACGGCAACTGCGCCCCCAAATGGACCGCCTCGTCGAGGGGCAGCCTGTCGCGCAGGCTGCGCAGCACGACGCCGAGCACATGCCAAGCCGTCTGCCGGTCCGGCCCCAGCATCGCCATCAGGCGATCAAGCCAGCTATTGGTCGTATGCAGGGTCTTGTCGAACACGTCCAAGCCGGTGGCGCTCATTGTGCACTCCAACTGTTGATGACACCGAGATGGTGGTGAGCAACGCCGGCCCCGGCCAAGGGTTCCCGCGCCGGCCGCGACAGTCCAGAAATTCCGGCTACTTACCTGAAGCGCACCTGGAACAAAGCTGACCGGCTGCTGTTGTTGATACCGAAGGTGCCGATCCTGGTTTGCTGGGATTTTCGCCGGGGCCCTCCGCCGCGGCGGAGCGGTGCCTTCCGCTATTTTGGCCGGTCTGATGAACGATCCCCCGGCAATGGTGCGTCACCTGACGTCCATGTCGGCGCAATGAGAGAAGAAGACGAAATGGAAGCTGCCCTCCCGCAGTCGCCGAATGCCAGCCTGCGCAAACTTCGGGTCGGAATCGTCGGTGTCGGCAACTGCGCCTCCTCCTTCGTGCAAGGCCTGCAGTATTACCGGCACGCCCGCGACAACACGCCGCCGGCGGGCCTCCTGCGGCCGGATGTCGGCGGCTACCGGGTCTCCGATGTCGAGGTCGCCTCCGCTTTCGATGTCAGCGCGGCCAAGGTGGGGCGCGACGTCGCAGAGGCGATCTTTGCCGCGCCGAACAATACCGAGCGCTTTTCCGACGTGGCGCCGCTCGGGGTGCCGGTGCGGCGCGGTCCGACGCTGGACGGTCTGGGGCGCTACTTGAGCGAGGAGATCGAGCAATCCGATGAACCCGTAGCCGATGTCGCCGGCATCCTGCAGGAGAGCCGCACCGATGTCCTGGTCTCCTATCTGCCGGTGGGATCGCAGCGCGCCACCGAGTGGTATGCCGAACGCGCGCTGCAGGCGCGCTGCGCCTTCGTCAACTGCATCCCGGTCTTCATCGCCTCCGACGAGAATTGGCGGCGCCGCTTCGAGGAGCGTGGCGTGCCGCTCATCGGCGACGACATCAAGAGCCAGGTCGGCGCCACCATCGTGCATCGCGTCCTGGCGAACCTGTTCCGCGACAGGGGCGTGCGGCTTGAGCGGACCTTTCAGCTCAACTTCGGCGGCAATGCCGATTTCCGCAATATGCTGGAGCGCGAGCGCCTCGAATCGAAGAAGATCTCCAAGACCAGGGCGGTGACCAGCCAGCTCGACATGCCGCTGACGGCGGACAATGTCCATATCGGGCCGAGCGATCACGTGCCGTGGCTGAGCGATCGCAAATGGGCCTATATCCGCATGGAGGGCACCGGCTTCGGCGGCACCCCGCTGAATGTCGAGCTCAAGCTCGAAGTCTGGGACTCGCCCAACTCGGCCGGGATCGTGATCGATGCCGTGCGCTGCGCCAAGCTTGCGCTCGACCGCGGGCTTGGCGGCGCCCTGATCGGCCCATCCAGCTATTTCATGAAATCGCCGCCCGAGCAGTTCACCGATGATGAGGCGCGCGAGCGTACCGCACGCTTCATCGACGGACGGGATTGAGGGCGCGCGCTGATCGCGATGGCGACAATCTACCTCGTCAGGCATGCCGCGCATGACCTGCTCGATCATGTCCTGACCGGCCGCATGCCGCGGGTGCATCTGGGCGATCCGGGCCGTGAGCAGGCCCGAAGGCTGGCGTTGCATTTCCGGCCGCTGGAGGTCACGGCAGTGCAGTCCAGCCCGCGCGAGCGCGCCGTCGAGACCGCGCGACCGATCGCCGAAGCGGCGGGGCTTGCCTGCCAGGAGACGGCGGCGCTGGATGAAATCCATACCGGCGAATGGACGGGGCAGTCCTTTGCCGTTCTGGCGGCAGACGAGCGCTGGCAGGTCTGGAATGCGCGCCGCAGCAGCGCCAGCGCGCCCGGCGGCGAGAGCATGGCCGAGGTCCAGGACCGCGTCGTGCGCCATATGCGGATGTGCGGCGTCAGCCAGCCGGATGCGCGACTGGTCATGGTCAGCCATGCCGACGTGATCAAGGCCGCCCTGCTTTACATTCTGGGGGCGAGCCTTGACGCCTATGACAGGCTTGAGATCGCGCCGGCCAGCATCAGCACGGTGGTCCTGGGGGAATGGGGGGCCAAGGTCGTCGGCATCAACGCGCAGGCCATTGCAGCATGAAGATCGTCATCTTCGGCCTCACCATCAGCTCCTCCTGGGGCAACGGCCATGCCACGCTGTGGCGCGGCCTGTGTCGCGCCCTGATCCGGCAGGGCCATCATGTCGTCTTCTTCGAACGCGACACGCCCTATTACGCCGCCAACCGCGATCTGCACGACCTTCCCGGCGGCGATCTCGTCCTGTATGGGGACTGGGGCGCCATCCGGCCGCGGGCGGTGCAGGCGCTGCGCGACGCCGATGTGGCGATGACGACCTCCTATTGTCCCGATGCTCTCGCTGCCGGGGATCTCATCTTTGCCGCCGCGCGGCCGCTGTCGGTCTTCTACGATCTCGATACGCCGGTCACCCTGTCGCGGCTCGAGGCCGGTGAGGACGTGCCCTATCTGGGGCCGCGGGGGCTGCGGGATTTCGAGCTGGTGCTGAGCTATACCGGCGGCGCCGCGCTGGACCGGTTGCGGCGCCGGCTCGGCGCCCGGCAGGTCCTGCCGCTCTACGGCCATGTCGATCCCGCGGTGCACCGGCCGGTGGCGGCCTCCGCGGCCTATCGCGCCGATCTGTCCTATCTCGGCACCTATGCCGCCGACCGCCAGGCGGCGCTCGAGGCGCTGCTGATTGTGCCGGCCATGCAACGGCCCCTCCAGCGGTTCGTCATCGGCGGCGCGCAATATCCGCAGGATTTCCCATGGCAGCCGAACATCTTCTTCCTGCGGCATATGCCGCCGGATCAGCATCCGGAATTCTTCAGCGCGTCGCGCCTGACCCTGAACATCACCCGCCGTGCCATGGCCGAACTGGGCTGGTGCCCCTCGGGCCGCCTGTTCGAGGCGGCGGCCTGCGGCACGCCCGTTGTGTCGGATTGCTGGCAGGGGCTGGACAGCTTCTTCGAGCCGGCGCGGGAAATCCTGCTGGCCCAGGGGACAGAGGAGGTGGTTGCCGCGCTGGATCTGCCGAGCGACAGCGTGCGCCGCATCGGCCAGGCGGCCCGCGAACGGGTCCTGGCGCAGCATACCTCGGAGCATCGCGCCCGCGAGATGGTGGCGGCCTTCGAAACGGCCCGCAGCAGCGCCGCCTGCAGCGGCGGCAAGGAGAGGATGGAGGCGTAGCATGTGGGGCATCGTGCCGGCGGCTGGCCTGGGCAGCCGTATCCAGCCCTTGGCCTTTTCCAAGGAACTGCTTCCCGTGGGCAGCCGCCGCGAGGGCATGATCGAGCGCCCATGCGCGGTGAGCGAATATCTCGTCGAGCGTATGATCCGCGGCGGCGCCGACAAGATCTGCTTCGTCATCTCGCCGGGCAAATCCGACATCGTCGAGTATTTCGGCGGCTCCTACGGGCCGGCGACGATCGCCTATGTCGTACAGCCGCAGCCGGTCGGATTGTGCGATGCCATCTTCCGGGCGACGCCGCTGGTCGACGACAACGAGGCGGTCCTGGTGGGCCTGCCCGATACGATCTGGTTTCCCGAAACCGCGCTGGCCGAGCTGCCCGACATGCTGTCCTTCCTGCTGTTTCCCGTCGAGCGGCCGGAATTCTTCGACGTCGTGCTGCTCGACGAGACCGGGCGGGTCCGCCAGATCCTGGTCAAGCAGAAGGAGCCCGGCAGCAACTGGATCTGGGGCGCCTTCAAGATGCCGGGACGCGTATTGCGGGATCTGCATCGCCTCTGGCAGGACCGCAACGGTCGTGACGAGTATATCGGCAGCCTGGTGAACGCCTATCTCGCGGCCGGCGGCGAAGCCGTCGGCATCAAGGCCGGCCGCGCCTATGTCGATGTCGGCACCTTGAACGGCTATCGCGCGGCCATGAACCTGCTGGAGAACAGCGGTCCGGCCTCGGCGCCGGGAACGGCCTGGCCGGAGCTGGGCGACCAAGCCGGCCTTCGCCGCATCGCCCAGGCCAAGATGCGATAGGGAGTTCGCGATGCTGGAAGCGGCAATGATCTGGAACGAGCCGAACAACAAGTCCCATTGGGATCCCGAACTCGATCCCGACTGGTCGCTGTTTGCCGAAACCGCGATTGCCGCCGGCCAGGCGATCGCGGCCGAGGCGCCGCATTTGCCGCGGGTGCTCGGCGGCATATCGCCGATCGATCCCAATTTCATCCAGAACATGGCGGGCAAGGGGGTTCTCGATCATGTGGATGTCGTCGCGGTGCACGGCTTTCCGCTGGACTGGAACCTGTGGCAGATCCAGGAATGGCCGGCGCAGATCGACATGATCCGGGCGGTGACGGACCTGCCGATCTGGGTGACGGAAGTCGGGGTCTCCACCTTCGGTGCCGAGGAGGTGCAGGTCTGGGGCCTTGGCCGGACCGCCGAGCTCCTGACCGGCAAGGTGCCGCGGATCCACTGGTACAGTCTTTATGACCTGCCGCGGTCCTGGGGTGCCACGACGCGTCACAAGGAGGCGGAGGGCTCCTCCTATTACCGGCATTTCTATATGGGCCTGCTGCGCGAGGATGGCTCGCCCAAGCCCTCGCTGGAGGCTTTCGGGCAATACACGCCCGAAATGGGAATCTGCCAATGGTTCCATTACGAGGATCCGCGGCTCGATGAGGCGGTCGCCTGGCTGAAGCGCCTGGGCGTGCGCCATCTGCGCACCGGCATCTCCTGGGCGGACAGTTTCCGGCCCAATGCGCTCGCCTGGTTCGACCGGCAGATGGAGGCTCTCGCGGATTTTGAGGTAACCTTGACCTACTGCTTCACGCCGGAGCATCGCGGCATCGCCCCGCATCACACCAGCCCGCCGCAGGTCAAGGAGGAGTTTGCGGATTTCTGCGCCGCCATGACGCGCCGCTATATGCGGCAGAGTGGGGTTTCGACGTCTGGCAATAAAATGGCGGTAGGCTCAGGTAGCCAATGGTGAATTGAAGCATCAGCATTAAATCTGTGTCTTTCGCAACCTAACTCCTAATCCGCCGCGCTCAAAAGTAAATTCCACTCCAGCTTTTCTAAACGCCGCCTCAATTGCGTCTTTCGTAGTCCGGTAGGCCTCGATAGGTCCCGCTTGGCTCTCTAAGCGCTTAATAGTAGGAAGAGATATTCCAGATGCTTTTGCGAGGTCTTGCTGCGACCAACGCAAAAGCATCCTGGCTGCTCGAATTTGCTCGCTGGTTATCAATTTTGGATCCCAAACCTGATACCTCAGGTATTGACTTTTTTCAGCTCTTAGTTAATCATTTGATCCGATGCATGGATAGCATCTCCATTGTCGACAGCGGTCGCATGAGGCGCTGACAACACCTCATGCGACCTAACCACAGCCAAGCTCAGCAGAGGAGCTCGGACCATGGCTAGTTTTATCTATACCACAAATTTGCCCGTGAATATTGAAGCGGCCAAGTATTCTAACCGGCGCCGAAACCTTCAAATTGAATTGGGATATATAATTTTCTACCTAACGTGCAGGAAGCGCTTTCAACTGGTTCGGGTTGAATAAAGTGTTGCCGTGGCTGCTATGTCTCGGCGCGTCGGCATACGAGATGATGTGGACCGGCAGTTGATTGCCTTGCTGCAGACCAATGCCCGCCAATCGACCATGACCTTGGCAAAGCGGTTGCGGCTGGCGCGCAGTACGGTTCATGATCGCCTCATGCGCTTGGAGCGCGAGGGGGTCATCCGCGGCTATTCCGTCGATCTCGCTCAAGATCCCTTTGACGAATATACCCAGGCGATTGCGTTGGTCTCTGTAGCGCAGCGCCAGCAGCGTCAAATCATCGACCGGCTGGGATTTCTCCCGGAAGTGAAGATCTGCTCCACGATCAGTGGTGATTCCGATCTTTTCCTGTTGATCGAAACGCCGCGCTTAGAGGATCTTGACGCCGTCATCGAAGAAATCGTGCGTCTGCCGGGCGTAGAGCGCTGTCGGTCCTCTGTCGTCCTGGCACAGAAGCTATGGCGCCTCACTCCCTTGGGTGGCGCCCTTCATCGTCTGTGAACCAGAGGCGTCATTGAGGAAAGACGTGAGACTGCTTCAAAATTGTATTGTTGCGCCTATTGGGCTTTGAGTAACAGTTGCTAGGTGAAGTGTGCAGGAGGATGTTTCAGATGTCCGTGACCGCGCCGGATGCTGGACAGATATTATCCAAAGCCGTGGTTCGCGCCGCGGAGAACCTCGGCCTCAGTCAGGCCATGATCGCGGAGGTCATTGGGGTAAGCCCCTCAACAGCAAGCCGTCTTTTCTCCGGCAAGCTTGTCCTGGATCCACGGAATCGAAACGTATGGGAACTCTCGGTGCTTTTCATCCGCCTTTACCGGTCGCTTGATGCGCTGATAGGTCACGCTGATCAAGCCAGAATTTGGCTGAATGGCCCTAAGAGTCCGTTTGAGAATTGGCTCAATGGGATATGCGGCGCAATAAGAGACTTCCCATGGCGACGTGGATCATGGCTTCGGAGACGTCGATGCGTTGCTCATAGTCGCGCACCAGCCGGCGCCAGCGGGTGAGCCATCCGAAGGTCCGCTCGACCACCCAGCGCCTGGGCAGCAGCTTGAAGCCAGGGTCGCCGTCGATCCGGCGAACGACCTCGATGACGAAGTCGCGGAAGGCGGCCTTATCCATGAGCTGGATGCGATCATAGGCGCCATCGGCGAATAAGTGTTTGATCCACGGCCAACGCTTGCGGATGGCATCGAGGATTATCTGTGCTCCGGCACTGTCGGAAAGGTCGGCCGCGGTGAGATTGACCATGAGCAACCGGCCATCGGTGTCGACGACGATATGCCGCTTGCGGCCGACGGTCTTCTTGGCGGCGTCGTAGCCGCGCTTCGCGCCCGGCGCCGGCGCCTTCACCGTCTGGCTGTCGACGACGCCGGCGCTCGGGCTCGCCTCGCGGCCGACCCGTTCCCGGTCCATCATCAGCGCGATGTCGTGGATGGTGCGGAACAGCATCTGCCGGACAAAGCGCCGGAACCACCAGTAAACCGTCTGCCAGGGCGGAAAGTCCTTGGGCAGCATCCGCCAGCCGCCACCCGAGCGCGTCATGTAGCGGATCGCGTTCAGAATCTCGCGCAAATCCACGCTTAGTTTGCGCCCGCGCTTCGCTGGCTTCGGCAGCAGCGGAGCCAGACGGCCCCATTCCTCATCGGTGAGATCGGTCGGATAGCGCTTGGTCTTCCGCTCGATCGCGGCCATGCGGCCTCGCGTCTGTCGTGTCCACATGTATAGGGTGAATCACGAATCCGCCTCCAAAGGAATCTCAATTTTCAAACGGACTCTAACACAGCCCTGAATGCAAAGCCGATCGACTTGATCAGAAAGGCCGAAGGGCTCGTCCGTGTCGTTTGGTACCTGGATCTATACGCAAGGGGCCGCCATTAACGCTGCGCAAAAGCCATAACTATACTCTTACGTAGTATGGCACGGAGTGGTAGGGCAGCCGTGCTGAGGGCATTCAAAAATCGCGACTTCCAGAAGTTCATGAAGGCGGAAGGCCTCGCGAATGCAACCATATGGATGGCTGTTGACGAAGTTGAAGCCGGTCTTGTCGATGCAACATTGGGCGGATGGCTGATCAAGAAGCGGGTGGCAAGCCCGGCCATGGCAAGCGTGTGTCTTATAGGAGCATCATGGCTCATCGCCACGGCGATGCGTATATGAGGGCGATACATATATGAGTCTGAGCGATGCGCAACTTGGTAGGGCTGTGACCGAAGGAGTGTGGGTGGAATTGATCGGCAAATTCTGAAAAGTGTTCATCGCTCCTTGGGGACTTAAGCGGCATTGGGGTTATCAGCGATATCACGATGCGCGGGTTCGATATTGCGTGCCTGCCTCCGGTTCCTCAGTATCGCGCGCCCAAGTGACGAAGATTCGCCAAGACGAAATCAGCCAGGGTGTATTTGCCGCATTCCTGAATGTCGGAAAGTCAACCATCGCTGCGTGGGAGCAGGGCACGAAAAAGCTAAGCGGCGCGGCGGCGCATCTTTTGCAGATCGTCGATCGAAAGGGATTGGATGCGATCGCATGATCGGCGGCAGATATGGCG
>NZ_DASVCJ010000003.1:0-1154 GCF_036381655.1 Ferrovibrio sp.
GCTATCCCGCCGATCAGTACGCACTCCGCGCCGACGTGACCCCCGAGCAGAAGCGCGAGCTTTTCAGGTGGCTCAGTGAGAACGCCTAACACCGCCTGCGTGGTCTGCGGCAAGCCGCTGTACCGTCGCCCCTCGGACATGGCGCGCAGCCGCTATGCCGCATGCATGGAGCATCGTGCCCTGGCGCAGTCGCTCGCCGGCGTAACACCCGCGCAGGCCGCCGGCCTCGCCCTCGGCCGCAAGAAGGGCACCAACCATCGCCCACCCGGCTACCGCCACAGCGAGGCGACCAGGCGGAAGATAGCCGCCTCCAATAAGGCTTTCTGCGCCGCCAACCCCGAGGCCGTAGCCGCGCGCGGCCAGAAGGTGCGCGGCGCCCAGCACTACCAATGGAAGGGCGGCATCACACGCCTCAACCAATCCATCCGACAGATGACGGAGAACCGCCGGTGGATGGACGCCATCAAGGCGCGCGACGGCCACTGTGTGCGGTGCGGTGCGACCAGCAACCTAGAAGCGCACCACAAGGTCAGCCTAGCGGCCCTCATCGAGCAGCTGGGCATCAGGAGCCGCGCCGACGCCAGACGCCATGCCGCCGCCCTATGGGACATGGAGAACGGCGAGACCCTATGCGTCGACTGCCACTACGCGGAACACGGAAGGATGCGCCGTGCAGCTTGACGAGGACACCTACCAGAAGTTACCCGACCGCCTCAAGGCGCTGTTCGAGAAGCTACCCAACCCAGGCCAGCATGAGGTCGTCGACCTGTTCCCGCAGACAGGGCCAGGTGGCTATCCCGCCAAGCGCAAAGGCGTCGGCTACCACGATGGGGCAAGCGGGCAATCCGGCCTCACGGCAGCTAAAACCGACGCTGGCAGCGTCGCCCGGTATTTCTACGCCGCGAAAGCGAGCAAGAGCGAAAGGAACCTCGGCGTAGATGGCAAGAACACTCACCCCACCGTCAAGCCCCTCGCCCTCACCGAGTACCTAGCCCGCCTCCTGCTACCGCCCGAGCGCGACACTCCCCGCCGCATCCTCGTGCCCTTCGCGGGAAGCGGCAGCGAGATCATCGGCGCCCTCCGCGCCGGTTGGGATAAAGCCGTCGGCATCGAGCGGGAGCCTGAGTACGTCGCTATCGCCGAGCAGCGCATCC
>NZ_DASVCJ010000004.1:0-10652 GCF_036381655.1 Ferrovibrio sp.
GGCATGATCATCACCATGCCGTTCGGCCGCGGCGAGGTTTTCAATGCCGGGACCATCGACTGGGTGGCCGGGCTGAAACGGGGCGATGCCGCCACGCAGATCGTCACGCGCAACGTGCTGCAGACCTATGCCGGCGATTGAGAAGCCCGCCTTTGGATAAGGCCGTCCCCGACATTGTCCGCCTGGTGCCGGTCATGATCGCCATCGTGCCTGTGATGCGCTGGTCGGAGAACCGGATCTGGATGGGGTACCGAGCGCGAGGGCCGCATTCAGCTCTTCGTGGTCGAAGCGGCGCACGAGCAGCGTCGCCCTGCCGGCGATCGTCTCGATCCGCCAGGGCGCGACGGGGATTCCTGCCCTTTCGGCCAAGCTCAGCGCCACGGCCTCCCACAGGACGATGTTGTAATCATCGTCCTTGTGCGGAAACTTCGCGATGGCGAGATGGCCGTCCCGGTCGCGCACCGAGGCTTTGGGCCGCGCGCCGCCGAGCGACGAACCCGGCGCCAGCAGGAGGCGCAGATCCTCGTCGCTCTCGGAATCGCCGATGACATGCTCGGCCGCCGAGAGCAGGCGCGGCAGCGCGACCAGCAGCGGGATGGGCACGGCATCGCTCGCCGCAAGAAACGGCCCGCCGGGCTCTCTGGCAAAGCGCAGCGCGCCCTGGCGCGCCTCGTCATTGACCATGAGCAGATAGTCGATCTCGCGCAACATGCGCGGCGTCTCGCCGGCCCTCTCCGCCCGCCTGCGTTCGGCGCGACGCATGAGCGCGCGCCCCTAGCGGTCGGGCGTGGAATCGCCAAGGGCGCCGAACAGCGGCTTGCTGGCGGGCGTGTGGAACGGGCCGGGGCCGAGCTGCAAGGCAGGCTCGAGAGAGAAGCGGATGGGATTGGCAAGCCAGTCCTTGTCGTATTCGAAGCTGGCGCTGTCCCTTCCCTTGCGCCTGCGCGCCCAGAGGCGGCCGACGAGGTGCGGCGTCCCGTTGAGATCGACATAGACGAGGACGTCGCTGTCCATCTAGTGACCGCCTTCCTGCTCGGACGGCGCGACCCGTGCTTTGCGCGGACGCCGGATGCGCTGTGGCAGATGCTCCTCCTCGAGCTCGAGCCCGACGACGTCGGTGCTGGCGTCGGCGAGACCGGCGAGCCGGTCCGCGAGGCCGAGCGCGAAGAGCACGGTCGCATAAGTGCCGATCGATACGCCGGGCTCGCCCTTCTCGACCTTGTTCAGGGTCGTGCGGCTGATCGAGGCCCGCTCGGCCATGATGGCGACCGGGATCCGCCGCCGGCGCCTTGCGTTGCGGATATCCACACCCAGCTTGCGCAGGGCGCGCCGCACCGGGATCGGCCGGGCCGGAGCTGTTCGAGCGTCTGCCATCTTTAAGGTCCATAATTATAAACGCTATAGCATATAGAGTATAGAATATTGGACATAATATCAATGCTGCGTCGACGGCGGCCGCGGACGCGCAAGCCACGCTGCGTCCAGGTTGGCGGACTGTATGCCGTTGAATGCCGATAATTGCGGACCGAAATTCAGTCCAGGCGGAAAGTGAATTCCCGCTGCCGGCGGCGTGGCCGCAGCCCGTCCATCTCACACAAAACCCGCACCCGGCCCAGGAGCAGCCGCCCTCAAACAACCCGGCTGCCGCGGAGCAATCCGCGCATGAAGACCAGCCCCAGCACCGGCCCGGGCAGGAGAATGAGGCTTACATTGTCATGCAGGACGGGAAACAGCCGGGTGGCCAGGCCGATCGAGACGATAGTTATCGAGAAGCCTATCGCATTCTGGACCGCGAGAGCGCCGCCGATGGATTCCGGAGGGCATGCGCTTGCCGACAGGCCGGAGAATTGCGGCGAATCCGCCACGACGGCAACGCCCCAGAACAGCAAGATGGCCAGGCGGATGCCGAGCGGCAAAGACTCCGATAATGGATACAGCAGGCAGATCAGGCCGGAGGCAAACAGGCTTGCCGCCGCCACCCGCGCCCCGCCAAGGCGGGCGCCGAAGGCACCACCGATGAGGCATCCGACGGCGCCCATACCGATGACCGAGAAACTGATCAGCGAAACCGTCGTCGCCGCCGCGTCGCGATATGGCGCGTAGGCCAGCTGAACCAGGAACGGAACCAGGGTCCAGAACGCATACAGCTCCCACATATGGCCGAAATAGCCGAGTGCCGCGGCACGGAAATCGGAGATGCGGAAGACGTGCAGGATCCGGCCCGCCGCGACAGCGCGCCCGCCCAACCGGCGAAGCCGCAGATGCGGACCATCGCCCAGCAGCAGGATGGCAATCCCGCCCAGCACCGACAGGCCCGAAGCCACCATGACGGCCGCCTTCCAGTCTAGCTCCACTCCCATCCCCCGGATGCCATGCGGCAGGGCCGTGCCGAGGGTCAGCATGCCCACCAGCAGGGACAGCGTCCTGCCGGCATGCCCCTTGGTCCAGCTGATGACGAGCTTCATGCCGATCGGGTATATGCCGGCCAGCGCCAGGCCGACCAGGAACCGGAAGGCCATAGAGGCCGGAAAGCTCGTGTAGGCGACAATGAAGGCCGCATTCGCCAGCGCTCCGAGGATGGCGGCTGCGAAAAAGATCCGGCTGGCCGGCAGGCGGTCCGCCATGCCGGATAACGCCGTCATCACGGTTCCGGCGATGAAGCCGACCTGGACCGCGCTGGTGATCCAACCGATATCGGACGGCGACCATCCGGCATGGCTGGTCAAATCGAAGGATGCGCTGTTGGCGCTGAACCATAATGTCGTGCAAAGCAGCTCGGCCGCCGCCACGGTGGCGACCGCCCAGCGCCCCTTCCACTCTCCGGGCCACTCTCCGGGCCACTTTCCGGGCCCGCGCTCCGATCGGGAGCGCATCGTCACAGGTCCAAGGTGATGGTGTCGCCCTTGGCCCGGGAGACACATATCAGCATCGTCCTGCCTTCCTCCTTCTCCCGGTCCGACAGCAGATCGTCGCGATGCTCGATCGCGCCGGAAACGACGCGCGTCTCGCAGGCCCCGCACACGCCTTGCCGGCACGACGTCGGCACGGATATCCCGGCCTCCTCCAGGACCTCGACGATGCTCTTGTCCGGCGGCACCCAGAGCTTCGCGCCGCGCCGCGCCAGGACGACATGGAAACCATCCCCGCCCCGCGCATCGTCCGCCTTGGCACGGAAGCGTTCGACATATGCCGGCGGCCGGCCCCGCCGCTGCAGCTCCGACTGCAAGGCCTCGATCAGCGGCTCCGGGCCGCAGCAGTATAGGGCGCAGTCCGCTCCGGCGCGGTCGACAATGCTTGAAACCGGCAGCAGGCCGGCGCGGTCCTGCGGGTATAGATCGACCGCCTCCCCATAGGCGGACAGCAGGTCGACAAAGCCCATCCTGGCCGCCGCGCGCCCGCCATAGGCCAGGCGCCATGGCGTCCCGCTCCGCCCGGCCGCTTCGATCATGGCCAGGAATGGCGTGATCCCTATGCCTCCGGCGACGAACTGATACCGCTTCGCCGGGAGCAGCGGAAAAGTATTGCGGGGCAGGCCGACCTCGATCACGGAACCGGGCCGGAGCCTTTCATGAATGAATCTCGAGGTGCCGCGCCCCTCCCGATCGAGCAGGATGGCGATCTTCCAATACGGCGCCTCCAGCGGCCCGCATAACGAATACTGGGCCAGGAAACCGCCGCCGGGAGCAACATCGATATGCGCGCCCGGCTGCCAGGCGCCCAGACCGCTCCCGTCAGGCCGCGTCAAGGTGACGGATATGACGTCCTCGGCCTCATACGTCATCGCCTTGACAAGGGCCCGGATTCCGCGGCTCGGCATGACGGCGCATTCATGGCGCTCGGAAAGGCCCGGTTCGACCATCACGGCTCTATTCTGCAGCATTATCCGCTGCGGCGGCTTCAAGCCGGGGCTTCGCCGCGGCCGCGCCGTAGACCACATTCATGGCATGGGTGCAAATCCTCACATTCTTCTCGTCGGCGCGCACCACATTCCGCAATTCCCGGCCTTCGGAGAGCAGGCGCGTCTGCTCCCGCAGGATGCGCCGCAGCCGGGCGATGCCCTTGTCGGAGCCGGCGAGGTTCTCCAGCGCGTGCACGGCAATCGGTCTTTGGCTTTCCTGCGCCTCGCGGTCATCCGGCTTGCGCTGGCGCTGCTCATAGGTGCGCTCCCACACCGATCCCGGACGGATATCCGCAACGGTATCCGTGCCGGGGCGCCATTCCTCGATCGCTGCGCCGTTCCTCGCCGGCCAGGCGACGATGCTGAGCGCGGAACAATGCTCGTTGTCGACCGGAACCACCCAGGTGACTTCGCTCGCCTTGGTCTCCGGCATCACCGTCTCGCCCGTCACGCGGATGTCCGGAATGAGCGCGATGTTGGGCACGACGCATTCCGCGGCCCGAATATAGGTATTTCCGTTCGCCAGCGTCTTGGACATGAGATAGCGGACGCCAAGAGGGGTCTCCTCGAACTCGATCTTGGCGTCGCCCATCATCATGGCGCCCTGGAACTGATCGCCGCTGATCATCTGGTGCAGAATCACCACATGCCATGGATCGACGACATTCTCGAAATGCTGCAGCCAATTGCATTCACTGACGAACCCGATGGCATGGCCGTCCCACAATCTCGCCCCCCGGAGCACGACATCGTCCCTGCCCCGGGTGTCGATGATGTCGTAGAGGGGAAACAGGGGCTCGGTATTGGGCGGCCCCATATAGACGAAGACAAGGCCGCCGAACTCCATGACCGGATACGCCGGATGCCGAATCGCCATCTTCTCGCAGGTCCCGCTCGCCTCGCATGGCATCTCGACGACATGGCCGTCGGGAGCATAGAGCCAGCCATGATAGCAGCACCTGATCCCGCCTTCCTCCACGCGGCCATATTCGAGGGAGGTTCCCCTGTGGCTGCAATGCGGCTCGAGGCATCCCAGCTGCCCGGACTTCGTCCTGAAGACGATCAGGTCTTCGCACAGGATCCGCACCTTTCTCGGCAGATCCTTTACATCGTCGGAAAGGCAGACCGGCTGCCAATGGCGCCGCAGCACCTCGCCCATCGGCGAGCCCGCCTCGACATGCGTGAGATTGACATCCTCGGAAGGGACGATCCGTCCATATGCGTGCCTCATAGCCTTCTCCACACAATATCGAATTGAAATTTACGCCGACGCAAACATGTAGGACCGCATCAGCTCGTCATTCGCCGCGAAGCCCGCGTAGCTTCCATTGTATCGGATGACGCCGCGGTCCATGACGCAGGCCTTGTCGCTGACGGCCTTGGCGAATCCGAGATTCTGCTCGGAAACGATGATGGCTATGCCGCTCTGCTTGAGCGCCAGGACCAGCTTTATAAGCTCATCGACAATGATGGGCGCCAGCCCCTCGGACGGCTCGTCGAGGAGGACAAGATCCGGGTTGCCGACCAGCGCGCGCGCGATTGCCAGCATCTGCTGTTCGCCGCCGCTCATCTCGGAGCCGAGATTGCGCCGCATCCGGGCGAGCGTCGGAAAAACCTCGTAGATCCTTTGCAGCGGCCAGCGGTCCGGCCCCGCCGCCTTGCGGGTGACGAGCAGGTTTTCCTCTATCGTCAGGTTCTGGAATATCCGCCTGTCCTCCGGAACGTAGGCGATCCCCATCCTGGCGATGGAATGCGTGCCGCTGCCCGACAGGTCGTTCCCCTTGAACAGGATGGTGCCATCGGTCGGCCGCACGAGCCGGACGATGGATTTCATCGTCGTGCTCTTGCCCGCCCCGTTCCTGCCGATCAGGGACAGAACCTCGCCGCACCCGATCCCGAAGGATATGCCGAACAGCACGTCGCCGGATCCGTACCCCGCATACAGCCCGTCGCATGACAGGATGGTGCCGCCAGTGTCAGCCGTCATGGCGACCTCCGAGGTAGACGTCCTGGACTTCCTTGTTTTTGAGGATCCGTTCCGGCGCATCCTCGGCGATCAGCTGGCCCCGGTGCAGAACCGATATGCGGTCGGCCATCGAGAAGACGATATCCATGTCATGCTCGACCAGGATGGCCGTCATCCCCCGGTCGCGGACAATGGAGCGCACCAGGTTCATCAGCGCCGGCCGCTCCTGCAAGGAGACGCCGCAGGCCGGCTCGTCCAGGAGCAGAAGGGCCGGTCTCCAGGCGAGGGCGATGGCAAGCTCCAGGCGGCGCCGGTCGCCGTAGGGCAATGCGGAGGCGACCTTGTTCATGCTGGCCGACAGGCCGACCATGCCCGCCAGTTCTTCCGCTTCGTCGCGCAGCATCCGGCATGCCCGCGACAATAGCTGCCAATTGCGCCGCTCGCGCGCCAGCAGGGGAATCTGGATGTTCTGCGCGACAGTCGCATTCGGAAATACGTTGCTGATCTGGAACGTGCGCCCGACCCCCAGCCGGCATCTTTCATGGGCGGAGAGGTTTGAGATGCGGCTGTTCCTGAAGGTGATCTCGCCGTGGCGGCACGCCAAGGCGCCGGTGAGAAGATTGAAGAAGGTCGTCTTGCCGGCGCCGTTCGGGCCGATGATCGCCCGGAACTCGCCCTTTTCGACCTTGAGCGATATATCGTCGATCACGGTTCGCCGGCCGAATTTATGCGACAGCGCGCTCACCGACAGGATCGCCTCAGTCATGTCCCACCCCCGGCGCCTTTCCGCGTACCAGGCGCAACAGCCCGTCCGGTCTGTAGACGGCGATCAGGCAGATCATCAGCCCCAGTATCAGCGGCCAGTACGGCGTGACTTCGGCGATGAGGTTGCGCGCGATCACGAAGATCATGCCGCCGACGATGGGACCGAAGAAATACTGGCTGCCTCCCAGCAGGATGGCGACCAGGGCGTTTGCCGATGTCGAGAAGTTGGCGGCGTCCGGAAACATCCCCCGGCTGAAGAAGGCCTGCAGGATGCCGGCGATCCCGGAGAATGCGCCCGACATGACGAAGGCGGCCAGCCTGAACCGGTATACATTGATGCCGATGGCGGAGGCCCGCGAGGGATTGTCCCTGACGGCGGCCAGCGTCACGCCGAACGGCGATACCGTGATCCGCCACAGGATCACCACGCAGAGGAGGCAGGCGGCCAGGGTGAACCAGTAATAGGCCTCGACGCTCTGCAGCGGTGGCGGCGGCTGCAGTCCCACGAAGCCGTCATCCCCGCCGGTCAAGGCCCGCCATTTCCAGATCAGCGCATGGATGAGCTGTCCGAATGCCAGGGTCAGCATGATGAAATAGGCGTGCGACAGCCGCGTGCTCAGACTGCCGACCAGGAGCGCCGCCGCGGTCGATGCCAGCACGCCGAGCGCCACCGCGACGGGAAAGCTCATGCCCATGTCCCGGGCGCATATGCCGGCGGTATATCCGCCGATGGCGAAGAAGGCCGCGTGCCCCATCGAGACCATGCCGGCGGTGCCGACCAGCAGGTTCAGGCTGCATGCGAACAGGACGAAGATGAGGACGCTGGTGACCTGCAGCAGCAATGCCGTGCCGCTGAACGCGGGAAGCACAAGCAGCACGGCGACCACGAACGGGAGCGAAAGCCGCTCCAACGACGTCCTCATCCCGGCATATTTCTGCCTTTGCAATTCCACGCCGTTCATTCTGCAGCTCCGAAGAGTCCCCGGGGACGGATGACCAGGATGACCGCCATCAGGACGAAGACGAAGGACATGGCGTATTGCGGCAGCACCAATATTCCAAATGCCTTTATGAAGCCGATCATCAATGCGGCGGCGATCGCCCCCCAGATGCTGCCCAGGCCGCCGATCACGACGACCGCGAAGGCTTCGATCATGCTCTCGACATCGCTGCCGGGGCTTGCGCCGCCGATGGGTGCGTAGAGCACGGCGGCAACCCCGACCAGCCACATCGACAGGCCGAATACGGACGTGAACAGCAGCGACGGATTGACCCCCAAGGCCGAACTCATCGTCCGGTCCTGCGCCGCCGCCCTGATCAGCAGACCCCATGTGGTCTTCTGGACGATGAACCACAGCAAGGCAGCGACGGCCGCCGACACCGCGAGCACGAAGGCGTAGTAGGCGGGAATGAAGATTCCCATGAGCTGGATCGGTGCACCGAATAGGTCCGGCGTCGGCACCGATTTCGAGGTCAGCCCCCAGCCCAGCCGGACGAGGTCGCCGACGACGTAGATGATCCCGATGGTCAGCAGGACCTGCACCAGTATGCTGGCCTGATATATACGCCGGAACAGCAGGACTTCCACGACGACGCCGATTGCCGCCATCGCCAGCGGGACGACCAGGAGCGCGATCCAGAAGCCGGCCGGCCCGGAGATTACCTGCATCGAGACCGCGTAGCTCATGAAGAGGGCGAGCATGAAGAGGCTGCCATGCGCCAGGTTCAGCACCCGGCTGACCCCGAATATCAGGGTCAACCCGGCGGCCTGCATGAACAGAATGCCCGCCGTCACCAGTGCGCTGACGATCTGCAATGTGATGAGCATCCGGCGGCCTCCCGCTACTTGCCTTTGTCTTTCCGGAGGCTTTCCACCTCGTCCTTGCCCGGCAGATAGGTATCGCCGGACACGTATTCGATGTCTTCCATGCCGGGCCGGTCGTCCTGGGCGTCCCATGCCAGCCTGCCGATCCACACCCCCATATTCACCTGGTTGTCGAAGGGGCGGAATTTCAGCGGCCCGGCGGCCGGATGGTCGTAGGTCACCGAGGCGGCGGTCTTCACGAAATCGGCGGCATTCTCGTTGCCGTCCTTCTCGAACACCTTGGCGACGAAATGCACGGTCGCGTATCCATAGGCGCCTTCCGACAGGGGAAGCTCCGACCAGCGGGCCTTGAAGGCGTCGAAGAACTTGACGTTGCTCGGCGTCTTCAGCGGCGGATATGGATAGTCCGTCGCCGTCACGAGATTCTCGGGCACATCCTGCTTGCGCAGCCCGTCATTGTTGCCCGGCCAGCCGATGGAGGCATGGGCGCCGGCGGTCATCTTGAACAAGCCGAAGCTTTTTGCCTGCGAGATGAAGGCGCGCCCGCTCGGGCCGACCAGTCCGCTGAACACGACCGCATCCGGCCGCTTCGACAGGATCGCGGTGATATACGAGGTAAAATCGGTCGTCGTAAGCGGCACCCAGAACTCGCAGCCGGGCAGCACGGTCGCATCGGGCCGCAGCTTCTTGAGCGCCCTGAGGAAGTCGTCGTTGACGTCGTGGCCCAGCGTGTAGTCGTTATTGATGGTGCAGTAGGTCTTGTATGTCTGCTTGGCCAGCCTTTCCGCAAGCGGCCGCGCGAAGGCGCGGCTGTTCACGATCGGCCGGAAGAAATAATCATGGCCGAGCTCTTCGGTCAGCGACCGCGCATATCCCACCGTGGCGAAGGTCGGGATCCTGGCCTCGCGGGCCAGGGCGCTGATCGCCGCCGTCTCCGCGCTGCCGACATTGCCGATGATCAGCGCGACATTCTTCGCGCTGAACTCGCGGTACAGCCGGCTGGCCTCCTCCGGGCTGGATTTGCTGTCTCCCGTCAGGAACTCGATCTTGCGGCCGCCGACACCGCCGCCTTTGTTGATCTCCTCGGCGGCGAGGATTTCACCCTTCTCGGCGGATGTCGCATATAGCGCGAAGGCGCCGCTGCGGGCCGTGATCAGGCCAATCTTGATCGCCTCCTCGGCCCGCGCAGGCAGGCAGGCAAGACACGCCGCGACCGCACAGATCGCCACCACCCCTGGCTTCATGATCGTTTCCTCCAGTTTTAATTAATTACTTAATTGTTGATGATTATGGCCAGATGGTAGCGACTGTCAAGTATGTAATATGTTGCTCTACAATCATTTTCTGTATACACTAAGCGCTTAATTAACTACCTATGATCGCAAGCACGAACGGACGTCGCGATGGCCTCCCGGGCATCACATGCACAGAATGAGCAATCCCCCAAGCCGCGCCGGCGAACAGGCAGCCGTGATCCTGAGGCGACACGCCGCCTGATTCTGCAGGCTGCGATCGCCGAATTCGCCGATCTGGGATTCGGCGGCGCCCGGATCGAAGGCATCAGCCAACGCTCCGGATTCAATCTTCGAATGATCTATTATTACTTCGGCAGCAAGGAGGCGCTGTATGTGGCCGCCTTGGAGCAGGTCTACAGCGAACTGGTCGCCGCCGAACAGGCGCTCAACTTGCACGATGAGGATCCCCGCGACGGTATGCGGCGGATCATTTCATTTACCTGGCATTATTTTAATGACCATCCCGAATTCGTTCGGCTCGTCAACACCGAGAATATGCTTGGCGCCCGCTTTGCGCGGCGCTCGACGCTCATCAGCAATAACGCCTCGCCCCAGCTGAAAGTCCTGCAGGACCTGCTATCTCGCGGAATTGCCGCCGGGTATTTCCGCAGAGACGCCAGCGTGTTCGAAACACATCTGACGATAAACTCCCTGTGCTATTTCCACGTCTCCAACAGGGCGACCATGTCGAACTACCTTGGCTACGACATGACAAGCCAGGCGTCCCACGATTTGTGGCTCTCCCATGTCACCCAAGTGGTCATGGACTACCTCACCGCAAAATCGGGCCATTCGCAGCGCTGACCGACAGGCTCGCGCGGGACAAGACGGAATGGAAATGGTGCACCGTGTCACGAGTTTGGCGGTCCGCCCGCTGGCGGTGACGGGCCGGCGTGGCGAATG
>NZ_DASVCJ010000005.1:0-22287 GCF_036381655.1 Ferrovibrio sp.
TCGGGGGCGCCGGCCAGGCGCTCGCCGGCGCCGGCTCGACCTTGCGCTCGACCGGCCAGCACTTGCACAAGCTCGTCGCCTGCCTATAGTCCCGCGGAACTCAACCGTTGCACGGGCCTAGAGGCTCTTTTCCATGGCGACCGACGTCAAGAAGGTGGTGCTCGCCTATTCCGGCGGGCTCGACACCTCGATCATCCTCAAATGGCTGCAGGAGACCTACGCTTGCGAGGTGGTGACTTTCACCGCCGACCTCGGCCAGGGCGAAGAGCTGGCGCCGGCCCGCAAGAAGGCCGAGTTGCTCGGCATCAAGGAAATCTTCGTCGAGGATCTGCGCGAGGAGTTCGTGCGTGACTTCGTGTTTCCGATGTTCCGGGCGAACGCGCTCTATGAAGGCGTCTATCTGCTCGGCACCTCGATCGCGCGGCCGTTGATCGCCAAGAGGCAAATCGAGATCGCCAAGCTCACCGGCGCCGACGCGGTGGCGCATGGCGCCACCGGGAAGGGCAACGACCAGGTGCGCTTCGAGCTCACGTATTACGCGCTCGAGCCCAACATCAAGGTGATCGCCCCCTGGCGCGAATGGGATCTCACCTCGCGCACCAAGCTGCTCGACTTCGCCGAGAAGCACCAAATCCCGATCGCCAAGGACAAGCGCGGCGAGGCGCCGTTCTCAGTGGACGCCAACCTCCTCCACTCGTCCTCGGAGGGGAAAGTGCTCGAGGATCCGTGGCACGAGCCCGACGAGATGGTCTATCAGCGCACGATCGCGCCCGAGGCCGCGCCCGACAAGGCGACTTACGTCGAGATCGAATTCGAGAAGGGCGACCCCGTCGGCATCGATGGAAAACGCATGCTGCCGGCGGCGTTGCTGACGCGCCTCAACGAGCTCGGCAAGGCCAACGGCATCGGCCGCGTCGATCTCGTCGAGAACCGTTTCGTCGGCATGAAGTCGCGGGGCGTTTACGAGACGCCGGGCGGCACGATCCTCCACGCCGCGCATCGCGCGATCGAATCGATCACGCTCGACCGCGGCGCCGCGCATTTGAAGGACGACATCATGCCGCGCTACGCCGAGCTCATCTACTACGGCTTCTGGTTCAGCCCCGAGCGCGAGATGCTGCAGGCGCTGATCGACAAGAGCCAGGAGAATGTCGAGGGCACCGTGCGCCTCAAGCTCTACAAGGGCTCGGCCAGCGTCGTCGGCCGCAAGTCGCCGAAGTCGCTCTACTCGCTGGCGCATGTCACCTTCGAGGAAGACTCCGTCTACGATCAGAAGGACGCCGCCGGCTTCATCAAGCTCAATGCGCTGCGCCTGCGCCTGCTCAACCGGCAGAAGGGCTAGGCACAATCGTTTAAGTTGCTTTTTTCGCCGTTCCATGCGGGCTCCCGGACTGACATCCGGGAGCCCGTTTTCATAGGCACCCTCCTGCGGCGTCGCAAATATGTCACAGCGATGGCGATTTCGTGCAGACTCGGCCGAACTTGTCACAGAAGGCCACGGCATGGTCGCAGAGCCTGCGGCCCGCCGCCGTCTAATCTGCCCTTGGTCCTGAAGAGGACTGCAGCGCCGCGTCACTGCCCCCGTTGTTGTGCGGCCTGCCCGGTAGAAGACAGGAGGCCGCATGGCAACGTCACGCATCATACCGGTCACCGCCTACCGCCAGACAGCGAATTCCACCGCGCGCTGGCAGGAGGAGCTGATCTGGCAACGCGCATTGCGCCGCCTGGAAGGTCCGGCGCGACCGCCTGCCGCCCGCCCCGCCGCGCCGCCGAAGAAGCCCGGCGTCTTCAGCCGCCTTCGCCATCGCCTCGGCCGGCATCTCGGGCTTTACGTCGACATTACCGTCTGAGCCTGACCGTCTGAGCCTAACCGTCTGAGCCAGCGCCCGATCCGGTGGTCTAGGCCGCAAGCGCCGGCAGGCGCGCCAGCTTGTCCGGATTGCGCACGATGAAGACGTTGCGCACCTGCCCAGCGAAGATATCCAGCGCCAGCGCAAGATAGGGCTGATCGCCGTCATAGAGCAGCCAGCCCGGCTGGCCGTTCACCCAGGCCATCTGGCGGCGCAGATTCGTCGGATGCTTCGGCGCGACGCCGGCGAAGAAACGGGCCACCTTGTCGGCGCCATGAATGATGTTGAGCGCGGCCAGGGCCTTGCCGCCGCCATCCGACCACAGCATCGCATCCTTGGCCAGCAGCCCGGCGAAGGCGGCGACATTGCCGGCGCGGGTCGCGGCGGCGAATTTCTCGGCCAGCGCCTTGGCGGCTTCGGCATCGGCGGAAAACCGCGGCCGCTCCTCCTTGATCCGCTTGGCGGCGCGGCTGACGAGTTGGCGGCAGGCCGCCTCGCTCTTCTTCAGCATCGCCGCGATCTGCGGGTAATCGTAATCGAAGGCTTCGCGCAAAAGATACGCCGCGCGTTCCGCCGGGCTCAGGCGCTCCAGCACCACCAGCAATGCCATCGACAGATCGTCGGCCATCTCGCCCGGCGCCGCCGTGACATCCAGCTCGACCAGAGGCTCGGGCAGCCAGGTGCCGGTATAGCGTTCGCGTTCCACCTTCGCCGCCCGCAGCCGGTCGATGCACAGCCGCGTGCAGGCGGTGACCAGCCAGGCCTCGGGCGTCTGGATTTCGGCGATCTCGGCGCGATGCCAGCGCAGATAGGTATCCTGCACGGCATCCTCGGCATCGCCGACGCTGCCCAGCATGCGGTAGGCCAGCCCGAACAGGCGTTTGCGATGCCGCTCGAACAGCGCCGCGCGATCTTGCATGACGCCGGTATCCATGCTCAGGCCGCCTTCACCTGCACCAGGCTGCAGCTCAGGGCATAGCCCAGCGCGCGCTTGACCGTGGGATAGAAGCGCGCCGCGCCGAGGGCAAAGCTGAGTTCCATCAGCGCCGCGCGGCCGTAAAGCCGCTCCAGCTCCTGGCGCAGATCTTCCATGGTCGGATCGTTGGCCGCCACCGCGTGGCCGAATTTCCAGGCCAGCGCCAAAGGCGTGGGCAGCAGGTCGAGCCGGCGATCCAGCGCCGCCTGCAGCAGGTTCGGGTTGATGCCGATGGCGCGGTCCAGGTTGATGTGGATCTGCACGCATTCGCCGCAATCGTCGTGCTGGACGGCGCCCAGAACCGCAAAGCTGCGGATTTCCGCCGGCAGCGCGCTGGCCGGCTCGGCGCGGTTCAGGGTGGAAAGCGCCTGCAGCTTGGCCAGCACCGGCGAGCCGGCCTCGGCCATCTCGCGCATGTAATCGAGGCGCACGCCGAGCAGCTTCTCGCTGGCCTCAACGCGCTCCAGGGCGGCGGCGACAGAGGCGGCTGTATCGGTGGCAGGGGTAATGGTCTGTTCGGTCATGGGGGTTCCTTCGCTGACTGCGAATACCCCCTAGACGATACAGCCCCGCCGTCTGTGACAGCCAGCCATTCCTGCCGGTTGCCCCGCCTTATTCGGCCGACCCGGGCGCGGCGGCCTGCCGCAGGGCCGCCTGTCTGGCCCGTTCGGTCGCCTTGCGGTTGCGCCGCTTGATCCACCACATGAAAAACCCGGTGACGGCGAAGAGCGGGATGATCAGGCCGGAGAGGAAGACCAGGAACCGGTAGATGCCGCCCAGGCCGGCGCCCTCATGCAGCGCCCGCTGCCAGGCCATGATGGTCTCGCCAGCGGAGAAGCCGGCCGGATCGAAGACGTCGATGACGCTGTGGCGCCAGGGATCGACCAGCACGGTGATCGCCGGCGCCCCCTCCTCATGGCCGGCGCGAATCAGGCCGATGCGCAGCGGCTGGCTCGGCTGCACCGGCAGGAAGGCGGACAAAAAACGCGCATCGGGGACTTTGGCGCGGGCAAGGTCGATCGCGGCGTCGAGCGCGATCGGCATGGCGCCGGGCAAGGGTGCGACGCGCGCCTGCAATTGCGCCGCGCGCAGATCGCGGCCGGGGAAAACCGCGTTGATCATGGCCGCGGTCTGCTGCGGGAAGGCGATATAGACCCCGGTGAAACTGACCAGCATGAAGATCGTCAGGCTCCAGATGCCGGCTGCGCCATGCAATTCCCGGTGCAGCCGAACGCCCCTGGCCGTCCGGCGCACCATGAAAGCGGCTTTCCACTGGCCATCGCGCCATTGTCGGGGCCACCACAGCACCAGGCCGGAGCAGCCCAGCGCCAGCATGGCGATGCCGAGCCAGCCGACGAGCCTGCGGCCCAGCCCGCCGGTGATGAAGAGATGGCCGTGCAGGTCGTGGAAAAAGCGGACCCAGCCGCTCATCGCCGGCGCGGCGCGGCGCACAGGCTGCGCGGTGACCGGATCGAGCAGCACCGGCACGGAACCGGCGAAGGGACTCGTCCGTGGCGGCGCGCTGGCGCCGCTTTCCGCGGCCAGGCCAGGACGCGACAGGCGCACCATCGCCGGCTCGCCCGGTTTCACCGGCCAGCTTACCGAAAGCGGCACGCGGCCGGATCCGGCCGCGCCGGCCTCGGCCCGGGCGGCCGCGATCAATGCGGCGGGGCTTTGCCATTCGCCGGCGGCGGTGATCTGCGGCCTGGCGGCGCCGAAGAGAGACGGAAGGTCATGGGCATAGACCAGCACCGCGCCGGAAATGCCCATGGCGACGAGGGGCAGCAGCAGGATCAGCCCGGTCCAGAGATGAAGCTGCTGCAGCCAGTAGCGGATGCCGCGAGGGGATTTCGGCTTTTGCGCCATGGCGGTCTCTTTGCCGGTCTCTTTGTCGGTCTCTGTCAGCTGTCGGCCCAGCGCCGCAGCAGGTTGTGGTAGATGCCGGTGAGCTGCACGACGGCCGCATCCTTGTGGCCCTTCTCGGCGGCGAGCTGCTGGATGGTGGTGTCGAGCTGGAACAGCAGGGTGCGCTGGCCGTCGTCGCGCACCATGCTCTGCAGCCAGAAGAAGGAGGCGACGCGCGCCCCGCGCGTGACCTCGGTCACGCGATGCAGGCTGGTGGAGGGATAGAGCACCATGTCGCCGGCCGGCAGCTTCGCGCGATGCTCGCCATAGGTATCCTCGACGATCAGCTCGCCGCCGTCATATTCCTCCGGTTCGGCCAGGAACAGCGTGCAGGACAGATCGGTGCGGATGCGAAAATTGCCGCCGGTATAGGCACGGATCGCATTGTCGACATGGATGCCGAAACTCTGGCCGCCGGCATAGCGGTTGAACAGCGGCGGAAAGACTTTCAGCGGCAGGGCCGCCGAGACGAAGCGCGGGCAGCGTTCCAGCGCATCGAGGATGATCTCGCCGGTCTGGCGCGCGGCGGGCGAGCCTTCCGGAAGCTGCATGTTGCGCTTGGCCAGCGCCGATTGCTGCCCGGCGGTGACGTTGCCGTCGATCCATTCGGCGGCATCGATCACCTGGCGGCACTGCGCGACCTGCTGCTTGGTCAGCACCTGTTCGATATGCAGCATCATGACGCTTCGCTCCACACCCGATCGTCAAACGGAAAATGCCCCGCCCGCTTTGCACGGACGGGGCGGGCATGTTCTGCGCGCAACGGCGCCTGCATGCCGTCACGCATGTCAGAACTTGAACGTCGTCGTCAGCAATGCCGTCCGGCCCGGTGCGACGATGGCGGCATTGCTGCCGCGTGGCGCATCGTAATAGGTCTCGTCCAGCAGGTTCTGGATGTTGAGCTGGACGTTGACGTCCTTGGTGACCTTGTAGGCGGCCATGGCATCGAACCGCCAATAGGGCGGCAGCTTCACCGTATTGGCGGTGTTGGAATAGCGCCGGTCCATGTAGGTGGCGCCGCCGCCGATGGTCCAGTCGCTGTCGATCTCGTAGGTCGACCACAGGCTGATCATGTGCGGCGCGATATTGGGAAATTCGTTGCCGTCGTTGAGCGCGTTCGGACCGTCGTCGACGATTTCGCTTTTCAGGAAAGTATAGCCCCCGAACACCTTCCAGGCCCGGGTGATGGCGCCGGACAGGCCGATTTCGAAGCCGTCCACCCGCTCCTTGCCGACCGGCAATTGCTCGGCGGTGTTCGAGACGCCGGGCACCTGCGCGTTGCTCTTCTCGGTGCGGAAGACCGCGCCGCTCAGCTGCAGCCTGTCGCCGGCCAGATCCCATTTGGTGCCGAGCTCGTAGCTGCGGTTCTTCTCGGGGTCCAGCGATGCATTGGTGACGCCGAGATTGCCGTCGCCGCCGCCCTCGCCGGCGCTGCCGCCGGACGGGTTCGAAGAGGTGCTGTAGGCGACATAGATGCTGCCATTGGGCAGCGGCTTGTAGACCAGGCCGGCCTGCGGATTGAGGAAGCGCGACGAGTTCTTCAGATCGAAATCGCCGCTGTTGTTCCGCCCCGTGCTGTTGGTGACGTAATCGTCGAAGCGCAGCCCGAGATTGAGGTCCCATTGGCTGGCCAGCGCGATGGTATCGAGCACATAGACGGCCCTGGTATCGACCGTGGTATTGGCGAAATTCGCCGAGGTGCTGACCAGACCGCCGACGGCGCCTGAATCGGGATCGCTGAGGCTGCCGGTCGTGGTGGTCGGCGAGAAGGCGTACCCCCGGTTCCTGGTCTGCTCGCGGCTGATCTCGATGCCGGTGATCAGCGTATGGGCGAAGCCGAAGGTGTCGAACTCGCTGCGCAGGTCGGTCTGGTTGGTGATCGTCTCGGTATCCGCGTTGCGGCTTTTCGGCGCGAGCGTCAGCGTATCGGTGCTGAAATCGGGCGCCCGCGGCTCGGTGACGATGTAGTTGTTTTCGGCATAGCTGTAGCGCGTGGCGTTGCGCAGCACGGTGCTGGCGCTCAGGTCGTGCTCGATCTCCGCCGTCACGCCGTCATAGTAGGTTTCGCGGAAATCCCGGCTGGTCAGGCCGTAGAAATTGTTGCGGTCCACCTTGGCCGGCTTGCCGGTGGCGGCGTCGATGGGAATGCCGTAATCCGGCATGTCGTCGGACTGGAAGTGATAGTAGCTCAGGGTCAGCCGGGTCGGCTTCTGCATGCCGAGGCTGATGGTGGGCGCGAAGCCGAACTTGCTCAGATCGACATCGTCGCGGCCGGCGATTTCGCCGTCATGCGCCATGGCGTTGATGCGGATCGCCGTGTTGGCGTCGATGACGCGGTTGATGTCGACAGCGGCGCGTTTGGTCAGGTCGGTGCCGAGCGTGACGCTGCCGGCGTTGAAGTTCTCGGGCTGGGCGGTCTTGCTGATCAGGTTGACGGTGCCGCCGGTGCTGCCGCGGCCGCCGAAGGTTGAACTCGGCCCCTTGATGATCTCGACCCGCTCGATGTCGAAAATGTCGCGCGACTGGGTGCCGGTGTCGCGGATGCCGTCGACGAAGGTGCTGGCGGTCGAATCGTAACCGCGGATGAACGGCCGGTCGCCGATGGCCGTGCCGCCCTCGCCGGCCCCGAGGCTGATGCCGGGCGTGGTGCGGTAGACCTCGGTCAGCGAGGTGGCGCCGCGATCCTCGATCACCTCCTTGGGGATCACCGTGACCGATTTCGGCGTGTCGAGCAGCGGCGCGGTGAATTTCGGCGAGGCCGATTGATCGGCCTTGTAGCCCTCTTGCGCGGCGGCCGGCTTCTGTCCCTCGACCGACAGGGTAGGAAGCTGCACCGGTGGCTGGCCCTGCTGGGCGGCGGCGGGCAGACTGACGGCACCGAGCGCGACCGCCGAGGCAGCCCCGAGCATGGCAGGCGCGACGCGCGGCAGCCGAAGGCAGCCCACCGTAGGCTGCGCAACATATTGAACAGACATGATTTTCCCCCAAAAGGATGGATGCGTTGGATGGTCAGGGGGAGAGACGCTGGGGCCGACGCCGCTTCACCTGGCCGCCGCGCCCGGAGCGTCTGCGCGATCATCCGTCCCCGGAAAGCAGCGGCGGAGCCGATATAGCATTGGGTCGATTTAGATGCAAACGATTATTAATAGTGATTGAAGAACGGCCCGCTAAAGCCGGAACGCCCGCTTCGCATTGCTGCCGAGGAACAGCGCCTCCGCCTCGGCATCCAGGCCGAGCGCAGCGAGACCGGCCAGCGCCTTGGCGGGCGCGATCATCGGATAATTGCAGCCATACAGGACCTTACGGCGGCCATGGCCGCGCAGATATTCGACGAGCGGCGCCGGATAGCGCTGCGCCGCATAGGCCGAGGTGTCGATATGGACATTCTCGTGCTTGGTGGCGACGGCGATCGCCTCCTCGGTCCAGGGATAGCCGATATGGCCGCCGACGATGACCAGTTCAGGGAAGTCGAGCGTCACCTGGTCGAGGTAGATCGGCCGGCCGACCTCGGAGGGCATCAGCGGCCCGGTATGGCCGATCTGGGTGCAGAACGGCACGCCGAGTTCGCAGCAGGCGGCGTAGACCGGATAGAAGCGGCGGTCGGTCGGCGGCAATTCCCACAGCCAGGGCAGGACGCGGATCGCCTTGAAGCCGAGCTGTTCGATGCAGCGGCGCACCTCGCGCACCGCCTGCATCGGCTTCGAGATATCGACCGCGCCGACGCCGATCAGCCGATCCGGCGCCTGTGCCACGAAACCCGCCACCTCGTCATTCGAGATCATCACGTTGCGCGGCGCCACCCAGGCGCAGATCAGGCTTTGCGCGACGTTCGCCGCATCCATCGCGGCGATGGTGGCGCTGACCGGGATGTCGCGCGATGGCTGATTACCGATGGCGTCAGATACAGTTCCGCCGCGGCCGCCTTGAAACTCATATGGCGGGCGGCGGCATCGAAAGCCTCAAAGGGCCGGCAGGGGCGGCAGGCGCTTGCTCATGCGCCTCAGATTAGGAAGCTTCAGGCGAAAGAGAAGCCTGCCGTCGCGGCAGGCGCTTCCCTTCCGGCATGCGGGCCTTCCGGCATGCGGGTGCCGTTTAGATTTCCACCCCGGCGCGCCAGCAGGCGGCCTGCAGCGTGTTCTGCAGGAGGCAGGCGGTGGTCATCAGCCCGACCCCGCCCGGCACCGGCGTGATCGCGCGCACGACCTCGCTGGCCGAAGCGAAATGCACATCGCCGACCAGCCTGGTCTTGCCGGGTTCGGCACCCGGCACGCGGTTGATGCCGACATCGATCACCGTCGCATGACGGCCGAGCCATTCGCCGCGCACCATTTCCGGCCGGCCCACCGCGGCGACCACGATATCGGCGCGCTTGCACAGCTCCGGCAGCGCGCGGCTTTTCGAATGCGCCACCGTCACCGTGGCCGAGGCGCCGATCAGGAGCGCCGCCATCGGACGGCCGACCAGGATCGAGCGGCCGATCACCAGCGCGTTGGCGCCGGCGATTTCGACGCCGGCCTTCTCGAGCATGATCACGCAGCCCTTGGGCGTGCAGGGCGTCAGCGCCGCGATGCCCTGCGCCAGCTTGCCGGCATTGACCGGATGCAGGCCGTCGACATCCTTCGCCGGATCGATCGCCTCGATGACGGTCTGGGTGTCGATCTGCCGGGGCAGCGGCATCTGCACCAGGATGCCGTCCACGGCGGGATCGGCATTGAGCCGCCGCACCACGTTGAGCAGGTCGGCCTGGCTGGTCTGTTCGGGCAGCCTGATCTCGTCGGAGATCATGCCGGCCTCGCGGGTGAGGATACCTTTGTTGCGCACGTAGACCTGGCTGGCCGGATCCTCGCCGACCAGCACCACGGTCAGGCCCGGCACGCGGCCGGCCTTGGCCTTGAAGGCCTGCACCCGGCGCGCCACCTCGGCGCGGATCTCCAATGCGATCGGCTTGCCTTCGATCAGTTGCGCGGCCATCGGTCCTACCCTTTCCTGTCCAGAGCGTCGCACCAGGGCGAAAGCTGCGACTGCAATTGCGCCTCCACGGCGGCCGGCTCGCCCGCGATCAGAATCTGTTTATGCCGGTCGGTCTCGCCGGCAACGATGCACATGCGGCCGGCGGGGATTTTCAGCGCCTTGGCCAGCAGCTTGAGCAGCGCCGCATTGGCCTTGCCCTTCTCCGGCACGGCGGTGACCCTGACGGCCAGTTCGAAGCCGCCCTCCGCCGTCGGCTTCAGTCCCTCGATGGCGTCGCGGCCGGCCTTGGGGGTCAGCCGCACGCAGAGCCGCACCCCGTCCGCGGTCCGGCTATGGGCGCATGCCGCCATCGCGCTCTGGCCGACCGCGCCGCTCAGAAGGCGTATTCGAAGATGAGGTTGCGGATGAAGACCAGCAGCAGGATCAGCACCACCGGCGAGATGTCGATGCCGCCCAGATTGGGCAGAATGCGGCGGATCGGCCGCAGCGCCGGCTCGGTGATGCGGTAGAGGAAATCGCCGATCGCATAGACCAGGCGGTTCGACGTGTTGATCACGTTGAAGGCGACCAGCCAGCTCATGATCGCCGAGGCGATCAGCAGCCACATATAGATGTCGATAACCGTGGTGATCAGCAGGATCAGGGAAGTCATCCGCCCTCCAGGACCAGGACGAGGCGCCGGCCAGCGATGGGGCCGCCCGGCAGACTGCGATAAACTGGGGCCAGAGTGATAGCGGCTGAGGGCGGGATTGGCAACCGGCGAGGGTGTGGAATCCCCGGCGGGCGGCAGCTATCTGCCGGCCAAGCCGCTGCCGCGCCTTCAAATCCCGCCGCCCGGGCAGCACGGGGGCAGCAGGGGGCGCAGCGAGGGCGGCAGGGCGGGCATTGGGAGAGAAAAAGCCCGGCGGCGGCGGCTTTGGCAGTGGACAAAAGCGGGCCTGTTTGCTACTTGCTTGCCGCCCGGCCGGGACCGTTGCGACGTCCCCCTCCATGATGGCCGGCGCACCGGCTTGGGGCCGTAGCTCAGATGGGAGAGCGCCTCGTTCGCAATGAGGAGGTCAGGGGTTCGATTCCCCTCGGCTCCACCAATTCTCTCAGGATCAATGACTTAGCCCAGACCGCCTGGCGACTGCTACACACGGTTGCGACACACAGGCGGGCGCATGGCGCTTTCAACCAATCTTGTTCGACGTGGCGAAGCTATTATTTCCGCTGTCGCCTCCCTTCCGATCTCGTCGGCAAACTGGGGCGTCGCGAGCTGGGACGATCCCTCCAGACATCGAACCCGGACATCGCCCGTCGACGCGGGCGACATGCCGCGCATTTGGTTGAGCAAATTTGGGTGTTGGTGCGGATGTCCCTTGGTCCCGACAAGATAGATTTGATCATCGGCCGCTGGCTCAAGGTCGAACTCGACAAGGACGAACTGGCACGGACCTCCCAGGCCGTTGCCAATGAAGGCCGGGCGCCGCACCTCCCGGATGGTTCGTCACAAGCCTTGATGGCATGAATCGGGTGAGCCGGTAGCCGCTCCACCTACCGCAGGTTCTCCGGCAGCATGGCCCGCACCGCATCCGCAAGCTGGCGTACCCCCTTGCGGGCCTGCCCGGCATAGATGGCGGGATAGCTCGCAAGATCATCAGCGGCCTCACGGAGATCATCCTCGCGATCTTCACTCAGGATCGTGATCAGGCTGGCTGCCTGGGCGACATCCTTGCGCGCCTTGGCCTGTGCCCCGACATCGCGGTTGGCGGCCACGATCAGCTTGTGCAGGGCAAAGCGGGCCGGCTGCGGCACCATCACGCTGATACCGTCGTCATGCAGGTAGGTCGCCCGCACCGGAGCCTTCAGCAGGTAGTCGAGATACGGAATGCCCTGGGCGCCGAAAGCCAGATGCGGGATGAACTTCGGCTGCCATTCCCGGCCAGGCTCCGCCGGCATCAGCAGTTCCACCCGTGCCTCGCCGCCCTTGTATTTCAGCGCATGGGACAGCCTGGCGCCGGGATGCGGCGGCACGATGAAGAAGGCCGGGTCGGTTTCCTCGATGATCCCGGCAAAGGGGATGGCGGCCTCGGCCGAGGCCAGGGCAATCGTCGCCTCGGCGGCAATGTCGATGTCCTGGGTGGTGACGGCCATGGCCGGCAGCCGGTGCCCCAGCATCGGCCCGTAGGTCATGTAGGCATGGGTGCCAATCAGCACGGCGCCGCGCTCGAACACCCCCCGGTCAGACAGCCTGGCAATAACCCTGCCGGATAGCGCATCAAAGTTCATCTTCAGGCCCGCCTTCAATGCGTGGCAGAGTTCCCGCCGCCGTCTGCGCTGCTGCTGCCACAGGGCCGTCTTCTCCCGCTCCTGCTCCATCCAGTCCAGCAGCTCCCGGGTCTCCGGGCCGATGGATTTCTGGTGCCGGGTATGCCCGATCCAGACCTGCCTGTACCAGTAGGTTTTGCCGTTGATCCGCTTGGACGAAAAGCCACCTTCCCGCCGGCTGCCAGCCTGATCGGCCTCCGACAGATCATGCAGCTCGGCATACAGGGTTGCCACCGGCAGGGTGAGGCGGGACTGGGTCAGGCGGTTGTTCTCCATGGGTCGGGACGTGGTATAAATCCGGTTTCCTGGCCTTTGCGGGTCAGGTAAGTAGCAGCCAGAGCAATTTATACTCCGAAATATTAAAACAGAGTATAAATTTCTGGCCCACCGGAACTACTGCCCCCCTGACCCGTCCCTGGCTTCCAGAGCCGCCTTCGGACAAGTGTGGCCGCCCATCACTTGTCCAACCGACATCCCGCCAGTCCATGGGTATCTGTAAAGGCGTCGCAGACACACAGCCTTTACGGAGAAAGTGCATCGGTCCGGCGTGATCGATGACCTGACAGAACATGGCTGGCGGGTGATGTCGGAAGTGAGGGGTGGGCTGGAACCGGGCTGGGAAAAACGGGAGGCGGAACTGTGGCTGATCGATCCGGCGGGTAACGCACGGATACCATCCGCTCGGGAAATCTATCGTGCCTTGATTGAGCGCCGGCCAACAGAAAATGGGATCCCGCTTAGTATTCAGGATCTACCGGTCTCGCGTTATCCGTTGACGCCAAACCTTGTTGTGACAGAGGGGCCGGAAGGAGTGCCCACATATTCCCTGATGGGCTCTGGCAGAGGTATAGCGGTAAGCTTGGACTTAGCAGATCTAGAACGCGGCCACACGATTTCCGACGGCACTTGGTACCCAGTCGAGTCCGATGCCAGCACTGAGGTGTTGGACTTACTTCGCAGCTCCCACGGAACTGCCTGCAATAGCTGTTTTCCTAGATAAGGACATGCAGGGATGTACCTGCCCTCGCCCACTCGACTGCTACACATTGTGTAACAGTACAGGTGGTTAGCCTGCCAACTCCTTGATCCGTAAGGAGCCAAGAAAAAGGTTCGATTCCCCCTCGGCTCCACCAGAATCCCCCCGCAATTCCGGTTCTGGCCTGTTGGCGCTGACCTGCCGTCGCGGCCCTGTCGCCCGCCGGCACTCTCGCCCGGCATTGCCCGCCGGCATTGCCGCCCGGCATGGCGCTGCCTGCCGCCGCCGCATCTGCACAAGAAACGCTCAGGCATTTGATCCGGCTCTGCCCGGCGGACGGTCGTCCGACCCGGCGGCGCGCGGCGTCCCGCGCCTTTCACGCTCTGGCACGATCCCTGCTTTTGCCTGCTGCGCGGGCCGGATCGCGGCCCGTCCGATGCGCGGCCCTGGGCTCGCCGCGCCCGGCCTGTTGACGCGAGCCGAAGGGGGATAGTGATGGCGTATCTGTTGCCTTCCGAGTTCGTCACCAAGATGGTGGATGCCGGCGAAGCGAAAATCTTCATGTCGGCGCGCGATACCGTGATCCGCGCCTACATGGCCGGCGCGATCCTGGCGCTGGCTGCCGCCTTCGCCGTGATGGTCAACGTGCAGACCGGCTATCCGATCATCGGGGCGATCCTGTTCCCGGTCGGCTTCTGCATGCTCTACCTGCTCGGCTTCGATCTGCTCACCGGCGTCTTCGTGCTGTCGCCGCTGGCGCTGTTCGACAGGCGCCCGGGCGTGACCGTCGGCGGCGTGCTGCGCAACTGGGGTCTGGTCTTCGTCGGCAATTTCGCCGGCGCCTTCACCGTCGCGGTGATGATGTCCGTCTATTACACCTACGGCTTCCAGACCCCGCCCGACAAGGTCGGCACGGTGATCTCGCATATCGGCGAGGCGCGCACGCTGGGCTATGCCCAATACGGCTTCGCCGGCATGCTCACCCTGTTCCTGCGCGGCGTGATGTGCAACTGGATGGTCTCGACCGGCGTGGTCGGCGCGATGATCTCCACCTCGGTCAGCGGCAAGGTGATCGCCATGTGGATGCCGATCATGCTGTTCTTCGCCATGGTGTTCGAGCATTCCGTGGTGAACATGTTCCTGTTTCCCTCGGCCCTTCTGATGGGCGGCGGCTTCTCGATCATGGACTACATCATCTGGAACGAGATTCCGACCGTGCTCGGCAACCTGGCCGGCGGCCTGGCCTTCACCGGCCTGACGCTGTACTCGACCCATGTGCGCACCGCGCCCAAGCGCACCATCAAGCTGGCCGCCTGACCGGGCGCAGCGATGCGGCGGCGTGCCGCACAAGGCCCCGCGGCCCGCCGCTAGCGCTTCAGCGATCCCAGCAGGCCGCGCACGAGGCTGCGGGTGATTTCTCGGCCGGCGGCGCGCAACACGCTTTTCATCGTCGCTTCCACCATCGAGTCCGAGCGCGAGCGGGCCGGCGCGCGGCCGCTCTTCGGCGCCGCGCCGGATGCAGATGCGCCGCCGCGGCGTTTCTCTTCCGCGTCCTTCCGCCCTCCCCAGGGCCCGGACGGCGGCACCGAGCCGCCGTGCGAGGGCGTGGCAGCCGCCCCGCTCTCCGCCCGCGCCTGCAGCAGCTCATAGGCCGACTGGCGGTCGATGCTGCGGTCGTATTTGCCGGCCATGGCGCTGCCCGCCAGCGCCGCGGCGCGCTCGGCCGCGCTTAGCGGCTCCAGCCGCGAGGATGGCGGGCGGATCAGCGTGCGCTCGACGATGCCGGGCACGCCCTTGTCCTGCAGGGTCGAAACCAGCGCCTCGCCCACGGCCAGCTCGGTGATCGCGGTTTCGGTTTTGAAGGCGGGGTTGGGACGGAAACTTTCGGCGGCCGCGCGGATCGCCCTGCGTTCCGCCGGCGTGTAGGCGCGCAGGGCATGCTGGATGCGGTTGCCGAGCTGCGCCAGCACCGGCTCCGGGATATCGGCCGGGTTCTGCGTGACGAAATAGACGCCGACGCCTTTCGAGCGCACCAGCCGCACCACCTGCGTTACCTTCTCCAGCAGCGCCTTCGGCGCGTCGTCGAACAAGAGATGCGCCTCGTCGAAGAAGAAGACCAGCTTCGGCTTGTCCGGATCGCCGACCTCGGGCAGCGCCTCGAACAATTCCGACAGCAGCCAGAGCAGGAAGGTGGCATAGAGCCTGGGCGAGGCCATCAGCTGATCGGCGGCCAGCAGGTTGATCACGCCGCGGCCGGCCGAGTCGACACGCATGAAATCGCTCAGTTCCAGCGCCGGCTCGCCGAAGAAATGCGCCGCACCCTGGTTTTCCAGGGTCAGCAGCCGGCGCTGGATCGCGCCCACCGAGGCGGCCGAGATATTGCCATAGGTGGTGCGTAAGGCCTCGGCCTGTTCGGCGATGAAGGTCAGCATCGCGCGCAGGTCCTTCAGGTCGAGCAGCAGCAGCTTCCGCTCGTCGGCCAGATTGAAGGCGACGTTGATCACGCCTTCCTGCGTGTCGTTCAGCTCCAGGAGCCGCGCCAGCAGCAGCGGCCCCATTTCCGAGATCGTGGTGCGCACCGGATGGCCCTGCCGGCCGAACAGGTCCCAGTAGGCCACGGGAAAGCCTTCGAAGCGATACTCCTGCGCGAAGCCGATCTCCTCGGCGCGCCTGGCAAGGAAGGCCTTGCCCGCGGCCGAGCCGGCCAGGCCGAGGCCGCTTAAGTCGCCCTTGATGTCGGCGGCGAAGACCGGCACGCCGGCCGCGGAGAAACTTTCCGCCATGATGCGCAGGGTGATCGTCTTGCCCGTGCCGGTGGCGCCCGCCACCAGGCCGTGGCGGTTGGCGTAGCGCAGCTCCAGCCACTGCGGCCCGCCTGCGCCGGCGCCGAGGAAGATCTTGCCGTCCTGGATCATGGGAAGGCCTCCCGTTTCGTCCGCCCACCCGTTCGTCGACTCCGTTACCCGGCCTGCCGATACAGTCTACGCCTCAGGGCATCTCCAGCACCACATTTCCGTCGGCGCCCTGCTCGACCAGTTCATGCGCCTCGGCGATCTTCTCCAGCGGCAGGCGCGCAGCGATGCGGGTCTTGAGCGCGGCGCGCGCCAGCAGGGCGTCGAGTTCGGCGATCGTTTCGCTGCGGTCCCGCGGCTTGAGGTCGTAGACGAGGAAGAATTGCAGATCGATGCTGCGGAACAAAAGATCGCGGAACGGCACCGGCTGATCGCCTATCGCGTTCGAGCCGTAGCAGGCATGCACGCCATGCGGCGCCAGCACGCCTTTCGCCAGCAGCGGCGCGGTGGTGGAAAGGTCCATGTCGATGATCGCCGCCACGCCCCGGCCATCGGTTAGCTCCAGCACGCGCGCGGCGACATCCTCGCTTTTATAATCGATGACATCTGCCGCGCCGGCTTCGCGGGCGATGGCGGCGCGTTTCGCCGAGGCCGTGCCGATGACGCGATAGCCGCGCTGGGCGGCGATCTGGGTGACGTAATGCCCGACAGCCGAAGCCGCGCCGGTGACCAGAATGGGCGCGCCGGGCGGAAGAGTCCGCGTGGCCAGCCGCACGCCCTGCAGCGCGGTCAGCGCCGGAATGCCGAAGCACGACGCGGCGGCGAAATCCACCGCATCGGGCAGCCTCACCGCCTGCGCCGCCGGCAGCGCGATATATTCCGCCGCCGTGCCAAAAGGCCGCTGCCACTGGCCGTTCCAGATCCACACGCGCTCGCCGACGCGCGAAGCCGCGACGCCCTCGCCCACCGCCTCGATCACGCCGGCGCCGTCGCTATGCGGAATGACCAGCGGCCCAACCAGCGGCCGGCCGCGCCGGCTTTTCACATCCGACGGATTGACGCCCGAGGCATGCAGCCGCACCAGCACCTCGCCGGCCTGCGGCGCGGGCCTGGGCTGCGCGCCGACGGTCAGGACATCGCGGGCGGCGCCGTTCTGCGTGTACCAGGCGGCTTTCATCATGGCGGCCATCTCGATCCTCTCGTCTTCTCTCGTGGCTTGTCGCTTGTCTTCGGGCGGAGCCGATGATGCCGGCTGAAGCCCGCCCCGGTCCAGAGCCGCCAGAGAACGCGACGCAGCCCGCTTCGAATCCCCCCACGGCGGGGCCGTTCCCCTCGGTTCATCAAAATCCTACGGCGGACCATCGCCTTCCTCCAATACGCGTAGCAATTGTTCCTTTTTGGCTGCTACTCTGCGGGGGGCAGGCCAGGGGTTGGACGGTGGTCAAACTATACATCGGCGTAACCGACTACGATTGGTTTCGATACCTCGAAGCCCGCCCGAACTTATCCGAAGTAAATTTCTGGCAACCTGGTGGGCGCACCAATTTCCGTGCCATCGCGCCGGGCGAATTGTTTCTTTTCAAACTTCGAGCGCCGCGCAGTTACATAGTCGGCGGCGGCATCTTCGCACATTCCAGCATTTTACCAGTCTCGCTCGCTTGGGAAGCGTTTGGTGAAAGCAATGGCGCGCCGTCACTTGACGTATTGCGGCAGCGCATTGGTCAGCACCGCCGGAATACCGACGATCTTAAGTACGACTACCAGATTGGATGCCGGATCATCGCAGAGCCGTTCTTCTTCCCCGAAAGCGAATGGATGCCGGTACCTCAGTCATGGGCGCCGAATATTGTCTCTGGCCGGACGTATGAAGCCTCTGATTTAGAAGTTCGCCACCTTTGGAATTCCATAGCCGAACGCCTGGAATATCGCCGAGCACCGTCATTCTCGGAATCTCGCTACGGCGAACCGACACTGATCCGGCCACGCCTGGGACAAGGTTCTTTTCGAATTGCGGTTACTGACGCCTACCGACGGCATTGCGCTGTCACTGGCGAGAAAACGCTGCCGATTCTCGACGCGGCGCATATTCGTCCGTACGCCGATGGAGGACCGCATGACATCAGGAATGGCCTCCTCCTGAGAACTGACGTTCATCGGTTGTTTGATCTTGGATATGTCACTGTCGACAACGCCTATCGGTTCGTTGTCGGCAAACGGCTAAAGGAGGACTTCGAAAACGGCAAACACTACTATGCGATGCATGGCGAGCAAGTAAACGTGCCGAACAATCCTCTTCAGCATCCGGATTTAGGATCTTTGCGCTGGCACCAGGACAAGCGGTTCCTGGGATAACAATCCATCAAGCGGCCGCCTTGAATTGCGCAAACCGAATCTCCAACCGCCGGCGGTCAGGTACATCCCGATCTCGAAGCGGCAGCCGCAACTTCTGCTTTTGCAGGCACTTCAGGGATTCAAGAGTAGGCCCATCAGTCTGGCTCAACAGCTTCTCTGAGACATGGATTATGTAATCCGGATCAATGCCAATGAGATGCTTATCAAAAGCCGCGTGATGGATTTTTGATAATGGCAGTCCATTCGTGACGAGCGGCTGTCCGAGCTTCTCATCGCGATCCGGAATGATGTGAGCTGCATCCAGCAAAAGCGGTTCTGGCAAGCCCGACACGGCGCACCGCCCTTGATAGGCCTGGATCACAGCCTGGCGAAAGGTTTCCTGATGCAATCTTCGCTTCACCGATTGCAAAGCATAGCGGCGTTCGGCAGAAGTTTGCGGGGGCACCGCATGAGGCGACGCTGATTCGCTGAACGCTATACGTGCCTTCCTCGTTGTCGCATTCCAATCGACGATAAAAACCGGCATCACCGCCTGATAGAGGCCGGGTGCAATCCCCAGAAAGTAGATGATCGGGATTTGCTGCTCCATCGCCTCGCGAAGCCAACGATTGTCGGCTGCGTCGGCGTCGTCTCCCATGAAGGCATAGTCTACCGTCTCCTCGCCTTCAAAGATTTGTTTGTGCACTTCGCGTTGATCGTCGTACCAGATGCGGCGCCCCGGACGGGGAAAAACCGTTTTGATTGACAACAAATAACGCATCTGCCTCGGCTTGAAGATGCCGCGCTGGGGATTGATCAACGGCACTCGTTGTCCGTTGAATACATAGCCTGCGGCAAGAGCATTGTGCGACAGTTGACCCTGTCTTTGAGACAGGTCCTGTAGGTGCTGAAATATGCCTGCTCGCAGAACTGCGTCAGGGTCATTGCTTGATGAAGCAAAGCCTGGCCGGCCTGGGATGATGACACCCCCGAAATTTGCGCCCTCCTCGAACCCGGTCTTTGCTGCCAATGTTGGCTTGCCCCCTATTCCGACGTCACTTTCCTACAAGCATCGATTGCAGGCAATACGAGCTCCGGACGAAGTGCTGAAAGGTCAAGGAGGTGGTGCAACGGCAACTTGCTCGTTTTGTTCTGATCGTTCCGTAAGGGCATGCTGCTGTCGGACATCAGGCATCGGAATAACCGTCCTGCCCCAGTACCGGCCCGGCACCGGCATCAGGCCGCGCTGGCGCGGGCGACAAAACTGCGCAGTTCTTCCAGCGTGCCGCTGGCGATCGGATCGTTGCCGCTGAGCATCAGCACCAGGGCCGGGCGGGACACCCCCAGCTTGCGCGCCAGGTCGTCCATGCTGAGCTGGGCGCTGCGGCAGGCATCGGCCACCGCGACGATGGCGTCGCGCTCGGCATAGAAGCGGCCGGCCTGCTCGCGGGTGCGGAACTGCGCCGGCGGCCCCGCCGGGCGCGGCAGTGCGGCCGACTGGCGCCGGCCTGGCCGTCGCCGCGGCGCGGAGGGCGGCACGGACGGCGTTGCGGAGCGCAGCGCGGCGGACGCGGCCTGCGCAAAAGCGGCGTGCAGCGTGAAATCGTCCAGCCCGGGCGCCCGCGCGATCTGCGCCTTCAGCAGATCCCCCACCGCGGTGAGCATCGCCCCGCCCAGGGCCGGCAGGTCATAGACTTCGCCGAACTGATCGTAGAATTGCGCGATCTCGCCCAGCCGCGCCAGGCGGCGTTCGAGGAATTGCCGGCTGCCCAGCGGCCAGGGCCGGCGCCCCTCGCCGATGCGCACCAGAAAGACCTGCGTGGTGTCGACCTCGACGATGACGATGCGCCAGCGGATCTCGGCCAGATGCCGCGCCAGCGCCTCCCGCTTCTCGGCCTCGAAATTCGGCAGGCGCTCCTCGACCAGGTCGATGAAGACGTAGAAGTGATCGACCTTCTCGATGAGGCGGCGGAAATCCTGATAGCGCGCGGAGACATCGCGGCCGGCCTCATAGCGGCGCAATATGGCGATGCCGTCCTTCTCGACCCGCGCCAGCAGGTCGAGCGCCTCGCGGCGCGCCTTTTCGCTTTCCGTGGTGAGCGGCAACTTCGCTACCCCAAGGTGTTTTGAAACAGCCCGGAAGCACCATATCGCATTCGGTTGTATATTAAAAAGCCTAATTCTATCAGTGTAAGAATTGGTCAGATTCGGCCCGGACGTCACTCCCGGCAGGACCGGGTCCGCTCCAGGTCGCGGCTCAGGCAGAGCTGCAGCTCGCGGATCTGCCCGTCGCGCCGCACGACGCGCAGCGCATCGCGCGCAAGGCCCTGATTGGCTTTCAGGATTTCGGCGATGAAGGCCTTGCTGCCACCGGCCGGCGCCGGCAGGGTAAAGCGCGCCTTCAGGCGCTCGATGGCGGAAAAATACGCCACCGGCCCGGCGAAGTCGCTGCAGCTGCCATGCCGGGCCCATTCGCATTGCATGAGCTGCGGATCGGGCAGCGTGCACAGATGCCGGCGCAGCACCGGCTCGGGCACCGGCGCGACGGGCCGGCAATATTGCGGCCAGGACGGCGCGCGGCGGCCTGCCGCTGCGGCACGGCTCTTGGCATATTGCGGCCAGAGCCCATGCACCACCCAGCCGAAATCGTTGTCGCGGCATTGCGTCGGGTCAAGCTGCCGGCGGCCGGCGCCGCTGGCGCAGAAGGCCGGCGACCAGGAAAAGCTCAGGATGTAGAAGTCGAAATCGCCCGCCGCGCCGCGCGGCGCGGCGCTGTGCGGACAGGGCGCGGCCGCGATGCGCTCGGGCAGGTGGCATTGCGGCGCCGCCTGCTCCGTTGCCGCCTGCTCCGTTGCCGGCTGCCCCCGGGCGACGAGCGGCGCAAGCAGCAGCAGTAACGGCAGAACGGCGCGCTTGTCGGAAAGCCTTCTCACGGTCTAAACATCCCAGATCATCCGCCGCCCTGTCCGCCTTTCCACCTTCTCCGTCCACTTTCCACCTTTTCCGGCGCAGCCCCATGAAGCCAGCTCAGGTCGAACAGCTTTTCGCCCGCTTTGCCGCGGCCGAGCCGCATCCAAAGACCGAACTGAAATACGTCAACGCCTATACCCTGCTGGTCGCGGTGGTGCTGTCGGCGCAGGCGACCGATGCCGGCGTCAACAAGGCGACCGCCGCGCTGTTCAAGAAGGTCAGGACGCCGGCGCAGATGCTGGCGCTGGGCGAAGCCGGCCTGAAGGAGCATGTCAAGACCATCGGGCTGTTCAATGCCAAGGCGAAGAACATCATCGCGCTGTCGAAAATCCTGGTCGAGCGGCACCAGGGCCAGGTGCCGCGCGACCGCGAGGCGCTGGAGGCGCTGCCCGGCGTCGGGCGCAAGACCGCCAATGTCGTGCTCAACGTCGTCTGGGGCGAGCCGACCATCGCGGTGGACACCCATCTCTTCCGGCTCGCCAACCGGCTCGGCCTGTCGAAGGGCAAGACGCCGCTCGCCGTCGAGCAGGACCTGCTGAAGGCGATCCCCGAAAAATACATGCAGCATGCGCATCATTGGCTGATCCTGCATGGCCGCTATATCTGCAAGGCGCGGCGGCCGGAATGCTGGCGCTGCATCGTCGCCGACCTCTGCGCCTTCAAGCCGAAGACAAAGGCCCCGGACTGAGCTTGCGCGTGCTCTTCGACAGCAACGCCTATGACGCGATCCTCGCCGCCGGCGATCTGCCGCGGCTGCAGGACAGGATCGTCGCCGGCGAGCTTGCCGTCGTCACCACGCCGATCCAGGAAGACGAGATCCGGCAGATCCGCAATCCGGCGCGCCAGCGCGCGCTGCTGGCGCTGTATCGCGCGCTCGGCGGCACGCGGATCGATCCCGGCGCGGTGATCGCCGCCGACACCACCTACATGGCGCGCGACGAGATGCTGCTGCGGATTGCGGCTGCGTGCTGCGATTGGCTGGTGAGCGACGACAAGGCGCTGGCGGCGGCAGACCCCGGCAGGGTGATCCCGTATGCGGCGTTTTCCCGCCGCCTGGCGCTGCGCGCCTAGGGTGTGTCGTCAATTATGGGATTCCCAAAGTATTGAATGAATGATTCATAGGAGGTCGCCTGAAGCGAGGGGGCGACCGATGCGGCGATATGGACTGACCGACCGGCAGTGGGAAGTGATTTCCGGCTTACTGCC
>NZ_DASVCJ010000006.1:0-268018 GCF_036381655.1 Ferrovibrio sp.
TCGGCCGTCGTCACTCCGGCCTCGTGCTCGCGTAGGATCGTGATGATCTGTTCTTCGCTAAATCGGCTCCGTCTCATCGTCCGGCTCCTTCTTCGGATCGGACTCTACCTCAAATCGGGGGCCTTTCGGGGGAGCAGGTCACCTTCAATGTCGTGATGCCGGCTGCCTGGATGTCAGCAATGAAGACTGCATAATCTTTCGCTCTGGCATCTGCCCTTTCGACAAGAGCTCGTGTACCGAGCTTGGTATCGACGGCGATACCTTTGAAACCGCCGAACTTGACGCCTCGTTGCTTTGCGGCTGCCAGTGCGGCCTTTGTACGCTCTGAAATCAAGCCCGCCTCCAACCGCGCGACGGCGGCGAGCTGCTGCAGAATGAATCGCCCCATTGGCCCCGAGACCTGAGGCAGGTCGGCAGACACCACCTCGACATCGCCGCTCAGAATCGTTTCCAAGAAGTGGACGTTACGGGCCAGCCGATCGACCTTGGCCACGACCAGGGCAGCCTTGTTAAGTGGAAGGCCTCATCTCTGATTAGATTGGCGTTTTCCTTGCCTTCCTTCCAATCTCGCGCTGAAATTCGACGTGCGTTGAACCGAGGATGCATCCGCGTCAGCGCCGCTTCAAACCGGATCGTAAGGCACGGTGAGCTGCATCCCCTCGACAGTCACCCCGCCCCTCCCGCCCGGCGTGACGCTGCCGTAGCGCTGCGCGAATGCCGGCGGCAGCGGCCGCGCATCCTCGGGCGCCAGCCAAAGCCGCAACAGATGCCGCCGCCGCTCCGGCTCGCGCCAGTCCTCAAAGGCGGTACGATCGTGCAGCAGGGTGTGATTGTGCACCAGCTGCACATCGCCCCGCTTCAACGTCATCTGGAAATTGAGGCTTTCGTCGTTGGCCAGCGCATCGAACAGGTCGTAGGCTTCGCGCTGCGCGGCCGTCAGCGGCGGCACATCGCTGAAGCGCCGCGCTGACTCGATATACTGCCGCTGATAGATGGCCGAAAGCAGCCCCGCATGCCAGCTATAGGTGGGGATGGTAAAATACGGCTTTTCGCCCGGCGGCACCTCGCCGCGCCGATCAGTTTCGATCGGCTCGAACAGCAGGGCCAGAAGATTGGGCCGCCGCCGGCGCATTTCATTGAAGATGGTGACCGAGCTTACCAGCGCCGAATGTCCGCCGGCCTTGGCGGTCTGCAGGCAGAGCAGGCCGACGATATCGCTCGAATCGGTGTGAAAGGTCTGGCGTTCATGGGTCTGGTAGATGCGGACATTGGGATCGTCGCTCGACAGCCCCATATCGATGACATGGCCGAGCACGTGGCCCCTGGCATTCTGTGGACGCGCCCTGCCGAAATGGCTGCCCAATCCCAGGAATGCGATCGCCGCCTGCCGTCGGCTCCACCGCTCCACCGGCAGGCCGCGGAGCAGAGCGAAGCCGCGCCCGTCCAGCACTTCCTTGCGCACCTGCCTGAGCCTCGGTGCGAGCTGCGGCAGCGGAAAATCGTCGGCCGTCAAAGCCGCAAGATTGACACCGGGATCGGTCAGGACGGCTTGCGTGGCAGCCTCGATTTCGGCGACATCGGCAGCCGTGAAATGCTGACACCACGATTGGTCCTGGATCATATCCGGTCCATACCAGGCGCTTGGCCCGGTAATCTCCGGCGGCAAGTCGAATGTCTGGAATTTCGGGTCGGCGGCGCTCATGTGGAACCCATCTTCGGAAACCTGACCGAGGTTTCCACGAGACGAAGCCGACTTCAATGCTCTTTTAGCTCGATGATGGCTCAATGGCGGGGCGCGGGCGGCTCGATGGCCCTGCCCCGCGCCATCAGCCATTCATGGTCAGGCCGCCGGACACGCTGAGAACCTGCCCCGTGATGTAATCGGCGTCGTCGCTGGCGAAGAAGGCAATGGCGCCCGGCAGGTCGTCGGGCTGCCCCAGCCGCCCGAACGGCACCGCGCGCTTGAAGGCCTCGACCAGCTTCTCCGGATTGCCGGCGCCCTCGAGATAGCCCTTGAACAGGTTTGTGTCGGTCGGGCCGGGGCAGACCACGTTGACGTTGATGCCCTTGGAGGCCAGCTCGCGCGCCACGGTCTTGGAGAAGGATACCAGGCCGCCCTTGCAGGCGGCGTAGACCGCCTCGCCCGAGGAGCCGACGCGCGCGGCATCCGAGGCGATGTTGACCACCTTGCCCGCGCGTCGTTCGGCCATCAGCGGCAGCACGGCGTGATGCAGGTTCAGCGCGCCGACCAGGTTGATGGCGATGATCTTCTGCCAGAGCTCGGGATCGGTCTTGGTGAAGGGGCAGAACACGTCCCAGCCGGCATTGTTGACCAGGATGCGGATCGGTCCGAGATCGGATTCCACCGCCTGCACCGCAGCGGCAACGGCAGCATGATCGGTGATGTCGACGGCATAGGCCCTGGCGGTGCCGCCGGCCGCGGCGATCTCCGCCCGCACGGCTTCCGCGCCCGGCCCATCGCGGTCGAATATCGCCACCTTGGCGCCTTCCGCGGCGAAACGCAAGCAGGTCGCCCGCCCGATGCCGCCCGCACCGCCCGTGATGATCGCCACGCTGTCGCGCAAACCACGCATGTTGCCTCCAATACCTGACATCGCCGCGCCGTCGCTATCGCCGCCGGCCGTTCCCGCCGCCGCGGCTTTCCATCGGCCGCTTTCTGCGCCATCATAGAATTCAAACGGATTACGTCAATATATTGTTATTCCTGTATGGGAAGGCCTTAGCATGAAAGATCTCCGCGGCAACAAGGCCTCGGCATCCTCGGAACTGGCGAACCGGATCTTCTTCCGGCTCTACCAGGCGGCCAACACCATGCACAAGACTGGCACCAAGGCGCTGGACAAATACGGCATCACCACCCAGCAATGGTCGGTGCTGGGCGCGCTGTCGCGTCCGCAGGCCGCGAACGGCATGGTGATCGGCGATCTCTGCCGCTTTCTGATGGTCAGCCGGCAGAATCTGACCGGGGTGCTCGACCGGCTCGGCCGGCAGGGCTACATCACCGCCGTCACCGATCCCGCCGACCGCCGCTCCAGGCGGGTCAAACTGACGCCGAAGGGCGAGAAGATCTGGAACGCCATCACACCGCTGATCTATGATTATTACGACAATACCTTGCAGGGATTCTCGTTCGACGACCGGGTCGCCTTCCTGCACCACCTGAATCACCTGCTGGACAACATGGTCAGGCTGGACGGCTAGGCGCATCCCGTCCGCGTCCGCCGGTCAGTAGGGAACGTTCTTCCGTCCCGCCCGCGTGCGGGCCACGATGGTCTTCATGATCTGCGCCGTGCCGTCGCCGATCTGCAGGCCAAGCACGTCGCGCAGGCGCTGCTCGAAGGGCAGATCGCGCGAATAGCCGGCATGGCCATGCACCAGCAGGCATTGATGGATGGTTTCATAGGCGAGCTTCGGCGCCCACCATTTCACCATCGCCGCCTCCGCGCTGTGCGGCAGACCGCTATCCTTCAGCCACAAAGTTTTCTGACACAGCAGGCGGGCAGCCGTCGCATAGGTGTCGAATTCCGCCAGCATATGGGAAACGCCCTGGAAGGCAGCCAGCGGCTGACCGAAAGCGTGGCGCTCCTGCACATATTGCCAGGTCTCGCGCAGCGAGGTTTCCGCCACCGCCAGACATTGCAGGCCGATCAGCGCGCGGCTGAAATCGAATCCCTGCATCACCTGGCGGAAACCGCCGCCCTCCTCGCCGAGCCGGTTGGAGGCCGGCACGCGCACATTGTCGAAGATCAGGCTGCCGCGGCCGATGGCGTGCTGGCCGTGATCGGCGAACCGGCCGCGATGGATGCCCGGCGATGACAGATCGACCAGGATTGCCGTAATGCCGGACGCGCCCTCCTCCGGACGGCCGGTGCGGCCGAAGACAATGGCGGCATCCGCCTGATCGGCCATGGAGATCGAGGTCTTCTCGCCATCGAGGATATAGCTGTCGCCGTCGCGCCGCATCCTGAGTTGCAGGCGCGCCGCATCCGATCCACCCTGCGGCTCGGTCAGGGCGAGCGCGACGACGACCTCGCCGCGCATCAGGCGCGGCAGCCACTGCCCGGCCAGCTCGGGCGCGGCATGATCGGCCAGAATATGGCCGTTCAGCGAGGCCAGAAGCTGGATATAGGCGATATTGAAATCGGCTGCCGCGATATTCTCGATGATCATGCCGGCCGTCACATAGCCGAGCCCGAGGCCGCCATAGCTTTCCGGCAGTTCGGGCGCGATCAGGCCCAGCGCGCCCATCTCGGCGATCAGGCCGCGGTCGAACCGCCCGGTCTCGTCGTGCTGGCGATACAGCGGCGCCAGCCGATCCTGCGCAAAGCGGCGCGCCGTTTCACGGATCGCGTCCTGTTCCGGCGATAAGGCGAAATCCATCTTTTCCTCCGCTATCCCGAGTCTTAGAATTGAGCCGGCATGTATGTCAATATATTGTTATATAAGACATGCGGCCTAAGGGTATGAGTTGGTAGAGAACAACAATAGATTGCCATTCTTCCGCTTGCAGGCGCGGACCGGTTGCGCCCGCCTGCGGCGGATGGAACAGAAGGAGGAATACCGAGATGGGACGCGAGCAGCAGCAGGCGGCACAGACGAGCGTCTATGATCTGTTTCATGGCCGTGCGCTGGCGACACCCGATGCGATCGCCATCGAGGACGGCACCAGGAAGCTCAGTTATGCGCAACTTCTCGACCGGGTGGACCGGCTTGCCGGTCTGCTGGCCGGCCGCGGCGTCGGGCGCGGCGACCGCATCGCCATCCTGTCGCATAACCGCAGCGACTATATCGAACTGGAACTGGCTGCCGCCGCCCGCGGCGCCATCCTCGCCTGCCTCAACTGGCGGCTGGCCGGCCCCGAGCTTTGCCATTGCGTCACGCTGGTGGAGCCGCGCCTCGTCTTCGCCGAGCCGGACCTCGCCCCGGCACTGGCCGCCATTTCCGGCATCGCGGTGCTGGTGTTCGATGCCGGGTACGAGGCGGCGCTGGCCGCCGCCGCACCCGTCGAGGCTACAGCGGTCGATCCCGAAGACGGCCTGGTGATCCTCTACACCAGCGGAACGACCGGCCTGCCGAAAGCCGCCGTCATCAGCCACCGGGCGATGGTGGCGCGCGCCATGGTGTTCGCCTCGGAACTGGCGATCGAGCCGACCGACGCCTTCGTCGCCTGGGCGCCGCTTTATCATATGGCCTCGACCGATCATGCGCTGGCGACGCTGATGCGCGGCGGCACCGTCGTGGTGGTGGACGGCTACCGGCCGGAGGCGCTGCGCGCCGCCATCGCGGCGCACCGCATCGGCTGGCTGGTGCTGATCCCCGGCATGGTCGAGCCGTTCATCGCGGCGCTGAAGGCCGATCCGGTGAAGCTGAAGGGCATTCGCGTCTGCGGCGCCATGGCCGATCTCGTGCCGCCGCATCAGATCGCCGAGATCACCGCTATCCTCCAGGCGCCCTATCTCAATACCTTCGGCTCGACCGAAACCGGGCTGCCGCCCGCCACCCGCGCCCTCATCCCCGCCGGCACCGCGCCCGAGCGCCTGTCGAAGCGGCTCAGCGCTTTCTGCGAGGTACGGCTGGTCGATCCGGAAGACCGCCCGGTGGCGCCCGGCACGCCGGGCGAGATGGCGGTGCGCGGCCCGACGCTGTTTTCCGGATACTGGAACGCAGCCGAGGCGAATGCGGAGGATTTCCGCGGCGGCTGGTTCCATATGGGCGACGTGTTCCGCCAGAATCCCGACGGCACGGTCGATTTCGTCGACCGCGCGAAATACCTCATCAAGACCGGCGGCGAGAATGTCTATCCGGCCGAGATCGAGCGGGTGCTGCTGGCCGATCCGCGGGTGACGGATGCCGCCGTGGTGCGGGCCGCCGATCCGCGCTGGGGCGAAGCGCCGGTCGCCTTCGTCTCGCGCTCGGACGACAGCCTCACGCCGGAGGCGTTGATGGAGCGCTGCCGTGCGGCGCTGGCCGGCTACAAGCTGCCGCGCCAGATTCGCTTCATCGGCTTCGACGACTTCCCGCGTTCGAGCAGCGGCAAAATCCAGCGCCACGCCCTGGAAGCGCGGCTGCGTAGGGGCGCGGCCTGACCTCTTCTGGCGTCACAGCGTCCCGTCAGCGCCCCTGCCAGACGGGCAGGCGCTTCTCGGCGAAGGCCTTCGGGCCTTCGATGGCATCGAGGCTGGCATAGACTTCCGCATGCAGGCGCTTGCCCTCTTCGATGCCGGCCGAGCAGCCGAGGTCCATCGTGGCCCGCAGGCTCGCCTTGGCCGCCTTCACCGAAAGCGGCGCGCCGGCGACGATGCGGTCCGCGAGCAGACGGGCACGGGCACGCACGGCATCCGGCGTCTTCTCGATGTAGTTGGTGAAGCCGTAATGATGCAGCGCTTCGATCGGCATCAGTTCGCCGGTCAGCAGCATTTCCATCAGGATCGGCTGGGGCAGCATCGACAGCGCCGGCGCCGCCCAGGGCGAGCCGCGTCCGACCTTCACCTCGGTGATCCCCGCCTTGGTGCCGGCCAGGCCGACCCTGAGATCGCAGTTGAGCGCCAGCATCATGCCGCCGGCCATCAGCGATCCGGTCATCGCGGCGATGATCGGCTTCGAGACATTGCGCATGATGTCGTGGAAGGGATCGCGCATCTTGCTCAGGATGTCGACGCCCTCGCGCGCGGCGATCTCCTGCGCCTCCTTCAGGTCGAGGCCGGCGCTGAAGATGCCGCAATCGGAAGAGGTGAGGATGGCGACCCGGATGGCGGGATCGGCCTCGATCCGCTCCCAGGCATCGGCCAGCCCGTTGGCGACCGCAACCGACAGCGCATTCTTGCGCTCCGGCCGGTCGATCAGCACGGTCGCGACCGCGTCCTTCACCTCGACCCGAAGACTTGCATCCGCCATCACGCCCTCTCCTCCGATTTCCCCTGTCCTTGAAATGCAGACGGCCGCCTTTTCGCCAGGCGGCCGTCCCGATCGGGCCAAACCGGCCCATGCGCTTACTTGTTCTCGGCGGCGAACTTCTTGGAATTCTCCTTCACGACTTCCCAGACGAGGTCGTTATAGGCGGAAATCCAGTCAGTCTGCGGCACCCACTTGGTGCCGTCCCACATCTCGAGGCGGGTCTTGCCGCCGCCGCCGTGATCCTCCGCCGTCACCGTGACCGGCGCGAAGAGCCCGTTGGCATCGTAGTTCTTGATGCTCTCGAAGCCTTTCTTCAGGGCTTCCGGCGTCACCGGCCAGCCGCCCTGCTTGACCGCATTGCGCGCCGCCTCGAAGGCGACCGAATAGATGGCCAGGCCGGTATTGTAGTACACGTCGTTGATCGCGGCGCGCTCGCCGTTGCCCTTACCCTTGTCGTAGAGATCGGCGATGATTTCCTTGACGATGGGAATGTCCTGACCGCCGGCGACGTTGGTACCACGCTTCAGCCCGGCGGCTTCCTTGCCGCCGAGATTGGCGATGTCGGTCTCGTTGAGCCAGTTCACCGAGATGTACTTGCTCATCGGGATGCCGTTGCGCTTCATCTCGCGCGAAGCGACGACATGCATCTTGGACAGCGACCAGCTTATGATCCAGTCGGGCTGGAACCGCCGCACCTGGGTCCAGGTCGAGCTCTGATCGCTTCCGGGCAGCGGATACGGGAACAGCCCGAGCTCAAAGCCCTCGCGCTGGGCGATGGTCTGCAGGATCTTGATCGGCTCCTGGCCGAAGGGATAATCGACATAGACGAAGGCGATCTTCGCGCCCTTCAGCTTGGCGCCCATCTGCTGCTTGATATAGGCCACGTCGTTCGCGGCCTGGCCCCAATAGGTCGGGCCGACCGGGAACACCCAGTCGAACACCTTGCCGTCGATGGCATCGCCGCGGCCGACCAGCGATTGCAGCAGGATGTTCTTGTCCTTCATGATGCGCGGCAGCACGGCGATCGATACCGGCGTCGACAGCATGTCGAACACCATCACGCCTTCGCGCTTCAGCTTTTCATAGCATTCGATGCCGCGCTGCGGCTCGTTGCCGTGATCCTGGACGACGAGTTCGATCTTATGTCCGTCCAGCCCGCCCTTCATGTTGACCAGGTCCGCGAGGTCGCGCGCGGCCTGGACGACCTGCGGGGTGATGAAGGTATAGGATTTGCTGAGGTCATAGCACATCCCGAACTTCATCGTATCCTGCGCGGATGCCGGGAATACCGAACCGATGCTTAGCGCCAGGCCGAGTGCGGCGCCCTTCATGCCTACCCCTAATCTCATGCTCTGTTCCTCCCTTTCGTCGCCGGAATTGGCGAGCTCATGTCAACCAGCGTTTCCTGCGCCGGTAATGCTTGACGTCGTGAAAACTCGTTTCGCCGCCGCCCAGGTAAAACTCCTGGATATCGGAGTTGTTCTTCAGCGCCTCGGCGGAATCGTGCATGACGATCCTGCCGTTTTCGATCAGATAGCCGTGCGAGACGATCTCGAGCGCGGCGAGCGCATTCTGCTCGACGATCAGGACGGACAGCCCCTGTTCGCGGTTGATCCGCTGGACGATGCCGAAAATCTCGGCGACCAGGAATGGCGCAAGTCCCAGACTCGGCTCATCCAGCATCAAAAGCCTGGGCTGCGTCATCAGCGCCCGGCCAATGGCAAGCATCTGCTGCTCGCCGCCCGACAGATAGCCAGCCTGCGAGGTCCGCCGCTGAAACAGCCGCGGGAAATAGCCGTAGATGCGGTCCTTTTCGCGCGCCACCGCCTGCCGCGACATGGCAGGCGGCGCCGCCGCCTCCAGGTTCTCGTCGGGCGTCAGATGCTCGAAGACACGGCGCCCTTCGAGCACGTGGCAGATGCCGAGTTCGACCCGCTCCTGCGGCAGCAGATTGTCGATCTGGCGGCCGGCGAACATCACCTCGCCGCGGCTGACGCGGCCGCGCTCGGGCTTGAGCAGGCCGCTGACCGCCTTCAGCGTCGTGCTCTTGCCTGCACCATTCGCGCCGAGCAACGCCACCATCTGCCCCTTCGGCACCTCCAGCGACACGCCCTTGATCGCCAGCGATACGAAATCGTAGACGACCTCGATGCTGTTGAGCGACAGAATGATGTCGTCCGGGCCGGCAGCGTTCTTTTGGTCGGTCATGCTGGGCTCATTTCTTCACGTAACCGAAAGGCCAGACCAGCAGGTAATCGCGGATATTGGCGTAAATCTTCCCCAGGCCGAGCGGTTCTATGATGAGAAAGCCGACGATCAGCGCGCCGTAGACCGCATTCGGCACATGGGCAAGCGTCTCCGGGCTCATCCGCACGTCGAGAAGCCCCACAATCCAGGCGAACAGGCCGTTCGACACGCCCGGCATCAGCAGGATCAGGGCGACGCCGAAATAGCTGCCGATGATGCTGCCGAGCCCGCCGACGATCACCATGGCGAGCAACTGGATCGAGACATTCACCGTGAACTGCTCGGGCGAGGCGAGGAAGTAAAAGGTGGCAATCAGGATGGCGCCGCTGATGCCGGCGATGAAGGACGATGCGGCAAAGGCGACGATCTTGTAGTAGAAGCTGTTCACGCCGAGGACCGCAGCGGCGTAATCCTTTTCGCGCACGGCAACGAGCGCCCTTCCCAATCCGGTGCGCCGCAGGTTCAGCATGAAGACCGTCACCAGCACACACCAGCCGAAGGCGACGTAGTAAAGCCCGGTTTCGGAGGTGATCGCATGGCCGAGCAGGCGAAGCGTGGGCGACTGCAGCGAAGCATGGGTGCCGCCGCTGATCGCCGGCACGTGCGACAGAATCCAGTCCATCACGAACTGCATGGCCAGCGTGGTGAGCGCCAGGTAAAGCCCTTTCACACGCAGCGCGGCGGCGGCGAAAATGCTGCCGATCACCGCCGACATCAGGCCGGCCGCGGGCAGGGCAAGCTCCCACGGAATGCCGGCGCGCGTCGCATGCACCGCGGTATAGGCGCCGACGGCCATCACCGCGGCATAACCCAGATGCAACTGCCCGGCCCAGCCGATGATCAGGTTGAGGCCAAGCGCCGCAGCCGTCCAGACCAGCCAGGGCAGGACGTAGCTGGCGATATAGAGCGGATCGAGCAGAACCGGTGCCGCCAGGCCGAGCAGACCGACGAGCCACAGGGCGGCGCGGTCGGCGGGAATCGTGAACAGCCTGCTTTCGGAAATGTAGCTCGTATGGCGGACGCCCGATTGCCGGTAGAACACGGATCAGATCCTTTCGATATCGTGGCGTCCGAGCAGGCCGTGCGGACGCAGCAGGACCGTCAGAATGAGCACCGCCGCGACGACGAGATCCCGGCTGCCGCCGCCGACCATCGGGTCGATATAGGACGAGCCGATATTCTCGACGATGCCAAGCAGAATGCCGGCGATGATGGCGCCGACGATGCTGTCGAGGCCGCCAAGGACGGCAACCGTGAGTCCCTTGAGCAGCAGCAGCGACAGCGACTGATCGACGCTCTGAATCTCGCCCCAGATGACGCCGGCGGCGACCGCCACCACGGAGGCGAGCGCCCAGGAGATCGCCACGGCGCGCTCGACCGAGATGCCGACCGACCACGAGGCGACGTAATCGTCGGACACCGCGCGCAGGCGGACGCCGAGACGGGTGCGGAAGAACAGCAGAAAGGCAACGAACAGCACCACGGCCACGCTCGCTCCCACCAGGTTGACGCGGCTCAGGAGGATCGGACCAAGAAACAGCGGATCGTAGCTCACGCCGAGATTCATCGGCCGCGACGTGGCGCCCCAGATCGCGAGCGTGGTTCCGTGCATGAAGATGTCGAGCCCCATCGTCATCATCAGGATCATGACGATGGGCCGCCCGGCCAGCGGCCGCAGCGCAACCCGTTCGATCAGCATGCCAAGAAAGAACATGACGATGACCGCGGCGATGATCGACAGCCACAGCGGCAGGCCGAGCTGTTCGACGAAGGCGAGCACGAAATAGGCGGCAACCATCGTCAGCCCGCCCTGGGCCAGGTTGGGGACCGAGGAGGACTTGTAGATCAGCACGAGGCCGATGGCGAACAGCGAGTACAGCAGGCCCGTGAGCGCCCCGTTGGCTGCCAGTTCGATCAGGAAAGCCGCGTCCATTCAGACCTCATGCACGGCAAGGGTACGCTCGACGATCCCCTTCTCGCCGCTCTCATACGTCACCTGGGCCTGCACCTTCACCGCGGACGAGCCGTCATAGAGTGCGTCGATCACCCGGGCGTAGCGCTCCTCGACGACCTTGCGGCGCAGCTTGCGGGTGCGCGTGATTTCGCCGTCGTCGGGATCGAATTCCTTGTGCAGGCTGACGAAACGGCGGAGCCGCAAGGCTTCCGGCAGTTCGGCGTTCACCCGGGCGAAGGCGGCCTTGAGGAGATCGGAAACTTCCGGCCGTTGCGACAGGTCGGCATAGGACATGTACGGCACGCCGTTGACCTCCGCCCAGTGACCGACCGCATCGAAATCGATGCAGACCATCGCCATCAGCCGGTCGCGGCCAGCCCCGATGACCGCGGCATCCTTGATATAGGGACTGAACTTCAGCCGGTTCTCGATATAGTTGGGCACGAAGCGCTCGCCGCCGGCGGTATGGACGACCTCGGAGACGCGGCCGAGCACGACGAGATGGCCATCCTCCTCGAGATAGCCGGCATCGCCGGTATGCAGCCAGCCGTCGCGCATGGTTTCCGCGGTGGCCTCCGGATTCCTGTAATAGCCGGCGAACACGCTCTCGGAGCGCAGCAGGATCTCTCCGTTATCGGCGATCCTGACTTCGACGCCGGGCAGCGCCTTGCCCACGGTGTGCAGCTTCACTTCATCGGGGCTCTGGATCGCGTTGAAGGCGCTGTTCTCGGTCTGGCCGTAAAGCTGGCGCAGCTTGATGCCGAGCGCCCGGTAGAACACGAAGGTATCCTCGCCGATCGCCTCGCCGCCGGTGAAGGCGTTGTGCAGCCGGGTGAAGCCAAGCTGATCCTTGATCGGACGGAATACCAGCCACTCGCCGAGGCGCCGCCACAGCCGCTCGAAGCGCGGCGGCGGTTCGCCCTTCAGCTTCCGCCGTTCCGCCGCCATCGCCCGATCCATGAAGCTCCGGTAGAGCCACTTTTTCAGCGGCGTGGAATCTTCCATGCGCACCTGCACGGTGGTCAGCAGAGCATCCCAGCTGCGCGGCGCGGCGAGATAGAGCGTCGGGGCGATTTCGCGCATGTCGCGCAGCACCGTCTCCTGCCGCTCCGGCACGTTGATCGTGAAGCGGCAGGTGATGCCGGCGGCAAGCGTCAGCGCGAAATCGCCGACCCAGGCCATCGGCAGATAGGCCAGGACTTCCTCGCCGTAGCGGAAAGCGCCGCCCTCGCGCGCGTTGCGCGCCGCCGCGATCACGTTGCGGTGGCTCAGCACGATGCCCTTGGGCCGTCCCGTTGTTCCCGAAGAATACAGAAACACCGCCGGATCCTCGGGCCCTGCGCGCGCGATGAGCTCCGCGCGCAGCGACGGAGTCTCGCGCAGCCGCTCGGCGCCGCGCGCCTGAATCTCGTCCCACGAAACCAGCCCGCGCGCCTGATAGGCATTGAGCCCGCGGGAATCGTCATAAATGATGGTGCCGATATCGACCCCTCGCCCGCGCAAATCGAGCACCTTGTCGACATGCTCCTGGTCTTCCGCGAAAGCAGCGACCACGCGGACGTTTTCGACAACGCTGTAAAGCTCGTCGAGCGTGACGCCGGTATAGGTCGGCGTGGCATAGCCGCGCAGCATGCCGGCGGCGAGCATGCCGGCATAGAGCCGTACCCGGTTGTCGCCGAGGATCAGCATCGCATCGCCGTCGCGGAAGCCCAGAGCCTCCAGACCGGCGGCGCAGCACAGCACCCATTCGGCCAGCTCGCTCCAGGTCACCTCTTTCCAGATGCCGCGCTCCTTTTCGCGCATCGCGACGGCCTTGGGATAGGCCGCCGCATTCGCGGCGAGGCTCGCGATCAGCGTCGTGCCGGCATCCTCCGTATTGGGCGCCGGAATGCGGGAGGCGATCCTACCCTGTTCCACGGGCGCCTCCGATATAGGCTTCGATGACGCGCGGATCCTTGACCACCTCCTTCGGGGCGCCGCTGGCGATCATCTCGCCGTAATTCAGCGCCAGCATGCGGTCGCAGATGCCGGTGATCACATCCATGTGGTGCTCGATCAGTAGGACCGTGACGCCCCGCTCGTCCCGCGCATCGAGGACGAAGCGGGCCATATACTCCTTTTCCTCTTGGTTCATGCCCGCCATCGGCTCGTCCAGGATCAAGAGCCGCGGCTCGGCCACCAATGCGCGCGCCAGCTCGACCCGCTTCTTCAGTCCCATCGGAATCCCGTCGACGAGTTCGTGGCGGATGCTCTCGAGCTGCATGAACTCGATCACCTCCTCGACCACTTCGCGGTTGGCGATCTCCTCGGGCCGCGCAAGCCACCAGTAGAGGGCGGTGCGCAGCACGCCGGGCCGCATATGGATGTGCCGGCCGAGCAGGATGTTGTCCAGCACGCTCATGCCGTTGAACAGGGCGAGGTTCTGGAAAGTGCGCGCGACGCCCAGCGCCGCCACCTTGTGCGGCGCCATGCCGGTGATATCCCGCCCGGCGAGCTTGATGGCGCCTTTCGTCGGCGGATAGAAGCCGCTGATCGCATTGGTCAGCGTCGTCTTGCCCGAGCCGTTCGGTCCGACAAGGCCGAAAATCTCGCCCGGCATGATATCCATGTCGATCCCGGTGACGGCGACCAGCCCGCCGAAACGCCGCTCGATCGAACGGCATTCGAGCAACGGAGTGTCGGCTGCGGTTTTCTCGTTCGGAGTCATTGGCCGCGCACCATTCTCTCAGGCGCGACTCTCTCAGGCGCGGCCGGCGGCCGGCCGAGATCGAAATACGGCGGCCTGCCGGTCGGCCATGGATCGCCCCAAAGCTGCTGCCCGCCATCGACGGTCAGCACTTCGCCGGTCACGAACTTGGCCGAGGGCGCCGCGAGATAGACCACGGCCTCGGCCACATCCCATTCGTCGCCGACATGGCGCAGCGGATTGGATTCGTCGAAGGTCGCCGCGCCCTCGGGCGGGTATTGGGCAAATCCGGTACTCTCGCAGCAGCCCGGCGCCACGCAATTGACCCGGATGCGATGCGGCGCCCATTCCACCGCCACCGTTTTCGACAGATAGACCACGCCGGCGCGGGCGGCGCAGGTATGGGCGATGCCGGGCATGCCGCGCCAGATATCCGCGACGATGTTCACGATCGCGCCCGGCCGGCCGGCTTCGACCCATTGGCGCGCGGCGGATTGCATCATCCACCAGGTACCGTTCAGGTTGGTGTCGATGACGGCATTCCAGCCCTTGGGGGAATAGTCGAGCGCCGGCTGGGGGAACTGCCCGCCGGCATTGTTGACGAGAATGTCGGCGCCGCCGAAACGCTCGCGGACCGCTTCGAAAAATGCCTGCACCTGTTCGACATTGCGGATGCTCATCGGCACCGCGAGCACGTCGGCTCCCAGGCTGCGCAGAAACCCGGCCGCCTGTTCGAGCCGGTCCAAATTGCGGCCGCAAATCGCCAGGTTTGCGCCGAGCCGGGCGAACAGCGCGGCGATGCCGCGGCCAAGGCCGCTCCCCGCCCCGGTGACGATCACGGTGGACTGCTTGAAAAGGTCCGCGCGATAGACGGTCTGTCTCGTCGTCAGATCGGCTTCCGAGAAGCCGAAGCCCGGCGCCTGCGCCATAGACAGACTCTCCTCCCTGCTTAATCGCGATCTTATGCCGCTTACGGACAAAAACTAACAGACGTTAGAAAGCCATGCAAGACCCACTTTATGGAACGATTCAGCCGGCCCGGCGCTCCCGCCCGCCGATGTCAGGCGGACAGCTTTATATGCGATTCCTCGGGCGGCGGCAGCGCGATGCCGTCGAGAAGAAGCTGCACGCACATATCGGCGAACTGGTCGAGATTGGCGAAGCCGTCCCGGTCGGCCTTGGCGGGATCGAGCCATTCGACCGTCCAGTTCAGGGCGCCGAGCAGCACTTGCCGCAATTGCACGACCTTTATATCGCGCCGCAGCGCGCCGGCCGCCTGGGCCTCGGTCAGCAGGCGATCCCAAAGCGAGGAATAATCGCGGCGGATCGGCCGATGGCGCTCGCGGATATGCTCGGGAAGCTGCCCGTAGCTGCGGATATTGGCAGAGGTGAATTCACCGCGGGCCAGCAGAAACGTCAGATGGGTGCGGATCGCCGCCGCGATCGTGGCGCGATAGTCGCGGTCGGAGCCCTTTTCGCAGATAACCGCCCGCACGCCGTCGCGAATGTCGCGCAACCCGCGATCGAGCACCTCGTCGAGGATCTTCTCCTTCGAGCGGAAGTGGTAATAGATGCTGCCGGCCTCCATGGCGGCTTCGCTGGCGATATCGCGCAGCGTCGCGGCGGCATAGCCGCGGTCGCGGATCAGCCGGGCGGCGGCGCGAAGGATTTCCTCGCGCGTCCTGTCCCCTTTCGGCCGCAGCCCGTCGTCCTCCAGCGCCACTTTCTCGGGCAAACGGTAAGGCATGCCCCCCGTATCCGCGACCTCAGGTTTCGTGGCCATGCCGTCGAGGATCAGCTTTGTCGCACGCTCGCCCAGCATCTTGACCGAGGACCGCTCCGGATCGAACCACTCCACCGTCCAGTTCAGCGCACCCAGCACGAACTGCCTGAGCGGAACGATGCGAAGATTGGGGCGTATGGCGCCTTCGGCCTGCGCCTGTTTCAGCAGACCGTCCCACAGCGCGCCATACTGGCGCCGAAGCGGAAGATGGCGGCGGCGCACGGCCTCCGGCAACTGCGAATAGTTGCGGATATTGGTCGAGGTGAAATCGCTCAGCGTAAGGAGATAGGTCAGATGCGCCGCCACCGCGGCGGCAAAGCGCGTGCGGAAATCGGCGCCGGCCTCCTCGCAGTCCGACAACGCCGCCTTGACGCCAAGGTAGATGTCGCGCACGCCGCGATCCAGCACTTCGTCAAGGATCGCGTCCTTCGAATCGAAATGATAGTAGATGCTGCCCGCCTCCACCTGCGCTTCTGCGGCGATGTCTCTCAGCGTGGACGCGGCATAGCCCCGCCGCCGGAACAGCCGCGCCGCCGCGCCAAGAATCTGCTCCCTGGTCGCCTGCGACTTGGTCAGCGCGGCTTGCGGGTCCCGATTGTTTTTCGGCTTGGCCATGGCTGCACAAAATGCCCGCGACCATCGCAATTGCAAGCATCTTGATTCGAACATACGTTCGATTTTCTCCCGATGCCGCAGTTATGGGCTTGCCAAATAATCTAACGATTGTTAGTTTTTTCTCAAATAGAAATGCATCGCCATGCGAGGGAGGCCGCCCGTGACCGTCTTCGCCCCGACGCACGACATGCGCTGCATCCCGGACTTCATGCGAGGGCAGAACTGATGGACTTCAACCTCACCACCGAGCAGCGCCAGATCTACGAGTACGGCGGCAAGCTGGCCCAGAAATACGACAATGCCTATTGGCTGGAGCATGCCCGCCGTCATGCCTTTCCGAAGGAACTGTTCCGGCAGATCGCGGATGACGGCTTCCTGGGCATTATGGTGCCGGAGGAATATGGCGGCGCCGGCCTCGGGATGACGGAAATGGCGCTGCTGATGGAAGGCATGGCCAATCACGGCATTCCGCTCCTGATGCTGGTCGTCGGCCCGTGCATGTCGCTGGCGCACCTGGCCGCGCATGGCACCGAGTTCCACAAGAAGGAACTGCTTCCGGCCGCCTGCCGCGGCGACATCCAATTCTGCTTCGCCATCACCGAACCGAACGCCGGCTCGAATTCGATCAGAATCGAGACGGTGGCCAAGCCGAACGGCAACCGGTTCTCGCTGACCGGACAGAAAACCTTCATCACCGGCGCCGATCTTGCCGATTATTGCCTCGTCGTCGCCCGCACCAAGCCGCATGATGAAGTCGCCCGAAAGACCGACGGCTTCACCCTCTTCGCGGTCGATCTCAAGGCCAAGGGCATCGAGAAGCAGCGCGTGCGCGTCTCGATCCCGGTTCCCGAGGAGCAGTGGACGCTCTATTTCGACGAGGTCGATCTCGGCCCCGAGGACATCGTCGGCGAAATCAACGACGGCTTTTCCATCCTCTTCGACTCGCTCAACCCGGAGCGGATCATGGTCGGCGCGATGTGCTGCGGCCTCGGCCGCTTCGCGCTCGGCAAGGGCGCCGCCTATGCCTCGCAGCGCTCGGTGTTCGGCCAGCCGATCGGCGCGCATCAGGGCGTGCAGCATCCGATGGCCAAGGCCCATGTCGCGGTCGAGACAGCCAGCCTGATGACGCGGCGCGCCGCCTGGGAGTTCGACAACGGCTTGCCGGCCGGCGGCTCCGCCAACATGGCGAAATACGCTGCCGCCGAGGCGGCAATCGAAGCCGTGGACGCGGCGCTGCAGGCCCATGGCGGCGCTGGCTTCACCGAGGATACCGGCCTTTACGAGCTTTATCCGCTGGTCAGGCTGCTCAGGACGGCACCGGTCAATCGCGAACTATGTCTGAGCTTCATCGGAGAAAAGCTCCTGGGCATGCCGCGATCTTATTGAGGGAGGAAATCGTGGAATTCGGGATGCGCTTCCGCCGCGCCGACGCCTTTGAGCGAAAGGGCGCCAGGTCCTGGCATGACATCGAATGTGCGCCGCTGGACGAGGTCAGACGAGTCCAGGAGGCTAAACTCGTCCGGCAGATGGAATGGCTGAGCCGGCGCTCCGCCTTCTACCAGCGCAAGTTCGCTCAAGCCGGCGTTGCCTTCGAGGATATCCGCCGCATCGAGGACCTGCAGAAGCTGCCCTTCACGCTGAAGACCGAAATCCGCGAGAGCCTGTCGGCCGAGCGCCCGTTCGGCACGCATCTGGCCGCCGACCTGTCGGCCATCGCCCAGATGCAGGCGTCGTCCGGCACCACCGGAAGCCCCTCTTACGTCGCCCTGACGGAATCGGATGCCGAGATGTGGCATGAGATGTCGTCGCGCTGCTTCTTCGCCGGCGGCATCCGCCCCGGCGATATCGTGCTGCATGCCTTTTCGATGGCCAAGGGCTTCGTCGGCGGCGTCCCCATCGTCCAGGGGCTCCAGTATATGGGCGCCATCGACGTGCCGATCGGCGCCGATGGCGGCGCCGACCGCCTGCTGCGCGCCGCCGCCGATCTGCGGCCCCGCTGCGTGCTCGGCGCGCCGAATTTCGTCGCCTATCTGGCCGAGAAGGCGCCGGAACTGATCGGCATGAAGGCCCGCGATCTCGGCGTCGAGCGGGTCATCGTCGGCGGCGAGCCAGGCGGCGGCATTCCCGCGATCCGCCACCGTATCGAGGAGCTGTGGGGCGCGAAATGCTGCGAGCTGCTCGGCGGCACCGATATCGGCATGGCGTACTGGTCGGAATGCGACGAACAGTCGGGCATGCACATGGTCGCGCTCGATCACGTGATCGTCGAACTGCTCGACACCGAGACGGGCGCGATCATCCCGTTCGAAACCGGCGTCCGCGGCGAACTGATCTACACCGCCATCGGACGGCAGGCGAGCCCGCTGGTCCGCTTCCGCTCGGGCGACCATGTCGAGGTCCTGGGCACCAGTTGCGCCTGCGGCCGCACCGGGCCGAAAATCCGCTGCGTCGGCCGCACCGACGACATGCTGATCGTGCGCGGCGCCAATGTCTTTCCTTCGGCGATCCAGAGCATCGTCACAGAGATGGCGCCGCTGACCAACGGAGTCATGCGCGTGCTCGCCGATTTCGAAGGCCATACCACGCAATCGCCGTTGACGGTGTATGTGGAGCGCGGTCCGGCGCAGCAGCCCGCGGACGATGCCGCGTTGAAGGAAAAGGTGGAGACCCGCCTGAGGAATGCCCTTGCCTTCAAGGCGAACGTGATCATCGTGGATGCCGATACTTTTGAAAAGCCGGGTGTGGCCAAGGTCGCACTGACCCTGCGCCAGAAACCGAAATTCCTGTCATGACCGTCATCAAGACCATGCTCGATACCGGCTCGGAAACCTTCCGCGCCAACGAAGCCAGTTACCGCGCCAAGATCGCGCAACTCCATTCCCTGCGGGCCCAGCAAAGGGCCGGCGGCCCGGAAAGCGCGCGCGCGCGGCATGTGAAGAAGGGCAAGCTGCTGCCGCGCGAGCGCGTCGAGCGCCTGCTCGATCCCGGATCGCCGTTCCTGGAGATCGGCGAACTCGCCGGACTCGGCAAATACGACGACGTGCCGCCGGGCGCCGGGATCATTACCGGGATCGGCCTGGTTTCCGGCCGCCACTGCATGATCATCGCCAATGACGCCACGGTGAAGGGCGGCACCTATTTCGGCATGACCTGCCGCAAGCATGTCCGCGCCCAGCGGATCGCCTGGAAGAACCGCCTGCCCTGCATCACGCTGGTCGATTCCGGCGGCGCCTTCCTGCCCGACCAGCAGAATATCTTCCCCGACGAAGGCCAGTTCGGCACCATCTTCCACAACCAGGTCGGCATGTCCGGCGACGGCATCCCGCAGATCGCCGTCGTCATGGGCCCCTGCACCGCCGGCGGCGCCTATATCCCGGCGCTGTGCGACGAGGTGGTGATCGTGCGCGGCCAGGGCTTCATGTATCTCGGCGGACCGGAGCTTACCTTCGCGGCGACCGGCGAGAAGGTCGACGCGGAAACCCTCGGCGGCGCCAAGATGCACACCTCCGTTTCGGGCGTGACCGACCATCTGGCCGAGGACGACGCCCATGCGCTGGCGATCACCCGCCAGATCGTCGCGCATCTGGGCGAACCCGCCGCGCCGCGCAAGACGCCGGCCGCGCCGCGCCCGCCCGCATACCCGGTCGAGGAGATCTACGGCATCGTCAGCCGCGATCCCAAGATTCCGACCGACAACCGCGAAGTGGTCGCCCGGCTGGTCGATGGCAGCGAATTCCACGAATTCAAGCCGCTCTATGGCGACACGCTGATGACCGGCTGGGGCCGCATTCATGGCCACGAAGTGGGCGTGCTGGCCAATACCGGCGTGCTGTTCGTCGAATCCGCCCTGAAGGCGGCGCATTTCATCAGCCTCTGCGTCCAGCGCGACATTCCGCTGATCTTCCTCGCCGACATCACCGGCTTCATGGTCGGGCGCGAGGCCGAGCAGGCCGGCATCGCCAAGGCGGGGGCGAAGATGATCACCGCCATGTCCTCGGCCCGGGTGCCGAAATTCACCGTCATCACCGGCGGCGCCTATGGCGCGGGCTATCTGGCCATGCTGGGGCGCCCGTTCCAGCCGGATGCGCTGTTCTTCTGGCCCAGCGGCCGCGCGGCGATCATGGGACCGGAACAGGCGGCCAGCGTGCTCGCCCAGGTGCGCACCCAGATCAACGCGCGCGAATCGAAACGCTGGACTCCCGAGGAGGAGGAAGCCTTCAAGGCGCCGATCCGGCGCGAATACGAAGCCTTCCAGGATGCCTATAACTTCGCCTCGAACCTCTGGGCGGATGCCGTGATCGAACCGGCGGAAACGCGCGAAGTCCTCGGGCTTCTGCTGGACGTGGCGGCGCGCCGCCCGAAAGTCGACACGAATTTCGGCGTGTTCCGTTTTTAGGAGAGTCCCACATGAAGATCGGAACACTCCTGATCGCAAACCGCGGCGAGATCGCCTGCCGCATCGCGCGCACCGCGCGCAGGCTGGGCATCGTTCCCGTCGGCGTCCATTCCGATGCCGATACGGGCGCGCTCCATGTCCGGGAGATCGGACAGTCGATCCGCATCGGGCCGGGCCCGGCCTCCGAGAGCTACCTGCGCATCGATGCGATCCTTGATGCCGCGCGCCGCGCCGGGGCCGACGCCATCCACCCTGGCTACGGCTTCCTCTCGGAGAACCCGGCTTTCGCGCGCGCCGTGGAGGCAGCGGGGCTGATCTTCGTCGGACCGACGCCCGAAACGCTGGAGCGCTTCGGCGACAAGGCGCAGGCCAAGTCCGCTGCGATCAAGGCGGGCGTTCCGGTTCTTCCCGGCAGCGAAGGCGCCTATTCCGCCCCGGCCAAGATCGCCGCCGAGGTCCGGCGCCTCGGCTTGCCCGCGCTTCTGAAAGCCATCGGCGGCGGCGGCGGACGGGGTCAGCGCCTGGTGACAAGCGAAGCGACGCTGACGGGCGACATCGAGGCCGCCTTGCGCGAGGCGCGCAGCACGTTCGGCTCCGAAGGCCTGCTGATCGAGCGCTTCCTGCCCGAGTCCCGCCACATCGAAATCCAGATCGCCGGCGACGGGCGCGGCAATGTCATTCACCTCCGCGAACGGGACTGCACGTTGCAGCGCCGCCATCAGAAGGTGATCGAGGAGGCGCCTGCCGTCGGTCTCGACCGGGCTCTGCTCGACCGGATCGCTTCGGACGCGGTGCGTCTCGGACGAAGCGTCGACTACCGCGGCCTCGGCACGGTGGAATTCCTGGTTGCGGGCAATGACTATTTCTTTCTCGAGGTGAATCCCCGGCTCCAGGTCGAGCATCCGGTCACCGAGGCGATCACCGGGCTCGACCTGGTCGCATTGCAATTGGCCATCGCCGCAGGCGAAGGCCTGCCGATTGCGCAGGAGGATGTCCGCTGCGACGGCCACGCGATCGAGGCGCGGCTCTATGCCGAAGATCCCGCCAACCAGTTCGCTCCATCCACGGGCAGGATCGAGGATTTGATCCTGCCCGACCGCATCCGCGTCGATAGCGGCGTCGTCCGGGCCGATGCGGTAACGCCGTTCTACGATCCGATGATCGCCAAGCTGATCGTGCATGCCGGCGACCGCGCGGCCGCTCTGGCGGCGCTCGAACGGGCGCTGGGGCAGAGCGCCGTTTCCGGCGTCAAGACCAACCGGGCATTCCTCCGCGCCCTGCTTCGCGACGAGGAAGTTGCAGCCATGCGGATTCACACCCGCTGGATCGATGCCCGCCTAGATCGGCTGGTGGCGGACATGCCTGGGCCAAGGCAGCGCCTCTGGCAGGCCGCCGCCGCCTGCCTGTACCTGATGGACGGGCGCATGGCGGGTGCGGCGGATGCCTGGCGGCGGCGCGACATCTTCACCGGCTGGCGGCTCGGCCTCGGCTCTCCGGAAGCGGTGGCGGGCCAGCGGGTGACGCTTTCGGCCGCGGACGGCGCCGACGAGGAATTCCGCGTCTCTCCCATCGGGCCGAATGGGGCATTCACCGTCATCGCCGCCGATGGCAACGCCACCGACCTCTGTCTGTCGGAATTCCGCCCAGGCGAGTGGCTGATCGCGCATGCCGGCGAGGAATACGCGATCCGCGCCACGGTCTGCGCCGGCGAAATCGGCATCGAAACCGCCGAGGGGCGTTACAGCTTCAAAGCGCTTCCCCCGCTCGCCACGGCGACGGGCGAGTCGGTGCTGGACGGGACGTTGAACTCGCCGCTGACCGGCCTCATCGTCAAGGTCGCCGTTGCCGAAGGCGATCCGGTGACAGCCGGCGAAACGGTCGCGATCCTGGAATCGATGAAACTGGAGATATCGATCAAGGCCACCACGTCGGGCCGGGCCGCCAGGATTGCCGTGCGCGAGGGCGACATGGTCGACCGCGGCCAGACGATTGCGGAAATCGCGCCGCTGGAGGTGCAGGCAACATGACCGGCTATCCGAAATTCGTCGAATTCCGCGAGGAAGGTCCGCGCGAGGGATTCCAGATCGAAAAGAAGATCTATCCGATCGAGCAGCGTCTCGCCTTCATCGACATGCTTAGCGACACCGGACTGAGGCAGATCCAGGTCGGCTCCTTCGTCAGCCCTAAATACGTGCCGCAAATGGCCGACACGGCCGACGTCTTCGAGCGGATCAGGCGCGTCGAGGGAGTCCGCTACACGGCGCTGTGGCTCAACGAGAACGGCTTTCAGCGGGCGCTGGCCGCGAAGGATGTCCATATCGACGCAAGGCTGTTGTTCTACGCCTCGGACACCTTCTCGCGGAAGAACAACAACTGCTCGGCCGCCGAAATGCGCGAGCGCCAGCGCGACTGGGTGCGGCTGTACAAACAGCATGGCTTCGCCGTGGAAACGGCCTATGTGATGGCGGCCTTCGGGTGCAATTTCGAAGGCGAAATTTCCCAGGACAGGGTGATGGACGATTTCCGGTTCATCCTGCGTCTGGCGGAGGAAGAGGAGATCCCCGTCCCGGCCCTGGTGATCGCCGATACCATGGGATGGGCCAATCCCGAAGCGGTCAAACGGATGATCGGCGGGTTGCGCGAGATCGCACCCGGAGCGCGCATCGGCATGCATATCCACGACACCCGCGGCCTCGGGATCGCCAACGTCCAGGCCGCGCTCGGCATGGGAGTCGACCTGTTCGAGACGTCGGTTGCCGGCCTCGGCGGCTGCCCCTTCGCCAGCCACGGCCATGCCCGCGCGGCCGGCAATGTCTGCACCGAGGATGCCGTCTTCCTCTGCCACGAGCTGGGCATCGAGACGGGCATCGACCTGGACAAGCTGATCGCCGCGGCGCAGGCGGCGGAACGGCTGATCGGCGCGCCGCTGATGGGGCGCGTCATGCATTCCGGCGGGCTGGCCCAGTATCGCAGAAGCAAGAGCTGAGCGGCGCGGCCGGCGACTGCTCCCGCGGCGCCGCCCCTGCTTGCGATCAGATCGGGCAATCCTTGCGGAAATTCGGCTTGCGCTTCTCGCGGTGCGAAGCGACGCCTTCCTTCACGTCCTCGCCCATGAAGCCGAGCATTTCGAGCGCGGTGGAGGTGTCGAAGATCGGGCCCGCCTGACGCAGCCAGTTGTTCAGCGAGTATTTCGTCCAGCGGATGGCGCTCTGCGCGCCATTGGCCAGCTCGCTGGCGATCTCGATCGCGGTATCCTGCAGCACCTCGTCCTCGACGCACATCGAGACCAGGCCGATCCGGTCGGCCTCTTCGCCCGAGATGGCGCGGCAGGTCAGCAGATAGTATTTCGCCTTCGCCATGCCGCACAGGAGCGGCCAGATGATCGGCGCGACGTCGCCGGCGGCCACGCCCAGCCGCGGATGGCCATCGACGATCTTGGCCTTCTTGCCGGCGATGGAGATGTCGGCGAGGATGCCGACCACCAGGCCGGCGCCGGCCGCAGGGCCGTTGATCGCCGAGATGATCGGCTTGTTGCAGTTGATGATGTTGTAGACGAGATCCTTGGCTTCCTTCCAGGTCGCCATCACCTGGTCGAAATTGCCGGTCAGGCTTTCGATCAGGCCGAAATCGCCGCCGGCGGAGAACGCCTTGCCGGCGCCCGTCACGATCACCGCGTTGACGTTCGGATCGCGGTCGATGTCGCGCCAGACATCGGTCATCTGCGTATGCGTTTCGGCATCGACCGAGTTGAAGGTCTGCGGCCGGTCGAAAGTCATGCGCAGGACGCGCTCTGCCGGATAGTCGAATTTCAGCCTGTCATAGACCGCGTACCGGTCGCTCATCTGCGTTCTCCCGTTTTATGTTAAAGGCTTATCCAGCGAAATCGGCGTCGTGCAGGCCTGCCTGCGATCCGGCGAGGCGCTTTTCGTTGAACTCGACCAGGCGCGGATAGGTCTTCCTGAAGTCGGCCAGGAACGTATCGATCGGCGGATCGGCGTAGATGCCGCGGTTGTTGACGTATTCCATATGCCGCTGGTTCTTCGTATCGAATTCGTGGAACAGCGCGTCCGCCCGGCCGTCGAAGATCAGCGGCTTGACCCCGAACCGCGCGCAAAGTTCCATGTTGAAGGCAGGCGTCACCTTGCGGGCCGCGCCGTCCAGCCAGAGCTGGACATAGCCGTGATAGATGAACAGGTCCGTCTGCATCATTTCCGCCAGCTTGGGCGAGTTCAGGTGATTGCGGACATCGGCGAAGCCGACCGCCGCCGGGATCCCCGCGGCCCGCAGGCAGGCCGTCAGCAGAATGGCCTTCGGCACGCAGAAGGCGGTCTCCTGCCCTGTCACCGCGCTGGCGCGATAATCCTCGGCCCGGACGGGAATATTGTAGGGATCATAGCGCAGGCCGTCGCGCACGGCCTCGAAAAGCCGGATGCTCTTTTCGGTCGGCGAAGCGCCTTCCTGCCCTTCCAGCGCCTTCGCGGTGAAGCGCCGCACCTCCGGCGAATCGCAGTCGATGTATTTCGTGGGTTGCAGGTAGCGCTCCGCCGGAAACTCCCTGTCCGCTTCGCTCGTTCCCAAGGGGCAATCTCCACTCCGAGCTGACGCTCCGCTCCGCGCCATGGGCGCCAGATGGAAGTCCGGCCGCGCGCAGCCCGGCCCGTCGCGATCTCAGTTTCTAACGTTTGTTAGATAATCTACGCAGCCTGAGCTGTCAAACTGAAAATGAGGCGCGCGCCGAACCGCATGGGCCGGCGCTTCCCCGCGCGGGAAGCCCCCTGCCTGTCGGACAGATCGGATTTTCAGGAAGCACTCGAAGCGGAAGCGGCCTAGACGGATATGGGCCCGAAGCCATTTGCGGCCACCGCAATTCCCACCGCCTTCAAGGCGCGTTCCTTGATGATGTCCGCCCGCCGCTCAAGGGGGCAGGCCCCCTTGAGCGGCCATGACGGCAGATATCACTTCGTCATCTTGATCGAGGGATCAAGAAAGTCGTTCGTATAGGTCTTCGCGATGTCGAAATCCTTTTCCATCCCGAAGTAGGCCTTCACCATCGTATAGTCGGCCTTCATCCGCTCGGCGTTGAAGGCGCCGAGAGCGACGCTGGTGGTGGTCGGATCCGTCATCAGTTCCTTGATGCGATTCCACTGGTCGCGCTGGTTGGCTTCGTCAAGACCGCTGACGCTGGCCATCAACGCCTTCAGGCAGGGGCCGATATCGGCCACGCAGGCGGCGAAAGCCTTTTGCGAAATCTTGACGAAGTTTTCGACGACGGCGCGGTTCTTCTTCAGATATCCGCCATTGACGATGATGGCGTTGCCGTACGGATTGATGCCGATATCGCGCCAGGCGACGAAGCCGAGGTCAGGGCCGAACTCGCGTACCTTCAAATCGTGTTCATTGTAGAAGTCGCTCGTAATATCGATCGCATGGCTCTTGAGCGAAGCGACCTTGGCCTGCGGCGTGACATTGACGAAAGTCACTGAATCGGGCGCAATCCCGACCTGCTTGGCAAAGGCCGGCCACATCACACGGGAGGCGTCGCCGGGCGGATTGCCGATTTTCTTGCCGGGGAAATCCTTGGGGCCGGTGATGCCCGAACTCTTGAGCCAGTAAAATCCCTGCGGCGAATTCGCATAGACGGCCATCACCGCCACCAGATCCGCGCCCTTGCTCTTGGCGACCAGCGCGGTGGCCATGTCGGCAATGGCGAATTGCGTATTGCCGGCGCCGACACGCTGCGCCGAGACGCCGGAACCGCGGCCGGTTTCGATGCTGACGTCGAGACCGGCCTTCTCGTACCAGCCTTGCGCCTTGGCGTAGTAATAGGGCGAATGATCCGCCGTCGGCACCCAGTTGAGCAGCAAGTTGACCTTCTCCGCGGCCTGACTTGCCGCGGGCAGCAGCGCTGCGGCGGCAATAACGAGAATGGCGCGCAATTTCATGATAGACCCCCTGTTACGGTCTCCCGGCCTTGCTCATGCCGGGACTGTGTTCGGTCTGGCGAGGGGAGCAGCAATCCGTCGCCGGAGCCCCAGGATGGGGCTCAGTCGTGAAAACTCTAGTCAGAGCCGGGAAACCATTCAATAATTAATCAACTAGTTGGATGATTAGAGGGAAGAATGCAGGACAGCCTACCGGGACGCCATCCGGCACGGGACTTTGCTCGCGACGACACCACCGAGCGGCGGCGCGATCCCACCGCGACAAAGGCGGCATTGTTGCGGGCAGCCGTGGCCGAGTTCGCCGCCAAGGGGCTCGCCGGTGCGCGCATCGACGAAATCGCCCAGCGCGCCGAGGTCAACAAACAGCTTGTCTATCATTACTTCGGCAGCAAGGATGAGCTGTACCGGGCAGCGCTGGAACACGTCTATGGCGAGATCCGCGAGCGCGAACGCGCATTGCATCTCTCCGACCTGCCGCCCTTGATGGCAATGGAGCGGCTGATCGGATTCTCTTTCGACTATCTGGCCGAACATCCGGAATTCATCGCCCTCCTCAATGACGAGAATCGGCTCGATGCCCGCCATGTGCAGAAGTCTGACCGGCTGGAGCAGATGCACTCCCCCCTGGTGGCATTGATCAAGGAGACCCTGCAACGCGGCGCCGCGGAAGGCGTCTTCCGCGCCGATTTCGATCCGGTGCAGCTCTATGTGTCGATCGCCGGGCTATCCTATTTCTTCTTTTCCAACAATCGCACGCTGTCGGCGATTTTCGGCCGTGCCATGGACAGGCCCAAGGCGGTCGCCGAGCGGCGGCGGCATGTGGTGGCCTTCGCCATGGGGGCATTGCGGCCGGCGGAACCGCAGCGGCGCGGGGAATCGCGGCGCGGCAAATAATCAACTGGTTGGTTGATTGCTGCCGCGCCGGCAGTTATTCTGGCCGAGTAAGGGGGTGAGCATGGCATCCAGCGATCAAACCGGCCTGCCGGCAAGCGAGCTCGGCGGTGCGCCGGCAGATAATCGCCATCTGCACTGGTTCACGATCGGCGCCGTCCATGTCGCTGCCGTCATCCTGTGGGAAGTGCTGGTCCGGGCGACCGCCCTGCCGGCCTTCATCCTGCCGGCTCCGAGCGCCATCTTCGCGACGCTGGCCAAATCCAATTACGACTGGCTCGGCAATAGCTGGGTCACGGGCGTGGAAATCTTTGGTGGTTATCTGCTGTCCGTCGTTTCCGGCGTCATCCTGGCCCTGCTGTTTACGTGGTCCCGTCTTTTGACGCTGGGCGTTTTTCCTCTTTTCGTAACGCTCAATATGATACCGAAAGTGGCGCTCGGGCCGCTGATCATCGTCTGGTTCTCCTACGGCATCAGCACCAACATCCTGATCACCCTGAGCCTCTGCTTCTTTCCGATCCTGCTGACCACCGTGCGCGGCTTGAAGGAGATCGAACCGGACCTCCTCGATCTGGTCCGCTCATTGAAGGGATCGCGCTGGCAGACCTTCGTTTACATCCAGCTTCCCGGCGCGCTGCCATATGTCTTTTCCGGCATGAAAGTGGCGGCGATCCTGGCCGTCGCCGGCGCGGTCGTCGGCGAGTTCATCTCTTCCGATCGCGGTTTGGCCTATCTGATGATCCAGGTTCAAGCGGCCCTGGATACCCCGGCCATGTTCATGGCCGTCGTCATCATCACGCTCCTCGGCATCGCCCTCTATCTTCTGGTGCTGCTCCTGGAACATCTGCTCATCCGCAAGGACGCGAGGATTGCATCATGACCACGCTTTGGCTCGACGACAGCGAACTGCCGAAGGGCTTTGCCGACGAGGAGGCCCTGGAAGAGTTCATGACCCGTCCGAGCCGCGCATTGGCCGCGGATCTGAAGGCGTTGGACGGCGACATCATGATCCTTGGCGTTGGCGGCAAGATGGGACCGACGATGGCCCGGCTGGCCAAGCGGGCGGCGCCGGAGAAGCGCGTTATCGGAGTCGCCCGCTTCAGCGAGAAAGGCCTGAAGGAAAAGCTCGAAAGCCACGGCGTCGAAACGATCGCCGCCGATCTCATGGATCGCGCCGCCATCGAAAAGCTGCCGAGCGTCTCCAATATCGTATTCATGGCTGGCCGCAAATTCGGCGCCAGCGGCAATCAGGCGCTGACCTGGGCGATGAACGCCCATGTGCCGGCCCTGGTGGCCGAAGCCTTCTCCGCCTCTCGCATCGTCGCCTTCTCCACCGGCTGCGTCTATCCTTTCGTGCCGGTCAACAGCCAGGGCGCGACCGAAACGACGCCGCCCGAGCCGCCGGGCGAATACGCCATGTCCTGCATCGGGCGCGAACGCATGTTCGAGCATTTCTCGCAAATCCATGGCACGCCTGGCCGGCTTTTCCGCCTGAATTACGCCATCGATCTGCGCTATGGCGTTTTGCACGATGTCGCACGACTGGTCATGCGCGACGAGCCGGTCGACGTCACCATGGGGCATGTCAATGTCATCTGGCAGGGCGACGCCAACGCTCAGGCGCTGCGCTGCCTACGCGCGGCCACGACGCCGACCTCGCCGATCAATGTCAGCGGTCCGGAGACGATCGCCGTGCGCTGGCTGGCGGAAAGCTTCGGCGCGCGCATGGGCAAGAAGCCGACGATCATAGGGACCGAGGCGCCGACCGCCTGGCTGACCAATACGGCGGAAGCGGCCAGACTGTTCGGCTATCCGCGCGTCACGCTGGCCGCCATGCTGGACTGGGTCGCCGATTGGGTGATGCGCAGTGGCCGCAGCTTCGGCAAGCCGACCCATTTCGAGGTCCGCGATGGCAACTACTGAGGCGCTTGGCATAGGCCGCCTCGGCCATGCCGACCTGCCGGCGGCGCTCGGCCTGTCGGCGGAAGCCGGCTGGAACCAGACGGCCGACGACTGGCGCCTCTTTCTCGATCACGGCCGCGTCTTTGCCTGCCGTAACCAGGACGGCATGCCCATGGCGACGGCGGCGATCCTGCCCTATGGCCGTTTTGCCTGGATCAGCATGGTGCTGGTGACCGCCGGCATGCGCCAGCGGGGACTGGGTACGGCTTTGCTGAAACACTGCATAGCCGAATTGCGGCGCGACGGCCTGACCCCGCTGCTCGATGCCACGCCGGCGGGCGAGCATGTCTATCTGCCGCTTGGCTTCAAGCCGATCTTCGGGATGACGCGCTGGCAGGGCGAGACTGCGCGGCAAGCGGCGGCGCAGGATTCCGGCCGCAACATCGCCGGACCGATCGCCACGGCGACTGCAATGGACGCCGGCGCTTTGGGATCCGCGGCGATGCTCGATGCGGCCGCTTTCGGAGCGCCGCGCGAATTCCTGCTGCAATCCCTTCTCGGCCGGGCGCCGGATCTGGCCCTGCGTCTGAAAGAACATAGCTTCGTCTTGGCGCGGCCGGGCCGGCTCGCCACCCAGATCGGACCGCTGGTCGCCAATGACGAGGCCGCCGCATTGGCATTGCTGCAAACCGTGCTCGCGCGCCTCGATGGTCCGGTTTTTCTGGACGTGCCCGATCGCTGGCAGAGGTTGCAGGCGGCCCTGCGGCAGCTCGGCTGTACGGTTCAGCGCAGCTTCCGGCGCATGGCCCTGGGCAGGGACGAGGCTTTTGGCGATCCGGCGCGATGTTTCGTGGTCGCCGGACCGGAATTCGGATAACGCGAAAGAAGGCAAGACGCATGGGACTGCATCACTCCCAACTGCCATCGGATATTCTGGCCAATCTGCGCAAAGGCGTGGTCATTCCGGCCCATCCTCTGGCGCTCGACGCGAACCGGAAATTCGACCGCAGGCGGCAGCGCGCCTTGACGCGCTACTATGTCGATTGCGGCGTCGGCGGACTGGCCGTCGGCGTGCATACCACCCAGTTCGCCATCCGCGATGTCGGGCTATACGAGCCGGTGCTGACGGCCGCGATGGAAGACGCCCGGGCCTGGACCGATCGCCCCCTGATCATGATCGCCGGCCTGGCGGGACGCACCGACCAGGCCGTGCAGGAAGCAAAAACCGCCGTGAGGCTCGGCTACCATGCCGGCCTGCTCAGCCTCGCCGCCATGAAAGCTGCCGATCCGGACGCGATCATAGCGCATTGCGAGGCGGTGGCGGCCGAAATCCCGCTGGTCGGCTTTTATCTGCAGCCTGCCGTCGGCGGCGTGGTGCTCGACGCCGAATTCTGGCGCCGCTTCGCCTCGATCGAGAACGTCATCGCCATCAAGGTAGCGCCGTTCAACCGCTATCGTACGCTGGATGTCATGCGCGGCGTGGCCCTGGCGCGCGCCGAGAACCGCATCTCGCTCTACACCGGCAACGACGACCACATCGTTCTCGATCTCAGCATCCCGTTCACGGTCATGCGCGAGGGCGGTCCGGTGACGCTGCGTTTCGTTGGCGGCCTGCTCGGGCATTGGTCGGTGTGGACGAAGCGCGCGGTGGAATTGCTGGACCGCATCCATGCCGCCGTCGCCGCCGGCGATGGGCTGCCGAATGATCTGCTCGCCCTCGACGCGCGCGTGACCGACTGCAATGCCGCCTTCTTCGACGTCGCCAACGACTTTCACGGCTGCATCGCCGGCTGCCACGAAATGCTCCGCCGGCAGGGTCTGCTGGAAGGCATCTGGTGCCTCGATCCGCATGAAGGCCTCAGCCCGGGTCAGGCCGAAGAACTCGACCGCGTCAGCCGCGAGCATGCCGATCTCTCGGACGATGCCTTCGTGGCGGCCAACCGCGAGCGTTGGCTGTCATGACTTCGCCCCTGATCGAGCTGCGCAACGTTCGAAAGGTCTACCGCACCGGCAGCCGTGAATTCGTCGCCGTTTCCGATGTCACATTCGACGTCGTCGAAGGCGACCTCGTCTCTCTGGTTGGCCCGTCCGGCTGCGGCAAGACCACGGTGCTCAAGATCCTGGCCGATCTGCACAAGGCGGACGATGGCGTCGTGAAGATCGGCGGCACCTCCGGCTTCGAGCCCGGCCGTGACGTGGGTATGGTATTTCAGCAGGCGCTGCTGCTGAAGTGGCGCACCATTCTCGATAATGTCCTGCTGCCCGCCGACATACTGGGCCTGCCGCGCAAGGCGGCCCGCGCCCGGGCGCGCGACCTGCTGGCCATGGTCGGCCTGTCCGGATTCGAGGAGAAATACCCTTACGAACTCTCCGGCGGCATGCAGCAGCGCGCCGCCATCGCCCGCGCCCTGGTGCACGATCCGAAGCTGATCCTGATGGACGAACCGTTCGGAGCATTGGATGCGCTGACCCGCGAGAAGATGAATCTCGAGATGCTGCGCATCTGGGAAGAAAGCCGCAAGACCATTATTTTCGTGACGCATTCCATCCAGGAGGCGGTTTTCCTCGGTTCGCGCTGCGTGGTGCTGACCGCCGGTCCGGCGCGCATGGCCGACACGTTTACCATCGACCTTCCCTTCCCGCGGACGCTGGATATGAAGACGGCCGATGAATTCGGCGCCTATACGCGACGGATCTATCGCCTGCTCGGCATGGACTGAGCATTTCCGGGCGGCGGGCGGCGATATCGGGCTTCAAGAAGCCCGACGTTTCGGCGCCCCGTGCTTTTCTGGAAAACTATGGGAAGTTGCATGCGAGCATTCGCACCCGGCCTGGAAAAATCGGCATCGGCGCCGCCGCTCCCCGCACCATAACGCGGCAAAGGGGTTCCTATGCATGAACGGCCGGGCGCCACGGCCAATGCCGAGCGCCGCTGCCTGCCTGCGAGGAGCACCGATGTCGACCGCCTCTCTCTTCGAACCCTCTGCCGAACGGCACGAAACCCGCCGCCGCATCCTTGCCATCGTTGCCGGTTCCTCCGGCAACCTGGTCGAATGGTACGATTTCTACGTCTATTCGTTTTGCGCGCTGTATTTCGCGCCCGCCTTCTTTCCCAGCGACGACCGCACCACGCAATTGCTGAATGCGGCCGGCATTTTCGCCGCCGGCTTCCTGATGCGGCCGATCGGCGGCTGGTTCTTCGGCCGCTTCGCTGATACCCGCGGGCGCCGCGCCGCCATGGTGCTGTCCGTGCTGATGATGTGCGGCGGCTCCCTCATCATCGCCATATTGCCCACCCATGCCAGCATCGGCGCCGCCGCGACCCTGATCCTTCTGCTCGCCCGTCTGCTGCAGGGCCTGTCGGTCGGCGGCGAGTACGGCACCAGCGCCACCTATATGAGCGAGGTGGCCGTCGCCCGCCATCGCGGCTTCTACGCCTCCTTCCAGTATGTCACCCTGATCGGCGGCCAGCTCACCGCCGTGCTGGTACTGGTGGTGCTGCAGCAATTCCTCAGCCATGAACAGCTCATGGCCTGGGGCTGGCGCATTCCATTCTTCATCGGCGGCCTGCTGGCATTGGTGGCCCTGTTCCTGCGCCGCGGCCTGCCGGAGACAGCGCCGCAGCGGACGCGGGCGGAAACGGAAGCCGGCACCCTGCGCGGCCTGAGCAAGCATCCACGCGCCGTCCTGCAGGTGCTGGGCTTGACGGCCGGCGGCTCGCTCGCCTTCTACACCTACACCACCTATATGCAGAAATACCTCGTCAACACCGCCGGCATGGATGCCAAGGCGGCCAGCACGGTGATGACCGCCGTCCTGTTCATCTACATGCTGCTGCAGCCCGTCATCGGCGCGCTGTCGGACCGCATCGGGCGGCGCAACAGCCTGGTCGCCTTCGGGGTTCTGACGCTGATTGCCACCGTTCCGCTGCTCGGTGCGATCAGCAAGGTCGGCAGCCCCTACGCGGCGTTCGGCCTGATCCTGCTGGCGCTGTTCTTCGTCAGCTTCTACACCTCGATCAGCGGCCTGGTGAAAGCCGAACTGTTTCCCACCCAGGTCCGGGCGCTTGGCGTCGGATTGTCCTATGCCGTCGCGAATGCGATCTTTGGCGGTTCCGCCGAATACGTGGCCCTATGGTTCAAATCGGCGGGCCACGAAAGCTGGTTCTATTATTATGTTGCCGGGATGGCCGCCATCGCCCTGCTTGCGGCGCTGTGGATGGGAGATACCCGGCGGCATGGCCAGCTCAGCGACGAAGACCTGCCGATGGAATAGAAAGCGATCGAGGAACCATGACAGGAAATGCAATTCCCACCGTCCGGCTTCCCGGCGGAGAGACGATCCCCCGACTGGGCCAGGGCACATGGCGGATGGCCGAAAAGCCGTCGCTGCGCAAGGCCGAGAGCGAGGCGCTGCGTGCCGGCATCGATCTCGGCATGACCCTGATCGACACCGCCGAGATGTACGGCGACGGTGCGGCCGAACAGCTGGTCGCCGAGGCGATCCGGGTCCGGCGGGACGAAGTGTTTCTGGTCAGCAAGGTGCTGCCGCAGAATTCCAGCCGCGCCGGCACGATTGCCGCCTGCGAGCGCAGCCTGAAACGCCTGGGCACCGACCGGATCGATCTCTACCTGCTGCATTGGCGCGGCATGCCGGCCCTGGAGGATACCCTGGCCGCCTTCACGGCGCTTGTCGGGGCCGGCAAGATCCGCCATTGGGGCGTCAGCAATTTCGACATCGACGACATGGAAGAGCTTGCCGGGATTCCAGGCGGCGATGCCGTCGCCACCAACCAGGTGCTCTACAATTTGACCCGGCGCGGCATCGAATACGATTTGCTGCCCTGGAGCCGCCGCCGGCATCTGCCGGTCATGGCCTATTCCCCCATCGAGCAGGGCCGGATGCTGAATCACACGGCGCTGGCGGCGATTGCCGGAAAGCACGGCGCGACGCAGGCGCAGGTCGCGCTCGCCTGGCTGTTGCGGCAGGACGACATCATCGTCATCCCGAAGGCATCCTCCCGGCAGCATGTGGAGGAGAACCGCGCCGCGCTCGATCTCGTCTTGACGGCCGATGATCTGGCGGCGCTCGACCGCGCCTTCCCGCCGCCGACGAAACGACGCCCGCTCGAAATGCTCTAAGCGCGCGTGACGGCCGCTTCAGAGCGTCAGGCTGAGCTGCGTCTTATCTTCCGGCGGTTCCTCGCCGAGGGAGGTCAGCGTCACGCCGAACAGGCGGATGCCTTTCGGCACCGGAAACAGCGGCTCCAGCAGCGCGAAGGCGATCCGCTCGATATCGCGACGCGCGGCGATCGGCGCCGCCAGCGTGCGGCTTCTGGTGATCTGCTGGAAATCGGCATATTTCACCTTCAGCACGACGGTCCGGCCATGAATGCCCGACGCTTCGCAGTAGCGCCACACCTTGTCGATGATCGGCTGCAACTCGCTTTGCGCGGCATCGAGGGTGAAGAGATCGGCAACGAAGGTGTTTTCGGCGCCGACCGATTTGCGGATGCGGTCGGCGCGGACGGGACGCTCGTCGATGCCGCGCGAAATCCAGTAGTAATGCTGCCCCGCCTTGCCGAAATGCCGCTGCAGGAAAGGCAGCGTCTGCGCCCGGAGATCCAGGCCGGTCTCGATGCCAAGCTGCTTCATCTTCGCCGCGGTTGCCGGTCCGATGCCATGAAAGCGGCCGACCGGCAGGTCTTCCACGAAGGCCGGGCCCATCCTGGGCGTGATGACGAACAGGCCGTCGGGCTTGCGATGATCGGAAGCGAGCTTGGCCAGGAACTTGTTGTAGGACACGCCGGCCGAGGCGGTCAGTCCGGTGACGGCGCGGATTTTGGCGCGGATTTCCTCCGCGATCTGCGTCGCCGTGGCAATCCCGCGCAGATTCTCCGTCACGTCCAGATAAGCCTCGTCCAGCGAGAGCGGCTCGATCAGCGGCGTATACTCGGCGAAGATTTCCCTGATCTGCTGCGAGACGGCCCGGTAGACGTCGAAACGCGGCTTGACGAAAATCAGCTCAGGACAAAGGCGCTTGGCAGTTACGGAAGGCATCGCCGAGCGCACTCCGAATGTCCGCGCCTCGTAACTGGCCGCGGCGACGACGCCGCGCTGTTTCGAACCGCCGACCGCGACAGGCTTGCCGCGCAATTCCGGATTGTCGCGCTGCTCGACCGAGGCATAGAAAGCATCCATGTCGATATGGATGATCTTGCGCGGCGGCGCGCTTTCCGCCGGCCCGCTCTCGGCCGCCCCGTTCCGGGCATGGCTTTCCGCCGCCGGATGTCCGGCTTTTACAGCGGCGCCATCCTGCGCATTCAGCCCTGCCCCTTCCTCCGACGCCAACATGCTTGCGGAACCCGCGGCTCTCCATCCGTGACACTGCGACTCCGAAAATATTATTTCCACGTTTTGTTCGCAATCGCGGGCGATACCGGCGTGACGGAAACCCGGCATCCGGCGATCAGGACAGCTCGGCCCTGGGCAAGGAGGATTCCGCGGCTGCGGCCGAGCCCTGCTGCGGGTCGGCGGCGGCTTTCGGATTGACGATCTGCTCCGCCACGCCGGCGACCTCCAGGATGACCTCCTCCTTCTCGGCCAGGCATTGGCCAAGAAGATTGGAGACATCCGTTTCCTGCAGAGCGTCGGCGAAACCGCAGATGTTGCCGTAGCAGGCATGGCCGTGATGGGCCAGTTTCCGGATCAGCGCCAGAATGGCGGCGTCCTTGACCTCCGCGCTGCATTTGCGCGCGGCAACCTCCTGCGCGGCATCGGAAAACAGGCGCACGATCTCATTCGCCTGCGGACGTACCGGCACCTGCAGCAGGTCGAAGGCCGCCTCGAGCCGCTGCACGCATTCGGCGGTCAGCTCCATGCCTTCGCGGCAGACCCGCTGCACGGCTTCCGCCACGGCGGCATTTGCCAGTTTGGGATAGATTCGCAGCAACTGCTTTTCCGCGTAATGGACCTCACGCATCTCGCCGATCAGAAGGTCGCGCAGACTCAACCTGGTCATAGAACCCCCTACTGCTTGTCCCTCAACCAAGTAAAATCAACCGGACAGGCGGCCGTTTCGTTCCACCGCCGGATCGATCGCATTCGGCCCGCCGGCATCCTGCCGCGAGCCCCGGGCAGCGGCGGGCCCGATCCGCCATATTTAAAATTCCTCTGTCATGGCAGGAGGGCCTGCATGTCGTTCGACGCCGGTGCAAAAGCGAGACCAAGGATTGCAATCACCTACTGCACGCAATGCCAATGGCTGCTGCGCGCCGCCTGGATGGCTCAGGAGCTGCTGTCCACCTTCACCGAGGATCTGGCCGAAGTGGCGCTCATTCCTGCAAGCGGCGGCACCTTTTTCATCACCTATGACGGCGAAACGATCTGGGACCGCAAACGCGACAACGGCTTTCCGGACGTGAAAACCCTGAAGCAGCTCGTCCGCGACAGACTCGATCCCGCACGGCATCTGGGCCATATCGATCGCTGAGGGATGCCCCGCATCAATGATCACAGCGTGATCACACCCGCCCTCGCTTCACGGCCCTCCCTTTCACGGCCCTCTCTTTACTGCGGTGCCGCCGGCACGCTGCCCAGGCCGTGCATGCTTACTTTCATACCCAGGGGCATACCCACCCCGCCATCCGGTGACGGGCGATTCACGAGAGGCGCGGCCGCATCGGCCGGCGCGGAATCGATCACGGCCAGGGGCGGCCTGATCGGCGGGGCCACCGCTGAATGAACAATGACGGGCTGCGGGGTTGGCGTCTCTTCCTGAACCTTGGTTCAGCCTTCGACAGCTTGTCCGGCCTTGCTCCCGGCCTAGCCCCGCGAGGCGGCGGATCGCCAATGGCCCCGGCCGGTCGACCATATCGCCGGCATCATCGGCATCCATTGCCGCCCGCTTCCGCTCCCGCTCGCCCAGGCGCTCCACCTCGCCGCCGACGCCGAGCATTTCGGCCAGCCAGGATAGATTCTGGCCGCTGGCGGAATGGAACCGGCGCAATGCCGCGGGCACGCCAGCGGCAAAATGCAATTGCAGCACCAGCCGGCGCCGCTCCAGCGCCCATGAACATTCGAGGTATGATATGAATTTAATCTAATATAAGAACAAAAGATGTTGATAGGTTTTTTGGCGGACAGGAAACACGAGTCAGCATACAGGAGTATGCTACCATCCCTTCATCCGGCATCGGCCATCGCCGCAGCCTGCCTGCGGCAGCGGTAGCCGAAGTTCGGGCTAACCTGTTGAAAAGAGCATCGCCCGGACGGATCGGCGGGCCGGCCCCCCCGCCACCGCAGCGCAACAAATCTCTCCTTGTCACAATCGGGCCGGCACCGTATATACCCGGCAGCTTTCAAGCCAAACCCCAGAGGAATCGCGCCCGGCCGCCTTGCTCAGGACGCCTGAGAAGAGGCAGGTCGGCCTTTTTGTGTAAGCATGGATATCCGCAATATCGCCATCATCGCCCATGTCGACCACGGCAAAACGACCCTGGTCGATGCCCTGCTGCGCCAGTCCGGCTCGTTCCGCGAGAACCAGCAGGTCGCCGAGCGCGTCATGGACAGCAACGACCTCGAGCGCGAACGCGGCATCACCATCCTGGCCAAATGCACCTCGGTGGAATGGCGCGGCACGCGGGTGAACATCGTCGACACGCCCGGCCACGCCGATTTCGGCGGCGAGGTCGAACGCATCCTCTCGATGGTCGATGGCGTGGTGCTGCTGGTCGATGCCGCCGAAGGCCCGCTGCCGCAGACCAAATTCGTGCTGACCAAGGCGCTGGGGCTCGGCATGCGGCCCATCGTCGTCATCAACAAGGTCGACCGCCAGGATGCCCGGCCGGTGGAAGTGCATTCGGAGGTGTTCGATCTCTTCGCCGCTCTGGATGCGACGGAAGAGCAGCTCGACTTCCCGGTCATGTTCGCCTCCGGCCGCTCCGGCTGGGCCGATGACAGCCTGGAAGGCCCGCGCAAGGACCTCGCCCCCCTCTTCGACCTGATCGTGCGGCATGTGCCGGCGCCGCAGGCCGAGGTCGACGCCCCGTTCAAGATGCTGGTGACGACCCTGGAGGCCGACAACTTCCTCGGCCGCATCCTCACCGGCCGCATCTATTCGGGCAAGATCAAGATCAACGCGCCGATCCATGCCCTGCGCGGCGACAAGGAAGTGGAATCCGGACGCGCCACCAAGCTGCTGGCCTTCCGCGGCATCGAGCGCGTACCGGTGGACGAGGCGCAGGCCGGCGACATCATCGCCATTGCCGGCCTGACCACCACCACGGTCGCCGACACCATCTGCGATCCCGCCGTCGCCGAAGCCGTGCCGGCCAACCCGATCGATCCGCCAACGCTGGCCATGACCTTCTCAGTCAACAATTCGCCCTTCGCCGGCAAGGAAGGCAGCAAGGTGCAGAGCCGCGTGATCCGCGAGCGCCTGCTGCGCGAGGCCGAGGGCAATGTCGCGATCCGCGTCACCGAGACCGACGAGAAGGACGCCTTCCAGGTTTCCGGCCGCGGCGAATTGCAGCTCGGCGTACTGGTCGAGACGATGCGCCGCGAGGGTTTCGAACTGTCCATCAGCCGTCCGCGCGTCATCTTCAAGAAGGACGAGAACGGCCAGCTGCTGGAGCCGATCGAGGAAGTGCATGTCGATGTCGACGACGCCTATACCGGCGTGGTGGTCGAGAAGATGAGCCTGCGCAGGGCCGAGCTGCGCGACATGCGCCCCTCGGGCGGCGGCAAGACCCGCATCACCTTCCTGGCGCCGTCGCGCGGCCTGATCGGCTATCACGGCGAGTTCCTGACCGATACCCGCGGCACCGGCATCATGAACAAGCTGTTCCACGGCTATGGTCCGCATCGCGGCCCCATCCCCGGCCGGCGCCACGGCGTTCTGATCGCCAACGGCACCGGCGAAACCGTGGCCTATGCGCTGTGGTATATCGAGGAACGCGGCGTGCTGTTCGTCGATCCGGGCACGCCGGTCTATGAGGGCATGATCATCGGCGAGAACAGCCGCGACAACGACCTCGAAGTCAACCCGATGAAGGCGAAGCAGCTCACCAACATCCGCGCCGCCGGCAAGGACGAGGCCGTGAAGCTGACCCCGCCGCGCAAGATGACGCTGGAACAGGCGATCGCGTATATCGGCGACGACGAGCTGGTCGAGGTGACGCCGAAATCGATCCGCATCCGCAAGAAGCTGCTCGATCCGAACGACCGCAAGAAGGCGCAAAGAGCGGCGGAGGCTGCCGCGTAAGCGCGGCCGAAGTCGCTGCCTGGCGGCGGCGGCGCTAGTCCTTCATCGCCGCGCAATAGCGCCGGGGGCCGCGGATCTTGGCGCAGGCCGCATCGGCCTCCTTGCGGTCAGCCCAGCCGCCGGCCAGCAGACGCGCGAAGGAGCCGCGCCCTTTGAGGTCGACCCATTCGATCTTCGGATCGAACTGGCCGTAGAGTTTCGGATTCCGCTTGAGCAGTTCCTGCCACTCGCTGATCGCCGCCCATTCGGTGCGATGCGAAGCGAGATGCACACGCCAAAGACCATCGGATGCCGGCTTCTGCGTCATCTTGCCGACGGCTTCAGGTGAGGCCGTAGCAGGTTTCATTGCCGCTTTCCCGGCAGCCTGCTCCGTGGCCGCTGCCGAGGCATAGGCCGGCTTCGGCTGCGGCGATGCCGGAGCGGCGGAAGCGGCAGGCCCAGTCCCAGTAGGCCCAGTACCGGCTGGCCCCGCCCCGGCTGGCGCGGCAGACGCGGTGGCCGGCGGCGGCATCTTCGCTGCCGGAAAGGCGCCAGGCTTGAGCGGCAATGGCTGCCCCGCCGGCGCGGCGTTCGTCGCGGCGCTTGTCTCCTCGGCTGCCTTCGGCGCCGGCTTGTAGCCGACCGGGACGGTATTGTTCTGCGGGGTGTAATAGGTCGCCCGCTCGGCGGCCCAGCTGGCCTGCGAGATATCGCCGGCAACCGGCACCGGCTGCCGCGGCCCGGGCGCTGGTGCGGGCGGCGGTGCGGGCTGCATCGCATGATCGCCCTGCGCCATGGTCTGCCGCGGCGGATCGACCGGGTCGACGCCGAGGTCGCGCCGGAAACCGTTATAGGTGTTGCAGCCGCCGAGGCTTGCCGCCGCAACCAGTGCCAGACCCGAAATGACGTTACGGCAAGCCAAGCTGTCCCCCTCGCATCGCTGCATTTTATGCAGACGCTTCCGGCGCTTCCAGCTAGAAAGATGGTAAACAGCAGGAGGAATCATGCCCGTCATCGATATCAAGGCCGACGTCACCGGCAAGGTTTGGAAAATCGAGGCCCAGCCGGGCGCCAGCCTCGGCGCCGGCGATCCGGTGATGATCCTCGAATCGATGAAGATGGAGATTCCGGTCGAAGCGCCGAAGCCGGGCACGCTCGCCGCGATCGTCGTCGACGAGGGCGACAGCGTGAAGGAAGGCCAGGTGGTGGCGCGGATCGAGGTCTGACCCCGATCCGAGCCGATACCCGCCTTCGCTAGCGCAACGCGGCGGCGATATTGCCGCCATCCACCGTCGCCACCGCCGCCGTGGTCTTCTGCGCCAGGGCAAGCTGCACGAAGGCCTGCGCCACGTCGTCGGCCTTCACCTCGCGGCGCAGCAGGTTGCCGGACATATACTCCTTCTCCGACACGCCGCGCGCCCTGGAGCGCTTCGCCACCATCTCGTCGGTGAGCAGGCCGGAGCGGATGCGGTCGGCATTGACCGCCGACGAACGGATGCCTTCGGCGCCGTAATCGAGCGCATATTGCCGCGAGAGGAACAAGGTCGCCGCCTTGGGCAAGCCATAGGGTCCGAAATCGGGGCCGGGATTGACCGCCTGCTTGGAAGCGTTGAACAGCAGGCAGCCGCCGGTCTTCTGCCTGAGCATGATCTTCACGGCGGCCTGCGCGACATATTGATGGCTGAAGAAATTCAGCTCGAAGCTCTGGCGCAGCAGCGCATCGGAAACCTCGCCGATCTTGCCGCCCCAGGCATTGCCGGCATTGGACACGACGATATCGACGCCGCCGAAATGCGCGACGACCTTGGCGAAAGCCGCCGCGACGGCGTCCGGCCTGGTGACGTCGCAGGCGATGCCGATGCCGCCCAGCTTTTTGGCGACCTCGGCCGCCCTGGCACCGTCGAGATCGAATACCGCCACCTCGGCGCCCTCGGCAGCGAAGGCCTTCGCCGTGGCCGCACCGATGGCGCCGGCGCCGCCGGTGACGACGACCACCTGGCGCGCCAGCGGCTTCTCGCCACCCTTGCCGAGCTTGGCCTGCTCCAGCGACCAGTATTCGACATCGAAAATGTCGCGTTCCTTGATGCTGGTGAAGCGGCCGATCGCCTCGGCGCGGGTGATCACTTCGACCGCCGTGGTGGCGATATCGGCCGCGATGGCGGCATCCTTGCGGCTCTTGCCGACGCCGACAAGGCCAAGCCCCGGAATCAGCAATGCGCGCGGCATCGGGTCCAGCATGATCTTCTTCGGCTGGGCCTTGGCATTGTGGCGCTCGAAATAGGCCTGGTACTTTTTGATATACGCATCGACCGCCTTGCGGGCGGCGGCGGCGAAGTCGTCGAGCTTGCCGGCTTCCGGCGCCGGCAGCACCAGCGGCCAGGGCTTGGTGCGGATCACATGGTCCGGCGTGACGGTGCCGGCCTGGCTGTAGCGCATGACCTCCTTGCCGCGCGCGAAGGCCTGGATCTCGGCACTGTCGCGCAGATCGAAGACCCAGCGCCTGAACGCGCCGTCCTCGCCGGCCGGCAGGGCGAGCAGGCCGCGCAGGATTGGCAGCACCTCCTCCGCCGGCGCGATCTTCTTCGGCAGCCTGGCGCCCGGCGCAAAGACCGTCTTGCGCCCCTTGGCCAGATAGGCTTCAGCCATCGAGACGAAGGCGATCATGCGGTCATAGGCCTGCCTGGCCGTATCGCCGACGGTGAAGATGCCGTGCTTGAGCAGGATCAGGCCCTCGCAATCGGGCTGCGCCTTCCAGGCCGCGGCGGCCTTCTTGGCCAGGCCGAAGCCCGGCATCCCGTAATCGACCAGCGCGACGCGGCGGCCGTAGATTTTCCGGCAGATCGCGGCGCCGTCCGGCTGATCGGTGATCGCCAGCACCGCATTGGCATGGGTATGGTCGATGAACTTGTGCGGCAGGAAAGCGTGAAACAGCGTCTCGACCGAGGGATTCGGCGAGGTGCTGTCCAGCAGGTTGCAGCGCTGGATGTTGACCATGTCCTCATCGGTGAGGCTTTTCAGCGCGATCAGGTCCTGCAGCGGCTTGAGCTTCACCGCCGGCAGGCCGGGCGGCTCGATCACCGCCATGTCCCAGCCAGAACCCTTCACGCAGAGCACGTCCACCGGCTTGCCGAGCGGATCGGGCATGGTGGTCTTGACCGAGGTGTTGCCGCCGCCATGCTGCACCAGGGCCGGCACGCCGCCGAGCAGCCGCGTCGTGTAGGTGCGCAGCGCCAGATCCTCGTTCACGCCCTGCCTGGCATATTGCGCGATGGCGACCTTGGCGTCGCGGTCGGACCACAGATTCTTCATGTCGACTTTCCTGGATTTAAGCGAATTCGGGATAGAGCTTCGTCAGGCCGGCTTCGGATGCCGCGCAGACGCCGCGCTCGGTCACCAGGCCGGTCACCAGGCGCGCCGGCGTGACGTCGAACGCGTAATTGCCCGCCCTGCTGCCCTCCGGCATGATCGTCACCGGCACCACCTCGCCCGATGCGGTGCGTCCGCTCATCACGGTCACTTCCTCCTGGGCGCGTTGCTCGATCGGGATTTCCTTGACGCCGTCGCGGATCGTCCAGTCGATGGTGGAATGCGGCAATGCCACATAGAAGGGCACGCCATTGTCCTTGGCGGCGAGCGCCTTCAGGTATGTGCCGATCTTGTTGCAGACATCGCCTTCGCGCGTGGTGCGGTCGGTGCCGACGATGCACATATCGACCTGGCCATGCTGCATCAGATGGCCGCCGGCATTGTCGACGATCACCGTATGCGGCACGCCGTGGCTGTTCAGCTCCCAGGCGGTAAGCGACGCGCCCTGGTTGCGCGGCCTCGTCTCGTCGACCCAGACATGTACCGGAATGCCCTTATCATGCGCCTTGTAGATCGGCGCGATCGCCGTGCCCCAGTCGACGGTGGCCAGCCAGCCGGCATTGCAATGCGTCAGGATGTTGATGGCGCGCTTGCCGCCGGCCCTGGCATGGAGTTCCTCGATGATGCCCAGCCCGTGATCGCCGATCGCCGAGCAGGTCGCGACATCCTCGTCGCAGATCTCGGCGGCGACCTTGTAGGCGATGGCGGCGCGGCCCGATGGCGGCTGGTTGTGCAGCGCGTTGCGCACGCGATCGAGCGCCCATTTCAGGTTGATCGCCGTCGGCCGCGTCTCGTTGATGACCCGATAGGCCTTGTCCAGCATCGCATCGGACGGATCGGCGCGCATCGCCAGCGCCAGGCCATAGGCGCCGGTAGCGCCGATCAGCGGCGCACCGCGCACCACCATCGCCTTGATCGCATGGGCCGCCTCCTCCCAGGTCTTCAGGCTGGTGGTGACGAAGGCGTGCGGCAGCCTGGTCTGATCGATGATGCCGACCGACCAGCCGTCGTCATTGACCCAGATCGTGCGGTAGGGTACGCCCTTGACCTTCATGGCCCGCCTTTCCCTTTCCCGGCCATTCGGCCGTAAAAACGCGCGGAAAGTACCGGACAGCGCCGCTTCCGGCAATGCCGACGCGGCCGGGTTTTGGCCTTGTCACAAAGGCTTCGGATAGATGCTGGCGGCGGTGTTCCTGACCGTCGTCGTCGACCTGATCGGCTTCGGCCTGATTCTGCCGCTCCTGCCCTTCTATGCCAGCCATTTCGGCGCCTCGCCTTTCGCCGTGGCGCTGCTGTCGGCCGTCTTCTCGGTCGCACAATTCCTCGTCGCGCCGCCGCTTGGCAGCCTTTCCGACCGGATCGGCCGCAAGCCCGTCTTCCTCGCCTGCACGATCCTGACCGCCGCCGGCTATCTGACGCTGGCTTTCGCCGACAGCCTCTGGGTGATCTTCGCCGCCCGCGTGATGGGCGGCATCGGCAGCGGCAAGATCGGCATCGCGCAGGCGATCATCGGCGACGCCACCCCGCCGCAGAAGCGCGCCAAAGGCATGGGATTGATCGGCGCAGGCTTCGGGATCGGCATGATCCTGGGTCCGATCCTTGGCGGGGTCCTGATCGGCGATGATCCGGCGCATCCGGCCTATCATCTGCCGGCCTTTGCCGCGGCTGCCGCCTCCAGCCTTGCGCTGCTGCTTGCCGCGATCACCATCAGAGAGACGCTGTCGCCAGGATCGGGCAGCGCGGTAAGGAGCCGGAACATCCTGAAGACGCTGCCGCAGCTCAGCCCCGGCGCCCTTGCTTTCGTGACGATGAATTTCGCGATCAGCTTCGCTTTCGCGCAGATCGAAACGCTGTTCCCGCTTTTCGCCAATGCGCGGCTGCACTGGCACGCCTATGAGGTGGGCATCGCCTACACCTTCATCGGGGCGATCGTCCTGGCGATGCAGGGCCTGCTGATCGGCCCGCTGGCGCTGCGCTTCGGGGAAGCCAGGCTGCTCGTCGCCGGCCTGATCGGGCTGGCCGCCGGCATGCTGATGTCGCACTGGATTTTCGCACCCGTCGAAATGGCGCTGTCGATCATCCTGACGGCAACCGGCTTCGCCCTGGTCAATCCGAGCATCAACAGCCTGATCTCGCGCAGCGCCGATCCCGGCAAACAGGGATTGACCATGGGCACGGCGCAGTCCATGGCGGCGCTCGGCCGCGTGCTCGGCCCGGTCTGGGGCGGCTGGCTCTTCGATGAGATCGGGGTCAGCGTGCCCTATATCGTCGGCAGCATCATTCTGCTGCTCACCTTGGCCGCGGGATGGCGCCAGATCCGGGCCGTGCCGGGGGAGAAGACTTGAGCGAGACCTACCGCGCCATTCTTTGCGAACAGCTTGGGCCGCCCGAACTGCTGCGTTTTTCGGAGCTGGCCAGGCAGCCACTGGCCCCCGGTCAGGTGCGGGTGGCGATCCGCGCGGCAGGCGTCAATTTTCCCGACCTGCTGCAGATCGCCGGTTCGTACCAGCACAAACCGCCCCTGCCCTTCACGCCCGGCTTCGAGGCTGCCGGAGACATCGTCGAGGTCGGCGCGGCAGTGACCCGCTGGCGGATCGGCGATGCCGTGATCCTGCGAAGCCGGGGCGGCGCCTATGCCGAAGAGGTGGCGGTCGAGGCGCAGGCGCTGCTGCCCAAACCGCCGGACTGGAGTTACGAAGAGGCGGCGGCGTTTCCCGTTGCCGCCGCCACGGCCTGGGTCGCGCTGGTGCCGCGCGGGCGGCTGCGGGCCGGCGAGACGCTGCTGGTGCTGGGCGCCGGCGGCGGCACCGGCCTGGGCGCGGTGGCGCTCGGGGCCCGTATGGGCGCCACGGTGCTGGCTGTCGCCTCCTCCGCCGGGAAGCGCGCCGCGGCGCTGGCGGCCGGGGCCCGCGGCGCGCTTGATCCCGCCGACGAAAGCTGGATCGAGCAGGTGCGCAGCCTCACGCAGGGGCGCGGCGCCGACGTGGTCTTCGATCCGGTCGGCGGCGAGCTTTTCGCGGCGGCCTGGCGCGGCGTCGCCAATGGCGGGCGCTATCTGGTGGTCGGCTTTGCCGCCGGGCAGCATCCGAAGCTGGCCGTCAACCGCCTGCTGCTGCGCGAGGCCGAACTGATCGGGGTGCGGGCCGGCGAACAGGGCCGGCGCGATCCGGCGCTCGGCCGGCAGCTCGGCGCGGCGCTGGCGGAGCAGTTAGTCAGCGGCCAGGGGCGACCGTTTGTCGGAGGGGTCTACCGGCTTCCGGACGCCGCTGCCGCCCTTCGCCTGCTGGCCGAGCGGCGCGCGGTTGGCAAGCTGGTGCTGCAGGCCGGCTAGCGGGCCCAACTGGCAACGTTCCAGCGGCAGACAGACGGTTACCGTCGTGCCGACGCCGACCTGGCTTTCGATATGCAACTCGCCGCCATGCAGCTCGATCAGGCTGCGCGACAGCGACAGGCCGAGGCCGGTGCCTTCATGGCTGCGCGACAGGGCGTTGGCGACCTGGCTGAAGGGCTGCTGAACCCGCTCGATATCCTCCTCGGCAATGCCGATCCCGGTATCGGCGACAACCACCTCGAAGCTGCCGTCCGGCCCGATATCGCAGCGGATATCGACACTGCCGCCGCGCGGCGTGAACTTCACGGCGTTGCTGAACAGATTGATCCAGACCTGACGCAGGCGGCGCGAATCGCCCCAGATCGACGGCGAGGGCGTCGGCATGACCTTGCGGATGGTGATCTCGCTGGCATTGGCGCGCTCGCGCACCAGCAGCAGAGCGGCGTCCAGGCTTTCGCTCAGGTCGATCCATTCCTCTTCCAGGCTCATCATGCCGGATTCGACCTTGGCCATGTCGAGGATGTCGTTGATCAGCGACAGCAGATGCTCGCCGCTGGCGACGATGTCACGGCAGTATTCGCGGTATTTCGCATTGCCCAGCGGCCCCATCATCTCGTGCAGCAGGACCTGCGAGAAGCCGAGGATCGCATTCAGGGGCGTGCGCAGTTCATGGCTCATATTAGCCAGGAAATCCGACTTGGCCCGGTTCGCGGCCTCGGCCTGGTCCTTGGCCAGCATCAGTTGCTGCTCGGCATGACGCTGCCGGCTCACGTCGCGGAACATGCCTTCGATCATCACGGCATTGCCGCGGTCGTCGGCGACGCGGCGCAGCGTCTTCGATACCCAGATGGAGCTGCCGTCGCGGCGGCGCATCTCCGAGCGGAAGTCGCGGACCACGCCATATCGCTCGAGCTGCCTCAGCAGCTCCTGGCGGCGGTCAGGGTTGACGTAGAGCTGCTCGCCGGCGCGCGTGACATTGGCCAGCATCTCCTCCGGCGAATGGAAGCCGAAAATCTCGGCGCCGGCCCGGTTGATCGCCAGCACCCGGCCCTCCGGGGTTTCCTGGATGATGCCTTCATGGACGTTGTCGAAAATCTGGCGGTACTTCGCCTCGGCCTGGCGCAGCCGGATCTGCGCCCGTTTGCGCAGCGTGATATCGGTGAAGACCGATACATACCCGCCGCTGGGCAGCCGCCGCCAGTCGAAATTCAGCCAGGTGCCGTCGGTCAGCCGGACCTCCTGCTTGCGATCCGCCTTGGTGGACGCATCGATATAGGCGTCGATCCAGGCGGCCGCCTCTTCGGCGCGGATGGTCACGGTGCCACGGTCGATCAGCAGCCAGAGGAAATCCTTTGCCGACAAGCCGGGCTGGATTTCTCCGGGAGCGAAGCTGAACAATTCCGCCAGCCGGCGGTTGAAGCGGATCAGGTTGGGCCCGGCATCCCAGACCGCCAGCCCCTCGCCCACCGTGTCGAGGGCCTCATAGAGCAATGTGTCGGCTGGATCGGAGCCCGCGCCGGCCTGCGCTCCCGGCGCGTCCTGGTGACGGCCCAGCGCAGCCATGAACCGGTCGTCGCCGTAAGGCGGCTTGCTCAACGCTCCCCCCTTTAGCCCACAGGCATTCGATTACAGCACTGGCGATCCCGGCGCCCGGGACAGATACGGTGGCAAAAATCATGCGCCTGGCGAACCGTAATCTCCCAACGGCCACCCGGATTGCCCGTTATACGCGTCATTATTGGGGCGAGAAGTTGTCACATAGCTCGCCGGCCTCCGCAATAGAAAACGCCAGATTCATGCTAAGGATATCGGGAATCGGGCAAATTCCGGCTGGAAAGCCGGGCCGCGCCCCGTCGTTCAGCGGCGAGCAGGTAGCAAAAAGGGCCGGCAGCCTGCGCCGCCAGCCCTTCGCAACCCGGTGGGTGAATCTCCTGCCGGTCCCTTAGATGCAGTAGCTCTTCAGCGGCGGGAAGCCGTTAAACCCTACCGACGAATAGGTCGTCGTATAGGCCCCGGTGGACAGGATCTGGACCTTGTCGCCGACTCGCAGGGCCAGCGGCAGATGGTAGTCCGTCTTCTCGTAGAGAATGTCGGCGCTGTCGCAGCTCGGGCCGGCCAGCGCCACCGGGCCGGTCGGTCCCCCGTCATGCGGCGTGACGATGCGGTATTTGATCGCCTCGTCCATGGTCTCGGCCAGGCCGGAGAACTTGCCGATATCGAGATAGACCCAGCGCCGATCGTCGCCGTAATCCTTCTCCGAAATCAGCACGACCTCGGCCTGAATGACGCCGGCATCGCCGACCAGGCCGCGGCCCGGCTCGATGATCATGTCCGGCAGGTTGTTGCCGAAATGCTTGGTCATGGCGTTGCCGATCGCCTGGGCATAGGCCTCCAGCATCGGCACGTCGGAGCGATAGCGCGCCGGAAAGCCGCCGCCGAGATTGACCATGCGCAGCTCGACGTCGTGCTGCTGCAGCACGGTGAACATCTGCGAAACCTGGGCGACCGCCTTGTCCCACTGGTTCAGATCGGTCTGCTGCGAGCCGACATGGAAGGAGATGCCGTAGGGGTCGAGCCCGAGCGCACGCGCCTTGACCAGCAGATCGGCAGCCATGTGCGGCGCGCAGCCGAATTTCCGCGACAGCGGCCATTCGGCCCCTTCGCATTCCATCAGAACGCGGCAGAAGACCTGCGAGCCCGGGGCGACCTCAGCCAGCTTCTCCAGCTCGCAGAGCGAGTCGAAGGCATAAAGCCGCACGCCCTTGTCGAAGGCCCAGGCGATGTCGCGCTTCTTCTTGATCGTGTTGCCGAAGGAGATGCGGTCCGGCGTAATGCCCAGGCTCAGGCACTGCTCGATCTCGCCGGCCGAGGCGGTGTCGAAATTGGAGCCCAGCGACCGCAGGCGGCGCAGGATTTCCGGCGCCGGATTGGCCTTGATGGCGTAGTAGACGCGGGCATGCGGCAAAAGCCGCCGCAGCTCGCGGTAATTCTGCTCGACGACATCCACGTCCACGACCAGGAACGGGTCGCGATCCTTGGACTCGGCGAGGAACTTCTGCAGTTTGGGGGTGAGTTGCCCCTGTTCAATACGCGACTTGGACGAGGAACGTCGCATACGGGTCGTCGTGCGGCCAGCAGCTGCAAGCATCGAAACTTCCCTCTCGGACCGGCTCTGAACCCGACGTAGCTCGCGCTACGCCACCAAAAGAGACGCGTTCGTCGTTGCATAACCTGCCAGGGGCCATCGGCACGTGCGGGTGCGTCAATGAAGCGCTATTTACAGCATTCGCCCCTCGATGCAATAGGAAATCGTGGCCGCATAAAAATATTTTGCAGCGGGCGTGTCCTCGGTGCCACGACGGCGCGAGTCGCGCGCGGCGGCGGACAGCGCGGCGCGCCGCACGAGGCGCGGCTCCCATCGCTAGCGGCCGGCGCCGCCAAGAGAGGCGCCAGCCGGTCAGTACAGAGCGGCGAGCTGGCTTGGCAGCCCGATGAAGCCGCGCAATTGCTGCGGTGACAGCGATGCCGGCCGGCTCGGCGCTCCCAGGCCGACGATCCGCGTCATCTGTCCGGCCTGCTCCAGATGCACCACCTGCCCGCCGAAGCCGGTCACCTCGGCGCGGCCGACACTGAGCAGCGCCACCTCGGTCGCATCCGGCCCGATGCGTCCCGCCACGGTGGCCGCCTTCACGGCGACGGTGGCGGTCGGCAGAACCACATAGACGTTCCCGGGATTGGCGGAATCCAACTGGAAGCTGCCCCGTTCGATCTGCAGCACCACGCGGTCGGCCTCGAATTCGTCGACCCGGAGAGAGCTGTTGGGACCGATGATCAGAGCCGTCCGATCGTTCAGCAGGAACTTCATGCCCGAGCCCGGGCCGCTGGCGATCCGACTGCCGAGGACGACCGGACGGCCGCCCTGCAATTCCTGCCCCACTATCTTCGGCGCAGTGGTCGCGGCGGCGGGCATGACATCTTCCGGCGCCATGCCGGGATGATCCGGGGCCGCCCAGCTCTGGGCGGCGTAGCCGGCAATTGCTGCAACGGCAAGCGTGAGGGATGCGCGCAAGGCGCGGCGGTAAAGAGAGGCAGCCATGAGACGGCTCCGGGCAAATGTGAGGATTGCGCGCACTATGCGCGCGATTTGCGCCGGCCGCTGTGATGGCAGCTACGAATCGGACTTATTTGAGCGCGCTATTTGGTGCCGTAGATCCGGTCGCCGGCATCGCCGAGGCCCGGACGGATATAGCCGTGATCGTCGAGCTGGCGGTCGATGGCGCAGGTGAAGATCGGCACATCCGGATGGTTGTCCTGCATGACCTGCAATCCCTCCGGCGCGGTCAGCAGGCAGACGAACTTGATCTGCGTGGCACCGGCCTCTTTCATCCGCGTCACGGCGGCGGCCGCGGAATGCCCCGTGGCCAGCATCGGGTCGACCACGATGACCAGGCGTTCGCGGATATCCTCCGGCAGCTTGAGATAATACTCGACCGGAACGAGGGTCTCCGGATCGCGATAGAGGCCGACATGGCCGACGCGGGCCGAAGGCACCAGATCGAGCATGCCGTCCAGGATGCCGTTGCCGGCCCGCAGGATCGAAACGAAGCAGAGCTTCTTGCCGGCCAGCAGCGGCGCCTTCATCGGCTCCAGCGGGGTTTCGATCTCGACCTTCTCCAAAGGCAAATCGCGCGTCACCTCATAGGCCAGCAGCAGGCTGACCTCGCGCACCAGCCGGCGGAACTCCGCGGTCGAAACCTCCCTGCGGCGCAGCAGGGTGAGCTTGTGCTGCACCAGCGGATGGCTGACCACGGTGACATTCGGAAATGCGTTCATCGCTGCTTCCCCCGAGTCGAACTCAAAAAACCGTCCCGTCGCTGATCACCCTGATCGGCGGGCTGCCATCCGGCCGCTTTTCCCGCGCGATCTTGCGGCCGGCAGCCCAGGTGCCGCCTTCCAGGATGCGGGCGAGCGGCAGCTCGGCCCGGCTCTTGCCCAGACGTTCGCGCACCGGGTCGGCGATGCGGTCGAGCAAGGCCAGCGTCAGGGCACGCCACTCAACCACCGCTTCGTCCTCGACGGGCAGCGCATATTTCGCCAGCGCCTCATGCCGCAGGGACAGCACGCCGGTATCCAGGAACAGCCCGCCGTTGCGGTATTCCGGCAGGCCGGTGAGGTCGTCGAGGCCGGTGACGGAGATGCCGGCCTCCTCGAAAATCTCGACCAGAGAATAGGTCAGCCACTGCGAGAGCTTATGGAACGGCACCAGGCCGCTGGTCAGGTCGCCGCTGACGATGGCGCGGTGCCGCCAGACATCGCCGAGATTGGCGCCGTCGATCGTCATCCGCGAGGGCCAGATCGGCGCCAGCCCTTCCAGAATGGCAGCGAGAATGGCGCGCGCCGGCAGTTTTCCATCGACGGCGGATGCCTTCAGATAGTCGTAGAGGCCGCCGATGCGGCGCTCCTCGCCGAACAGGTCGGGGCGCGCCTTCAACGCCGCGCCCAGATTGCGCATCAGCGCCGCCCGCCCTTCCACGCCGACCAACGGATTCCCGCTGCCGACCTGGAACGCCTTTTCGATGGCGTTCGGCGGCAGCGGCAGCAGCCCCGCCGCATCGGCCCGCAGCGACCGGTCCTTGTCGCCGGAGAACAGCCCGGCCCGGAAGGCATGCAGGCTCGCCACCGCCAGGCCTTCGGAGCGGGCAAGCCTCTGGCCGGTTGCAGCTTCCTCATATCGCCAATCCGGGCCGGCGCCGGCATCGAGCAGCACGCTGGTGACGCATAGATCGAAGCGGATGCGCGCGACCTCGTCCTTGTCCCGGCCCCGCAACTCGCTCGCCAAGCGGCCCCAGCGGTCGACGCCGCCGGCCGCGAAATGCCGCCAGCGGGCGTGATAGGGAATTTCCAGGGTCGGATAATTCTCGCGGATAACGGCCGCCACATAATCCGCGGCAGCCGGCAGGGCTTTGAAATGCACATGGAAATTGGGCAAGGCATCGCGCTCGCCCAAGGCCAGTAGCTCATGACAGCGCAAACGGATCGCTTCCGGCGTGCGCAGCCAGGCAACAGCCTGCGCCGGATCCTGCAAATCACCCACCAATCCTACTCCTCGAGCTTCCGGCCCTTCGCCCGCTTCAACTCGTCGCTATCCGGTACCTTGTCGGTGAAATAGCCGGCCGCCTTCTTGGCATCCATCTCCACCTTCGCGTCGGCCGGAATCAGTTCATCCGGGATCGGCACGCGCTCGACCACCTCGATGCCGCTATCGACGATCGGTTGATACTTCATGTTGCTCATCGAAACCAGACGGTCGATGCGGCTGATGCCGAGCCAGTGCAGCACATCCGGCATGAGTTCCTGAAAGCGCATATCCTGCACGCCGGCGACGCATTCCGTGCGCTGGAAATAGGCCTCGGCCCGGTCGCCGCCCTCCTGGCGCTTGCGCGCATTGTAGACGAGGAACTTGGTCACCTCGCCCAAAGCGCGGCCTTCCTTGCGGTTGTAGACGATGACGCCGACGCCGCCCTGCTGCGCCGTCTCGATGCAGACCTCGATGCCATGCGCGAGATACGGCCGGCAGGTGCAGATGTCCGAACCGAACACATCCGAGCCGTTGCATTCGTCATGCACCCGGCAGGCGATCCTGGTCTCCGTCTTGCCCAGCTTGGCCGGGTCGCCGAACAGGTAGACCGTCATGCCGCCGATCGGAGGCAGGAAGACCTTGAGGTCCGGACGGGTCACCAGTTCGGGGAACATGCCGCCGGTCTGCTCGAACAAGCCGCGGCGCAGCTCGGTCTCGCTGATCTTGAAACGCTTGGCGATGCTCGGCAGCCACCAGACCGGCTCGACCGCCATCTTGGTGACCTTCACGTCGCCGTTCGCCGCCAGGATATTGCCGTCCGGCTTCAGGCGGCCGGCCTGTATCGCCTGCTGCAGTTCCGGCATGTTGATATGCGCCTTGGTGACCGCGATGGTCGGGCGGATATCCCAGCCGGCGGCGATTTGCTGGGCAAAGACCTCGCTGGTCATGTGGCCCCAGGGATCGAGCGAGACGATCTTCTCCGGATCGGCCCATTGCGGGAAGGGGCCGATCGGCTCGGCCGGGGTGGTGTTCGTCAGGTCCGGACGATGGTCGGCGTTGAGCTGGCCGGCCGCCACCGCCAGCGCGCGATACAGCGAATAGGCGCCGGAATGCGTGCCGATGGCATTTTTGCCGCCCGGATTCTTCAGCGTGGCGACGATCGGGCCGCGCTGGATCGGATCGGCGGCCCCCCACTCGATCGGCAGCGGCCTGGCGCTTTCCGCCTTGCTGGGATGCGAGGTCAGAACGATCGGTTTCGGAGCCGGCTTCTTCTGATTCGGAATATTCGGGATGTCGGTCGTTGTCATGGTCTATACCCGAAGGTTGAGGGGCCCGGCTGGCGCAAGGGCGCCGCCAGATTGGCAAACTCACACAGCAATGGCCGCGTATCGCGCGGATCGATGATCTCTTCCACCAGGAAGGCTTCCGCCGTGCGGAACGGCGAACGCACCTTGTTCAGCCGGTCCTCGATCTGCTTGAGCAGCGCCGCGGGATCGGCGGACTTCTCCAGCTCGGCGCGATAGGCCGCCTCGATACCGCCTTCCAGCGGCAGGCTGCCCCAATCGCCGGACGGCCAGGCGTAGCGGTATTGCAGCCGGCTGTGATTAGAATGGGCTGCCCCGGCGACGCCGAAGGACTTGCGCACCAAGATCGAGCACCAGGGCACGCTCGCCTGATACACCGCCGCCATCGCCCTCGCCCCGTGGCGGATGGTTCCGGCCTGCTCGGCCTCGGGCCCGATCAGGAAGCCGGGGATGTCGACGAAATGCACCACCGGCAGATGGAAAGTCTGCGCCAGATCGACGAAGCGGGTGATCTTATGCGCCGCATCGGCGGTCCAGCCGCCACCGTAATGATACGGATCGCTGGCCAGGATCGCGACCGGCCAGCCATCCAGGCGGGCCAGGCCGGTGATCGACGAACGGCCGTACATGCGGCCCATCTCGAAGAAGCTGCCCTGATCCACCGTCATGTCGATGATCTCGCGCATCTTGTAGACGCGGCGGCGGTCGCGCGGCACGATCGACAGCAGACGTTCATCGCGGCGGTTCGGATCGTCGCTCGGCGCGATGCGGGCGGGCAGCTCGTAAATCGATTGCGGCAGGTAGGACAGGAAGCGCCGCGCCGCCGCGAAGGCCTCCTCCTCGCTGGCGACCGCCAGGTCCGCCGCCCCGGCGCGCGTATGGATCTCGCTGCCGCCGAGTTCTTCCTTGGTCATCTCGACCCCGGTGCGGGCGACGACCGGCGGCCCCGCGATGAACATCTGCGAGATATTCTCGACCATGACGCAGAAATGGCTGCTGACCGCGCGCGCCGCGCCCAGGCCGGCCACCGAGCCCAGCGCCAAAGCCACCACCGGCACGGTGTTCAGGTTCGCGACCACATGCTGCCAGCCCGGCATGCGCGGCACATAGGTGCGGCCATCCATCTCGAGCGACTTGACCGAGCCGCCGCCGCCGGTGCCGTCGACGAGGCGCACCATCGGCAGGCGCAGTTCATGCGACATCTGCTCGGCCATGACCTGCTTCTCCCAGATCGAGGCATCGGCAGCGCCGCCGCGCACGGTGAAATCATCGCCGCCGACCACTACCGGCCGGCCTTCTATGCGGCCCCGGCCGAACACGAAGTTGGTCGGACTGAAATCGATCAGGTTGCCATCGTCGTCGTATTGCCCGCGGCCGGCGATGGCGCCGATTTCATGGAAAGAGCCGGGATCGAGCAGCCGCTCGATGCGTTCGCGGACCGTCAGCTTGCCGCCATCATGCTGGCGCTTGACCTTCTCCGGCCCGCCCATACGGCGAGCCAGTTCCTCACGGCGGCGCAGTTCGGTGATTTCAGCTTCCCAGCTCATTTTCATGGCCCTGTGGCACTGGAAAGCAATGGAGTGTAACGCCCGCCTCGGGGGCGCACAATGGGTTGGACAGGCTGTCGCGGGAGCTTAACCCCAGGGAAAGCCAGGGTTTCAGGAAAGCCCCCCCCGCGGCCTGTCACAAAATCGGGGCTGGGGCGTCTTTAAGACTGAACACGCATGGTGCGTGATGGAGAAAGCGATGTCCCCCCGAGTGAAAGACCATATCAAGCTGGCTCCCGAGCAGGTCAAGGCGATGCTGGCCCTGGAAGCCAGTTTCGAGAAAAGCAGCCTGGAACCTGGCCTGCGTGATCTGGTGAAGCTGCGCGCCTCCCAGATCAATGGCTGCGCCTTTTGCATTCACATGCATACATCCGACGCCCGCAAGCAGGGCGAAAGCGAGATGCGGCTGTACATGCTGAATGCCTGGCGGGAATCGCCGCTCTACAGCAAGCGGGAACGGGCGGCCCTGGCCTGGACGGAGGCCCTGACCCGGCTGGCCGAAACGGGCGCGCCGGATGCCGATTACGATCTGGTGAAAGCCGAATTCAGCGAGGCCGAGCAGGTACAGCTGACGATGCTGATCGGCGCGATCAACGTGTGGAACCGGCTGCAAGTCGGGTTCCGCGCCCAGCATCCGGTGGATGCCAAGGACAAGCCGGCAGCGTAACGCCGATGGCGACCCTCGGGCGGAGGGGGCTTACGCCCCCTCGCGCCGCTGTTAGAACGTGCCCGGATAATTGCCGCCATCGAGCAGAATGTTCTGCGCGGTCAGATAGCCGGCCGGAACGGAGCACATGAAGGCGCAGACCTGTCCGAATTCTTCCGCCGTGCCGAAACGGCCGGCGGGAATGGTGGCAGCCTGCTTCTGGAATTCCGCTTCGAGCTCTGCTCCGCTCTTTTTGCTCTGGGCGCCGATCGTGCCCTTCAGCCGGTCGGTGAGAAAACGTCCCGGCAGCAGGTTGTTGATGGTGACCCCGTGCTTGGCGACCTGACGGGCGACGCCGCCGATGAAGCCGGTCAAACCGGCGCGGGCGCCGTTCGACAGGCCCAGGATCGGGATCGGCGCCTTCACCGAACTGGAGGTGATGTTGACGATGCGGCCGAATTTGCGCTCGGCCATGCCGTCGACCACCGCCTTGGTCAGCAGGATCGGCGTGATCATGTTCGCATCCAGCGCCTTGATCCAGACATCGCGATCCCAGTCGCGGAAATCGCCCGGCGGCGGTCCGCCGGCATTGTTGACGAGGATGTCGATCTGTCCGGCCGCTGCCAGGGCCTGCTCGCGTCCGTCCGCGGTGGTGATGTCGCCGGCGACGGTTTTCACGGTGACGCCCGGCGCGGCCTCCCGGATGGCCTTGGCCGCTGCCTCCAGCGCTTCCGCGCCGCGGGCAGTGATGGTGACGTTGACGCCTTCCTTGGCCAAGGCCATCGCGCAACCGAAGCCGAGCCCCTTGCTGGCCGCGCAAACCAGAGCGTTACGTCCTTTGATGCCAAAATCCATGATGACTCTCCTTCGTCTTTTTCGTCTTTTCCGGCTTGTCTTTTCCGGGGGGATTTTGATGTCGTTTGCCTGAAGCCGCCGTCATTCGGCGGATGCGGCATACTCCGTTTCCGAAGCCACGCCCCAGTCGCGCAGCGCCTCGGCGCCACCCTGGTCGCGCTCGACCGGGGCGGAGCGAATGGCTCCGGGGGTGCGGGAGAAGCGCGGCGCCGGGCTTGGCTGAACCACGCCGCCGATTTCGGCGAAGGTCTTCCGCGCCGCCATGTGCTTATGCTTCGGCGCCTCCTCGAGCGACAGGACGGGCGCAAAGCAGATATCGGTGCCTTCCATCAGCGCGCACCATTCATCGCGCGATTTCGTCCTGAAGCTGGCGGCGAAAGCGGAGCGTAAAATCTCCCAGTTCCGGCGATCATACTGCTTCGGCAGAGTCGCCGGATCGAGCCCGAGCACCTTGATCAGTTCGGCGTAGAACTTGCCTTCGATCGAACCGATCGAAATGAAGAGGCCGTCCTTGCATTCATAGGTGTCGTACCAGGGCGCGCCCGTATCGAGGATGTTGCTGCCGCGCCGATCCGACCAGATTCCGGCTCCCATCATGCCGTAGAAGCCGGTCATCAAGGAGGCAGCGCCATCCACCATGGCCGCATCGACCACCTGGCCGCGGCCGGATTGCTGCCGCTCATACAGCGCCGCCAGCACGCCCATCGCCAGGTAGAGCGAGCCGCCGCCGAAATCGCCGACCAGATTGAGCGGCGGCACCGGCTTGCCGTCCTTGAGGCCGATCGCATGCAGCGCGCCGGTCAGCGCGATGTAATTGATGTCATGCCCGGCGGCGGAAGCCAGCGGCCCTTCCTGCCCCCAGCCCGTCATGCGCCCGTAGACGAGTTTCGGATTGCGGTCGAGCGCAACATCCGGCCCAAGACCCAGGCGCTCCATCACGCCAGGGCGGAAGCCTTCGATCAGAACATCGGCTTTCGCGATCAGCTCCAGCATCAGGCGGATCGCCTTGGCATCCTTCAGATCGAGCGCCAGCGAGCGCTTGCCGCGTCCGTTCAACGCATATTTGGTTTCGACCTTCAGGCCGAGATCGGACTCGCCGACGCGATCGATGCGCAGAACGTCAGCCCCGAGATCGGCGAGCAGCATGCCGCAAAACGGCACGGGGCCGATCGCCGGCATCTCGATCACTTTCAATCCGGTCAGCGGGCCGCTCATTGCTTTTCACCTACCGGTTTGGCGGTCTTCGGCTTCCACTCCACCGTCGGCAGGTTGGCCTTCTTCCACTCGCCGAGGCCGCCATGGATATGGGCCACGTTCACCAGACCCATCTCCTTTGCAGTCTTGCCGGCGAGCGCCGAGCGCCAGCCACCGGTGCAGTAAAAGATGTATTGCGTCTTGGCCTGCGCCTCGGGAGCGAAAACCGGTTTGTGATACGGGCTTTCGGGATCGATCCAGAATTCCAGCATGCCGCGCGTGGCATGAAAGGCATTCGGGATCATGCCTTCGCGTTCAAGCTCGCGCGGATCCCGCAGATCCACAAAAACCACGTCCGGTTTGCCAAGCTGTTCGGCGGCTTCCTGCGGCGTCAGCGTGACGATCTGCGCCAGCGCCTCTTCCAGCATGGCCTTGTAGCCTTTGGGCATGGTGGCGTCCTCCCGTATTGCCTGGGGAGGCTGACTATAAGTCACCAATGCAGGCGAGACCATGCCCCGCGCCAGTCAATGCTGCAATCGGGCCAGAGCCGGGGCCGCCATGTCCATCCCGCGGATTGTATTGCATCCCGAACCGACATCATCAGGGGATCGTCCGGGTCGAACAGCAGGGCGTTGTTGTGCCAGGTATCGGGCAGCGCCGCAGCCATGCCATCCTGCCCCGGAGCGGACCGCCCGACCAGCAGCAGCGCACTGACGCTGTTATGGCCGGGATCAAATCGCAGGCGCAGGCCGCTGAGCCAGTTGCGGCCGGCCAGGATGTCAAAATCCTTGCTGCGCAGATCGTCGGGCCGCTCGGCGATCATCAGGGCATCGCCTTCGCTCCAGGTGACGACGGGAATGCCGCGCTCGGCGAGCGCGGCGAGACGCTGGCGCAGCACGACCTCCGGGACCGGCCCGCCCTCCCCGCGACGCTGCGCGGCGGTTTCCAGCATCTGCCCCGCGCCGATGATCGCGGCTCCCATCCAGGCGGAGATCAGCAACCCATGTCCCCAACGGCTGTGCAGCAACCGCAAGGGACCGGGAAAGCGGCGGGCCCGCAACGCCGGCGTCGCCTGCCGGCGCCGCTTGAGCGCAGCCGAGTCCGGTCCGTAAAAGGCGAACAGCATGGCCCCGATCACCAGCCACTGGCCGCAGGCATAGCTGCCGGGTTTCTCGCCGCTTAGCTGAAACGACAGGCCTGCCTCGGCGTATTCCACGCCCTGCGCGGCAAAGCTGGCGAAACGTTGCGCCGCCGCAGTATCGGCATCCGCCGCATTGCGGAAGCGGGCGGCCATGACCGCGGTGCCGTCGCCGAACCGCGCCAGTTCCGCCGCCAAAGCCCCGGGAAACAGCGGCCTCACGTCCCGGTATTCGCTCGCATGGCGGCCGAATACCGCCCAGGAATTCATGAAGCCGCCATAGCGGGTCGCCAGGGCCACCGTGTCGACGCGCAGCCGACGGGCCGCCCAGCGGTCGAATATCTCGTAGACGCCAACCGGCACGCCAACGCCGCCCACGAGAAGCAACAGCATGGCAAGCCACGGACCCTCGCCCGTCCAGTCGAATATCGTCCAATAGGCCGCCAGACGGCCGGCTATCGCGGAGACGAAACCCTCCACCGCATCCCCCAATCAACCCCGCTATCTGTTTGCTCTAAAAATCCCGCAACTACAATGGCTTGTTGCAATCCGGAAGATATTAACGGAATCTTTGCGCCCAGGCGGTTAAGGACGGGACAGTTCAGACGAGGCAATCACGAGTCCATGGCCCCGATTTCCGCGCCTTCCGCCGCCCTACGCCCGGACACCTACCGCATCGGCGGTCATCAGGTGAGCTATGAACTGCTGTCGACCTTGCGGCAGGCCAGCCACCGCACCGGCGTCGATTTCGCCTATCTGGTCGCCCAGGCCGGCCAGGAAAGCGGTTTCCAGCCGAATGCCCAGGCCAGGACCAGTTCGGCCCGCGGGCTGTTCCAGTTCGTCGAGAGCACCTGGCTCGAATTGGTCCGCGATCACGGCAGCAAATACGGCCTGGCCGCGCAGGCCCAGCAGATTTCGACCGGCAGCGATGGCCGGCCACGGGTCGGGGATGCCGAGGCGCGCCGCGAAATCCTGGCGCTGCGTGACGATCCGCGCATCGCTTCCGTCATGGCCGCCGAATATGCCCGCAGCAACGAGCAGGCCCTGTCCCGCGAACTTGGCGTCGATCTGAACAGCGTCGATCTCTATCTGGGGCACTTCCTCGGCGCCGCCGGCGCCGGGAAATTCCTGGCCGCCAGGCTGGACGATCCCTCGCAAAGCGCCGCCGCCCTGCTCCCCGAGGCGGCCGCGGCAAACCGCAGCGTGTTCTATACGGCCGATGGCCAGCCGCGCAGCGTCGGCGATATCTACGCCGACTTCCAGCGCAAGCTCGCCAACAACATCCAGGGTCTTGATCTGCCCCCCACCACCGGCAGGCCCCGGATATCTGCCGTGGCCAACCATCTGGCCGAACAGCGCCGCATCACCGATCAAGCCGTCAAGATCATGGCTTTCGAGGCCTTGCGCGACATGATGCTACGCGACCGGAAAAAGCCCGGCAGCGACATCGACAGCTCCTGGTAATTCAGACGACGCGGGTGAGTACCGGACGGCCGCCAAAATGCGCCGCCAGGTTCTGCAACACCAGCTCGCCCATCGCACGGCGGGTCTGATGGGTGCCGCTGCCGACATGCGGCGTCAGCACGACGTTCTCGAGGCTTAGCAGCGCCTCCGGCACATGCGGCTCGTCGGCGAAGACATCGAGCCCGGCGCCGGCGATCTTGCCTTCAACCAACGCCTTCACCAGCGCCGGTTCCTCGACCACGCTGCCGCGCGCGATGTTGACGACATAACCCTTGTCGCCGAGCGCCGCGATCACCTCGGCGTTGACGATGCCTTCGGTTTCCCGTCCGCCCGGGCAGGCGATCATCAGGATATCGACATCCTTCGCCATGGCCGTGAGGTTATCATAATAGCGATACGGCAGGTCGTTCTTGCGGCGCGGTCCGAAATAGCAGATTTCGACGCCGAAGGGTTCGGCGCGCCGCGCGATGGCCTGGCCGATGCGGCCAAGCCCGACGATCCCCATCACCTTGCCGCCGAGCTTTTCGGTCAGCGGGAACTTGGCCTTGGGCCATTGTCCCTGACGGACGAACTGATCGCCTTGCGGAATGCGCCGCATCACGCTGAGCAGCAGCACCATCGCGATATCGGCGACATCGTCGGTGAGCACATCCGGCGTATTGGTGACAATCACCTTGCGTTCCTTGGCGCAAGCGATGTCGATCGGATCGTAACCGACTCCGAAACTGGAAATGATCTCAAGCCTGGGCAGGGCTTCGATCAGGGCGCGATCCGCTCCCACACTGCCCGACGTCACCAGCCCGCGGACCCGGCCCGAGGCCTCGCGGATCAATGCATTGCGGTCGGAAGCCTGCCACAGCCGATGCACGGTATAGTCCCGCTGCAGGATCTCCTCGATCACTGGCGGCAACGGCGTGGTTTGCAGAATCTCAACGGCCATCCAACATACTCCCTAGCATCTGATATCTTGCAGCGTAATGGGATCGGCTGGCGCACCGCAAGGCATGGCATCCGGCGGCGGCGGCCCATGATCCGACCCGGCCCCACGATCCGGCCGAACCGCCGAATCGCCCGGCACCCGATCCACCCCAGGCCCGGATTCCACCAAGCCCGATTCCACCGCGACCCGACATCCGGGGCAACGGCCCCGGGAGCGCGAATGGGACCGGGCCCGTCGCGAGCCGACATTGCCGGCCGATAACGCGACCGTCATAATCTGCCGACCTTACGGGAGCCGAATCATGCGCCTTTCCGCCCTCATCCTTGGATGCGCCGCCATCCTGACCGCCCTGCCCGCGGGAGCGCAGGAAAAGGTGGTCAATGTCTACAACTGGTCCGATTACATCGCCCCGGCGGTCCTGCAGGCTTTCGAGCAGGATACGGGCATCAAGGTCCGCTACGACGTCTACGATTCCAACGACACGCTGGAAGCCAAGCTGCTGGCCGGCAAGACCGGCTACGATGTCGTGGTGCCGACGCAGTATTACATGGCGCGGCAGGTGCAGGCGAAGCTGCTGCAGCCGCTGGACAAGAGCAAGATTCCCAATCTGAAGAACCTCGATCCGGCGCTGATGGAGCGGCTGGCCAAATACGATCCCGGAAACGCGCACGCGGCCATCTACATGTGGGGCACCAGCGGAATCGGACTCAACCCCGACAAGATCAAACAGCGCCTGCCGAACCCGCCGGCCTACAGCCTGCGCATGCTATTCGACCCGGAGGTGGTGTCGAAATTCGCCGATTGCGGCGTCGAGGTGCTGGATGCGCCGGATGAGATCATGGTCGCCGCCATGAAATATCTCGGCCTCGATCCCAATTCGAAAGATGCCGCCAGCATCGCCAAGGCGGAGGGGGTGCTGATGAAGGTGCGCCCCTACATCCGCAAATTCCATTCGTCGCAATACATCAACGATCTGGCGAACGGGGACGCCTGCCTCGCCTATGGCTATTCCGGCGACATCCTGCAGGCCAGGGCCCGCGCCGAGGAAGCCAAGAACGGCGTGCATGTGCAGTACCTGCTTCCCAGGGAGGGCGCGCAGCAATGGTTCGATGTGATGGCCATTCCCGCCGATGCGCCCCATGCGGAAAACGCCCACATCTTCATCAATTACATCCTGCAGCCGAAGGTAATCGCCAAGATTACCAACGCCGTGCAATATCCGAATGCCGTGCCTGCCTCCCTGCAATTCGTCGACAAGGACGCCATGGCGGATAAAGACGTCTTCCCTCCAGCCGAGACGATCAAGCAACTCTATACGGTGCAGCCGTTCAATCAATCGCAGCAGCGTATCCTGACCCGCGCCTGGACGCGGGTGAAAGGCGGCGGCTGAAGCCATGGCCCTTCTCAGCCTGAAGGGCGTTTCCAAGCATTACGGCGACGAAACGGCAGTCGACACCCTCGATCTTGATGTCGAGGATGGCGAATGCCTCGTCCTGCTGGGGCCATCGGGTTGCGGCAAATCCACCCTGCTGCGGATGATCGCCGGCCTGGAGACGCCCGATGGCGGGCAGATCCTGCTGGATGGGCGCGACATCACGGACCTGCCGCCGCACAAGCGGCCGGTCAATATGATGTTCCAGTCTTATGCCCTGTTTCCGCATCTGACAGTGAAGGACAACATCGCCTTCGGTTTGCGCCGGGAAGGGTTGCCGAATGTCGAGATCGCGCGGCGCCTCGATGAGGCGATGGCGATGCTGGAGATCGCCGCATATGCCGACCGCAGGCCGCATCAATTGTCCGGCGGCCAGCAACAGCGCGTCGCCCTGGCGCGCGCATTGGTGAAGCGGCCGCGATTGCTGCTGCTGGACGAGCCGCTTGCCGCGCTCGACAAGCGCCTGCGTCAGCAGACCCAGGCCGAGTTGCGCAAGCTGAACCGGCAGACCGGCATCACCTTCGTCTTCGTCACGCACGACAATGACGAAGCCATGGCGCTCGCCGACCGTGTCGCCGTGATGGACCGGGGCCGCCTGCGACAGGTGGATCGGCCTCGGCAGGTCTATGACCGGCCCATCGACCGGTTCGTCGCCACGCTCATGGCGGATATCAATCTGTTCGACGCGGTGGTCGCGGAGGAGGCCGGCGGACTGACGCTGGCGCGCAGCGGCGTAATGATGCTGCAATTTCCCATGAACGGAGCGGAGCCCCAGCCGGGAGGCCGGCAATTGCTCGGGTTGCGGCCGGAGCAGATCAAGATTTCCCGCGAGGCCGGACCGAGCGCGCCCAATACGGCCTCGGGCATCGTCACCGATATCGACTACATCGGCGACATGACGACACTCGAAATCCGCCTCCCCGACGGCCAGACCGTCAGGGCCTCGCAACTGAACTCGATCCAAGAGCCGATCGTCGAACGCGATGAAACGGTTTGGCTTGCCTGGGATGCCAATGCCCTCGTCCCGCTGGCGGATCGGTGAGATGACGCGTCGCAGTGCCGCCCTGCTTGCCGTACCCGCGCTGTGGACGGCCGTCTTCATCGCCGTCCCGCTGGCCCTGATCCTGAAGATCAGCTTCGCCGAGCCGCTGCTGGCGCAGCCGCCCTATACCTCTTTGTTCGAATGGACCGCGCAAGGTCTGCACTGGAAAGCCCAGCTCGGCAATTTTGCGCTGATCTTCAGCGATCCTCTTTATATCCATGCGCTCGGCAATAGCCTGCTTTTCGCCGGCATCGCGACGCTCTGCTGCCTGGGGCTCGGCCTGGCGATCGCCCGCGCCGTCGATCGGGCCGCGCCGCAATGGCAGCCGATATTGCTGACGGCGATCATTCTGCCCTTCTGGACCTCGTTCCTCATTCGCGTCTATGCCTGGATCGCCCTGCTCAAACCCGAGGGGCTGATCAATGCGGCACTGATCGAGCTTGGCCTGATCGATACGCCGCTGGTGATGATCAATACCGGCTTCGGCGTGGTGATCGGCATGGTCTATTCTTATCTGCCATTCGCCATCCTGCCGATCTACGCATCCCTGGCCGGCCAGTCGCCGCGGTTGACGGAAGCCGCCATCGATCTGGGCGCTTCGCCGATCAAAGCCTTCTGGCTCGTCACCGTACCGCTGGCCCGGCCAGGCATTCTCGCCGCCGCCCTCATGATCTTCATTCCCACGGTTGGCGAATTCGTCATTCCCGACCTGCTCGGCGGCTCGGCCACGATCACCCTGGGCCAGGCGCTCTGGACCGAATTCTTCTCCAACCGCGACTGGACCATGGCGAGCGCGCTGGCCGTACTGCTGACCTTGCTGCTGCTCGCTCCCGCACTCTGGCTGCAACGGCTGGAGCTTGCCGATAAACCGGGGCTGCGGCGATGATCCGGCATCCGTCTCCCAGACTGGGCTTTGCGCATCTCACCGCCCTCACCTTCGGGCTGGCATTTCTCTACCTGCCGATCCTTCTGGTGGTGATCTTCTCTTTCAATGCCTCGAAGCTGGTCACCGTGTGGGGTGGCTTTTCCCTGCACTGGTATGGGGTTCTGTTTTCCAATTCGGCTTATCTCGAAGCAGCTGTCAACTCGCTGAAGATCGCAACGCTAGCGGCGACCCTGGCAACCGCGCTGGGCACGCTCGGCGCTTTGGCGCTGACCCGACTCGGCCGCTTTCCCGGACGACAGATTTTCGGCGGCCTCCTGCTGGCGCCGATGGTCCTGCCGGAAGTGATCCTTGGCGTGAGCGCGCTGATGCTGTTCGTAACGCTGGGGATCGAGCGCGGCTTGCCATCCGTGGCGGTGGCGCATGCCACTTTCGGCGCGGCTTACGTGCTGGTGATCATTCAGTCGAAGCTGGTCACCCTGGATCCGAATCTCGATGCGGCGGCGCGCGATCTGGGAGCCGGGCCGGTTATGGCCTTTCTGCTCGTCACCGTGCCAAGCCTGCTGCCGGCCCTTGTCGCCGGGTGGCTGTTGGCGTTCACCCTGTCGCTTGACGACGTCGTGGTGGCATCCTTCGTCAACGGTCCAGGCGCCACCACCCTGCCGGTGCGCGTCTACAGCGCGGTACGCCTCGGCGTCTCGCCGGAAATCAACGCCATCTCCACCATCATGCTGGCGATCGTCGGCATCGTCGTCATTGCCGCCAGCTTGCTGCAGAAACAAGCCTTAATGCGCAATCGCCGCTAAAGCTGGAATTGCTGCAACGTCATGTCGAGGCGGCGCAGGAATTCCGCCTCGTCCGCCGGCAGGCCGAAGCGCATCCAATGCGGTCGATTGTCGAAGATGCGGACATGGACGCCCTGCTTGCGCAGCGCCGCGGCGAAAGCGGCTGCGTCGGCGATCTTGGCCAGCCTGAACAGGCCGGTGCCGCCAATGACATGAATGCCGCGCTGGCGCAGGGCCTGATCGAAGCGCACTTGTCTCTCGCGCAAGGCGCTCCGCATAGCGGTCTGCCAGGCCGTATCGCTCAAAGCCGCGGTTCCGATGGAAAGCGCCGGGCCGCACACCGCCCAGGGTCCCAGCGCGGCCGCCAGGACCCGGGTGACGCCGGGTTCGCCCAGCACGAAGCCGAGCCGCAATCCTGCCAGGCCGAAGAATTTCCCGAAGGAGCGCAAAATCAGCAGGCCCGGGCTGCCGGCGGCATCCGCAAGGGAGGTTTCGGGAGCCACATCGGCGAAGGCTTCATCGACGATCAGCCAGCCGCCCCGGCCTGCCAGCTCTTTCTGCCAGCGAAGCAGCATGTCGCGCCCAATCACCCGGCCGTCGGGATTGTTCGGATTGACGACGATCAGGACATCGACACCATTCAGGCTGCCGGGCAGGCCCTCGATCTCGGTTACCGCATGCCCGGCCATTCTCCAGGCATAGGCGTGTTCGGCATAGGTCGGCCCGAGGACGGCAACCCTGGCTGGCGCGAAAAGGCGCGGCAGCCACTGGATCGCCGCCTGCGTGCCGGGCGCGGCGGCTATCCCGGCCGCAGGCGGACAGCCATAGGCGCCTCGCGCCGCCGCCAGCAAAGCCTCCACTTCGATGGCCGATGGCAGGCGGGTCCAGGCCCCGTCAGGAACCGACGGCATCGGATAAGGCCCCGGATTGATCCCGGTGCTGAGATCGATCCACTCCCCTGCATAATCTTCCGCCCCAGCCCTCCGCAACGCGGCCAGGTCGCCGCCATGCCTGGGCGGCTCCGGTTGACGGCCTGGCGGTGTCTCGCTCATGGTGAACCCCGACTTCCTCGACTGGTGGCGATCTTACGGTGACCCCGGCTGCAAGCAACCTTTGGCTTCTTGTTATCGCGTTAGGCCTGGACGCCGCATTCGGCTATCCGGATGCAGTCTATCGTGTGATCCGGCATCCGGTCGTCTGGATCGGCAGCCTAATCCGCCAGTTGGACAGGCAGAGCAATCGGCCGGCCTGGCGACGCTGGCAGCGGCGGATCGGCGGCGTGGTAGCGCTGCTCGTGCTGCTCGGCGTCGTATTCGCCATCACGGCCGCGATCCGCGCGCTGTTGCGCGATGTTCCGTACGGCTGGGTCGTCGAGGCCGTGCTGTGCGCCAGCCTGATCGCGCAGCGCAGCCTGCGGGATCACGTCTCGGCCGTGGCACGCGGCCTGGAGCAGGACGGCCTGGCGGGCGGACGCAAAGCCGTGGCCATGATCGTCGGCCGCGATCCCGACAGCCTCGATGAGCACGGCGTCAGCCGCGCCGCCATCGAGAGTCTGGCGGAAAATTTCTCCGATGGCGTCGTCGCTCCCGCCTTCTGGCTTGCCGTCGGCGGGCTGCCCGGAATCGCGCTCTATAAAGCGATCAACACGGCCGACAGCATGATCGGCCACAAGTCGGACAAATACCGCGACTTCGGCTGGGCTGCGGCACGGCTCGATGACCTCGTGAACCTGCCGGCCTCGAGGATTTCCGCGTTGCTGCTGATCCTGGCCTGCCTCTTTACGCCCGGCACGTCGTCGCGAGACGCCTTCACCGCCCTGGAACGGGATGCCGGGCAGCACCGCTCGCCCAATGCCGGCTGGCCGGAGGCTGCGATGGCCGGGGCGCTTGGATTGCGCCTCGCCGGACCGCGCCGGTATGCCAGCGGCTGGGTGGATGATCATTGGATGGGCAACGGCAATGCCGATGCCACGGCGGCCGATATCCGCAAAGCGCTGCGCCTTTACCGCGCTGCCTGCGCATCGCTCGGGTCCATGGCGATCCTGGCCGCTATCGCGCTGACGCGATGAGCGCATCCATATCGAGATGCGTTTCGATCGCCGACGCCAGGCCGTCGAGCGCCTGCTCGACCTCCGCATCGTGGTTCCTGACGGCGATTTTCTCGCCGGAGATCAGTTCAAGATAGGCCTGCCGGAAGCTGTCGCCGGCGAACAGGCCATGCAGATAGCAGCCGGCCACCCGGCCATCCGCAGAAACCGCACCGTCATGCCGGCCAGCGAGCCGCAGCAACGGCCGCGTCGTGTCCGGGCCGTTCGTCGCGCCGACATGCATTTCATAACCGCGGATCGGCTCTCCGGTGAAGCGTTCGAAGCCGTCCACCTCGACAAGGGACTTGTCGCCGGTCAGCACGGTTTCGACTTCGAGCAGCCCGAGGCCCTGCACGAATTCCGGCTCCCCCTCGATCCCGCCCGGATCGGCAATGCCGCGCCCCAGCATCTGATAGCCGCCGCAGATGCCCAGCACATGGCCGCCGCGGCGCAGATGCGCCAGCAGATCGATATCCCAGCCCTGCGCACGGAAAAACTTCAGATCCGCGATGGTCGCCTTCGAGCCCGGCAGGATGACGAGCGCGGCATCGGGCGGCAGCGGCCGGCCGGGCTGCACGAAGACCAACCGGACCTCCGGCTGCTGCCGCAGCGGATCGAAATCGTCGAAATTGGCGATATGCTGCAGCCGCGGCACCGCAACGACGATCTTGCCGTCCTGACCGGCCGCCCTGTCGAGGCTGAGCGCATCCTCAGCCGGCAGGTGAGAAACCTCCGGCAGATGCGGCAGAATGCCGAAACTGCGCCATCCGGTATGTCGGGTGATGATTTTCAGCCCGTCGTCAAATAGCGACGCGTCTCCTCGAAACTTGTTGATGACATAACCGGCGATCAAACGTCGTTCGTCTGGCTCCAGCAGCGCCGCCGTGCCGACGAGGCTGGCGATCACGCCGCCGCGATCGATATCGCCCACCAGGATGACCGGCACGTCGCTTCGGCTGGCGAAACCCATATTGGCGATGTCGTTGGCGCGCAGATTGACTTCGGCCGGCGAGCCGGCGCCTTCGACGATGACGAAATCCGCCTCCTGCTTCAGGCGGGAGAAACTGTCGACGACGAAAGGCCAGAGTTCCGCCTTCAGATCGAGATAGCCCCGTGCGTCGCCGCGGCCGTATATCCGCCCCTGCACGACGATCTGCGATGTGCGATCGCCCTGCGGCTTCAGCAGGACGGGATTCATGTGAACACTGGGCGCGGCGCCGGCAGCACGGGCCTGCAGCGCCTGAGCCCGGCCGATTTCGCCTCCTTCCGCGGTGACCGCCGCGTTATTCGACATATTCTGCGGCTTGAACGGCAGAACGCGATAGCCTCGCTTGCGCAACGCCCTGATCACGCCGGCGCAGAGCACGGATTTGCCGACATCCGAGCCGGTACCCTGAAACATCAAGGCGCGCGCGGTCATTTCAGCACGAGAGGCAGGCCTACCGCCGTGAAGATCACGTGATCCGCCAGTTCGGCAATGCGCTGGTTCAGCCGGCCTTGCCGGTCGCGGAAATCGCGGGCCAATTTATTGTCCGGCACGATCCCAAGCCCGACTTCGTTGGAAACCATGATGACGGGACATGCAGACGTAGGAAGAACGGCCAGCAGCCGCTCCGTTTCCTGCTCAACGTCACGGTTGGCATGCATGAGATTGGACAGCCACAGGGTCAGGCAATCCACCAGGACGGCGCCGATCCGGGGCGGAAGCGTCTGCAATGCATCGGCTACGGCAATCGGCGCCTCGACAGTCTGCCAGCGATCGCCACGCCGCGCCCTGTGCTGCATTATTCGGGCGCGCATTTCATCGTCCCAGGCCTCCGCCGTCGCCAGATAGGTCAACGGCCCTTCGCGCTGCTCGGCCAGCCGTTCCGCGAGCCTGGATTTACCCGACCGCGCACCGCCGACGATAAGCGTTACGCGAGCGTCTGCGCGAAGTCGAACCGGCATTTCACGCCCGCACCGGCTCGCGGACCTTTTCGCGCATGGTCACGAACTCCTCGGCAGCCGTCGGATGAATTCCGACCGTGGCATCGAAATCCGCCTTGGTGGCACCGGCCTTCAGGGCAATGGCGATGCCCTGGATGATCTCTCCCGCCTCATGCCCCACCATATGGACGCCGACGACCCTGTCCGACTTCGCATCGACAACCAGCTTCATCATGATGCGTCCTTCGCCGCCGGATATCGTCGCCCGCATCGGCCGGAATACGGTGCGGTAGACATCGACTTCGCCAAAGCGCTTGCGCGCTTCGGCTTCGCTCAGGCCCACGGTGCCGACGCTCGGCTGGCTGAAAACGGCCGCGGGCACGTTTTCATAAACCATCCTGCGCGACTTTCCGCCAAACACCGTATCGGCAAAGGCATGTCCCTCGCGAATGGCCACCGGCGTCAGATTCATCCGGTTGGTTACATCGCCGACGGCGTAGATATTCGGCACGCTGGACTGGGAATACTCGTCCACCACCACCGCGCCTTCCTCGTCGAGATCGACGCCAAGCGCCTCGAGGCCCAGTCCATCGGTATTGGGCCGGCGGCCCGTAGCCGCCATGACGCAATCGGCCTGCAAAGTGCTGCCGTCGGTCAGCGACACGATTAGGCCGCCCTTCCCCTTCTCGACCTTGGTGACATCGGTCTTCACCCGCAAATCGATACCGGTCTTGACCAGTTCGCCGGCCAGATGATTGCGGATATCGTCATCGAAGCCGCGGAGAATCTGCTCGCCGCGATAAAGCTGAGTCACCTCGGAGCCGAAGCCATTGAAGATGCCGGCGAACTCGCAGGCAATATAGCCGCCGCCGAGGATGATCACCCGCTTGGGCAACGCCTTCAGATGGAAGGCCTCGTTGGAGGTGATCATCAGCTCGGCGCCGGGAACGGCCGGCTTGACCGGATGGCCGCCCGTGGCGATCAGGATCTTGCCGGCGCTGACGGATTTGCCGTTCACGACAACGGTATGGACGTCCTTCACGGTCGCGCGGCCGTCGAAGGTTTTCACGCCGGCATTCTCGAAAATGCCGCGGTATATCTTCTCCAGACGGCCGATTTCCTTATCCTTGTTGGCGATCATCGTCGCCCAGTCGAACCGCGCGCCCGAGACCGTCCAGCCGAAGCCGGCGGCCTCCTCGAAGGCATGGCCGAATTCCGAGCCGTAGACAAGCAGCTTCTTCGGCACGCAGCCCCGGATCACGCAGGTGCCGCCATAACGATATTCTTCCGCCACGGCGACGCGGGCGCCGTAACCCGCGGCGATCCGGCCGGCGCGCACGCCGCCGGAACCGCCCCCGATTATGAACAGGTCGAAATCATATTGGCTCATTGCGATTTGATCCTTCGGCGAACTCGGCGGGCAATTCATGCCCGCGGCCGACGCCGGAGATCAGTGTCCGAACCTCGGGAAAGCGGCGGGCGACGTCAATTTGATGCTGCCGGAGCGCTTCGGCAAGTACCCCTCGGCGCTGCAGCAGACGATCAGCATGATTGATCATCACGGCGTTCGGCCAAGCCCGTGGCCGCACATCGGCCAAGGCGGCGAATACTTCGCCTTCGCGCCCTGGATTTCGTTGCGCCATCAAAATCGCGGCCGCCGCGGTGGAGCGCGAGATGCCGGCGAAGCAGTGAACCAGCAGATGCTCGACTTTCATCTGCGACAGTTGCTCGCCGACCTTTAGGATACTGGCGACGTCCCGTTCGCTCGGCAGCTTCTTATCGGGTTCCGGCATGACGATGTCGTAGAAGCGGAATTCGCGGCACTCCGCCTTGGGGTGATGAAGCCGGTATTCCGGGCCCAAACTGCCCGGATCGAGAATGCCAAGAATATGGGAAATCCTGCCGGCATACTGGTGCAGTTCGGCGACACCGCAAATACTGAGGCGGTAGGGAAGCAGGCCGCGTTCCAGCGCACTCATGCCGGCACCTCCCTCATTCGACCGTCACGGACTTGGCCAGATTGCGCGGCTGATCGACATCGGTTCCCTTCAATACGGCCACATGATAGGCCAGCAATTGCGCCGGAATGGCGTACAGGATCGGCGCCACGAACGGATCAACTTCGGGCAACTCGACGGTGGCAAAAGTCCTGCCGTCGATATGCGTGAACCCCTTGCGATCCGACATGAAAATCACCTTGCCTCCGCGCGCCATCACTTCCTGCATGTTCGAGATCGTCTTCTCGAACAGTCCGTCGCTGGGCGCAATCACGATGACCGGAACACCCTCGTCGATCAATGCGATGGGGCCATGCTTCAGTTCCCCTGCAGCATAGCCCTCGGCGTGAATATAGGAGATTTCCTTGAGTTTCAAAGCCCCCTCCAGTGCCAGGGGGAAGCAGGAGCCGCGGCCGATATAGAGCACGTCGCGCGCATCCATGATCTTCTCGGCCAAGGCGTGCAGGGCCTCGTCGTGATTCAGCACTTCCGAAGCCCGGGACGGCACCTCGATCAATGCCGCCATGAGCCGGGCGGTTTCCTCTGCCGACAGCGCCTTGCGTGCCTGGGCGATGGCCAGGCTGAATGCCGCCAGCGTGACGAGCTGGCAGGTAAACGCCTTGGTGGACGCCACGCCGATCTCAGGTCCAGCCTTGGTCAGCAACACGCCATCGGCTTCGCGCGCCATGCTGCTTTCGGGCACATTGACGATCGCCAGCGTGCGCCCGCCATTGGTTTTAACATAGCGCAGCGCAGCCAGCGTATCCGCCGTTTCGCCCGACTGGGAGATGAAGATCGCCAAGCCCTTGGGATCGACCGGGGCTTCGCGGTAGCGGAATTCCGAGGCGACATCGACCTCGACATTGATCCTGGCGTGGCGCTCCAGCCAGTATTTCGCAACCAGGCCGGAATAGTAGGACGTGCCGCATGCGACGATGGTCAGGCGGGTGATCCGGGCCAGATCGAGGCCGAGATCCGGCAGATGGACGAGGCGATCGGTCGGGCTGACGACGGTGTTTACGGTATCGCCCATCACCGCCGGCTGCTCGTAAATCTCCTTCAGCATGTAATGGCGATAATTGCCCTTGCCGATCATGGCGCCGCTGATGGCCGTCGGCCTGACCGTCCGCTGCACTTCGCGGCCCTCGGCATCGAAGAAACGCGCGCCGGCCCGGCTGAGAACGACGTAGTCGCCCTCTTCCATATAGGCGATGCGGTCCGTCAGCGGCGCGAGCGCCAGGGCATCGGAGCCGAGATACATCTCGCCGTTGCCAAACCCTACGGCGAGAGGCGCCCCGCGGCGGGCGCCGATCAGAAGATCTTCCTTGCCGTGAAACAGAACGGCGAGAGCAAAGGCGCCATGCAGGCGTCCCAGGGCGGCTTCCACCGCAGCCTGAGGCTCCTTTCCGTCGATCAGGTGCTGATCGATCAGCCGCAGCGCGACTTCCGTGTCGGTCTGACTCTGGAATTCATGCCCCTTGGCGATCAGTTCGGCAGCGATCTCACGGTAATTCTCGATGATACCGTTGTGAACCAGCGCAACCCGCTCGGTCGCGTGCGGATGCGCATTGGCTTCGTTCGGCGCGCCATGCGTAGCCCAGCGGGTATGGGCAATGCCGATCAAACCCTGCAGCGGCTGCTGCGCCAGGCGTTCTTCCAGCTTGGCGATCTTGCCCTCGGCGCGGCGGCGCTCGATCGCACCTGTCCTGGAGAGAGTGGCGATGCCGGCGGAATCATAGCCCCGGTATTCCAGCCGCTTGAGTCCGTCTACCAGCAACGGCACGGCATCCCGCGTGCCGACGACGCCGACGATTCCACACATCGTTTACTCTCCTACTTATTCTTCTTGGCGGCCCGGCTGCTGCGGAACCGCGCCGCGAAACCGGCAATATCTTCCTGGCGGCCGCGCGCCACCGCCAGGGCATCGCCGGGCACATCGCGCGTGATCGTGCTGCCGGCCGCGACCATGGCGCCGTCGCCGACCTTGACGGGCGCCACCAGGGCCGTGTTTGAGCCGATGAACGCCCCGGCGCCGATATCGGTGAAATGCTTGGCGAAGCCGTCGTAATTGCAGGTGATCGTGCCGGCCCCGATATTGGCCTTCGCCCCCACCCGCGCATCGCCGATATAGGTCAAGTGGTTGACCTTGGCTCCGGCCTCGATCGCTGCCTGCTTGATCTCGACGAAATTGCCGATATGCGCATCCAGGCCGATCTGCGCGCCGGGCCGCAGCCGGGCGAAGGGTCCAATGGTGGCGCCGGCGGCGATTGCGGCGCCCTCGATATGGCTGTAGCTGCGGATGACGACGCCGTCGCCGACAGAGACATTGTCACCGAAAACAACGAATGGCTCGACCGTGACATCCCGACCGAAGCGGGTGTCGCTGCGCAGATAGACCGTCTCCGGCGCAATCAAGGTCACGCCGTCAATCATGGCGCGATGGCGCAGACGCTGCTGCATCGCGGCCTCGGCCTGGGCCAGTTCGGCACGGGTATTGATGCCCATCACTTCGACGGGATCGGCTTCGACCACCCGGCAAAGCCAGCGCTTCGCATTGGCATGCTCGACCACATCGGTGAGCAGGTATTCGCCTTGCGCATTGTCGTCGCTGAGCTGCTGCAGAAGCAGAGGCAGACGCGCCCCATCGAGAGCCATCAGTCCGGCATTGCAGAGCCGGACGGCGCGCTCCTGTGCGGAGGCATTCTTGTATTCGACGATCCTTTCCAGACGGTTCTCGCTGCCGAGAATCAGACGGCCATAAGCGGCGGGTTCCGCCGGAGTGAAGCCGACGACGACCGCCGCCGGATCGCCTTCGCCCCGCCGCGCTTCGACCAGACGTTTCAGCAGGTCCGGTGTCAGCAGCGGCGTATCTCCAAAAAGGACCACGACATCGCCATCGAAGCCGTTCAGGGCCGGCAGGGCCGCCATGACGGCATGCCCGGTACCCCGCGGCGGGTTCTGGACCGCGGCTGTTGCCGGAGCCGCGGCGGCGGCCACCTGCTCCTGCCCTTTCCCGACCACCACGACCACCCGATCCGGCTCGAGGCTGGCACCGGCGTCCAGCACATGGCGCAGCATTGGCCGGCCGGCGACCGAATGCAGGACCTTGGGCAACTGCGATTTCATCCGCGTGCCCTGCCCAGCCGCCAGCACCACAATCGCTACGCCCCGTTTCGTCATTGCGCCATTCCGTGTAATGAAGAGATCAGATTCGCAAAAAGCCGCGATTCGCCCCAACCCGACGCGCGGCGGACTGTGTCATAGCCACCGCAGAGTTCGGAAATCAAAAGATTTTTCCGTCTGTTTCAGGATTTTTCTAATTGTAACAGCATGATGCACAAAGCAATCCTCTTCGATCTGGACGGCACATTGGTGGATACCGCACCTGATCTCGCCGCCGCAACCGACTATGCCCTGCAGTCCGCCGGACGGCCAGCCATAGGCCTCGATGCGGTCCGCCAGATGGTCGGCGACGGCGCCCGCGCCCTGCTCGAACGCGGCTTCCAGGTAACGGGCGGCATGCCTTCGCAGGACATCTTCGAGGCGGCCGTGGCGGCGCTCTACGTTTATTATGAAGACCATCTTGCCGATACCAGCCGTCCTTTCCCCGGCGTCGTCACCAGTCTGGCGAACCTGGCGGAGAATGGTTATGCGCTGGCAGTCTGCACCAACAAGCTGGAGCGGTTCAGCCGCGAATTGCTGCAACGGCTCGGCCTCGACGGGTTCTTCGGCGCCGTCGTCGGCGGCGACACGCTGTCGGTTCGCAAACCCGATCCTGGCCATGTCCGCGGAACCGTCGAGAAACTGGGGGAAAAGCTGGGCAAGCAGATCGGCTGGGCGGCGATGGTGGGGGATTCCGCCTATGACGTGAATGCCGCACAAGCGGCGGGACTGCCGTGCATCGCCGTCAGTTTCGGCTATACCCGAATCCCGGCACGCGAACTTGGCGCCGACCGGCTCATCGATCACTTTGCCGAATTGCCGGACGCTATCGCGGAATTGGGCGGTTGATGCGGCGACACCACCCGATAGGGCGGCAAATAGACGCTGACCCGCGTTCCCGAGCCGGGGGCGCTTTGAATATCCAGCCGGCCGCCATGCAGCCGGATCAGCCTGTCGCTTAGCGGAAGCCCCAGGCCGGTTCCCGGCTGCACCCGTGTAAGCGCATTCTGAATCTGCCCGAAAGGTTGCAGCGCAACCTTGATCTGCGCGGGATTCATGCCGATCCCGGTATCGATGACAGTGTAGGCGAAGCCGCCATCCTCTACCGGGCCCGCCGACAAAGTCACCTTTCCCACGGTCGTAAACTTCACGGCGTTGCTCATCAGATTGATAAGCACCTGCAGCAGGGCGCGGCGATCCGCCCGAAGCGTAACGAGTTCGCGGGCCGGCACGACCTCGAGTTCAAGCTGTGCGCGCGCCATCTTCTCGCGAACCAGGCGCGCCGCAATCGTCATGATGTCATCGGCGTCGAAGTCATCCTCCGCCAGCTCGAATTTACCGGCTTCCACTTTCGACAGATCGAGAATGTCGCTGATGATCGCGAGCAGATGCTCGCCGCTGCCATGAATGTCCCCGGCATACTCGCGATAACGGGGAATGTTGACTGGGCCGAGCATCTCGTTCTTGATGATCGAGGAAAAGCCAATGATGGCGTTCAGCGGCGTCCGCAATTCATGGCTCATATTGGCCAGAAACTCGGATTTCGCCCGGTTGGCCTCCTCGGCGATCCGTTTGGCTGCCAGCGCCGCCAATTCGGCCTGTTCCTTCAATTCGACGACGCGGCGCTGCCGGAAGAGCAGAAGGACCAGACCGATCACCAGCGCCGCAACAAAAGCTATCAAAATGGCTACGCCGTTGGCAAAACGGTCCAAGCGCTGTTCCTGTGCCTGCAGGATTTGCCGGGCCGTCGCACGCGATTCCTGCAACAGCGATATCAGCCTGACTTCCGCATCGCGGGCACGGCCAAGCATGAGGGAAATAACGGCCGGGGACTCCGCATCCTGCCCGGGAACGCCCTCGGCAAACCAATTGAGCAGGTCCTGCAATGCAGGATTGGCGACCGCGTACATGCCGGCGGCGCCGACCATGTTGTCCAGATTGTAGTTGGAGCGCAATTCATCCGCCCGTGCGCGGGCCCGGCCAAGCTGTGTTTCGACCCGAAGGTGATTGATCTGACTGGGATTCTGCTGCCACATTTCGATCGCCCAGGTCAGATTGCTGATTTCCCGGATCAACGTCTCGGCGTCACGCTCCTGATCGAGCAACGTCAGCGGCAGGTTCCGTGCTACCGTCGTGAGCGTGTTCTGCACATAGATGGTGATGCCAATGGCGCCGATGGCAATCAGAATTATGGCAATCATGATCTGCCGGCGACCAAATGATATCGGCATCGGTCACCCCGGAAGCAAGCCACGTTGGCGGTAGAAGCGTTCGGCGCCCGGATGCATCGGGATGCCGCGGCCTGCCAAAGCCGAAGAAATTTGTATTTCGCTTCCCCGCGGATGGCCCTTTTTCAGAATCGTTTCGCCCCTCTTGCTCCATAATGCATCCAGGATATTCGCAATCCTATCGGCGGGAATATCGGCGCGCACGATAAGCTGCGCCCCCACCATCAAGGTCCGGATCGCCGGTATGCCCGCATAGGCATTGGCGGGAATTTCCCCATAAGTCAAAAAAGGATTGGCGGCGATGACCGCCCGCGCCTGCTCGGGCCCTATGGACAGAAGCCCCGCATGGCCGGAGCCAAGCGCATCGACGACGGCTTTTGCGGGCCATCCCGCCACGATGAAGAAGGCATCCAGTTTCCCCTGCATCATCCGCGGCAGCGCCAGATCCGGCTTGATATACTCCGCATGAAGATCGCCGTCGGTCAGATGGTAGGCGCGCAGCAGATTGCGGACATGAACGAGCGTCCCGGAGCCCGGCTCGTCGAAGGCGGCGGTCCGCCGGCGAAGATCGCCGACCGTATGAATGCCCGCCTCTTTCCGCACGACGACATGCATCGCCTCGGAATAGAGATGGGCAAGAAACCGCAAGCGATCCAGTCGCGGTTTGCCGGCATACAGCTCTTTCCCCTCGAAGGCCCACTGGGCAACATCGGCCTGCACCAGCGCGGCCTCGATTTCACCCGATTGCAGGGCCGCGACATTGGCGACGGAGCCATTCGATGTCTGCGCCACGGCGATCAGACCGGGCACGCCGCAGCGCACTTGCACGCAATCCCTGCCTTGCGCCACGTCGCTGATGATCTCGGCGATCAGTCTGCCGACAGGAAAATAGGTTCCGCTCTGACCGCCGGTCCCAATGCGGAAATACTGCCGCGCAGACTGCGCCTTTGCGGAAGCCCCAAAAAACTGAAGCGAAAGACCGGCCAGCAGAACGGTGGCGAGCCAGATCGGAACCGGACGTCGCCCCCGGCGTAACGGGTGCCGTATTTCACGGCGACCTTCTAGCGACATTTATTCGGCATCCGGCTGTTTACCTGGTGCCGCCTTGATGAAGGCGTCAAGGCGATTGCACTCGGCATCGATCCGCTCCACCGTCGGACATGCAGACAGATCGCAATTGAATCGGCGGGCATTGGCAACCTGCGGCACGAGGCAGATATCGGCCAGGGTCGGCGTATCGCCGTGGCAGAACCGGCCCGTGGCCGAACTGCCCGCCAGCATCTTTTCCAGGGCCTGCAGCCCGGTTTCCACCCAATGGCGATACCATTGATTCTTCTTGTCGTCGGAAACCCCCATATCCTTGACCAGATAGCGGAGTACCCGAAGGTTGTTGAGCGGATGAATGTCGCAGGCAATGGCCAGTGCAAGCGCCCGCACACGCGCCCGCTCGGCCGGCTCTTTCGGCAAAAGCGGGGGATTGGGATGGGTTTCGTCGAGATATTCGATGATTGCCAGCGACTGGGCCATCTGCCGGTCGCCATCGACCAGGGTGGGGACCAGCTTTTGCGGATTCAGTCTGGCGTAATCCTCGGATAATTGGTCGTTCTTCTGCAGATGGATGAAATGATTGTCGTAGGCGAGCCCCTTGAGGTTCAATGCGATCCGGACCCGGTAGGCCGCCGATGATCGAAAATACCCATAAAGCAGCATGCATCCCTCCCTGTCGAAGCCGGATTTTACTTCAATACCGGAATGTTACAAAGCATTGATCGTATTTCGGGCGATGATAAGGGTTGCTCCTCTCGGGGGCGGCGCTCTATTGTCGGCGCGCCTTCTGGCCCCCATCTTCGGTAAAGTCATAAGGCATTTTGGGTGACGACATGCGGTTGATGATCAATGGCGAGACCCGCGATCTGACGGGGACGGCAACAGTAGAGGAACTGCTGGCGCGGCTTGAGCTTGATTCGCGCAAAATCGCCATCGAACTGAATCGCGAGATCGTGCCCCGCTCCGCCTATGCGGGCACCCCCCTGTCGGACGGCGACCAGATCGAGATCGTCCATTTCATCGGCGGCGGAAATGCCCCGCTGAAGCGGGATCAGGACGACTACTTCGAAGTGGCCGGCCGGCGCTTCCGTTCCCGTCTGCTGGTCGGGACTGGGAAATACAAGGATTTCGAGCAGACCAAGCTGGCGATCGAAGCCTCGGGCGCCGAAATCGTCACGGTCGCGGTACGGCGGGTCAACATCACCAATCGCAGCCAGCCGATGCTGGTCGATTACGTCGACCCCAAGAAATACACCTATCTGCCGAACACGGCCGGCTGCTTTACCGCCGAGGATGCCGTACGGACGCTGCGGTTGGCCCGGGAAGCCGGCGGCTGGAAATTGGTGAAGCTGGAGGTCTTGGGGGATCAAAAAACCCTTTATCCGGACATGGAGCAGACCCTCGCCGCCACCAGGTTGCTGGTGAAAGAAGGCTTCGACGTGATGGTGTATTGCGCCGATGACCCGATCGCTGCCAAGAAGCTCGAGGACCTCGGCGCCTGCGCCATCATGCCGCTCGCCGCTCCGATTGGCTCCGGCCTCGGCATCCAGAACCCGGTGAACATCCGCATCATCGTCGAGAACGCCAAAGTCCCGGTCCTGGTCGATGCGGGCGTCGGCACCGCCTCCGACGCCGCCATCGCCATGGAACTCGGCTGCGACGGCGTGCTGATGAACACGGCCATCGCCGAAGCGAAAGACCCCATCCGCATGGCCGAAGCGATGAAACTGGCGATCGAGGCGGGCCGGCTGGCCTATCTGGCGGGCCGGATGCCGAAAAAGCGTTATGCCGATCCGTCATCTCCGCTTGCCGGCCTGATCTGACCGGCGACGCATTTGGGACGAACAGTGGAAGTCGACATCTACCATCTGGTCGCCCATTACCATGACTGGTTTTACGTCATCACGTTCCTCTGGACGTTTCTGGAGGGCGAAACCTTCGTCATCTTCGCCGGGGCGGCGGCGAGCCAGAAGCTCCTCAACATCTACTGGCTGGTCGCAGCCGCTTGGCTGGGCAGCTTTGCCGGCGATCAGCTCTATTTCCTCGTCGGTCGGAAATACGGTCACCGCCTGCTGAAGCGCTTTCCCAAGCTGCAGAGCGGCGTGAACATCGCGCTGGATCTGCTGCACAAGTACCATGTCGGCTTCATCCTCAGTTTCCGCTTCATATACGGGGTGCGCAATTTTTCCTCGCTGGCAATGGGGATGAGCATGATTTCCTGGCCCCGCTTCGCCGCACTCAATTTCATTGCGGCGGGCCTGTGGTCCAACTGCTTCGTCTGGCTCGGTTACTTGCTCGGCGTTGCTTTCGAAGCGGTGCTGGGCAATATCGCCAAGGATTTCGGCCTCATCATGCTGGCGCTCTTCGTCACCGTCAGCGTGGTGCTGTTCTTTCTGCATCGGCGCAGCAAGGCCCGCTTTGAAGCCAAGATCGCCGAGCAGAAGAAGCAAATGCAGGAACCGGTCGCGAAATCAGACTGAGGCCGGGGGCAGCGTCAGCTGCCTGCCATGCTGTCCATCTTCGCATTGAGCTTGTTGATGATGACATCCAGCTGCGCGACCTCTTCCTCGGTCAGCGCGGTCAGCAGGTCGCGCTCGAAGCCAAGCGCCAGCGGTGCGATCTCGCCATGAACGGCCTGGCCTTTCGGCGACAGAGACAGGCGCGAACGGCGCTTGTCGCCTGCATCGCGCACGCGTTCCAATAATCCCTTCTCCTCAAGCGACGCAACGGCCCGGCTGACGGTCACCTTGTCCATGGCGGAACGCTCCGCCACCTCGTTTGCACTCAGCCCCGGATGCCGGCCGAGATTCGCGATCACCCGCCATTCTGGGATGCTGATTCCGAACCGCGTCGCATAGTGCCGGGAAAGCGCACCGCTGATCCTGTTGGTCACCACCGACAGGCGATACGGCAGAAAAATTTCAAGTATTAGCTGCCCCTTCCCCATGAGCTCCCCGAATTCCTTCCGTCAGGCATCTTGATTTAGTTTCAATTGTAACTATTATGCGAGTCATGCGCAAATTCTAATAACGGAGGATATGCCCCATGGCCGACCTCTTCGACAACCCGATGGGTACCGACGGCTTCGAATTCATCGAATATGCCGCGCCCGAACCGGCAAAATTGGCGGCTCTGTTCGAACGCATGGGCTTTCAGCCGGTGGCCCGGCACCGCTCGAAAAACGTCACCCTGTATCGTCAAGGCGACGTCAACTTCATCCTCAATGCCGAGCCGGAGAGCTTCGCGCAGAGCTTCGCCCGTATCCATGGCCCGTCGATTTGCGCCATGGCCTTCCGGGTCAGGGATGCCGCCAAGGCCTATAAACGCGCGATCGAACTGGGCGCCTGGGGGGTTCAGCCGCATGTCGGGCCGATGGAGCTCAACATCCCGGCGATCAAGGGCATCGGCGACAGCCTGATCTATCTCGTCGACCGCTACGGCGATCGCGGCACGATTTATGATGTCGACTTCGTGCCGCTGCCCGGCACGGACCGGAATCCGAAGGGCGTCGGCCTGACCTATGTCGATCACCTGACTCATAACGTGCATCGCGGCCGCATGGCGGAATGGGCCGAGTTCTACGAGCGCCTGTTCAATTTCCGCGAAATCAAATATTTCGACATCGAAGGCAAGCTGACTGGCCTCAAATCGAAGGCGATGACCAGTCCTTGCGGCAAGATCCGCATCCCGATCAACGAAAGTTCCGACGACAAGTCGCAAATCGCCGAATACCTCGATGCCTATCATGGCGAAGGCATTCAGCATGTCGCATTGGGAACCGACGATATCTACGGCACCGTCAGCGCCCTGCGCGGCCGTGACGTTCCTTTCCAGTCGACCCTGGACACCTACTACGATCAGGTGCCCGACCGTGTCCCCGGCCATAACGAGGATCTCGCGCGGCTCAAGGAGCTGCAGATCCTGATCGACGGCGCGCCGACCCAAGGCCAGGGGCTGCTGCTGCAGATCTTCACCGAGAATGTCATCGGCCCGATCTTCTTCGAGATCATTCAGCGCAAAGGCAACGAAGGCTTCGGTGAAGGCAATTTCAGGGCGCTGTTCGAGTCGATCGAGCTCGACCAGATCCGCCGCGGCGTGCTGAAGCCGCACGCCTGACAGAAGAAATGGAGGATTCGCCATGGCCAAGACCTGGATACCAATGACTCACGCCGAAGGCGTCACCTCGCGCCAAGCCCATGTCGCCTTGCCGGAAGGCACCTTCGAGCGCGAGATGGGCAAGGAGGGCTTCTTCGGGCCGGCCGCCCATCTCTATCATCGCAATCCGCCGACCGGCTGGATCGACTGGGAAGGCCCGCTGAAACCGCGGGCGTTCGATACGGCCAAGTTCGCCGATGCCGTCGACTGCCCCTGGAAGGCCAGACCGCTGCTGTCCAACGCCCATGTGAAATACCGGCATCTTCTGCTGACGCAGCCGATGGATCATCTGGTACGCAATGGCGACGGCGACGAATTGCTGTTCATCCATGCGGGCAACGGAGAACTGTTCTGCGATTTCGGGCATTTCTCCTATGGCGAGGGCGATTACATCATGCTGCCGCGCGGCACGATGTGGCGCCTGGAGCCGACGAGCCCCAGCAAGCTCCTGCTGATTGAAGCCACCAACGACAGCTATCGCCTGCCCGACAAGGGCCTGGTGGGTCCACATGCCATTTTCGACCCGGCCGTGCTGCAGATCCCGCAGATCGACGACGCCTTCAAGGCCCAGCAGCAAAAGGGCCCGGCTTCGGGCGGGCGGAACTGGCGCGTGGTGATCAAGCGGCGCGACCAGCTTTCCACCGTTACCTATCCCTACAATCCGCTCGATGTGGTGGGCTGGAAGGGTGACCTGGCGGCCGTGAAGCTGAACTGGCGCGACATCCGCCCGCTGATGAGCCATCGCTACCATCTGCCACCATCGGCGCATACCACCTTCCTGGCCTCGCGCTTCGTCGTCTGCACCTTCGTGCCGCGTCCGATCGAGAGCGATCCGGAGGCGCTTAAGGTGCCGTTCTTCCACAACAATGACGATTACGACGAGGTAATCTTCTATCATCAGGGCCAGTTCTTCAGCCGCGACAATATCCATCCCGGCATGATCACCCTGCATCCGTGCGGCTTCCCGCATGGCCCGCACCCGAAGGCCTTTGCCGCTGGCGCCAAGGCAGCGCGCAAGGAAACCGACGAGGTCGCGGTGATGCTCGATGCCCGCGATGCGCTGGATGTCGCGCCGGCGGCGGAGAGCGTCGAGTTCAAGGGTTATGTCGGCACCTGGAACCCGGAAGGCTTCAGGCAGGCCGCAGAGTAAGCGCACCCAAGTTCAGGGAGAGAAAAAGCAATGAAACTTGCCTCGTTGCGGCACGGCCGCGATGGCCGTCTTTGCATTGTCAGCCGCGACCTGTCGCGGATGCTGCCGGTCGACAGCCTTTGCCCCACCCTGCAGATGGCGCTGGACAGCTGGGCCACGATGGCGCCGAAACTGCAGGCGCTGTCGGACGCCCTGAACGGCGGCAATGCCAGTGGGGCAATCGCCTACGATCCGGACAAGCTCGCCGCCCCCCTGCCACGCGCCTATCAATGGTGCGACGGCTCGGCTTATCTCAACCATGTCGAACTGGTGCGCAAGGCGCGCGGCGCCCAGATGCCGCCGGAATTTTTGCACGATCCGCTGATGTATCAGGGCGGCTCGGACGATTTCCTGCCGCCGACCGCCGATATACCGGTCGCCGACGAAGCCTATGGCATCGACATGGAAGGCGAAGTGGCGGCGATTGTCGATGACGTGCCAATGGGGATATCGCCGAAGGACGCCGCCGCGCATATCAAGCTGCTGATGCTGGTGAACGACGTTTCCCTGCGCAACCTCATTCCCGGCGAATTGGCCAAGGGGTTCGGCTTTTTCCATGGCAAGCCCTCCACCGCCTTCTCGCCGGTCGCCATCACGCCCGACGAGCTGGGGACGGCCTGGAAAGACGCCAAGGTCTGCCGCCCGCTGGTGACGCACTTGAATGGCAAGCTCTTCGGCCAGCCGGATGCCGGCGCGGATATGCAGTTCAGCCTCGCCGACCTGATCGCCCATGCCGCCAAGACCCGCAATCTGCGGGCCGGCTGCATCGTCGGCAGCGGCACGGTTTCGAACAGGGATGCCTCGAAGGGCTTCTCCTGCCTGGCCGAGATCCGCATGATCGAGACGATCAACGAGGGCAAGCCGAAAACCCCATTCATGAAATTCGGCGATCACGTCCGGATCGAAATGTTCGACACGGACGGCAAGTCGATCTTCGGCGCGATCGATCAGACCGTGGTGAAATATACCGGACCCAACCTCAGCTGATCCCCAGCGCCCGATCCGAGACGAAGGGGTTGGTTCGGCGTTCCTGGCCGAAGGTCGATAGCGGACCGTGGCCAGGCACGAAGGTGATATCGTCGCCGAGCGGAAACAGCTTCTCGCGGATCGAGCGGATCAGGTCGGCGTGATTGCCGCGCGGAAAGTCGGTGCGGCCGATCGAACCCTGGAACAGCACATCGCCAACCAGCGCCACCCGCGACGGGGCATGGACGAAGACGACATGGCCCGGCGTATGGCCCGGGCAGTGAATGACATCGAGTTCCAGATTGCCGACGGTGACAGTGTCGCCATTCTGCAGCCAGCGCGTCGGTGTGAAGCTTCGAACCGGCGGGAACCCATACTGCTGCGCCGCTTGCGGCATGCCATCGATCCAGAACTGATCATCCTCATGCGGCCCCTCGACCGGCAGGTCGAGTCTCTCGGCGATATCCTTCACTGCGCCGGCATGATCGAGATGGCCATGGGTGACCAGCAGCTTCTCCAAGGTAACGCCATGCCGCTCCGCGGCCGCCAGCAGGCGCTCCGGCTCGCCGCCGGCATCCACCAGCGCGCCCCGCATGGTCTGCGGGCACCAGATCAGCGAGCAATTCTGCTGGAAGGGCGTAACAGGGTTGATTTCGCAATGCAGTCGGGGGGCTTCGGTCGTCATGGCTCATGACTTAGTCTCCGTCGCCGGGTTTTGGCAACAGACCGGGCGAAACCGGGCGATCAGATCCGGCTGTCGAAGACCTGCCCGGACGTTTGGCCCAGGCTCAGGCCCGGTGTGCCAAAACGGCTATCTCCTGCCGCGATGCCCCCGAGATACGGCAGTCCGAAACGGGGCAGGCCACCGCCCTCGCCTTCGGTCTGATCCGGCCGGGTGTTCCGCTCGTCGCTCTCTTCCGTTGGCTGCGCCACCAGGACCGCAATATTGGGGACCGGCGGCGGCGGCTCGCTCAGCTTTTGGAGCGGCTTCAGGCTTTCCTGCACCGACTGATACACTGCCACCACCTTTGGCGCCGTCTTGACCGAGGGAACGAATGTCGTTTCCTCCACAAGCGTCGCCTCCCGCGTGCCGGGCAGCGGCGGCACCGCCGGCTGCCCCGGTATGACAACCGTCTGCGAGCGACTGGTTGCCGCCGCATAGCGGTCAACGAGGCCCTGCAATTCTTCCGCCGTCTCGCTGCGCAGACGATCGTCGTCATTCCCCTGAACATCTTCCAGGTCCTGCACCGTCTTGATCGTCCGCTGCAGCTGTTCGATGGCCTGCAGCCCGAGCGATCCGCCGCGCAGCTCCGCCAATGTCTGATCGAGGACATCCGCAATGCGGCGGGCATAAACGTCTCCGGCAGGGGCGCCTCCGATATGATCGAGAAAATGCTGCAGCGCGGGCCCGGCGCTGCTTTCGTGATCCAGCGCCCGGCCCAGCCGGTTAATCGCCGAGGACAGCGCCTGAAGCGAGTCGTTGTGCGGGTTGTCGTCGTAGAGCCGGCCATCGGCGATATGGCGGATCACGTCGCCCAAGGCATCCGCTGCCTGATGGTTGGTGCGGCTCGAGAATTCCGTCAGACCGGTGCCGATGCCGAAAAACAGGCCTGGATCGCGGAAGAAATCGAACAGATCGAAACCGTCGCCCAACACGCTGGTTTCGATCCGGCGAATGATGCCGGTCAGCGCGCTTTTAGCCTCCTGGCCGAGCGTCTGACCGAAGCGGTTCAGCGTATCGGTCAGCAGGGGAACCAGGCGTGACTGCCCGTCATCGCCGTGCCGCAACCGATCGATCAAAACCTGCAGGTCATCCAGCGCCTGCGGATCGAGCCTGCCTTCGCGGACCGTCGTCGTGCTGACCGCATCCGGTGTTCCCGGCCGGCCCGGACTGGCCGGCATCTCGCTGACTTGAAACTTCTGACGCAACTCAGTTTCAAGTTGCGTCCGCTCGTCGCCGACCACGACATTGCGCGTGACACTCAGCACCCCCCGGTCCTGCAGGGTGGTAAACACGCTGGGGCTGACCCGCGGCACATCGAAATAGAGAATCGCCGGCGCCCGCTGGCGGCCCGCGTTCTGGGGCTCCGTCAACGGGGTCGGCAGCAAGGGATTCTTCCGCTTGCCCTGTTGGCCCGCCGTGGAAAGTCCTGTCAAAGAGGCAAGCGCGGCCTGCCCTGCAACGGCTCCGACCATGAGGGGGTTATAAACTGTTTACCAAAATGCGAAATACCGCAGATTCGAGCGGATTTTTGGATTCACTCTACTTTTACGTTCATCCAAATACTCTGCCTACGTGTGCACTCGACGATCGTTGAGCAGCCGGCCCGGCCCTCTTGGCCTTGCGCCGCCGGGGACATGTTTCACATCAAACATCCCGGGAACGGCTCGTCGTCAGCCGGCCGGTGGCACGGCCGGCCAGTGGGTTGCCGCCAGCGGGCCGATAGTGTACGGCAAGCGCTTGAGATTATACGGAGCGGCAGGGGTATGGCGCAGCGGACGAAACAGCCGGCATCGAAAGGGCGCCAGAGCTCGCTGCCGGCGATCTATGTCTTGAACGGCCCCAACCTCAACCTGCTGGGGCAGAGACAGCCGGAAATCTACGGGCGAGACACGCTGGCCGATGTAGAACGGCTTTGCCGCCAGGCCGGAGAAAAGCTGGGCCTGGGCATAGTGTTCCGCCAGAGCAACCACGAAGGCGAGCTGGTAGACTGGATCCAGGAAGCGCGCAGCAAGGCCGTCGGCATCGTCATCAATGCGGGAGCCTACACGCATACCTCGGTGGCGCTGCTGGACGCCCTTTCCGCAGCGGAGAAACCGGTCATCGAGGTCCATCTGTCGAACATTTTCCGCCGCGAGAATTTCCGCCATCACTCCTATATCTCGATGGCGGCAAAGGGCGTGATCTGCGGTTTCGGCCCGAAGGGCTACGTGTTGGCGCTTGAAGCGCTCGCCGAGATCGTCTGAATACCGCATCGTTGGCAACAAACGAATCACTGGTTGTTTCAATACAGAGGAGTCCCCCATGGCGTCCGCGCCGCAGGATAAGAACGGAAAATCCCGCTCGAGCCGCGTCGACCAGCAGATGATCCGCGACCTTGCCGACCTGCTCAACGAAACCGGGCTGACCGAGATCGAATGGAGCGAAGGGCCGTTGAAAGTCCGCGTCACCAAGGGCGGTGCGGCCGGCGCGCCGGTCTATGCCGCGCCCGCAAGCGTCGCCGCTGCGCCCGCCGTTCCGGCCGCGGCGGCTTCGGCCGGCGCAAGCGAAGCAGACCTCGCCTCTCACCCCGGCGCGGTGAAATCGCCGATGGTCGGCACCATCTACGTTGCGCCGGAGCCCGGTGCCGCCCCATTCGTGAAGGTTGGCGACACGGTCAATGCCGGGCAGACGCTCCTGATCGTCGAAGCCATGAAGACGATGAATCCGATCACGGCGCCCAAGGGCGGCCGGATCGCGCAGATTCTCATCGAGAACCAGCAGCCGGTCGAATTCGGCCAGGTTCTGCTGATTATTGAGTAAAAGGCGGGCCGCATCGCATGTTCGATAAGGTGCTGATCGCCAACCGCGGCGAGATCGCCCTGCGTATCCACCGCGCTTGCCGCGAAATGGGCATCCGCACGGTGGCTGTGCATTCAACAGCGGATTCCGAGGCGATGCATGTGCGCATCGCCGATGAATCGGTCTGCATCGGGCCGCCGCCGTCGAATCTAAGCTACCTCAACATCCCTGCCATTATCGCCGCAGCCGAGATTACCGGCGCCGACGCGATCCACCCGGGCTATGGCTTCCTGTCGGAGAATCCGAAGTTCGCCGAGATCGTGGAGGCCCATGGCATCACCTTCATCGGCCCGACCTCGGAACACATCAAGCTGATGGGCGACAAGATCGCCGCCAAGGAAGCCGCCAAGCAGCTCGGTCTGCCGGTCGTGCCGGGTTCCGACGGCGCCATCGCCGACGAGGCGCAGGGCCGCAAGCTGGCCGACGAGATGGGCTATCCCGTGCTGATCAAGGCCACCGCCGGCGGTGGCGGCAGAGGCATGAAGGTTGTGCGCTCGCCCGCCGAATTCGGCCAGGCGCTCGCCCAGGCCAAGGCGGAAGCCCGCAGCGCCTTCGGCAATGATGCCGTCTATGTCGAGAAGTATCTGGCCCGCCCGCGCCATATCGAAATGCAGATTTTCGGCGACAGCCACGGCAACGCCGTGCATCTGGGCGAGCGTGACTGCTCGCTGCAGCGCCGGCACCAGAAAGTGCTGGAAGAAGCGCGTTCGCCGGCGCTGAATGCGGATCAGCGCGAAAAGCTCGGCACGCTGGCGGCAAATGCGATCGCCAAGCTGGGCTATCGCGGTGCCGGCACGATCGAGTTCCTGTACGAGAACGGCCAGTTCTACTTCATCGAGATGAATACCCGGCTGCAGGTGGAGCATCCGGTGACCGAGATGATCACCGGCCTGGATCTGGTCCGCGAGCAGATCCGGATCGCCAGTGGCGCTCCGCTGGGCTACATCCAGGACGACATCCGCTTCAACGGCCATGCCATCGAATGCCGCATCAACGCGGAAAATCCGCGCACCTTCGCCCCCTCGCCCGGTCGGGTCACCGATTACCACGTTCCCGGCGGCCTCGGCGTGCGCGTCGATAGCGCCCTTTACACCGGCTACCAGATCCCGCCGCATTACGACAGCCTGATCGGCAAGCTGATCGTGCACGGCACCAGCCGCAACGAATGCCTGATGCGCTTGCGCCGGGCGCTGGAGGAATACGTGATCGGCGGTCTGGAAACCACGATTCCGCTGCATCTGGCCCTGATCGATGAGCCGGATTTCGTCAACGGGGCCTATGACATCCACTGGCTGGAGGAGTTCATTGCCCGGCAGGGATAGCCCCTCGGACGGGACTGGCGGCCCCCCCGCCTTGCGCTAAGCTCCTCTCCTACGATGAGCATGCGCCCCGAACCGCTCACGCCGGAACTCCTGCTGCAGGCCTATGCGCGCGGCTATTTCCCGATGGCCGACAGCGCCGACGATCCGTCATATTTCTGGGTTTACCCGCAGCGGCGCGGCATCATCCCGCTGGACGATTTCCATCTGCCGCGCAAACTGGCGCGCAAGATCCGCTCCGGCCTGTTTCGCGTCACCGTCGACCAGGATTTCTCCGGGGTGATCACCGCCTGCGCGGAGCCGACGGAACATCCGCAGCGGCGCAACACCTGGATCAATGAAACGATTCGAAGGGCTTACATCCAACTGCATCGCCTGGGCTTTGCCCACAGCGTCGAATGCTGGGACGCCGATGGCGATCTGGCCGGCGGATTGTACGGCGTGCAGCTCGGGGCGGCCTTCTTCGGCGAGAGCATGTTCAGCCGCATGACGGATGCCTCCAAGGTGGCGCTGGTGCACCTGGTCGGGCGGCTGATCGCCGGCGGTTTCGAGCTGCTGGACACGCAATTCGTCACCCCGCATCTGATGCAGTTCGGGGCGATCGAAATCACGCGCGAGCGGTATCTGGAACTGCTGTTCGACGCCCTGCCGCGGCGGGCCGACTTCTACGGCTTACCGCCGGATGCCTCGCCCGACTTGCTCCTGCAATCGATCAGCCAGACATCGTAAACCGGATGCTCGAGCGGATTGAGCGCGGGACTGGAGGCGAACATCCAGCCATGGAAGCGCTCGACCGGTTCCTGTCCCGGCGGCTGCTCGACGATTTCCAGATAGGCGGCGCTTTCCGGCGGATACTCCGGCGGCCGCTTCCGACAGGTCCTCACCGTGACCTTGAGCGTGCCAAAACCGATGGTCTGTCCCACCGGCGCTTCGAAGGTGTAGGTGCGGGCGGTGATCTTATCCAGCCCCTGCAGCACCGCGATCGGCATGGGGTTCGACGGGTAGTCCGGCGTCGTGTCCGAGGTCTGCGCCCCGACCGGGCCGGCCGCGGTCAGGAAACCGGCGATGAGAAGAAGACGCGGGAGGTTCACTGGATCAAGGCCGGCCGGTCGTATGTTGAGCCCGGGTTCACTTGCTGGGCCCGGTTCACTTGCTGGGTAGGGGCGACAATTCCGGGGCGTCGCCGTCCTGCCCCTTCTTGCCATTAGCGGCACCGCTGGCACTGAAAATGGCCTGGCCGATCAAATCCATCAGGTTGACGGACCCCTGCGTGTACTTGACCTCTTCGCCTGCTTTCAGCATGACGTCGCTGCCGCCCGGCTCCACCGAAAGGTAATTGCCGCCGAGCAGGCCTTCGGATGCCACCTTCACGGCGCTGTCCTCGGGAATCTTGTAGCGGCTGTCGACCGAGAAGGTCACGATCGCCGCATAGGTCTTCGGATCGAGCGACTGATGCGTGATGGTGCCGACCTTGATCCCGGACATGCGGACATCGCCGCCGACCACCAGACCATCGGCCCGATTGAAACGCGCCTGCAATTCGTAGCCCGAGCCGCCGCTATTGCCGAAGCCGGTCTTGTTGTAGGCAAAGCCGAGGAAGAACACGGCAACAGCCAGCACCACTGCACCAATCAGGGTTTCAACCAGGTTGCCGTTCATACCGTCCTCTCGCCTCTACCTTCCGCGCCCAACATCCTGCGCCGGGGCCATTCAGCTTATTCCGGCTGCCAGGCTTCGTAATCACCCGTGGCGGGCGGCCGGTGACCGCCCTTGGCGACACTGCCCGCCGGCCGGTAGGCGAAGGGCGTGCCGCTGAGATTCGGCACATGCTCTTTTTGCCACGGCTTGCGCTCGACACCGCCCAGCGGCGCCTCGTCCGTGGTGTAATGCAACCAGGCGTGCCATTCCGGCGGCACTTTCGACGCCTCGGCCACGCCGTTGTAGATCACCCACCGCTTGCGTCCGCCCTTTTCGCGGAAATAGCGGTTGCCGAACTGATCCTTGCCGACCAGTTTACCCTTCCACCAGGTGTAAAGCTTGGTGCCGATGAGACTCATGGATGCGCCTACCTCAACCGGGAATCCGGGCCGAAAACCGGGCGGACTATGGCATCCCAGCCGCGCGCGGGCAAGCCTCGTCCCCTCAGCAGATCATGCCTAACGTGCGGTAATCAGAGCGATTTCCTGGGCGAATTCACGCTGCAGCTCCTGTTTCGCCGCAGTCTCGAAGGCCGGATACTTGGCCGCGGCCGACATCAGCGCGGGATTGTCCTTGGGCAGGTCGTCGGGGCGGAGAATGTCGCCCGCCTTCACCTGCCCCTTCTGGCCGAGGCTGAGGACGGCCCGCGTGATGGCCGTCGTCAGCAGCCGCTGCCCTTCGCCGCTCGCGAAATAGGTGTCCAGCGCGTCCAGTTCGGGCTTGCTGTACTGGCGGACGGCAGCGTTGACGACGGCCTCCTGGAATCGCTGGCCCGCCCCGGGGGCGCGTTCGCGCAGGCTGGCGGCCTTCGCCTGCTGCTCCGGCGTCTGGGCCGGCAGGAAATTCAGGTAAAGCTGGACAATCGTATCGACCCGCTTTTCCAGGCCGATAGTCGTCATCAGCCGCTCGGCGGCGGCCCGGGCCGCCTTGTCCGGGGCGGCACCGGCAGGCGGGGCAAAAGCGGCAATAAAAAAAATCAGGCTGACGGTCAGCAGGCGGCGCATCGGCGAATCCCGAAAAACTCAACGAGTCACATTGGAAGGGTGGATTGTGGCAAATCCCTGTCAATAAGCCATACCCCAAGCCATAGCAGATTTCGTGTTTGCTCAGACCACGGCGTTCACCTAGATTTAGCATCTGTGGCGGCAGATTGGCGCTAGATGTTGGGTTTTTACCCCTTCTCGATTGCCCAATCACACCACAACATATTGATTTCATTGGCGACTTTGGATGGCGGGGAGATCGACGGTTATGCGCATTCAGCGGCATTTCACGGTAGCAGGCGAAGACGCTTACGCGGGTCTGGAGTGGAAGACCACAACCAGTGAAATCCGCAACCCGGACGGCAGCATCGTCTTCAAGCTGGACCAGTTGGAAGTGCCGGCCTCCTGGTCGCAGGTCGCCGCCGATGTGCTGGCGCAGAAGTATTTCCGCCGCGCCGGCGTGCCGGTCGCCCTGAAGGCGGTCCCCGAAGAGGATGTGCCCGAATTCCTGTGGCGCCGCGAGCCCGATGCGGAGGCGTTGGAGGCTCTGCCGGAGAAAGACCGCACGACTCAGGAGATGAGCGGCCGCGAGGTGTTCGACCGGCTGGCCGGCACCTGGGCCTACTGGGGCTGGAAGGGCGGCTATTTCGATTCGGAAAACGACGCCCGCGCCTATTTCGACGAGATGCGCTTCATGCTGGCCGCTCAGGTGGCCGCCCCCAACTCGCCGCAATGGTTCAATACCGGCCTGCATTGGGCCTATGGCATCAATGGTCCGGCGCAGGGCCATTATTACGTCGATTACAAAACCGGCCAGCTCACCAAATCGACCTCGGCCTATGAGCATCCGCAGCCGCATGCCTGCTTCATCCAGTCGGTGCAGGACGACCTCGTCAACGAGGGCGGCATCATGGACCTCTGGGTGCGCGAGGCGCGCCTGTTCAAATACGGCTCCGGCACCGGCAGCAACTTCTCCAAGCTGCGCGGCGAAGGCGAAAAGCTGTCCGGCGGGGGCAAATCTTCGGGCCTGATGAGCTTTCTGAAGATCGGCGACCGCGCAGCCGGCGCCATCAAATCCGGAGGCACCACGCGGCGCGCCGCCAAGATGGTGATCTGCGACATCGATCATCCCGATATCGAGCAGTTCATCGACTGGAAGGTCATCGAGGAGCAGAAAGTCGCTGCCCTCGTCGCCGGCTCCAAGCTGGCCAACAAGCACCTCAATCTGATCATGCAGGCCTGTTCCCTAGGCAGCGGCGACGGCCGTTTCGATCCGAAGAAGAACGTCCAGCTGCGCCGCGAGATCGTTGCCGCCCGCAAGGCGATGATCCCGGAGAACTATATCCAGCGCGTCATCCAGTTCGCCAAGCAGGGCTATACCGAGATCGAGTTCCCCACCTACGACACCGACTGGGATTCGGAGGCCTATCTTTCCGTCTCCGGCCAGAACTCGAACAATTCGGTACGCGTCAGCGACGACTTCCTGCGTGCCGTGGAGAATGACGGCGACTGGTCGCTGATCCGCCGCATCGACGGAAAGCCGGCGAAGGTGCTGAAGGCGCGCCAGCTCTGGGAACATATCGGCTATGCCGCCTGGGCATCCGCCGATCCGGGCATTCAGTTCGATACCTCGATCAACGACTGGCATACCTGCCCGGCCGATGGCCGCATCAATGCGTCGAATCCGTGCTCGGAATACATGTTCCTGGACGATACGGCGTGCAATCTCGCCTCGCTGAATCTGATGTGCTTCCGCCAGGCGGACGGCAAGTTCGACGTCGAAGCCTTCGAACATGCCGTGCGGCTGTGGACGATCACGCTGGAAATCAGCGTCATGATGGCGCAGTTCCCCAGCCGCGAGATCGCCGAGCTGTCGTATAAGTTCCGCACGCTCGGCCTCGGCTACGCCAATCTCGGCGCCCTGCTCATGTCCTGCGGCCTGTCCTACGACTCGGATGCCGGGCGCGCGCTCTGCGGTGCCATCACGGCGGTGATGACCGGCGTCGCCTACGCCACCTCGGCGGAAATGGCCGGCGAACTCGGCGCATTCCCAGGCTATGCGCCGAATGCCGAGGACATGCTGCGCGTCATCCGCAATCATCGCCGCGCCGCGCAGGGCGATCATTTCGGCTATGAAGGCGTGACCACCCCGCCGGTGCCGCTCGATCATGCCAGTTGCCCGGACACCGCCTTGCTCACCGCCGCCGAACGGGCCTGGAACCGGGCCCTGGAATTGGGCCGGCAGCATGGCTATCGCAACGCCCAGGTCAGCGTCATCGCCCCGACCGGCACGATCGGTCTGGTGATGGACTGCGACACCACCGGCATCGAGCCGGACTTCGCGCTGGTGAAGTTCAAGAAGCTGGCGGGCGGCGGCTACTTCAAGATCATCAACCGCACGGTGCCGCTGGCGCTCAGGACGCTCGGCTACACCGATGCGGAGATCAAGGACATCGTCGACTATGCTGTCGGTCATGGCACCCTGGCCAATGCGCCGGGCATCAATCATCAGGCACTGAAGGCCAGGGGCTTCACCGACGAAGCCATCGCCAAGGCCGAGAAAGGCCTGCGTGGCGCGTTCGACATCAAGTTCGTGCTGAATCGCTGGACGCTGGGCGCCGATTTCTGCAAGAGCCTCGGCTTCACCGATGCCCAGCTCGACGATCCCGATTTCGACCTCCTGACCGCGCTCGGCTTCAAGGCCGAGGAGATCGCCGCGGCCAATCTCTATTGCTGCGGCGCCATGACGGTGGAAGGCGCACCGGGCCTGCGCGACGAGCATCTGCCGGTCTTTGACTGCGCCAATCCCTGCGGTAAGGACGGCACCCGCTTCCTGTCCGCGGAAAGCCATATCCGCATGATGGCCGCCGCCCAGCCGTTCATTACCGGCGCGATCTCCAAGACCATCAACATGCCGAACCTCGCCAGCGTCGAGGATTGCAAGCAGGCCTACATGCTGGCCTGGAAGCTCGGCTGCAAGGCCATCGCGCTCTACCGCGACGGCTCGAAACTGTCGCAGCCGCTGCAGGCGCAGGTGCTGGAAGACGATGCAGAGGATGCCGAAAGCATCGCCGAGCAGGTAGCCGAGGCGCCGGCGGCGGCTCGGGCGCAGATCATCGCCGAGCGCATCGTCGAGAAGCATATTGCCGGCCGGCAGAAGCTGCCGCTGCGCCGCAAGGGTTACACCCAGAAGGCCATCGTCGGCGGGCACAAGGTCTACCTGCGCACCGGCGAATACGATGACGGCAAGCTGGGCGAGATTTTCATCGACATGCACAAGGAGGGCGCCGCCTTCCGCAGCCTGATGAACAACTTCGCCATCGCCATCTCCATCGGCCTGCAATACGGCGTGCCGCTCGAGGAATTCGTCGACGCCTTCACCTTCACCCGCTTCGAACCTTCGGGCATGGTGGAAGGCAACGACGTCATCAAGATGGCGACATCCATCCTCGACTACGTCTTCCGCGAACTGGCGATCAGCTATCTCGGCCGCACCGACCTCGCCCATGTGCAGCCGGAAGATCTGCGCCATGACGCGCTCGGTGCCAAGCAGGCGCCGCTGAAGGAGGTCGGAAAGGTCGACGAGGTAATCAAGGTCGCTTCCACCGGCTATATCCGCTCCAATCTCTATGTGCTGAAAGGTGGCCAGAAGCGCGAGGCGGCGGCGGAATTGCAGGCAACCGGCACCGATGGCCCCGCCATGACGATGACGGCGAGCGAACCGGCCACGGTTACGGTTGGCGCCACGTCCAAGGTGATGGAGCGCATCGCCGAAGCCCGCATGAAGGGTTACGAAGGCGACGCCTGCCCCGAATGCGGCAACTTCACCCTGGTACGCAACGGCACCTGCCTGAAATGCGACAGCTGCGGCAGCACGACGGGCTGCAGCTGATCGCCGCGTAAAAGTTCTCTCCTCCAGAGGAAACCCCGGCCTCCAGAATCGGAGACCGGGGTTTACTTCTTTCGGGACTAGGTTTCAAAGACAACCGCTCGCGCAATCCGACGCTATACTGCAACAGCCCTGCACACCGGACCGGAGCTAGAATCATGGCCGACCAGACCGATGAAGCGCGCTATCGCACGAATTTTCAGGACGAAATCGATGGTGCCCGGCTTTACCGGGCATTGTCCGAGGCCGAGCCTAATGCCGACATCGCCAAGGTCTATGCCAAACTAGCCGCCATCGAAGAGGCCCATGCCGAAGTCTGGCGCAAGCAGCTCGCCGCCATGGGCAAGAAAATCCGCCGCCCGAAGCCCGGCTGGCGCACGCAGGCGCTCAGTTTTCTGGCGCGCCGTTTCGGCCCTGCTTTCGTCCTGCCGGTGATCACCGGGCTCGAGCGCGCCGACAGCAGCAAGTACGACAACCAGCTCGAAGCCATCGCCGACGGCCTGCCGCAAGCCGAACGCTCGCACGCGCGAATCCTGCAGGCAATCGGCAGCAGCACGCCGGGCGGCCTGCCTGGCTCGGTACTGGGCCGCCTTGAGGGGCGGCATCGTTCCGGCGGCAACGCCTTGCGGGCGGCCGTGCTCGGGGCGAATGACGGCCTGGTGTCCAATCTGTCGCTGGTAATGGGTGTCGCCGGCGCCGCGGTCGAAAACTGGACGCTGCTCGTGACAGGCCTGGCCGGACTGATCGCCGGTGCCTGTTCGATGGCGATGGGCGAATGGCTCTCGGTCAACAGCGCCCGCGAATTGTATCAGTCGCAGATCGAGACCGAGGCTGCCGAACTGGAACAGGCTCCGGACGAAGAGAAGGAGGAGATTACTCTCATTTACCAGGCCAAGGGCCTGCCCGAGAGCGAAGCGAGGCGCCTGGCCGAGCAGATGATGTCGAATAAGAAGACGGCGCTGGATACGCTGATCCGGGAAGAGCTCAATATCGATCCCGACGATCTTGGCGGATCAGCCTGGACGGCGGCGGCAACTTCGTTCGGGCTGTTCTCCTTCGGCGCGATCTTCCCGCTGCTCGGCTTCATTTTCTTTTCCGGCGATACGGCCATCCTGGCCGGCCTCGGCGCCAGCGCCGTCGCGCTGTTCGGCATCGGCGCCGGCACCAGCCTGTTCACCGGCCGAGGCCTGCTTTTCTCCGGGCTGCGTCAATTGATGATCGGCCTGGGCTCGGCGGCGATCACCTACGGCATCGGCAAGCTGATCGGCGTCAGCATAGCGGGCTGAGGGCCGCGAATATCATCCCTGCCCGAAAGCCAGCTTGAGCGCCACGCCCATCTCGGCCAGGGCCTGGCCGGCCTGCGGGATCACCCGGCCCATGGTGATGAAGCCGTGGATCTGGCCTTCGAATTCGCGGAAGACGACCGGCACGCCGGCCTTTCTGAGGGCCATCGCATAAGCCTCGCCCTCGTCGCGCAGCGGATCGTTGCCGGCAACCAGCACATAGGCCGGCGGCACCCCTTTCAGGCTCTTGGCCAGAATGGGAGACGCCCGCCAATCCTCACGATCTGCGGGGCCGTTCAGGTATTGCTCCTGGAACCAATCCATCGACGGCCGCGTCAGCAGATGGCCTTCGCCATACCTGCGATGGCTTTCGGTGTTCATGTGCATGTCGGTCGCCGGATAGATCAGGAGCTGATAGGCGATCGCCGGCACGCCCTTCATGTCCCGCGCCATCAGCGCAACCACCGTCGCCAAGTTGCCGCCCGCGGAATCGCCGCCGACGGCCAGCCGCTTGGGGTCGATGCGAAGCTGCCGGGCCTCTTCCGCGACCCATTTCCCCGCTGCATAGGCATCTTCCACCGCCGCGGGAAACTTGAATTCCGGCCCCATCCGGTAATCCACCGACACGACGGCACAGCGCCCCTCGTTGCAGAGCGTCCGGCAGACCACATCATGCGTATCGAGATCGCCGATCACCCAGCCGCCGCCGTGATAATAGACCAGGGCGGGCAGCACTTCCTTCTTCTCGACATCGGCAGGCCGATAGTAGCGCAGCGGGATCGGGCCGTTCGGTCCAGGGGCCGCGATGTTGTCGAGCTCGGAAATCTCCGGCGGCTCCGGCGTGACCGCAGCACGGGTCTCCTTGTAGAGCTTGCGGGCCTCGGCCGGCGTCAGCGTCGAATATTCCGGACGATTGGCGGCCTTGATCGCATCCAGAACGGCTTTGGCTTCTTTATCGAGCATGGGCAGGCTTCTTCTCGTTGTGGGTCAACCCAAGACCGGAAACAGGCCCCGCAACCCATCGGCAAAGATTTGAACAGCCAGCGCGGCCAGCAGCAAGCCGAAAATGCGATTGACGATGTTCAAACCTGTTTGACCGAGCCTCCGGCCAATCGGCTCCGCCAGCTTGAGAGAAAGCCAAACCGCCAGGCAGATCAGCGCGATGACGCCAACGCTGATCCCCTTGTGCAGCAGCGCGCTCTCGCGCTGCATATGGATGATTGTCGCGGAAATCGCACCCGGCCCGACCAGCAGAGGCATTGCCAACGGCACGACGCCGACAGCACCACGCTCTCCGGCCTCGGCCTCTTCTTCCGGCGTGTGCTGCTGCGGACTGATCTTGGCATTGATCATGCTGAGCGCCATCAGAAGTAGCACGATACTGCCGCCGACCTGAAAAGCAGGCAGGCTCGCGCCAATCAGACGCAATATCAGATCGCCGGAAAAGCCGGCCACTACCAGAATGATGAACACCGCCAGGGCGGTCACTCGCGCGGTGCCGGCCTGTTTAAGGCGCGAATGCCCGGCCGTCAGCAGCAGGAAGATCGGAATCGCCGCAAAGGGATCCAGGATGAAAAACAGCGTGGCGGCGAAACGAACATATTCAAGGAGATCGAGCATGATCGTTTCGCCGGTGCCTTATGGCTGCTTCTTCTCGGCCGAGTCTTTCGACTCCTGCGGAGCGACAACGCGGATATGCAGTTCGCGAAGCTGCTTCATCGTCACCTCGCTGGGCGCCTGCATCATAAGATCCTGCGCCTGCTGGTTCATCGGGAACAGAACGACCTCGCGGATATTCGGCTCGTCCGCCAGCAGCATGACGATGCGATCGATGCCCGGAGCGATGCCACCGTGCGGCGGCGCGCCGTATTTGAACGCATTCAGCATGCCGCCGAACTTGCCCTCCACCACTTCGGGGCCGTAGCCGGCAATCTCGAATGCCCGGTACATGATCTCGGGCTTATGATTGCGGATGGCGCCGGACGACAGTTCAACGCCGTTGCAGACGATATCGTACTGGAAGGCGAGGATATCGAGCGGATCCTTGCTGTTCAGCGCTTCGAGGCCGCCCTGCGGCATCGAGAAAGGATTGTGACTGAAGTCGATCTTCTTTTCGTCCTCGTTGTACTCGAACATCGGAAAATCGACGATCCAGCAGAACTTGAAGACGTTCTTCTCGCAGATGTCCAGTTCGTCGCCGATGCGAAGGCGCGCCTGACCGGCCAGCTTGGCAGCGGCGGCCTCCTTGTCGCAGGCGAAGAAGATGGCATCGCCATCCTTCACGTTGCCGAGCTGCTTCAGCTTGGCGACGCGATCGGCGTCGAGGAACTTGGCGATCGGGCCTTTCGCTTCGCCATTGTCGAAAATGATGTAGCCCAGGCCCGCCGCGCCTTCCTGGCGCGCCCAGTCGTTCATCTTGTCGAAGAAGCTGCGCGGACGCGACGCGGCCCCCGGCGCGGGAATGCCGCGCACCACGGCGCCGTTTTCGATATTGCGCGCGAAGACGCCAAAGCCGGACCCGCGGAACACCTCGGTCACATCGGCCAGAATGATCGGATTGCGCAGGTCCGGCTTGTCGGAGCCGTATTTCAGCATCGCTTCGCGGAACGGGATGCGCGGGAAATCCTTGGGGCCGCAATCCCGGCCGTTGGCGAATTCCTGGAATACGCCGTGGATCACCGGGCCGACGGCATTGAAGACGTCGTCCTGCTCGACGAAGCTCATCTCGACGTCGAGCTGATAGAACTCACCCGGGCTGCGGTCCTTGCGCGCATCTTCGTCGCGGAAGCAGGGCGCGATCTGAAAGTAACGATCGAAACCCGAAACCATGATGAGCTGCTTGAACTGCTGCGGTGCCTGGGGCAACGCATAGAACTTGCCTGGATGCAGGCGGCTCGGCACCAGGAAGTCGCGCGCGCCCTCCGGCGACGAAGCCGTCAGGATCGGCGTCTGGAATTCCATGAAACCCTGCTCGGTCATGCGGCGGCGGATCGACGAGATCACCTTCGAGCGCAGTACGATATTGTTGTGCAGCCGCTCGCGCCGCAGATCGAGGAAGCGGTATTTGAGGCGTATCTCTTCCGGATATTCCTGCTCGCCGAAAACCGGCATCGGCAGTTCCTGGGCCTCGCCCAGCACTTCGATCGAGGCGACCACCACCTCGACATTGCCGGTCGGCAGATTGGGGTTCACTGTCTCCGGCGTGCGCGCCACCACCTTGCCGGTGATGCTGACCACATATTCGGAGCGCAGGCTTTCCATCTGCTTGAAGGCTTCCGAGCCGCTTTCCGCCACGCATTGCGTGATCCCGTAATGGTCGCGCAGGTCGATGAACAGCAGATTGCCGTGATCGCGCTTGCGGTGAACCCAGCCGGCAAGCTTGACCTCGCTGCCGACATGCTCGGCGCGCAGTTGTCCACAGGTATGCGTGCGGTAACGGGACATGGGGAACCTTTGAAATCTCTCTGAAAACCCGGGGAAATCGGGGGCGAACAGGCCCTGTCGGGCCGGGAAAGTCAAGGCCGATCCTAGCGGAAAATCCGCCTCCGGGATACCGGCGGGGCATTGGGCTGGCCGGCTTGGCATGCTAAGAGGCAAACGTCATGCGTGCCGATCCCAGCCCCATTACCACCACCGACGAACTCGCCCGTTTCTGCGCCTCGCTGTCCGCGGTCTCCTACGTGACCGTCGACACCGAATTCATGCGGGAAACCACCTACTGGCCGAAGGTCTGCCTGATCCAGTTGGCCGGACCGGAGGAGGCCCGGGTGATCGATCCGCTGGCCGAAGGCCTGTCGCTCGAGCCGCTCTTCGAGCTGCTGCGCAACCAAGGCGTGCTCAAGGTGTTCCATGCCGCGCGGCAGGACCTCGAGATCTTTACCAAGCATATGGGCGAGGTGCCGGCGCCGCTGTTCGACACCCAGGTCGCCGCCATGGTCTGCGGCTTCGGCGACCAGGTCTCCTACGAGCAGCTCGCCACCAAGCTGGCCAATGGCCAGATCGACAAATCCTCGCGCTTTACCGACTGGGCCCGGCGGCCGCTGACCGAGAAGCAAATCCGCTATGCCCTGTCGGATGTGACCTACCTGCGCAAGATCTACGACAAGCTCAGCCAGCGCCTGCAGAAAAACGGCCGTGCCGACTGGCTGAAGGAAGAGATGGCGATCCTGGCCGATCCGGCGACCTATGACTTGCCGCCGGAGAATATGTGGCGCCGGCTCAAGCCGCGCACGACCAAGCCGGAATATCTGGCCGTGCTGCAAGCCGCCGCCGCCTGGCGCGAACTCGAAGCCCGCAAGCGCGACCTGCCCCGCCAGCGCATCCTGCGCGACGAAAGCGTCATGGAGATTGCCGCCCATCCGCCGAAAACCGCAGAAGATCTGGAACGCATGCGCGGCCTGTCCAAAGGCTTTGCCGAGGGCAAGATGGGCCAGAGCCTGCTTGCCGCCATCGCCGCCAGACTGGCGGAGCCGCGCGAGACCTGGCCGGTGCTGGAGCGCGAGCCCGAGCTGCCGCGCGGCATCGGACCCTTGGTGGAACTGCTCAAGGTTCTGCTCAAAATGAAATGCGACGACAACGACGTCGCGCAGAAACTGGTCGCCTCTTCGGCCGATCTCGACAAGATTGCGGCCGACGATAATGCCGACGTCCCTGCCCTGCATGGCTGGCGCCGCGAGGTTTTCGGCGAAGATGCCCTGCGGCTCAAGCGCGGCGAACTGGCGCTTGCCGCTCAGGGCGGCAGGATCAAGCTGGTGCCGTTGAAAGCCTAGCGCGCCTTCCCGATCCGCACCTCGCCGATGCGGCCGATCGCCTTGCCCAGAGCCTCGAGCCGGCGCTGCACCGACTCGCCAAACAAGGCCGCGTGCTGCGCCGGGATTTCCAGCAGCAGGCCGTTACCGTTCAGCCGCAGCTTGCAGTCGCCCAGGATGCCTGGCACGCCGCCGGACAGCGTCTGGCCCAGACGGATCGCCAGCCCCACGCGCTGGGCGTAATCGAGATCTTCCTGGCTGAGCAACTGCGCGGCCGGGGCGGCGGCAGGATCGCTTGCGCTGCCGGTATAACGGGCGAAGACCGTGAGCGCCAGCAATGCACGCTCGGCCTGGGTGATGGCACCGAAGGGGGCATGCAGAATGATGCCGAGCGATTGTTCGCCGCGGTAATCGGGATGCACCCGCCAGGCGGTATCGGCGAGGACGGCGGCAGCCAGCCGGATACGCCGCCGCTCCGGCGGATCGCGATCGAATAGCGGTGCGATGAAGCGGTCGATCTCGGCGCCATGCTCGCCGAAGCGGCTCTCCCGCTCCGCCATATGGACGCAAAACGACAAGAGCGGATCGTCGCCGCGCTGCTGTTCGCTCAAGAGCGCATAAGCCAGGCCCTCGCGCAGGCCGTTGGCGGAAAAAACCACATCCTTGGGTTCGAGCACCTTGAGCAGGCGCCGCATGACCAGCGCCGCCAGCGGCAACGCGTCCTGGCGCCGGCGCGGCACGCCCTGCACCCGGACCAGCGAATCCTTGCTCTGCTTGGCCAGAAGCCGGGCGAAGTCCCCTGCTTCGCTGCGGCTCAGCGTATACTGATGGATGATATGCAGCGGCGAATGCTTCTGCGCCATATGGACGCGGGCGATCGCCCGCCAGGAGCCGCCGACAGCGTAAAGCGACCTGCCCTTCCATTTCTTGAGCCAGCCGACCTCGGCAATCTTCTCGTCGATATAGGCTTTGACGACGCCGTAGGAGCCGAGATTGGCGATGCGCAGCGGTCCGAGCGGCAGGGTCACGCTGTCGCCCAGCTTATGGCCGTCGACCGCCACCAGTTCGAGGCTGCCGCCGCCGAGATCGCCCATGACGCCGCAGGCTTCGGGAATGCCGGACAATACGCCATAGGCCGAGTAGGTCGCCTCTTCCTCGCCGGAGAGGATACGGACCCTCTCGCCGGTATCGCGCTCAATCTGCGCCACGAACTCGGCGCCGTTGCTGGCATCGCGGACTGCGGCGGTGGCGACGATCTGCAACTTGCGCACCTTCATGCTGCGCGCCAGGGCGACAAAGCGCCGGATTGCCGTCACCGCAAGGGCGGCACCGTCGCGATTCAATGCTCCCGTCTCGCTCAAGCCACGGCCGATGCCGCACAGCACTTTTTCGTTGAACATCGGAGTCGGCAGCCGCAGCGGTTCGCCGAACACCACCAGTCGGACCGAATTCGATCCGACATCGATGACGCCAAATGGCAGAATAGCCTGAACGGTAGAGACTTTGGGCAACGATTGTGCGACGGCCATCCTAGCCTATCTTCCACTGCAGACGCGGAATCGATTCCGGCTTCTTCAAAGCCTTGCCGCGGCCGGACAGGCTGGGGTTAGTCATGAAGTAGGTATGTGCGCTGAAGGCGTCCGGATCGCTCGAGGCCCGGACATATTTGTCGTCGGAGCCAAGATACCAGCTTTGCGCCTGATCCTTCAGGTTGGCGACCATGATCTGATCCAGGATCTGCTCATGCACGGTCGGATTCTGGATCGGCACCAGCACTTCAACGCGGCGGTCGAAATTGCGCTGCATCCAGTCGGCCGAGGAGATGAACACCTTCGCTTCGGGCGAAGGCAGGCCATGGCCCGCGCCGAAGCAGACGATGCGCGAATGCTCGAGGAACCGGCCGATCAGGCTTTTGACCCGGATCGTCTCGCTCAGTCCCGGCACGCCCGGCCGCAGGCAGCATATGCCGCGCACCACCAGGTCGATCTGCACGCCGGCCTGGCTTGCCTGGTAAAGCGCATCGATCACCACCGGATCGACCAAGCTGTTCATCTTGGCCCAGATCGCCGCCGGCCGGCCGGCCTCGGCATGCTCGATCTCCTCGTTGATGAGCGCGAGCAGGCGCGGCCGCAAGGTGTAAGGCGAGATCGCCACCTTCTTCAGGTTTTCCGGCGCGGCGTATCCGGTAAGGAAGTTGAACAGGCAGGTTGCGTCGTGGCACAGCGCCGGATCGTCCGTGAAGAAGCTGAGATCGGTATAAACGCGCGCCGTATACGGGTGATAGTTGCCGGTGCCGAAATGCGCGTAGGTATTGAGCTGGCCGCCCTCGCGGCGGATCACCAGCGAAATCTTGGCATGCGTCTTCAACTCGATGAAGCCGTAGACCACCTGCACGCCGGCGCGCTCCAGATCGCGTGCCCATTTGATATTGGCGGCCTCGTCGAAACGCGCCTTCAGCTCGACCAGGGCGGTTACCGACTTGCCGGCTTCGGCCGCCTCGATCAGGGTGCGCACGATCGGGCTGTCATCCGAGGTGCGGTACAGCGTCTGCTTGATCGCCACCACCTGCGGATCGGCCGCTGCCTGGCGCAGGAACTGCACCACCACGTCGAAGCTTTCATAGGGGTGGTGGACGACGATGTCCTTGTGACGGATCGCCGCAAAGCAATCACCGCCGAAATCGCGGATGCGTTCCGGGAAGCGCGGGCTGAAGGGCGGGAATTTCAGCTCCGGCAGGTCGTCCACGATCAGCTTCTTGGTATCGGCCAGGCCGAGCAGGCCCTCGACCAGCACCACCGCCTCCGGGCTGACGCCAAGTTCCTCGCAGACGAACTTCTTCAGGTCGTCCGGCATGTCGTGGTTGATCTTCAGCCGGATGACATTGCCCCGGCGGCGGCGCTTGAGCGCGGTCTCGAACAGGCGGACCAGATCTTCCGCCTCCTCCTCGATCTCGATGTCGCTGTCGCGGGTGATGCGGAACAGGCCGGCCCCAAGAATCTCATAGCCGGGAAACAGCTTGCTGAGGAACAAGCCGACCAGATTCTCCAGGGACAGGAAGCGGATGCCATCGCCCGGCAGGCGGGTGAAGCGCTCGACCTGGCTGGGCAGCGGCAGCAGCGCATTCAGACTGCGGCCATCCCGCATCCGCCGCATCTGCATCACCATCGCGAAACCGAGATTGGGGATGAACGGGAAAGGATGCGCCGGGTCGATCGCCAGCGGCGTGAGCACCGGGAAGACATGGGCGAGGAAATAATCCTCCAGCCAGCGCCGGTCTTCGGCCGTCAGCTGGTGCGGCTCCAGCACCTGGATGCCGGCGGCGGCCAGTTCGACGCTGAGCGAGCGCCAGCAGGCCTGCTGCTTGCGCATCAGATCGCCGGCAGCCTCGGTAATCCGCGCCAGTTGCTGGGCGGGGGTCAGGCCGTCCTGGCTCGGCTCCTCGATGCCGGCGCGGATCTGACCATGCAGGCCGGCGACGCGGACCATGAAGAATTCGTCGAGATTGTTAGCCGAAATCGAGAGGAAGCGCAGCCGCTCGAGCAGCGGATAACGCTTGTTGTTGGCTTCCTCCATGACGCGCAGATTGAAGGCGAGCCAGGATAATTCGCGGTTGATATAGCGCTCGCGCGGACTGAGCGTGATCGCCGGCCGCGCCAAGGGGGCCCCAGCGGGGGCAGCGGTCTGGAGACTATCGGCCAATTGCTGCATATCTCTGCCTCTGTCGCTCCCGGCCGCCTGTCCGGGCCATTGGCCGGTCGACGCCTCGGGTATAGGTCCTAACCACCCTTTATGTCAAAGCGGCGGCAGCCTCGCGGGCGGATCTGATCAAGGATAACTCCATGCTTCTGTTATGGCTTTTGCGGCATGCCAAGTCGGCCTGGGACGATCCGGAGCGGGACGATTTCTCCCGCCCCCTAAGCCCACACGGTAAAAGGGCCTGCCGCCTGCTCGCCCGCCATATCGCCGAGCGCGGCCTGCGGCCCGACCTCGTCCTCTGCTCGCCGGCGGTGCGGGCCCGGCAAACCTGGGAGGGGGTGGCCAAAGGGCTGGCCGGCGACGACCGGAGGCCGATGGCCGAAATCCGCTTCGAGCCCTCCCTTTACATGGCCGCGCCGCCGACCCTGCTGGCGTTGGTCCGCGCGGTGCCGGCCATTTGCCGCAAGGTTATGCTGATCGGCCACAATCCAGGTTTGGAGGACTTCGCCCGGCAACTGACCGGCAGCGCGGACCGCGACACCCTGCTCCGGCTCGCCAGCAAATATCCGACCGGCGCTCTGGCCGAACTGACCTTTCCGGTCGAAAGCTGGAGCCAGATCGGGCCAGGCGGCGGCTTTCTGGCCAGCCTCACGGCGCCAAGAGAAATAGAATCTAAATAAAACAGCTACTTATGAGGATTTATTGATGTCATTTGCAGGATTAAGCCAATGGAAGCCAGTTCAGCCCATTCCTATCCCTCGGCCACCTCCGGCCGCTTGGCATAGCGGCGGGCCAAAGCGGCGCAGACCATCAGCTGGATCTGGTGGAACAGCATCAGCGGCAGCACCGCCAGGCTGACCGAACCGCCGGCGAAGAGCACGGTGGCCATCGGCAGGCCGGTGGCGAGGCTTTTCTTGGAGCCGCAGAAGACGATGGTGATTTCGTCTTCCTTGTTGAAACGGAAGAGACGGGCCGTCAGCGTAGTGAGACTGAGCGCCACCGCCAGCAGCGCACAGCAGACAATCAACAGCATGCCGAGATCCAGCCATTCGAGCTGCTGCCACATGCCGCTGACCATGCCCTCGCTGAACGCCGCGTAAACGACCAGCAGGATCGAGCCGCGATCGACATAGCTGAGCAATCTCTTCTGCCGCTCCACCCAGCGCGCGGTCAGCGGACGGCTGAGTTGCCCCACCAGGAACGGCACGAGGAGCTGCAGCACGATCTTTTCGATGCTGGAGGCCGAAATCTGTACGTTGCCCTCGCTCTGCAGCAGCAGACCGACCAGCAGCGGGGTGATGATGATGCCAAGCAGGCTGGACAGCGAAGCGCTGCAGATCGCCGCCGCGACATTGCCGCGCGCGATCGAGGTGAAGGCAATCGAGGACTGCACCGTGGACGGCAAAGCGCAGAGGAAAATGATGCCGACATAAAGCTGGGTCGGGATCACCTGCGGCACCAATGGCATCAGCGCCAGCCCCAGCAGCGGAAACATGGCGAAGGTGGCCAGCACCACGACGAGATGCAGACGCCAATGCTTGGCGCCGGCCCAGGCCGCCTGCGGGGATAGCCGGGCGCCATACAGGAAAAACAGCAGGGCGATGATGGCCACGATGGCCTGCGACAGGCCATCCGCCACTGCGCCGCGCGCGGGAATCACGGCAGCGGTGGCGGCGGTGAGGACAATGGCCAGGACATAGCCGTCGACCGGCAGGCGGATTTTGGCAGCCACGGGAATCCTTAAATTGTTTGATTCGGGGAGGCGACAGGGCGCGGCATCATCCCGGGTCGGCCGCTTGTATGCAATGCTTGGGTATATAAAAAGTCGTCGTTCGACGATAATCGAACCCTAGCCCTACTCTCTTCGGCGCTTTTTTGATCATTGGTATAGTCAATCAGTCTGATCAGAATAATCTGTTTTCTCGTATTGCCTGCCCTATATAAACTGCAAATCGTTCGCAATTAGGGGCGACGAAAACGCCATGTCGAGTCTCGTCACCGCCATCACGCTCGGTCGGGCCGGCTTTTCTCAACCAGGCCTGCGCCAGACGCTGCGACGGCTGGTCGGCCCCGGCCTGCTAGTCGCCGTCGGCTATATCGACCCGGGCAACTGGGCTACCGACATCGCTGGCGGCACCGGCTTCGGCTACAGCCTGCTGGCCGTGGTGGTGATCTCCAGCCTGCTGGCGATGGCAATCCAATCGTTGGTCGTCCGCGTCACGGTGGCGACCGGCGAAGACCTTGCCAGCCTGACTGGCCGCCTCCTGCCCCGCCCCGTCGCTGTGCTGTCCTGGGCGGCCGGCGAGGCCGCCATTCTGGCAACAGCCCTGGCCGAACTGGTCGGCGGCGCCATCGCGCTGCGCCTGCTATTCGCGCTGCCGCTGCAGGCCGGCCTGGCGGTGACGGCCCTGGGCACCATCGCCGTGATGCTGGTCTCCAGGGGCCATGCCGGCCTGCAGGAAAAGCTGGTCAATCTGCTGATCGCCGTCGTCGCGCTGTCTTTCGTGGCCCTGCTGATCGCGGCCAGGCCGGATGCCGGCGCAATGGTGCGCGATGTCGCCCATGCGGCGCCGCTGCTGCTCCAGGATCATGGCGCCTTGCTGATCAGCCTCGGCATCCTGGGCGCCACCATCATGCCACATAACCTGTATCTGCATTCCGGGCTGCTGGCAGAACGGCTGCGCGACATGCCGGGGCCGACCCGGGGCGCCGCAGGCGCGGCGCTGCGCACGGCCACCGGCGATACGGTGCTGTCGCTGTCGCTCGCGATGCTGGTCAACGGCGCCATCCTGGTGGTCGCCGCCGCCTCGCTGACCGGCGGCACCGTCGCAATCGCCAGCCTGGACGAGGCGCATGAGGCGATGCGGCTGGTTCTTGGCGGCGCAATGGCGACCGTCTTCGCGACCGCACTCTATGCCGCCGGGCAATCCTCGGCGATTACCGGCGTGCTGGCCGGCCGCATACTGACGCGCGGCTTCCGCGGCCGGGAAAGCCGGACCTGGCTGCGCGGCATCATCACCCGCGTGATCGCGGTCGCCATCGGTTTCGTCCTGACGACGCAACGCGGCGGCGAAAGCCCGGATACGCTGCTGGTGCTGAGCCAGGTGGTGCTGTCGCTCGCGCTGCCTTTCGCACTGGTGCCGCTGGTGGCAATTGCCGCCCGCCGGCAGGTGATGGGCCGTTTCGCTCTCCATCCCGCCGCCGTGCTGGCGGCGGCCGCAATCACCGCGCTGATCGTCGGGCTCGATCTCTACCTGCTGCGGGCTGCCATCGCCGGATGACGATTTGCGGGATGCGGAAAATCGGCCCCGGCTTTCGCAGGCGGCTATACGCAGCTATACTCGACGCATTCCGGATCTCAACGCAGCCGGCCCGTTTCATGACAGGATGAGGCCATGGGCGACGTCGTCAATCTGAATAAGGCACGCAAGGAACGCGAACGGCGCGCCGCCAAGGCGCAAGCGGCAGCGAACCGGGTCCGTCACGGCCAGAGCAAGGCGGGCAAGGCCTTCGAACGGCGGGAGGCGGATCGCGCTGCGAAGGATCTGGACGGCAAGAAGCTGGATTAGCGGCAGGGCAATGGCATCTGCAGCAGGCGCGGCCATTGCTCATGCCAGCCTTCGCCGTGGCTGGCTGCCACCCGGCCGACCGCGGCGCAGGCGCCCACCTCGGACGAAAACCGTTCCGCGATGGATGCCGGCACGATCTTGTCGTCGTTGCCGACGAAATGCCGCTGCGGCAGGAGTTTCAGACGCGGCGCCAGCGCGGCGACATCGATCGCAGTCGGCATCCGGGAAACATGATGCAGGCGGTTGACCGCAGCCGGGTCGAGATTGCCTGCAACGGTACGCAACGAGAGAATGTCGCGGCGCCGGGCCGCCAGAGCAACGGCAATGGCGGCACCGCCCGAATAGCCGACCAAGTTGGCCGGCATGGCAGCGGGCTTCATTTGGCCCAGCGCCCGGTCGATGGCCTCCACTGCCGATTGATCGAAACGCCCGTCCGTCCAGGTTCCGGTCTGACAATGCGTTTCCCGCCGCAGGTCGACATACATGCAGGGCCGCGCCAGATAGATGACATTCGGCGCCGGATCGGCCACGGCCAGCAGAAGGCCGACGGGATGCCGGGGCGTCGGATCAGGCGACGGATGGGTGCGGTCGAGCCACGCCAGACCATCCCCTTCTATGTAGACATCGACTGGCAACGACGGATCGCGGAGCCGCCGCCACACGGCCAGGCGATAGGCCGGGGTTTCGACGATCTGGAATTGCAATCCGGCGGGCGCAGCCTGCCGCTCGGCAAGGGCCAGCCGGTCGGTTGCCGCGCAAGCGCCGAGACCGACGCATGCAAGCACTGCCAGGATAATCGTAATCCAACGCATGATGCAGTTTAGCAGGAGCGGCTCAAAAATGCCGCTCCTGTCCCAACTTACAAGGCCAATTTGGCGCGGCCTGAGAAGGTATGGTCCTGGGCGTCGCGCGCCAGGCTGCCGCCATAGCCCAGCGTGAAGGTCAGGCCCTGGCCGAGATCGACGATATCGACGCCAAGACCGATCTCCAGGCTGTCGCGGTCCATCTGCGCGCCGGTGACCGAGAAGCGCTGATCCGGCAGCAGGACGAAGGCGGCATCCATCTGCGGCGCGTTGTCGGCGAACTGATGCGCCCAGCCCAGGTTGATCATCGGCGCAATACGCGTCTCCTTGCCCGCCACCGCCTCGAATTCCCAGGCGGCGCCAAGCCGGCTGACCAGGCTGTCATGCGTGAAGGCGCTGTAGCTCAGATTGGCGGTTCCCGCCCCCGTCTCGCTGAACGCACCTTGCCAATAGCGCTGGCCGGTCAGCCCGGCGAAGGGCCGTATATTGGCATTGAAGTCGTCGCTGCGCACCAGCTGGAAGGGAGCGCTGACCTGTAGCCCCGCCCCGAGGCTCCAGCCGTTATTCTCACCGGTGGCCGTGCTGGTCGCCGTGCCCACCGTCACGCTGCGGCTCTGCTCGGCATAATGGCGGCCGCCCATCAGTGTGCCGTCGAGGCGGATGCCCCAATTCTCCAGCCGGCCATAGAGGCCGAGGAAGCCGGCCGTGGCGCTGGCGGCTCCGCCGTCGCTGTCGATATCGGTGCGGCTGCCGACATAGCCGAAGGAGATACCCGCCGTCAGCTGATCCTCCTTCAGCGGCAGATCGATGCCGCCGGCAAGGCCGCCGGTCTTGGTGCTCGAGCCGGCAACGCCATTCTTGGCATCGACCGAGCCGAAGCCGCCAAGCACGCTGACCCAGGCGCCATGATCGGCATCCGACGCCTGATCACCGGTGGCGACGCCGCTGCGGCCGCCGGCATCGGCGCTGTCGGCCGAACCGCTGAAGCGGATCGGCGCAGTGGCGCCGGGCTGCGCCGTGTTGTGGTTAAGCACGGTGGACACCACCGAGGCGGCCGCCGTGGTCGGCATCGCGGCCACCGTCGTGGTGGTCTGCCCTGACAGCGAGGTCAGCGACGCCGCCTTCTGCTCGGCCGGCAATGCATCCAGCACGGCGATCAGGTTGGTCAGCTGCGTATTGCCGCGGGCCGCATCCAGTACGCCGGCAGCCGCCGTGCCGCTGCTGGTGATTGCCGCCGGCACCAGCTTGCCGGATTGCGCGGCCTGCAGCTTGACGCTGGTGCCGTCGTAATGCACCGAATCCGCGATGCTGTCGCCGCCGGCCAGTATCGCGGTGCCGAACTGCCCGGTCAGGCTGCTGCCCGACACCAGAATCTGGCCGCCCGGATTGAAGGCGATGCTGGCATCGATCTTCAGCGTCGCGCCCGGATTGATCGTGACCGCGCCCGTAGTCGCCAGGCGGTCAACGCCGCCGCTGCCGAAATCCAGCAGCAGCGTCGAGCCGCTGTTGAAGGTGACATCGCCGGTGGCGTTGAGCGTGCCGATGGTGCCGACGCCGCCCGGCGCCAGCGTGCCGCCAGTGTTGACGACGATGGTCTTCACCGTGCCGGCGCCCCCCAGGATGCCGCCGCTGTTGACGTTTATCGTGCCGCCCAGCTTGCCCGTCACCGTCAGCGTGCCGCCGTCGATATCGGCCGTGCCGGTGAAGGCTGAGCTGTCGCCGCTGAGAATGGAAACGCCGGCAAGCTGGCTGACGGTGCCGCTGCCCGACATTGCCGCGCCTAGCGTGAAACCGGCGCTGGTATGGTTGAGGATGAGCTTGCCGGTGCCGCCGCCAAATTGAATAGAGCCGGCTTCCACGACGCCCGCTGCGGCGGCGGTCTGGCCCTCATCCGCACCGATGATCAATGTACCCGAACTGCCGGCAACCATGTCAAGTCTGACGATCCCAGTGCCGCCGCCAACCGTCAGCTTGCCGCCATCCGTTAGGACCACCTTACCGGCACCTTGACCGCCTATTACTATAAAGGAATTGGTGGTAAGGCTCGAACCCAGACCGGACACCGTGACATTGCTAACGCCGCCGCTACCGGCGCCGAACATACCAAAACCGGTTACCGATACCGTGCCGCCGTTGAAGATGGAGAGCGTGCCAATCCCTGCATAACTGGAATACAGGTCTCCGGTGATGTTCCATTGGCCGTTGTCGACGGTTACAGTGCCTTGATCGGCGCTGTTGTTTACTGTTGCCTGGCCCGTGGTGCTCAGCACTCCCCCGTTAGTAATGGTGAGTGCGCCGCGAAGACTCGAATAGCCGATCGCGATGTTGCCGCTTGCCGTAGTTCCACCGGAAATAATGACAGGACTGGAGGTGCCGTTGATGCCCACCACGGTGGAGCCGTCGGGCACGAAGCCGAGAGTCCAGTTTGCGGCATTATACCAATTCATGTCGCCGCCATCGCCAGTCCATAGCTGTGCTGCGGCCTTCTGCGGCGCCAACGCGACCAGCGCAGTTGCCGCGAACAGCGCCGCGCGGAGTGCGGCAGCCTGCCAACGCGCAGCCATACGCATCGTCATGATGAATACCCCACCGGATATGCCTGCTTCCGGTAGTCCATCTCACAACTCCGCGCGCGCGTCGCCTCACCAATTCTGACCAATTCTGACCAATTCTTGCGGTGCGCGATGTCGGCTAAGGTCTAGTCTTTCCCGACGAGATCGGAGAGGATGCGGCCGCATGCTCGACCTGAAGACCATCCTGATCATCCTTGTCGTCAATGCCAGTCTCCAGGGCATTGTCTGGCTGTTCGTTTGGGTGTCGCAGCGCCATTTATACGAGCTCACCCTCATTGCCAGCGCCTATATCGTATTCGCGATTGGCCTGGTCCTGATCATCATGCGCGGCCCGGCACCGCCGGCGTGGCACATCGTGCTCGACAACACGCTGGTGAATACCGGGCTGATACTGGCGGCAGACGGCTTGGCGCGCTTCCTCAACCAACGGCGGTTTCCCCTCGTCAATATCGGAGTGGTCGCCTTTTCCGTCGCCTTCTGGTCGCTGGCACTGGCGCTGGACCCAACCAATGTGGCGATCCGCACCCACGCCACCGCCCTCGTCACCATTACCGCGGTGGCGATCATGATTCGAACGCTGGCTTTCGATCGCACGCAACCCCGGTTCTTGCGTTGGACGACAATCGCATTTCTTGTAGAGCACGCGGCAGCCACGATCAGCCGCGCCTGGCTGACAGCCCAGGATCAGACTTCGCTCGAAATGCCGGCGGCGGATAACACCACCCAGGCGCTTTACTTTTTCGAGATCAACGTCTTCGTCACGATCTACTTCCTGTGCCTGCTGCTCATGGTCGGGCTTCGGCTGTCTTCCGATCTGCGGCAGAAAAACGAGGCGCTGTCCAATGAAGTGGCGGAACGGCGCAAGCTGCAGGAACAGCTATCGGCCAGTCTGGCCGCCGAGAAGGCGCTGCGCTCGGAGCAGCACCAGCTCCTGCGCATGGTCAGCCACGAATTCCGCACGCCCCTTGCCATCGTCGATCGCGCCGCCGAAATGATCGATGTGGTGCTGGACAAGCCGCCTGAGACTGTGAGCAAACGCCTGACCAGCATCCGCGAGGCGGTACAGCGGTTGCTGCTGCTGATCGACCGTTTCCTCGATTCCGAGCGCCGCCAGGCCGAGCTGGTGCAGCCGAAGCGAATCGCCATCGCCAGTCTCTTCGCGCGCGTGCAGCGTCATTTCGCCAGCATGGATGCCGGCCATCAGCTGACCTTCGCCGCCGACCGGACTCTGCCTTTCTACTGGGGCGACCCGGAGATGCTGGCCACCGTTCTGATCATCCTGATCGACAATGCGATCAAGTATTCGCCCGATGCCAGCCCGATCGAGATCGCGGCGCGGTCCGACGACGGTGCGATCACGATCAGCGTCACCGATCACGGCATCGGCATACCGGCGGATGAGCTGGACTCGGTCGGCCGGCGCTTTTTCCGCGCTTCCAACACCAAGCCGGCCACCGGCACCGGCCTCGGCCTGCATAGCGCACGGCAATTGCTCGGCTACCATCGGGGCATGCTGAACGTGCATAACGGCCCCGACGGCGGCACCGTCGCGTCGGTACGCCTGCCGCTGCCCGGACTTACGCCATCACGCCGCTCAGCAGAGGATCGAGAAGTCGCATGACGCGCATCCTGGTGGTTGAGGACGAACCCTCGCTGCGCACCGATCTGGTGGATTATCTTACCATGCGCGGCTTTGCCGCCGAGGGCGTCGGCACGGCGCGCGAACTGCGCGTCCTGCTGGCGGAACCTGCCGCGCCGGACATCATCATCCTGGATATCGGGCTGCCGGACGGCAACGGCTTCGAGCTGGCCGGGGAAATCCGCGGCCGGTTTGACTGCGGCATCATCATGCTGACGGCTTTGGGCGAAGCCGACGACCGCATCAGGGGATTCGAGAGCGGCGCCGACATCTACCTCGTCAAGCATAGCAGCCTGCGCGAGATCGAGGCGACAGTGCAGAGTCTGCTGCGCCGGCTGCAGGATCCGCGCAACAAGGCGGCCGGCCGCCAGCCCGACCAATGGATCCTGAACCGCAGTTCCTGGCACCTGCTGGCGCCGAATGGCAGCGAGATCAAACTGACGGCGACCGAACAGGCCTTCCTCGCCGCCCTGCTCGACAATATCGGCCAGGCCTGCTCGCGCGAGAGGCTGGCGGAAATCCTCGCCCGGCCGCAGACCAACTGGGAGAACCGCCATCTCGACGCCGTGGTCAATCGGCTGCGCCGCAAGATCAAGGATACGGCCCAGCTCGACGCGCCGATCAAGATGGTCTATGGCCGCGGCTACGCCTTCTCCGCCCCCGGCAGAATCGAAGACTGAGGCTCAGTCCGCTTGCGCTTCCAGGACCTTTCGGGCCAGCGCGACGGTCACCGCCCGGCTCTCGGCCAGGGCGGCGGCATCGAGGGCCGCGACCCAATGGCGGGCGGCATGGCAGGAGCGCTCGATGCGCGGCACCAGATAGCGGATTACTTCCTCACCGACATTCAGTTGCCGATCGGCAAACAGTTTGACCAGCACGGCGGCGAGCAACGCGTCGTCGGGCTCGGCGATCACTTGCGACGGCATCGCCTTCAGCCGCGACATCAGGTCGGGCAGCGCAAAAGGCCAGCGCGCCGGCGGCAATGATCCGGTCAACAGCAGCGTGTGGCCGCGTTCGCGCACCATGTTGATCAGATGAAACAGCGCCGCCGGATCGCCGACGCAGTCGGCGTCGTCGACCGCAAGCGGCTGCCGCGCCAGATCGTCGACCTGCCCCACCCGCACCTGGTCCGGGCCGACGATGCGGGCATGCGACGCCGTTGCGGCCCAGATTTGCGCCAGATGGGTTTTGCCCGAACCGGCATGGCCATGGAGCACCAGCGCCTGCCCCGGCCAGTCCGGCCAGCGGTCGATCCAGGCCAGCGCCGCCTCGTTGCCGGGCGCAACCAGAAAATCCTCACGCGACCAGGATATCGGCAGCGTCAGGCCAAGACTGAGCTGATTCACTTTCATGCCTTCGGATCGGGTGACGCACCAGGACGATAAAGCAGGCTCTTGCGATAGCGTTCGAGCAGGAAGCGCGCCAGCACGCCGATGACGGCGAAAACCGGCACGGCCAGCAGGACGCCGAGAAATCCGAACAGGGTGCCGCCCGCCAGCAGGGCGAAAATGATCCAGACCGGATGCAGGCCGACGCGATCGCCGATCAGTTTCGGGTGCAGGATATTGCCTTCGATGAACTGCCCGACGGCAAAAATGCCCGCGATAACGGCGATCATCACCCAGTCCGGCCAGAACTGCACGATCGCCACGCCGACCGATACGGCGAAGCCGAGCGTGGTGCCGACATAGGGAATGAAGGAGATCATGCCTGCGGTCAGGCCGATGAACAGGCCGAACTGCAAGCCGGCGACCGACAGGCCGATGCCGTAGAAAGCCGCAAGGAACAGGCAGACCAGCACCTGCCCGCGCACGAAGCCGGCCAGAACGCGGTCGATCTCGAGCGCCTGCGTGCGGATCGTCTCGGCATGATCGCGCGGCAGATAGGCGTCGATGCGGGCGATCATGTGGTCCCAGTCACGCAGCAGATAGAAACCGACCACCGGCGTGATGACCAGCAGAGATACTGCGTTGAAGATGGCCCAGCCGCCGCCGAGCAGGCTGTTGAGCACATTGCCCAGCATCGCCACGGTCTGGCCGGAATTGCCGCTCAGCGCCTGCTCGACATTGCCGCGCAGGTCGATGCCGAAGCGCCGCGTAAGGCTCTCGATATAAGGCAGGACGCGCCCGTTGAACCAGGCGATGTATTCCGGCAGGTGCTTGATGAAGCTTTCGAGCTGATGAACCGCCACCGGCACCAGAAAGGTCAGCAGCAAAATGGCGATCAGGAAGAAGGCCAGGATGATCAGCAGCGTCGCTACCGTGCGCGGCAGACCCCAGCGCTCCAATCGATCGGCCACCGGATCGAGGAAATAGGCCACCGCCATGCCGGCGACGAAAGGCAGCAGGATCGGGCGGAACAGAATGAGCAATGCGACGGCAAGGGCGGCGATGATCACCCAGGCGATATATTGCTGCCGGAGGGTCAAGGCTGGCGACCTCGCAGCTCCCAGAAGCCGCCATTCTGCTCGAGCTGCACGTCGCGCTGTGCCAGCGCCACGGCGAGCTGGTTCGGCTCGCCATAGAAGGCGATCAGAAGCTGCGCGTCATGATGCGACAGACGCAGTACCTTGACCTTGCGCACCACCGGTACCGCCGCCAGCGCACTGCGCAGCTTGTTCCACTCGGCCAGGCTGGTGAACAAGGCGGCGGCGCTGAGCTGCCCCTGCTTCTCCGGATCGATGACCGTCCTCTCCTTCCAGCGCGCCTCGATGCGCCGCGACAGCTCCATCGCGGCTGAAAGCAGCGCCTCCTCCTGCGTTCCGCCGGTGGAGGTGAAAGTCGTGAGCCGATCGAGGAACTCGGCGCCGCCGACATGGTAGGGGTAAATCTCGATGCGGACGTTACCGGGATCCTGCTGCTTCAGCGTCGCCGAGACCATCAGCACGTCCTCGAAGCCTTGCTGACGGGCGAAACCGCGCAGATCCTCCGAATTGGCAAGCAGCCGATCCAGCGACGGTGCGCTGTCGCTGGGCGGCGCGACACCCAACGGCACCAGACCATCGCCGTCCGGCCGGCTCTGCCAGGCATCCCGCCAGGGGTTATCGGCTTCCCACAGCTTCTCCCCCGCAGGCGCCTGCCAGACCGGGATCAGCAGCACGGGGCGGCTCACGGTTTCCGAATAGGGCAGCCTGGCATCCTGCAACAGGCGGCGAACGGCATCGGCCCGGAAGTTCACCGTGATCTTGCCGATATAGCGGGTTGCGGATGTCCGCTCCTCGTCGATCTCGAAACCGGCGACGGTCTGATTGAGCAATGCCTCGGTCGGCCGGGGCAGCCGCCCGTAATCCTCGGGCAAAGTGAGCCGCCGCATGAGCTGCGAAAAGGCGCGGCGCTGGCCGTCCGCAATGGCGAGTGGCCGGGCAGCGGCGGCGCTGTCGGCGCTGGCATCGACGGCCACGGCCGAAACGGTGTAGGGGTTGGCCAGTTTCGCCTTCGCCGAGGGGGCGCCCGGGGCGGCGTTTCCCTGGCCAGTATTTTCCTGCGCATCCGCCGGCCCGCTTGTCGCGAATGCCAGAAGACCAGCAAAAAGGACGATGAAACAGAGCCTTGTCGGGCGGGTCTGGAGCATTGCAAACAAGGGCGGAATGGGTATGTTGGCCGGCATCCACTCTAGCCTATCGTGGAGGCCACCATCAACACGTCGCCGCTTTATAAGGCTGCCGGGGTCGATATCGATGCCGGCGAGGCCCTGGTGGATGCCATCAAGCCGCTGGCCAAATCGACCCGCCGCAAGGGAGCCGATGCAGCTCTGGGTGGCTTTGGCGCGCTGTTCGATCTCAAGGCAGCGGGCTTTTCCGATCCGATTCTGGTTTCCTCCACCGACGGTGTCGGCACCAAGCTGAAAATCGCCATCGAGACCGGCCGCCATGGCGGCGTCGGTATCGATCTGGTCGCCATGGTGGTCAACGACATCCTGGTGCAGGGCGCCGAGCCGCTGTTCTTCCTGGATTATTACGCCACCGGCAAACTCGAGGTCGAGGTGGCCAAGCGCGTCATCGCCGGAATCGCCGAAGGCTGTCGCCAGGCCGGCTGCGCGCTCACCGGCGGCGAGACCGCCGAAATGCCCGGCATGTATGCCGCAAAGGACTACGACCTTGCCGGTTTCGCCGTCGGCGCGGCCGAACGCGGGCGCCTGCTGCCGCGCGATGTGCAGGCCGGCGACGTGCTGCTCGGGCTGGCTTCCTCGGGCGCGCATTCCAACGGCTTCTCCCTGGTGCGCAAGGTGATCGCCGATAACGGTCTGGACTTCGAATCCCCTGCTCCGTTTGAGGTCTCGAAGCCTTTGGCCGATATCCTGATGGTGCCGACGCGCATTTACGTCAAAAGCTGCATGCCGCTGGTGCGCGATGGCCGCATCAAGGCGATGGCGCATATCACCGGCGGCGGGCTGGTCGACAATGTGCCGCGCGTGCTCCCCGACGGCACCCGGGCCGTGATCGATGCCAAAAGCTGGTCGTTGCCGCCGGTGTTCAAATGGCTCAAGGCAGCGGGCAAGATTTCCGACGCCGAGATGGCGCGGGCGTTCAATTGCGGCATCGGCCTGGTGGTTGTCGTCGCTGCCGATCAGGTCGATGCCGTGCAGGCGGCGTTGACTGCCGCCGGCGAGGCCGTCTCGCGCATCGGCCGCATCGAGAAACTGGACGATGCAACAGCCGAACCGGTCTGCGACGTCGTCAATATGGCGGGAGCCTGGAATTGATGGCGGCGCGCAAGTCCGCCGCAATCCTGATCTCCGGCCGTGGCAGCAACATGCGCGCCCTGGTCGAGGCAGCCGAAGCCGCGGGCTTCCCCGCCCGGATCGCTCTGGTGGTGTCGAACAACCCTGTTGCCGCCGGCCTGGATTATGCGCAGGCGAAAGGCATCACCACGGCGGTCATCCCCAGCAAGGGGCGAAGCCGCGAGGATTTCGACGCCGAGCTGCACGCGACCTTGAAGGCACACAACATCGAGCTCGTTTGCCTTGCCGGTTTCATGCGCATTCTCACCGAAGGCTTCGTGCAGAACTGGGCCGGGCGGATGATCAATATCCACCCCTCGCTGCTGCCGGCCTTCAAAGGCGTACATGTGCATGAGCAGGTAGTGGCATCCGGCGTGCGCTTCACCGGCTGCACCGCGCATTTCGTCACTCCCGGCATGGATGAAGGCCCGATCATCGTGCAGGCCGTCGTGCCGGTGCCGATTGGCGCCACGGCGGACGAGGTTGCCGCCCTGGTACTGGAACAGGAGCACAGGATCTATCCGCAGGCTTTGCGCTGGCTGGCCGAGGGGCGGTTGACCGTGGAAGGCCAGGTCGTGCGCGTGCAGGAGGCAGCGGTACCGCAGGGCGCGATGATCAGCCCTACCGTATAAACGAAGCTGCACAAATCGAAGCCGTGTAAAACAAAAAAAGCCCGGCAGTACTGCCGGGCTTTCCGTATTCGGATTGTGTCGGGCGGTTTAGCCGACGATCTCGGTACCCGAGAAGAAATAGGCGATCTCGACGGCGGCGGTTTCCGGCGCGTCGGAGCCATGCACCGAATTGGCTTCGATGCTCTCGGCAAATTCCTTGCGGATGGTGCCCGGCGCCGCGTTGGCCGGATTGGTGGCGCCCATGACTTCGCGGTACTTGGCGATGGCGTTCTCGCCTTCCAGCACCTGCACGACCACCGGACCGGAGATCATGAAGCTGACCAGATCCTTGAAGAAGGGCCGCTCCTTGTGCACGCCGTAAAAGGTCTCGGCCTGCTTCTGGCTCATCCAGATGCGCTTCTGCGCCACGATGCGCAGGCCGGCGGCCTCGATCTTGGCATTGATCGCGCCGGTCAGATTCCGGCGGGTGGCATCCGGCTTGATGATCGAGAAAGTGCGTTCAATCGCCATGGTCGATCGTCCTTTCGGCATTGGCGGGAAAAAAGGTGGCGGCTATATAGAGGCTTCGCCGCTCCCCTGCAACTCCCTGACCAGGCCTTTCAGACCCCGAAATGTTGAGTTTTCGCGATTTAACCTACCGGATTGCCGGCCGTGTCCTGCTGGACCACGCCTCGGCCACGATCCCGGCCGGCCATAAGGTCGGCCTGGTGGGGCGCAATGGCACCGGCAAATCCACCCTGCTGAAGGTGATCTGCGGTGAATTGCAGACCGAGACGGGCGGCGTCGAACTCCCGGAACGCTGCAGGATCGCCAAGCTGCCGCAGGAGCCGCCCGGCGGCAGCCAGACACCGATCCAGTACGTACTGGCCGCCGATGAGGAACGCGAAGCCCTCCTGGCCGAGGCCGAGGAGCTGGAGCTGTCGAGCAGCATGGAAGACGCCGAGCGCATCGCCGCGGTGCATTTGCGGCTCGCCGAGATCGAGGCGCATCGCGCGCCGGCCCGCGCCGCCGTGATCCTGGCCGGCCTGGGCTTCGACGAAGCGATGCAGAACCGGCCGCTGGACACCTATTCAGGCGGCTGGCGCATGCGCGTGGCGCTGGCTGGCTGCCTGTTCGCTCAACCCGACCTGCTGCTGCTCGACGAGCCGACCAACCATCTCGATCTCGAAGCCTCGCTATGGCTGGAAAGCTATCTCAAGACCTGGCCGCGCACCTTCCTGCTGGTCAGCCATGACCGGCATTTCCTCAACAACGCGGTCGAGCATATCCTGCATATCGACCACGCCAAGCTGGTGCTCTACCGCGGCAATTACGACAGCTTCGAAGCCGAACGCCGCGCCCGCATGGAGCAGCAGGCGGCTTTTGCCGCCCGCCAGACCGAACAGCGCCGCCATCTGCAGGAATTTGTCGATCGCTTCCGCGCGAAGGCCTCAAAGGCGCGTCAGGCGCAGAGCCGGCTCAAGATGCTGGCGAAAATGCAGCCGATCGCAGCAGCCATCGAAGATCCGACGGTGATCTTCCGCCTGCCCGAGCCGGAGGAGCTGGCGCCGCCAATCATCTCGCTCGACAATGTCGCGGTCGGCTACGAACCGGGAAAGCCCGTGCTGCGCGGCTTGAACATGCGCATCGACATGGATGACCGCATCGCCATGCTGGGTGCCAACGGCAACGGCAAATCGACTTTGGCCAAATTGCTGTCCAAACGCCTCGAGCCCCAAGCCGGCAGGATGCAGCAGACCAACAAGCTGCGGATCGGCTATTTCGCCCAGGATCAAGATGAGGTGCTGGAGCCGGAACGCACGCCGGTCGAACATCTGCAGGCACTGATGCCGAAGGCAACCGTCGAGCAGATCCGCACCCGGCTGGGCAGCTTCGGCCTCACCGGCGACAAATCGACCACCAAGGCCGGTGCTCTGTCGGGCGGTGAGCGCGCGCGGCTTTTGTTTGCCATGGTCACGCATCATGTGCCCCATCTGCTGATCATGGACGAACCGACCAACCATCTCGACATGGATACGCGCGATGCGCTGGTGCAGGCGGTCAATGAATTCAAGGGTGCGGTCATCCTGGTCAGCCACGACCGCCATATGGCGGAAGCCTGCGCCGACCGTTTCTGGCTGGTAGCCGACGGCACGGTGAAGGAGTTCGATGGCGATCTTGACGATTATGCCCGCCTGCTGGCCGAGAGACGCCGTGCCGCCTTGGCGCAAGAGCGCGGCGGCAACGAGAAGTCGGCGGTCGACCGCAAGGCCGAGCGCAAGCAGGCGGCAGCGACGCGCCAGATGCTCGCCCCGCTGCGCATCGCCGTACAGAATGCCGAGAAAGCCCTGGCCAGGCTCAATGCCGAAAAAGCAAAACTGGATGCCAAGCTGGCCGATCCAAAGACCTACGAGACCTTGTCGCCCGCCGCCCAGGCCGAGTTGCAGAAGCAGCATGGCGAACTGGTAAAGAGGATTGAAGCCGCGGAAGAGGACTGGCTGGCGGCGCAGGAAAAGCTCGAGGAAGCGCAGAACGAGGCAGCTTAGAAGGCGTTCACCCCTCCGCCTTCTTGACCCAGCCGCCGCTTTCACTCTGCTGCCAGTAAGTCAGCGTATGGCCGGCAGCCTTGGCTTTTTTCCAGCGCTCGCGCGCGGCCTGCACGGCGATTTCGTCGTTGCCATCGAAAAGATCGCAGACGCGGGTGAAGGCCGAGACATCCTCGGCATCGGCACCATCGACAAGGAACAGTACATCGGCCTTGTTCGGCCGCTCGTATTCGGTGGTCAGATAGATCGGCTGCTTGTCCTCGAAGCCATCGGCCTTAACGCCGTGCGGCAGGAAGCTGGCGCGGCCATAAGTCCAAAGCAGACCATTGAGCGCGTCGATGCGCTCTTCCGAACCGCCCTTCACCACAGCGCGCCAGCCGCGCTGCAGGGTTTTCTCCAGCAATTCCGGCAGCACCTGCTCGAGGCGCCGCCGGGTCAGATGGTAGAAAAGCAGTTCGGTCATGCCAACAGGTTCACCGCTCCTCGTAATGGTCGGCGACCAGGCGGTTGAGCAGGCGCACGCCGAAACCGGTCGCGCCCTTGGGCACCGTAGGCTTGTCCTTCTTGCTCCAGGCGGTCCCGGCGATGTCGAGATGCGCCCAGGGTGTCTTGTCCTTGACGAAGCGCTGCAGGAACTGCGCCGCCGTGATCGAGCCGGCACCGAAGCCAGGTCCGGCAATGTTCTGCATGTCGGCGATCGGCGATTTCAGACCCTCCTCATAGGCATCCGACAGCGGCATGCGCCAGAGCAGTTCGCCTTCCGCCTTGCCGGCGGCAGCGAGGTTCTCGGCGAGCTTATCGTCGTTGGAGAACAGGCCGGCATGCTCATGACCGAGCGAGATGATGATTGCGCCCGTGAGCGTTGCCAGATCGACCATGAAGCGCGGCTTGAAACGCTCTTGGCAATACCACATGGCATCGGAGAGGATCAACCGGCCTTCGGCATCGGTGTTGAGCACCTCAATGGTCTGACCCGACATCGACCTGACCACGTCGCCCGGCCGCTGCGCCTTGCCGCCCGGCATGTTCTCGACCAGGGCGACGACGCCGACGGCATTCACCTTGGCCTTGCGGCCGGCCAAGGCTGCCATGGTGCCGATCACCGCGCCGGCGCCGGCCATGTCCCATTTCATCTCCTCCATGCCGGCAGAGGGCTTGATCGAGATGCCGCCGGTATCGAAGCAGACGCCCTTGCCGACAAAGGCCACCGGCTGGCCAGCCTTCTTGCCGCCATTCCATTGCATCACCACGAGTTGCGACTCGCGATCCGACCCCTGGCCGACGCCGAGCAGCGCGCCCATGCCGAGCTTCTTCATCTCCTTTTCGCCCAGCACCTCGACCTTGACGCCGAGCTTGGCCAGCTTGCGGCATTCCGCCGCCAGTGCTTCCGGATGGATCACATTGGCCGGCTCGGTAACGAGATTGCGAGTGAGGGTGACGCCGTCCGCGAGCTTGTCCAGTGGCTGGTGCAGCTTGCGGGCGGCGGGCGCCGCGTCGCTCAATATACTGACGGCCTTCAGGGACGGCTTATCCTTGTCCTTCAGCTTGGTCAGATACTTATCAAAGCGATAGGCGCCGAGCCGCGCTCCCAGGGCGGCCCGCGCCGCGGCTTCTGCGGCCGGCAGAACAGCGCCTTTCGGCACTTCCGTGGCAATGGCAAGGTCGGTCTCGCCGGATGTGATCAGGCGACGGACGGCTTCTCCGGCCAGATCCTCATAGGCTGTGGCCTTGATCTCGGCCGGCTTGCCCAGTCCGGCCAGCAGGACACGCCGTATCGCCGCCCCGGCGCTTCCCTTGGCGCCGCCCGCCGCGCCCCCGGGGGCCAACACTTCGAGCCACTGCCCCTTGGCGCCGGAAAACCGCGGCGCAGCCGCCATGGCCCTGGCCAGCGCCCCGCCGACCGCCTTATCGACCTGAATCCCGAAAGGGCCGAGCTGGCCGCCATCCGACACGCATAGGACGAGACTGCCGCTCTTGGGGGGCTTGGCTTCGATGATATCGATTTTCATGGCGCTTCAGTCCAGGGAATTGGGGTGGGAACCGACCGGGCACTATAACGGCGGGGCGGCCGGGCGATCAATCCGCCTCAGCCCGGCGATTCGCCGAATCTTCTTTATCATCCAAGCCCTTCTTTTCAGGTCACGGCGGTGGCCAGAAGGGGCGGAATGGGTATACTGCCGGCCATGCGCGGGGTATCCCTCTACATCATGCGCCAGATCGCCTGGCCGATGCTTTTTGCCACCCTCACCCTGACCGGGGTGATCTGGCTGACCCAGTCGCTGCGCTTCATCGACCGGATCGTCAACAACAACCTGTCGTTGGCCGATTTCTTCTATCTGACATTGCTGGTGCTGCCGAACATCATGGCGATCATCCTGCCGGTCGCCGCTTTCTGCGCCACGCTCTATGCCTTTCACCGGCTGGCCAGCGATTCCGAGATGATCGTGCTTTCGGCCGCGGGCTTCAGCCGGCTTTCTCTTGCGCGGCCCGCCCTATACATCTCCATCCTGATCATGGCGGTGATGTATCTCATCCTGCTTTTCCTCATGCCACTGGGATCGCGCACCTTGCGGGAGACGCAGTACCAATTCCGCAACGACCTCGCCGGCATGGCGATCCTCGAAGGGGTCTTCAACACGCCAACGGCCAATCTGACGGTCTATGTGCGGGAACGCGAACCCAATGGGGACCTGATCGGCGTGCTGGTGCACGACAACCGCACGAAAGGCCAGCCGATCACCATGATGGCGGAAAAAGCCAGGCTGCTGCGCACCCCGGAAGGCCCCCGCCTCTACATGGTCAACGGCAACAGGCAACAGATGGACTCCAACCGGCAGTCCCTGTCGTTGCTGTATTTCGACAATTACAGCTTGGATCTGCAGGCCTATGCGGAAAAGGAAGCCGCCGCCTGGCGCGAGCCCTCCGAACGGTATCTGAGCGAGCTGTTCTGGCCGGATATGAGCAATCCGGACGACAGGAATAATTACAGCAAGCTGATCGTCGAAGGCCACCGCCGCTTGGTGACCCCGCTGCTGGTTCCGGCCCTGATAATGATTGCAGTCGCCAGCGTGATCGGCGGCGAGTTCAATCGTCGCGGCCAAGGCAAAAGGCTGGCCGTCGGCGCGGCGGCGGCAACCCTCCTGCAGGTGCTGAGCCTGGGTGTCATACATCTGGCCACCCAAACGCCGACTCTGATCCCGCTGCTGTACGTCACGCCGCTGGCTTTTTTCGCCATAGCAGCCTTCCTGCTGCGTGAGCCTCAGCTACGCCCTCGCCTGCGGAACGCTTGATGCGGCAATCGATGACTTTATCGGTGTATTTGGGGCGCCACTATCTGCTGGCGATCCTGAGTGTGCTGATCGTTCTTGCCGTATTGGCCTTCAGCTTCGATACCGTCGAGTTGCTGCGCCGGGCGGCGAAAAGCAGCGATGCCACGCTGCCGGTGGTTTTCGAGATGTCGATCCTGAAACTGCCCTCGCTGCTCACAAAGCTGTTTCCCTTCGCCGTCCTGTTCGGCGGCATGCTGGCATTGACAAGGCTGACCCGCTCACAGGAACTGACCGTCAGCCGTGCCGCAGGCGTCTCCGTCTGGCAATTCCTCCTTCCCGGCCTTGCCCTGGTCTTCCTGCTCGGCGCCTTCGTCGTGACGGTCTACAACCCGCTGTCATCCGCCATGCTTGGCCGCTACGAAACGCTGGAAGCCAAGGCGCTGCGCGGTCGCAGCAGCCTGCTCGCCGTCTCCTCCGGCGGGTTGTGGCTGCGGGAGGCCGATGCGACCGGTCAGGTCGTCATCCATGCATTGCGCACCGCACGTCAGGGCATCGAACTCTACGATGCGATCTTCTTCTATTTCGAAGCGGGCGATCATTTCGTAAAACGCATTGATGCCGCGAGTGCACTGCTGGAAGACGGAGAATGGGTGCTGAAGGAGGTCGTTGTCAGCTATCCGGACAAACCGGCCGAGCGTCTCGACCAACTGCGCCTGCCCACCACGCTGACATTCAATCGCATCCAGGAAAGCTTTGCCTCCCCCAATACGATTTCGTTCTGGGAGTTGCCGTCTTTCATCGCCACTTTGGAGCAGGCCGGCTTCTCTGCCGTCCGCCATCGGCTTTATTTCTATTCGCTGCTGTCGCTGCCTCTACTGCTCTGCGGCATGCTGTTGATCGCTGCCAGCTTCAGCCTTCGCCTGACCCGCCGCGGCGGCATCGGCGTCATGCTTTCCGGCGGCGTGGCGGCGGGCTTTCTTCTGTATTTCAGTGTCGAGCTTGTTCAGCCTTTCGGCCTTAACGGAACGATCCCTGCGCCGCTCGCTGCATGGGCCCCCACCGTTATCTTCCTGATGCTGGGTGTGTCCTTGCTGTTTCATCTGGAGGATGGATGAGCCGCCGCTGCAGTTCCTTCATTCTCCTGGTATTCTGGTCTTGGCTGGCGATATCCGTATCGGCATTCGCGCAACCGAGCACCAATGCGCCCGTGCTCGTTACGGCTGATACGCTGAAATACGATCAATCGCTTGGCATTGTAACTGCCGAAGGCCATGTCGAATTGGCCCAGAATGGGGAGACGTTGCTTGCCGATCTCGTGAGCTACAGCGAGCGCGACGATAAGGTGGTCGCCAGCGGTAATGTTGCTTTGATGCAGCAGGACGGCGCGGTTCTCTTCGCCGATTACATGGAACTGACCGGCGGCATGCGTAATGGCTTCATCCGCGATGCCTCTTTCCTGCTGGCGGACAATTCACGGGGTGCGGCGGCGTATGGCGAGCGTAAGGACGGCAACCGCACGATCCTGCATAAAGGCGTCTATACGACCTGTTCCCTGTGTGCGAAAGACCCGACCCGCCCCCCGCTTTGGCAATTGAAAGCCGATCGCGTGGAACACGATCAGGAGGCCCAAGAAGTCTATTATCGTGACGCGACCTTCGAAATGTTCGGCGTGCCGATCCTGTATACGCCCTATTTCAGCCATCCCGATCCGACCGTGTCCCGCCGCAGCGGATTGCTGCCGCCCAGCTATCTGACCAACACCTATTTCGGCCAGGCAGTCCGCATCCCGTATTACTACGTCATCGACGACAACGCAGACTTGACGCTGATGCCGCAATTCTCGACCGATCAAGGCGGCCAGATTTATGGCGAGTTCCGACAGCGGCGTCAGACCGGCGAAATCGATCTCGACGGCAGCATCACCAAAGTCGACAAAAGCGGGAACCAGCAGGATGGCGGGGAGTTCCGCGGTCATATTCGCGCCAATATGGCTTTCAGGGCGAACGACGACCTGACCTGGGGCGCCAACATTTTCCGTGCCTCGGATGACACTTATCCAAGCCTTTATCGGATCCCCGATTATACGACCCGCAATGCCCTGACCAGCCGGGTCTATGCCGAGGCGATCAACAATCGCCATTACGCGGCAATCAACGCTTTCGCATTTCAGAACATCAGAACCGACGTCGCCCCGGATACGGTTCCCATCGTCGCGCCAATTTTGGACTATTCCGCCTCGACCGATCCCGGCAAATACGGCGGCTACTGGACCTTTGGCGCCAATATGGCCTCCATTTACCGCGAGGCGGGGACCGATACCCGGAGGCTTTCCACCAGCGCCACCTGGACACAACCCTATTACGCGCCGAGCGGAGAAATTTACACTGCCACGGCGATGCTGCGCGCTGACGGCTATTGGGTAAACGACCTCAATCAGTCGCTGGGCCTGCAGACGGACAGCAACGGCTCCGAGTTTGCAGGCCGCGTCGTCCCACTCGTTGCGCTGGATTGGCGCTACCCGTTCGTCCGCGACGAGGGTACGGTTCGGCAATTGATCGAGCCGATCGTCAGCGCGGTCATCACCCCCTATGGCAGCAATTCGAGCAGAATCCCGAATGAGGATTCGCTCAGCCCGGAATTCGACGAAACAAACCTGTTCGGTCTGGACCGCTTCCCGGGCTATGACCGGTGGGATGGCGGTCCAAGATTGAATTATGGCGTGCGAGCGGCGGTTTACGGCCAGAGCGGCGGATATTCAGAGTTGCTGGTTGGCCAATCGATCCGCGGTCATGCCGACGACACTTTTGCCCCTGGCTCCGGCCTCGACGATCAGATGTCGGACTATGTCGGCCGCCTGACGATCTCGCCCGGCCGCTACCTCAGCCTGATCGACCGGGTTCGGCTGTCGCCGAACAGCAAGCTGGCAGTTCGCCGCAATGAACTGACCACGCAGATCGGCTCGAACACCTCATTCCTGAGCATTACTTATGCAGATGTGGCCGACACCGATTTCCTCGACGATGTGGGCGATCAGGAGGCAATCGCGGGAACACTGCGCATGCAGATGACGAAGTACTGGAGCACGGAGTTTCGGCATACCCGCGATCTCGGGGACCGGGGCGGCTCCCTTCTTAATTTCGCCGGTTTGCGCTATACCGACGAATGTTTCGATATCGTAGTCTTTGCACAACGGACATTCACGGTTAACCGTGAAGTTCAACCCGACACCACGATCGGACTCCGCTTCCGGATCGCAACATTCAATTGAGCTCATGATGCTTCGCTTGATGACCCTTCTTGTGCTTCTGAGCGGCTTGATCGGCATCTCAGCCTATGGCCAGGAGCAGCAACGCATCGTTGCCCTTGTCAACGACGAGGTCATCTCGCTCAGAGACGTCACCCAGCGCATGCGCATCATCATGGCCACGTCACATCTCCCGAACACGCCGGAAGTCCTCCGTGCCGTCCGGGAGCAGGCCATGCGCTCGCTCATTGACGAGCGCCTCGAGATGCAGGAGGCCAAGCGCCGCGGCATTTCTGTTTCGCAGCAGGATCTGGACACCGCGATCAATTCCGTGGAACGTCAACTTGGGATTCCCAATGGCCGCCTGGAGGAATTCACCAAGCGCGCCGATATCGATGCAGACGCCCTGATCAGCCAGATACGCGCCGAACTGACCTGGGCACGTATGATCCGTTCTCGACTGTTGGCGACGGTCACCGTCACCGATCAGGAGATCGATGAAAGGATCGAAAAAATGAAAAGCATGGCGGGTCAGACGGAAGATCTGATCGCCGAAATTCTCATCCCAGTCGACAGTCCGGACCAGGAGGAGCCGCAGCGGCAGACGGCTCTGCATATCCTGCAGCAATTGCGAAACGGCGCCAGCTTTCCGGCGCTCGCCCGGCAGTTCAGCCGCGGAACGACGGCCGCCAATGGCGGCGATGTCGGCTGGGTGCCGCGCGGCACCTTGCCCGAAGAAGTCGAAGCCGTCGTGGCGAAAATGAACAAGGGCGATATATCGGAGCCCATCCGCACCGTTGGCGGCTATCAGATCATCTTTCTTCGCGATCGGAGGCGAATGGCAATGCCGGGAGCGGAGGAAACGAAAGTCACGCTCAAGCAGATTCTGCTGCCCTTGCCGGAGAATGCCCCGCAGAATGCCATCCAGGCAGCCATGGCTTCAGCGCGTCAGGCCCGCGGCAATATCCATAGCTGCGATGACGTCGAAGCTGTCGCGCAACAGCTGAAGGCACCGGGCTCCGGCAGTCTAGGGACCCTACGGCTGGGCGATCTGCCCCCAGCCTTCCGCAACGCCGTGAGCAATTTGGCAATAAACCAGACCTCCGAGCCCGTTCAAATGCCGAAGGCCATTCATCTCTTCACGCTCTGCGGCAAGGAAGAGCACGGCGCCTTCGATCGCAACCAAATTCGCCAGAATTTGCTACTGCGCCATGCCGAGCTTCTGGCACAGCGCTATATTCGCGAATTGCGCCGCGATGCAACGATCGAATTCCGCTGATCGTCCGCACCGCGGCGCACCCATCGCCGTCACGATGGGGGAGCCGGCCGGTATTGGCGGGGAAATCGCGATGCGGGCCTGGCTGCAGCGGAATGACTGTAGGCTGCCGCCTTTTTTCCTGCTGGACGATCCGGACCGATTGAAGTCCCTGGCCGAACGGATGCACTGGCCGGTGCCGCTACAGGCCATCGCCAGCCCGGAAGAAACAGCCGCCATCTTCAGCACCGCCCTGCCGGTGCTGCCCATCCCCCTGGCAGAGGTGCCGCAGGCGGGCCAGCCCAATCCGGCCAATGCCAAGGCGGTGGTCGCGGCGATCGAACAGGCCACGGCGATGTGCAAGGATGGCAGCATCGCCGCCATGGTGACCAATCCGATCAACAAGGCGGCGCTCTATGCGGCCGGCTTCCGCCATCCCGGACATACCGAGTTCATTGCCGACCTGTGCGGCGGTGCGATGCCGGTGATGATGCTGGCATCTGAGCGACTGCGCGTCGTGCCGGTGACGATCCATATGTCGCTGCGCCAGTCGATCGACCATTTGACGACGGCTCTCATCGCGGCGACGTCCCGGATCACCGCCGCCGACCTGCGAGAGAAGTTCGGCATCGCGCATCCCAGGCTGGCAGTCGCCGGCCTCAATCCCCATGCCGGCGAGGCCGGGACAATGGGCCGCGAGGATGCCGATATCGTCGCTCCGGCGGTTGCGCAGCTGCGTGCCGAAGGCATCGCCGCGTTCGGCCCGCTCTCGCCAGATACGATGTTCCATGCCGAGGCTCGCGCCACCTACGATGCGGCCATCTGCATGTATCACGATCAGGCGCTGATCCCGATCAAGACGCTCGATTTCGATCAGGCTGTGAACGTCACGCTGGGCCTGCCGATCATCCGCACTTCGCCGGATCATGGCACGGCGTTCGATATCGCTGGTAAGGGAATCGCCAAAGCCGATAGCCTTATCGCGGCCATCCGCATGGCCGCGCAAATGGCCGAAAACCGGCGCCATGTCAGCGGCCATTGACAACCTGCCGCCGCTGCGCGAGGTGATCGCGCGGCATGAACTCGCGGCGCGCAAATCGCTTGGCCAGAATTTCCTGCTTGATCTCAATCTGACGCGCAAGATCGCCCGCGCTGCCATGCCATGGATGGGGCCCGCCGTGGTCGAAATCGGCCCCGGGCCGGGAGGCTTGACCCGAGCGCTGTTGCTGGAGGGGGCGCCGCGGGTCATCGCGATCGAACGCGACGAACGCTGCTTGGCGGCACTGTCCGAACTTGCCGCGGCTGCCGAAGGCCGCCTTAAGCTGCATCCCGGGGATGCAATGGAAACGGACATCGCTGAGCTGACGCCGCCGCCCTGGCAGATTGTCGCCAACCTGCCCTACAATATTGCCACGCCACTCATCCTCGGCTGGCTGAAGCGGGTCGAGTGTTTCACCCGCATCACGGTTTTGGTGCAGAAGGAAGTGGCCGAACGGCTGGCCGCAGCACCCGGCAGCAAATCATACGGCCGTCTCTCGGTCGCGGCGCAATGGCGTTGCCGCGCCCGGATGCTGTTCGATATCGGCCCCAAGGCCTTCGTACCGCCGCCGAAGGTCACTTCGACCCTGGTGGAACTCGAGCCGCGCGAAAAGCCGCTGGCGGAGGCCGATCCGGCCAAGCTGGAGAAGATTACCGCCGCCGCCTTCAACCAGAGGCGCAAAATGCTCCGGGCGGCACTGAAACCACTTTGGCCCGATTCCGATGCCAAGCTGACGTTGGCCGGCATCGATCCGACACGGCGCGCCGAGACGCTATCCATCGAGGAATTCTGTGCGCTTGCCCGCCTGTTGTAGGCGCGCCGTCTTGAATTCAATGGCCTTCGCGCAGCCGCTTGACGAAATCGACCAAGCCGATGCCGCGATGGCGCTTGAGCCGCTCGGCATGCAGAATGGTGCGCACCTCGCCCAGGCATTGCTCGATATCTTCGTTGATCACCACATAATCGTATTCGGCCCAGTGGCTCATCTCGTCGGCCGCCTTCGACATGCGCTTGGCGATCACCTCGGCCGAATCCTGTGCCCGCGTATGCAGCCGCTTCTCCAGATCTCGCGTAGACGGCGGCAGAAGGAAAACACTGACCAGATCGTCGCGGGCATTCTGGCGAAGCTGCTGCGTACCCTGCCAGTCGATATCGAACAGAACATCGTGGCCGGCAGCCAGGTGCTGTTCGACCGGGCCTTTCGGGGTGCCGTAGTAATAATCAAACACCTTTGCGTGCTCGAGCAGCTCCTGGCGATTGACCATCAAGCCGAATTCTTCGCCGCTGATGAAATGGTAATGCACGCCATCAACCTCGCCGGGCCGGCGCGGCCGCGTGGTCACCGAAATCGAGAGGTGCACGTTGGCTTCGAGTTCCATCAGGCGGCGTGAGATCGTCGTCTTGCCGGCGCCCGAGGGCGAGGACAGAACGAACATCAGGCCGCGGCGGGCAATACTGATGGCAGATGATTTATTCGACATTCTGAGCCTGTTCCCGCAAACGGTCGACCACCAGCTTCAGATCCAGGCCCACGGCCGTCAGCGCTGCATCGAATGCCTTCGAACAAAGCGTGTTGGCTTCCCGATTGAACTCCTGCGCCAGGAAATCGAGCTTGCGGCCAACGCCCCGGCTGTCGCCGCCACTGATCAGATGGCGCGCCGTCTCGACATGCGTGCGCAACCGATCGATCTCTTCACGTACATCCAGGCGCGTGATCTGCAACGCCAGTTCCTGTGCCAGCCGTTCCTCGGAAACCGGCGGTGACATCGCCAGAAGCTCGTCTAGCTGCTGACGCAGACGATTGCGCAGCGCTTCCGGTCGCACCGATTCCACGTCCTGTGCCTGGTCGGTCAGTTTTGCGATCTCGTCCAGAAGACCGCTGAGCACGCCCGCCAGCTTGGTTCCTTCTGCCGAACGGCTCTCAACCAGCTTGTCGACAGCCTCGGCAAAGCTTGCCTTCACTTCCGCCATCAAGGCATCGCGCGCAGCCTCATCCTCGCTGGTCCCGACCGGCTCGATAATCCCCCGCACGGCAAGAAGCCCATCCAGGCGTGGAGCCCCTATGCCGCGCGCCTCGAGACGTTCCGCCAGCGCCAATAACTGGTCCAGCAAGCCCTCATTCAGCCTGTAGGCTGGCGCGGAATCGCCGGTTTCGGCGAATTGCAGATTGAGTGTGATATTGCCGCGGACCAGCTTGCCTTGCGCCATGGCCCGCAATTCCGGCTCCAGCGATTCGAAGCCCGACGGCAGGCGGAAGCGCAGCTCCAGCCCTCGGCCATTGACCGATTTCAGCTCCCAGGTCCAGGCCTTGTTTGCGGCGCGCCCGTCGGCGCGCGCAAAGCCGGTCATGCTGACGAGCGACATCACTCCCCCGAAAATGCTACGCTGCGCCGGACTATAATCGCAAACCAAGCCATGGTCGAGGCTAAGTGACGGAACCAGAACCTCTTTCCTGCATCGTCGTCACCGGCGCGTCGAGTGGCATCGGCGCGGCGCTTGCCCGGCTCTATGCAACGTCCGGCGTGACATTGGCACTGACCGGACGCGATAAAACCCGTCTCGATGGCGTCGCCTCAGAATGCCGGGCGCTTGGCGCAACGGTCATCGCCGACACGATTTCGGTCACCGATGCCGAGGCGATGAAGGCCTTCATCAACGAGGTTGCGGACCGGGGTCGGCTCGACCTCGTCATTGCCAATGCCGGGCTGTCCGGTGGCTTCAAGGGCTGGGACGATTTCGACAGCTACGTCCGCGAGATCACCGGCGTCAATATCGATGGCGTGCTGAACACGGTCAATCCCGCCATCCCGATCATGGTCCGCCAGGGCGGCGGTCAGATCGCCATCATGGCTTCGATTGTCGGTCTGATCGCCGCGCCCGGCGCCGTGCCGTATTCATCGACCAAGCATTTCGCCCGCGCCTATGCCGAGGAATTGCGCGGCCGGCTGGCACCCTTGAACATTCGGGTTTCCGCGATCTGCCCGGGCTTCGTGGTTAGCCGCATGACCGACCGCAACAATTTCCCGATGCCATTCCTGATGAAAGCCGATAAGGCGGCGCACATCATCCGCGACGGCCTGGCCAGAAACCGGGGGCGTATCGCGTTCCCCTGGCCCATGCTGGCTCTGGCCCGGCTGCTCGGAATCCTGCCCTATCCCTGGCTGGACCACCTGATGCGCCGTATCCCGCGGAAAAGCTGATCAGCGCTTCCGCTCGGCCCGGTAGGCCGCCACGTTGCGCAGGTGCTGTTCATAGGTTTCGGCAAAGACATGGCCGCCTCTGCCATTGGCGACAAAGAACAGATAATCGTTCTGCTCGGGCTGCAGCACGGCCGCCAGGCTTGCCCGTCCGGGGTGATTGATCGGCGTCGGTGGCAGGCCGTCGATCAGATAGGTGTTCCATGGCGAAGCGGCCGCCAAATCGGCGTGGCTGAGCGGCCGGTCCAGCGGATGTTCGCCCTTGGTCAGCCCATAGGCGACGGTCGGATCAGCCTGAAGCCGCATGCCCTTCTTAAGCCGGTTCAGATATACGGCGGCCACCCGTGGCCGTTCCTCTGCGATCGGCGTCTCCGCCTCGACGATGGAGGCCAGCACGATCGCCTGCTCCGGATTGGCCAAGGGCAGGCCCGGCGCCCGCTTGGCCCAAAGCTCGGCGAGCAGGCTCTTTTCTGCCTGCTGCATGCGGTGAACCAAATCGCTGCGGCTGTCGCCGCGGATATAATGATAGGTTTCCGGCAGCAGGCTGCCTTCCGGAATGTTCTCCTGCGGCCAGTCGCCGCTTAAGGCATCGGCGCCGGCGATCAACTGGCGGATCTCGGCGGTGGTCAGCCCCTCCGGGATGGTCAGGCGATGGATCAGGACTCGCCCGGCGGCAATCTGCTCCAGCACGCCGCGCGGGGTCTCTCCGGGGGCGAACTGGTACTCGCCCGCCTTCAGCTTGGTTCTGGTGCCGGTGTAAGAAGCCGCGAATTCCAGCAGCCGCGCATTCGAGACCACGCCGCCCCGGGTCAACAGCCGGGCGATCGCCGTGACGCCGCTGCCGCGGGGAATGACGATTACCGTCTCCTGCGCGGCAGGACCGGGCCGATCCAGCCAGGATACGAACCAGATATACCCGCCGCCAAAAATCAGCACCGCCGCCAGCGCAATTGCCAGCAGCGGCCGCACGATCCGTTTCATGCCCAGGAGTTTAGGCGTCGTACCGCTTCAGGACCAGAGACGCGTTGGTGCCGCCGAATCCGAAGGAGTTCGAAAGCGCCGCCCGAACCTGACGCTTCTTTGCCTTGTGCGGCACAAGATCGATGCCCTCGGCCGCCTCGGAAGGATCGTCGAGATTGAGGGTGGGCGGAACCACGCCGGTCTTGATCGCCAGGATCGAGAAGATCGCCTCGACCGCGCCGGCGGCGCCGAGCAAATGGCCGATCGACGACTTGGTCGACGACATCGACAGGTTGGCCACCGCGTTGCCAAACAGGCGCTTGATGGCGCCCAGTTCGATTTCGTCGCCCAGCGGCGTCGAGGTGCCGTGTGCGTTGACGTAGTCGATATCCGACGGCTGCATGCCGGCGCGTTTCAGAGCCATCTGCATGCAGCGGAAGGCGCCGTCGCCGCTCTCATGCGGCGCGGTGATGTGATAGGCATCGCCTGACAGGCCATAGCCGACGATCTCGGCGTAGATTTTAGCGCCGCGACGCTTGGCATGCTCCAGCTCTTCCAGCACGACGATGCCGGCGCCCTCGCCCATCACGAAACCGTCGCGCCCCTTGTCCCAGGGACGCGATGCCGCGCTCGGGCGGTCATTGTAGCCGGTGGACAGCGCGCGGGCGGCGCAGAAGCCGGCAATACCGAGCGGACCGACGGTCGCTTCGGCGCCGCCGGCGATCATGACGTCGGCATCGTCAAAAGCGACCAGACGAGCCGCATCGCCGATCGCATGCGCACCGGTCGAACAGGCCGTCACCACGGCGTGGTTCGGGCCCTTGAAGCCGTGCTCGATCGACACGTAACCAGAAACGAGATTGATCAGCCGACCCGGTACGAAGAACGGGCTGATGCGGCGATGCCCCTTTTCCTTGAGCGTGATCGCCGCCTCCTCGATGCCATTCAGGCCGCCAATGCCGGAGCCGATCAGGACCCCGGTCCGGCAGCGCTGCTCTTCGTCGGCCGGCACCCAGCCGGAATCGCTGATCGCCTGCTTCGCCGCCGCCATGCCGTAGACGATGAAATCGTCGACCCGCTTGCGCTCCTTGGCTTCCATCCAGGCGTCCGGATCGAAGGCATCCTCCCGGTCCGGGTGATCCGCCTTGAGGGGCACCTGACCGGCGATCTTCGCCGGCATTTCGGACGCATCGAACCGGGTGATCGGACCAATGCCGGACTCGGAATTGGTCAAGCGGGTCCAGGTTGCCTCAACGCCGGTGGCAAGCGGCGTAACCAAGCCGAGGCCGGTAACGACGACACGACGCATGGCAGAACCTTTCTTACGGGAACCGAAAAGCGAAAGATGCGCAGCAGGAGCGGGCCCGACTTAGGAGGCCGAACGCTCCTTGATGAAATCGATGGCATCCTTGACGGTCAGGATCTTTTCCGCCGCGTCGTCAGGGATCTCGACGCCGAATTCTTCTTCGAACGCCATCACCAGCTCGACCGTATCCAAGCTGTCCGCGCCCAGGTCATCAATAAAGCTTGCGCTTTCGGTAACCTTTTCTTCCTCGACGCCCAGATGCTCGACGACGATCTTCTTAACGCGCTCAGCAATGTCGCTCATTTCCTAAATCCTTGTTGTTGTGGCTGCCCGCACCGCGCCAAGCGGCGGCAGCCGGCAGATGGGGGCCTCCATTACCATAGAAAATCGGCGCTTCCAAGTTGTTCCAGCCCCCCGCCGAAGGATGATCCGTCGCCGAATTTCCTCAGGAAATCATGGCCATACCGCCGTTTACATGCAAGGTCTGGCCGGTCACATAAGCGGCTTCCTCAGACGCCAGATAGATCACGGCGGCTGCAATTTCAGGGCTTTGGCCGAGTCGGCCGGCCGGGATGCGCTGGGAAATGGTCTCTTTTTGCTGCTCGGTCAGCACGTCCGTCATGGCCGTCTGGATGAAACCCGGAGCGACGCAATTGACGGTGATGTTGCGGGAGGCGACCTCCTGGGCGAGCGCCTTGCTCATGCCCGTCAGGCCGGCCTTGGCAGCAGCATAGTTCGCCTGGCCCGGATTGCCGGTCGCACCAACCACCGAGGTGATGCTGATGATACGACCCCAGCGCCGCTTCATCATGCCCTTCAGGGAGGCCCGGGCGAGCCGAAAGGCCGCGCTCAGGTTGACATCCAGCACCGTCTGCCAGTCCTCGTCCTTCATGCGCATGGCAAGGCCATCGCGCGTGATGCCGGCATTGTTGACCAGGATATCAACCTGGCCCATCGCGGCCTCGGCCTTGGCGATCAGGCCGTTGACCGCGTCCACATCGCCCAGATTGCAGGGCACGACGTGGACGCGATCGCCGAGCTTGGCGGCCAGTTCCTGCAGCATGGCTTCGCGGGTGCCGGACAGCGCCACCGTGGCGCCCTGCGCATGCAGGGCGGTGGCGATCGCGCCACCGATACCGCCGGTAGCACCGGTCAGCAGGGCGAATTTGCCGGACAAATCGAACATAGATGTCTCCTTAAAGGGTTTTCGCCCAGGCTTCCAATTCGGCAGGCAAACCAACGCTGACCGGTTCGACCTCCTTGTCGATCCGCTTCATCAGGCCGGCCAGAACCTTGCCCGCCCCCAGTTCCGCGACCTGGGATGTGCCTTGCGCCTTCAGCCAGATCATGCTTTCGCGCCAGCGCACAAGTCCAGTGACCTGTTGCACCAGCAATTTCTTGATATCGTCGGGATCGGATTCGCCCTTGGCCGTGACATTGGAGACGACCGGCAATTTCGGTGCGCTAAGCTGCACCTTGCCCAAAGCCTCTGCCATGGCATCGGCCGCCGGTTGCATCATGGCGCAATGAAATGGCGCGCTGACCGGCAGCAGCATGGCCCGCTTCACCCCCTTGGCCTTGGCCACTTCGATGGCGCGCTCAACGGCCGATTTCTTGCCGGAGATCACCACCTGGCCGCCGCCATTGTCGTTGGCGCAACCGACCACCTCACCTTGCGCCGCTTCGGCGACGACCTGCTGCGCCAGATCGAGTTCCGCGCCCAGCAGGGCCGCCATCGCCCCCTCGCCGACCGGCACCGCCTTTTGCATCGACTGGCCGCGCAGCTTCAGGAGCCGTGCCGCATCGGCGATCGACAGAGCGCCCATGGCGCAAAGCGCCGAATACTCACCCAGCGAATGGCCGGCCGCATAGGCCCCCTTGGCCGCCAGATCGACGCCGAACTCCTTTTCGGCGACACGTACCACTGCCATGCTGGTCGCCATCAAGGCGGGCTGCGCATTTTCGGTCAGCGTCAGATCGCTTTCCGGCCCTTCGAACATCAGCTTCGAGAGCTTTTGCGACAGGGCATCGTCGACTTCCTGGAACACCTCGCGTGCCGCGCTGAAGGCCTCGGCAAGTTCCTTGCCCATGCCGACCGCTTGGCTGCCCTGGCCTGGAAACAAATAGGCACGGCTCATACTCGGGCTCCCCGTTCGTTGACGCCACAAATGATAAAATGCGGCGCCAGTCATAAGCGCCAGTCCCGCCCTGTCAAGCGCTGACGATTACCCGCCCTCAAACCGGCTGCATCAGAGCTTTTCTGTAAGCTTTTGAAATCTTTTCAGGATTCGCGCGCCGCCAACGTGCCGCGACATGCTGATCCGGGCGCAGCAGGTAAACGGTTCCAGGCTCGGCACCGTAGCGGCGGGCAATCAGATCCTGGTTGTGCACGGGAAGCGTGGAGATTCGAGAAGCCAGCGGTGCCGGCACCGCGGCCTCGGCATCGAAGGTCAGCAATGTGAACCCATTCTGGCATCGCCGCAGCAGCCAATCCCCATCGTTCAACGGAGCATCTATGGCCGGCGCCCCCGGCGGCGGCCCGCCAGCGAAAACCTCATCATCCGGCGTCGACAAGGGCGAATCGCGATACCTTGTCGGCAAGGACAGCCGGCCCGAATTGACCATCTGACGCGCGAAGGCGTAGTCGCCGGCGAGATCGAGGACGGCATCGCGCAAAGCCTTGGCGGCGCTGTTGCGTGGCACGATGAAATCGGTGCTGCGGGTGGAATGCAGGATATTCTCCTCCGCCGCCTCGACCCGCTCGCTGTCATAGGTGTCCAGCAGCGCATCCGGCGCCTCGCCGGTCATCACATAGGCGAGTTTCCAGATCAGGTTGTCGACGTCCTGAACGCCGGAATTGGCGCCGCGCGCGCCAAATGGCGATACCTGATGGGCGGCATCGCCAATGAACAGGATACGACCGTGACGGAAATGGTCCAGACGCCGGCACTGAAAGGTATAGATGCTGACCCATTGCAGCTCGAAGGGGGTATTCTCGCCCAGCATCGCCTTGAGCCGCGGAATGACGCGCGCCGGCTGGCGCTCGACTTCCGGATCCGCCTGCCAGCCCAATTGCAGATCGATCCGCCAGATGTCATCCGGTTGCTTGTGCAGCAGCGCCGAGCCGCCATTGTGGAAAGGAGGTTCGAACCAGAACCAGCGCTCGGTGGGGAAGTCGGCCTTCATATGGACGTCGGCGATCAGGAAGCGGTCCTCGAAGACCTGACCACGGAAATCCAAGCCAAGCTGCCGGCGGATGGTCGAGCGCGCGCCATCGGCGGCCAGCAGGTAATCCGCGACCAGTGTATAGCCGCCATCCGGGGCTTCCACGCTCAGCCGGACGCCGTCATTGCCCGTCGTCACCCCCACGGCCCGATGTTTCCAGCGCAGGTCGATCGCCTCCTGCGCCCGGGCCGCCTCGACGAGGAAAAGCTCGGCATAATATTGCTGAAGATTGATGAAGGCCGGGAAGCGATGGCCGCTTTCTGGCAGCAGATCGAAGCTGTAACGCTGCGCCGGTCCGTGGAAGACCCTGCCAAGCTGCCAGGTCACCCCCTTGTCCAGCATGCGCTCGCCGACGCCCAGGCGGTCCCAGATCTCAAGCGTGCGCTTGGCGTAGCAGATCGCCCGGCTGCCGACGCTGACCGTGTCCTCCTCGTCCAGCAGGACGCAGGAGATGCCGTGTTTGGCCAGATCCAGGGCGGCGCTGAGGCCGACAGGCCCTCCGCCCACGATAGCAACCCGGCAATGCTCGACGCCGCCCGGATTGTTGGGCGGCCTGTACCCAAACGACGGATAGGCGAACTCCGCCATCCTTTCCTCCGGCTGTTTTGGTTGCATTTGAAACCAATATAGCGAACGGAGAAAGCCTCTGGCGATGGAAAATATGGTTAATCAATGCTGAAGGCGTGGTGCGGCCTCTGCGCCGATACGAAACTGGACGCGAATTGAGGAGTTCGCCGTGGAAGCGTCAGGCGTCAAGCAGAAACTGTATTTCGTCGGCCTGAGGGTCGCGCAGGACAGCCAGCTCGCCGTGCTCACTGCCGTGACGGCGGGGCTTGAAAATATCAAGCAGATCACCAAGGCTGCCGCCCCCATGCAGGCTGGTGTCGGCGGTCAGGTGGATATCTCGGTCTAAGCGGGCGATCCGCCTCAAAGACAAAAAAACCGGCCAGTTCCTGGCCGGTTTTTTCACGCCTGCTGCAGGACTGGGCCTTTATTTGGCGTCGAAAGCGCCCGAGCGAATCGTATCCGGCAACTTCTCCAGGCCATGGGCGGTGACCGCCTTGCCGAAGATCGCCGTCAGCTCCGCCAGAGCCATGCTCATGGCTATCGCCGCAACGATCTCGCGGTTCACGCCACCATTCACCAGAGCTTCCCAGGTCGCGACGAAGGATTCGCGCGTGACCTTGCTCTGCTCGTCTTCCGTCATCGACATGGGTTGACCCCCCCTCCGAAAACTGGGCAAACAATTTCGCCTCAACAACCGCTTTCGTCGCATATTTTGGTTGATTGATGGTAAATGCGACTCTTCAAGGCCGAGCGGTAACCGAATTATAACCCGGCGCCGCCGGATTCGCTAAGCATGGCCCGAAAGATGGGCAGCGCGCGCTGGACGACGTCGTTACCGCGAGGATCGGGCGCGCCCCGGCAAAGCCGTACCGAGGGATACCAGGGCGTCCGCTCACCGGCCGCGCCCCAATACCAGAGCTGCCCCCAATCCTCCGGCAGCAGGATCAGGGTCGGCACCCCCAGGGCTCCGGCAATGTGAGCCGAGGCCGTGCTGACCGTGACCACCATATCCAGAGCGGCGATCTGCGCCGCCTGACCGTCGATGTCCGCCAACGGATCAATTTCCGGATCGCGGTAGATATCGATACCGGTCTCCTTGCGGAAGGCCTCGGTATCGGCCGCCGCCTGGCCGTACTGCAGGGAAACGAAGGCTACGTCCGGCTCCTGAAATAACGGCAGCATGTCTCGCAACGTAACGGATTTATGCCGACCGGTACGTGGGTTGCGGCTATTCCACGAAATTCCGACACGTTTACCGAAACCCGATTTGCGATATCGAGCTTGCAATATTCTGACGCGTTCCGCGTCAGGTATGAGGAAACGGCGTGGCTGGAGCCGGAAATCCTCCTGACCCTGCCGGCAAAGTGCGGCGACATCCCCCAGCGGCATCTGACAGGTCAACCGCAACGCGCCGGTGTCCAAATCCAAAGCGTTGTCTACGACCTGAATGTCGGGGAAGGACCGCGCGAAGAGAGGCACGAGACGTTTTTCTGCTGCCAGCACAATGCCGATGCCTGCCGCGGCCAATTCCGGCAACAGGCTGGAAAACAGGATTTCGTCGCCCACTCCCTGCTCGCGCCAGATCAGAACGCGGCCCGGCGAGGGGTTACTCCCATCCCAGCGCGGGAGGCCTCGGCTGCAATCGGGCGATGTCCAGCCAGCGCTGTATCGGCGCCAAGCGAAATACGGCCATCCCTCGCCATAGCGTCCCAGCCGGAGCAACATCATCCCGAGGTTGTTATGCGTATCCGCATCCCCAGGCTGAAGAGCCAGCAGTTGCCGATACAGCGCCTCCGCCGCCTCGAATTGGCCCTGCGCGCTGCGAATATTGGCGAGGTTGCCGATGGCAACCGTGTTGTTGGGATCGAGTTGCAGCGCCGCCTCCGCAGCTTCGGCCGCCGCCTGCAGATTGCCGCGCCGCAATTCCAAACCCGCCAGATTCGCGTAACCAGATGGCTCCTCCGGTCTAGCCGCGATCACCTGCCGATAGGTGTCGCAGGCCTCATCGAGACGGTCGATCTTGCCAAGGCTCTGGGCCAGCTTGGCACGCGCCCCCAGATCGTCCGGTTGGCTGGCAACCACCTGTTCGAGGATCTGAACCGCCCGTTCATGCGCTCCCACATGGTTAAGGGCGTGGCCCAAGGCCGCCAGCGCCGCCGGATCCTGCGGTCTTTGCGTCAGTAATTGTTCCAACAAGGGAATGGCTTCCGCTTCTGCATGACGCTCCAGCAACAATTTGGCAAGCAATGCCAAGGCATCGCCATGATGCGGATCGAAAGCCAGTGCGGCGCGCAGTTCCTGCTCGGCACCGGCGGCATCGCCATCCGAAAATGCCATTCCACCTTTGATGAAATGCCGCTCCCCTTTCGGCAGGGTCGCCTTCTCCTCCAGTAAATTGAAGAGCCGGCGCGCACCCGATGTATCCTTGGCGCCGAGAGCGGCTTTGATCAGATTTGCCAGCGATGCGGCATATCCCGGCGCTGCATTCAGGATATCGGAAAACGCTGATAACGCGGCTTGCTGCTCGCCTGACATCCATTCTGATAATGCCAGATTGAAACGAGCGGCAACCAGGCCGGGATCGGCGGTCAATGCGGCACGGAAATGCGCCGCGGCGGCGCGCCATTCTTTGTCTTTTTGATCCAACAGACCGAGATTATTATGCGCCTCGGCAAAAGCAGGGTTTCGATCCAATGCAGCCTGATAGGCGGCCCGCGCCGCCCCGGCATCGCCAAGGGTGCGGAGAATATTGCCCAGGCTGTTATGGTAGGCGGCTATTTCCGGGGCGTGGCGTATCGCCAGTTCTATGAATGGACGCCCCTGCGCCGGCAGACCGGCCTGTTCCAGGGCCATGCCCAGAAGATGCAAAGCGTCGGTATTCTCAGGACGCTGCGCGAGAACCTCGCGATAAAGATCGATTGCCTCGCCGAGCCGACCAGTCTGGTGCAATTGCACCGCGCGCTGGAGCTGCTGACGCCATGGTACAGCACTTCCCGTCATCAATGGCTGCGGGGGCCTACGGTGAAACAGATTGCCTCATTTCAGGCCGTCCATGATATTGCGGTTGATCTGGATGAGCGATTCGATATCCCGGGTTTCGCCCTGAGTGATCTTATCCGTGTGCCGATTGACGAAAATACAGATATTGATCAAAGCCAGTTTGGTTTCGCGATTGAGCGGGTTCTTCTCATCCAGGACTTCCGGCATCAGATGATTCCAGACATCCCGGTTCCAATTGATGGCATTGGCGATCTTGGCGACGTCAAGCGGCTCTGTACTGTTGATGATAGGACGCAGATCCATCAGCGCGCGGGTGACCGACGAGAAAAGCCGGTATTCGAGCTGTCGCGGCGTTTCAAGGGTGTTTTGCGCTGCCAGGTATGGATTCTTTCCCGACATCCAGCAATCTCCGTTCTACCTCGATCAAACGTCGAGCCAGTTTCAGGAGCTTGAAATAGTCTTTCTGGACCAATGCTGCCCCGATACTGCCCACCAATGCATGTGTACTCGGGGCCGCCTTAACGAAATCCAAACAGGACTCTTTTATCTGCGGGTAAAGTTCTTCGAACTTCTCCTCCCACAGATAGGCCAATTGGCAAAGATAATAAATCTTCTTGCCTAGGGTATCGACTTCCTCCGGCTTGAGGATGTGTTTCTCACGCAGGAACGAAGCCTTGTTCTCGATGATGATGCTGGCGGATTTCGAGAGGCTGAGCACCGCCCGATTAAGAATGAATTTCTCGCCAGCCTTAAGCGTAATAATGAGCGGCACTGGCTTGTGAGGACGACGGTCCTCATCCCTGATTAATTGCAAGCCATACAGGGCTATCCGGGTTGGAGCTGGCCGTCAAGAAATCCCGTCAGAAGAAAAAGAAAGGGGGCCTTGCGGCCCCCTTCCCAAAGCTAAGCTGGCTGTACCGATTAGCGGAACAGGCTGAGCAGGGTATTCGGCTGCTGGTTCGCGATCGACAGCGCCTGGATGTTGAGCTGCTGACGGACCTGCAGGGACTGCAGGTTGGCGCTTTCGGTCGCCACGTCGGCATCCACCAGGGCGCCGAGGCCCTTCTTGGTGGCGTCCACCAGATCGTCGACGAAGCCCTTCTGCAGGCTGATCGAACGAGCCTGGGCAGCAACCTGCGCCGAAATCGAGTTGACCAGCGCCTCGAAAGCACCCAGAGCGGAAGCCGCCTGCGAGTAACCCGATGCACCGGCGCCGCTGTAGGTCACGATATCGCCCGAGAAGGTCTGGGTCGAAACCGACAGCGAAGTCGAGGTCTGCAGCGTCAGCGTCGTACCGGTCACGTCGGCCACGAAGGTGACCGCAGTGGCGCCCGAGCCGCTGAGCAGGTTCTTGCCGTTATAGGTCGCCTGGCTGATGTAGTTGACGATCTGACCGAGCAACTGCTTGGCGTCGTTGACATACACCGCGCGCTGGTCGGTGGTCAGCGAGCCGTCCGCCAGGTTGGCGAACTTCGCTTTCAGGTCGCCAACAAGGTTCGAAATGCCGGACAACGCGGCGGCGGTCACCTGGCCGAGGCCTTCACCGGCCGCCAGCGAGGACTGCACCGAGGCATAGGCCTTGATGTTGCCGCGGATGCCCTGGGCAACCGCGAAGACGGCTGCGTCGTCAGAGGCGTCGGCCACCTTGTAGCCGGTCTGGACGCGCTTGGAAGTCTTATCGAGTTCGGTATTGACGCCGCGCAGCGACGAGAGGGCGACGAGCGCGCCAACGTTGGTATTGACGGAATTAGACATCTGAATGCTCCTGTTCTAGGACCAAATTGTAGAAGCCCTCTTTTGAGGACGCTCACTTTGTATGAGGCCGGCACAGGGCCGTCAACTCAAAAAAGTTGGCATATCGGAAAAAATAGCTCACTGGCGTAAGCTCTTGTTAACCATGCTCGCAGCTACCCGACAGGCTGACGGGCTTTCCCGATGCTGCATGGGTATGGATTCACATGGAAATTTAGAGCCGATGTTCTGACAAAATGGTGCGCAGACAGGCAACGGCCGCTTCCCAGTCGCCAGCCCGTTCCTGGCGCAGGATACGGACGGACGGATACCAGCGGCCTGCCTCCCCTCCCGCCGGCCAATACCACAGCCGACCGCGACCAAGTGGCAGAAGCAGCTGGCATGGGACGCCCAGTGCTCCGGCAACATGAACAGTGGTGTTGCTCACCGAGACGACGCCATCCAATGCCGAGATCTGGGCTGCCAAAGCATCGATGTCCTGGAATGCATCGATCGTTTCATCCTGATGGATATCAATCCCCCGTTCGCGCAAAAGCGTTATTTCAGCAGCCGTGTCCCCATACTGCAAACTGATCCAGAAGACATCGGGTTGTCGCAGAGCCGGCAGCAATTGCTCCAACGGAATGCTCTTATCCTGGCCGATGCTGCTGTTGCCGCTTCGCCACGAGACCCCCAGCAGGCGTTTTCCCTCGCCAGCGATCTGCTGGTAGCGCTGGCGCAAATATCGGCTTCGCCCGGTATCTGCAACGAGGTAGGTACCTTTGTCGACGAAGTCGGCTTCCTCGCGCCGCAGCCAACGCCCTAGGCTGGCGAACGGACATTGCCGGACCGCATCGGTCTGCTCGCCCCGCGCAATGACCCTGACCCGGACATCGGCGAACGAGCGCTCGAACAACCCGACCAGCCGTTTGTCGACGGCGATGCACAAATCAGCACGGCTGAACTGCCGGGCGTCCCGTAGCATGGTTCCATAGAGGATTTGGTCACCGATGCCCTGCTCGCCCCACAGCAGAAGCCGAGCTCCATCGAGCGGCTCGCCATTCCAGCGCGGCAAACCGCAGCCCCAATCCCGCTCATGGTATGTTTCGCTGCGCCAGCGCCATTCGTATTCCGCCCAGCCTTCTCGGAAATCCCCCCCGGCCAGCAGGAAAACGCCGTGATTCATATGCGCTGTCGCCCAGTCCGGCGCTTGTGCAAGCAGGCACTTGAACGCTTCGCCAGCCGCAACGGAATCTGCGCAATCCTCCCACAACAGCATCGCCAGATTGTTTCTGGCCTGCACGTGATTCGGCGCCAGGCTGACAGCACGTTCGAGATGCTCCCGGGCTGCCGGCACGTCACCGCGCCGCCGCAAAAGATTGCCGAGATTATAGTGGCCCTCGACATAATCCGGATCGAGCGTCACGGCATGCCGATAGGCTTCCTCCGCCTCTGCGGCCCGATTGGCGGCCAGCAGGGCTGTTCCGAGATTGCCATGGAACATCGCCTGATCCGGCGATTGCACGATGGCTTTCTGAATGAGTGCAACTGCCGCCTCATGGCGTCCCATCTGATCCTGCAGCACGCCGAGGAGGTGCAGGGCATCGGGTTGCAGCGGGTTGCGAGCAAGCACCGCCTCGTATCCCGCCTGCGCCTCTGCCAGGCGCCCACTCTGATGATGGGCGACCGCCTGCCGCAACAATGCCGACAAGCTTACCGTCATACTTCCGCATCCCGTCGAAAATGCTCCAGGTCGGCGACGGCAGCCTCGATCGGTTGCTGCCAAGCGTCGCCGGCACCACGCGGCTGCCGAAACAACCGGACATTGGGGTACCACGGGCTGTCCGTACGATCGTACAGCCAATACCAGATGCGGCCGAAACCGCCCGGCACCATCACCCAGCAATGGCACCCCGTGGCGGCGGCCAGATGAATGCCGCTGTTGCTGCTGCCGATCATCAGATCAAGCGCGGCAGCCTGAGCGGTAAAACCATCCAAATCTTTCATGGCGTCAATGCTGTCGTCATGAAGGATTTCGACACCCAATTCTTCCCGAACCTGCCGCCGTTCGTCGGCGGTGTCGCCATACTGCATATCGACGAACAGAACGTCCTGTTGCAGCAGGAGTGGGGCCCAATCCATCAGGGAGGTGCTTTTGTAGGCACCGTACGAGGGATTCCGGCTGCGCCAGGTCAAACCGATCACCAGTCGCTTGCCATAACTGCGATACCGCTGCCGCAGCGCGGCCACCCGGACCGGATCGGGCCGCAAGTAGGCCTGAGGCGGTGGAAAATCGGCGAGCGTCGGCCGTAGCCAGGTGCCAAGATCGCCTAAGCCGATCTGCACATCGTTCTGTTTTGCCCAAAGTTCCAGTTCCGCATCCTTGGCTGGCTCGACATGCATTCCCGGGAATGATCGCGCGAACAAAGCCACGAGCCGAGGATCACAAAGGAAAGTGAAGTTCGCTCCCTTTGCCCGCAAATCCGGCAGCATCGAAGCATACAGAACCTGATCGCCGACGCCCTGCTCTCCCCAAACCAGCAACCGTTGCTCTGGCCGGACGATGCCATCCCAGCGCGGCAGCAGCTTTTCGAAGACTTGCCCGCGTGGATCAGGACTGTTCGCCTGCATGCGTGAGCGATAAAGCGGCCAGCCTTCGGCAAGCCGTCCCAGCGACAGAAGAATAAGGCCACGTTTGAAGGTGATATCGGCAATCCGCATCGGGGTGCGGCGGTTTGTTGCCCGCAGAGCTGCTTCATAATCAGCCAGCGCACCGGCCAGATCGCCGAGATGCTCGCGAATGGCACCGCGTTGAGCCAGTGCCACACAATCATCGGGGGCAAGGCGAATGGCCCGTTCGCAGCAATCCAGAGCTTGTTCGGAACGACCAGTGAATATCAATGCCATCGAGCAATTGATCAGCACTTCAAACTGCTCACCACCGATAGAAAGTGCCTGCTCGAGATAAGGCAAAGCGGCGCGATGCCTCTGCTGTTTGAGCAGAACCGCTCCCATGGCGGCCAACGCATTCACCCGATTCGGTTTTTTGTCCAGTACAATAGACAATTCGGCTTCCGCCTCGCGATAAGCACGCTCGTGGCCGGTCTTGATCAGACTGATTGCGTAATTCTCGCGGTAACGCATCTCCGATGGCGCGAGGGCGATCGCCTTGCGGTGCTGCAGAAGCGCATCGTCGATCCTGTCGGTCGCCCGCAAGGCCATTGCCGCCAAATCGCGGGCCTCCGCTGCCCTGGGATCGGCGTGAATGATCGCTGCAAGGTGCTTGATCGCTTCGTCGTAGCGATGCAGTTCGAGTAAAATACCGCTGACCGCCAGCTTGGCCCCGGTATGTCCAGGCGAAGCCCGCAATGCCCGCCCATAAAGGTCCAGCGCTTCATCCCGCAAGCCACGCTGGCGCTGTAGGTTGGCGAGATTGAACAAAGCATCTGCATAGTCCGGGTCAAATACGATAGCCCGCCGGTAGGCCGCCTCTGCATCCCCCTCGTCCCCCACCGCCAGTAGAGCATTGCCAAGGCTGTTGTGAAATATGGCCGATCGCGGCGAGCGCTCGATCGCCTGCCGGATCAAGTCGACAGCCTGCTGATGATGCCCTTCCTGATCCGCGATGACGCCAAGCAGGTGCAACGCATCGGGCTGCTTTGGATCGAGGCGCAAGGCGGCGGAATAGCATTCCTGCGCCCGTTGGACCTGCCCGGCCTGATGGGCCTGCACGCCCTCGGTCAGCCATTGCGAGAGGGTTTTTGGCTGCGGCGCCGTCATTGACCGTCTAATTCTTTGTTAACCCGCTCGATCACCGGCGCCCAGTCCCCCAGCACGGTTTGGCGGAACAGCCGCACCGACCCATACCATGGCGTCCGCTCGCCCTGGCGCGGCCAATACCACAATCGCCCGCGCCCCGACGACAGCAGCACCCAGCAGGGCACGCCAAGCGCGCCGGCGAAATGAACCGTGGAATTGCTGGTGCTGATCACGCCGTCCAGAGCCGCAATCTGCGCCGCCAGGCCGTCCAGATCATGCGTGGCGTCCACCTCCGGATCCTGGTGCACGCTGATGCCATGGCGGCGGGCAAAATCGTCGATCTCCGCCGCTACATCGCCGTATTGCAGGGAAACCCAGGTGATGCCGGGCCGCCGCAGGATCGGCAGCAACTGCTCGAGAGTGAGGCTTTTGTATTCGCCGATATGCCAATTCACGCTGCGCCACGACAGCCCCATGATCCGCGCCCCGGCGCCCGCCAAGCCGGCATACCGGCGCCGCATGGCCGCGCTGCGCTCGGCATCCGCCTTCAGATAGCGGCCGGCCCCGCAATCTTCGGGCCGCTGGCGCAGCCAATGGCCCAGGCTGCCCAAGGGGCATTGAACATCCGCCTGTGCCGGGGCGCCGCGTTCGATCACCGTGACATTGCCGGCCGCCAGCGAACGGGCAAAGAGTGGCGCCAGCCGTTTCTCCACCGCGATCGAAACGGCCCCGCCGGCCCGGCGGATCGCATCCGGCAGCATGGTGCCGTACAGGATGTGATCGCCGATGCCCTGTTCCCCCCAGAGCAACAGCCGCCGCCCCTGCAGCGGCGATCCGTCCCAGCGCGGCAATCCCTGCGACCAGTCCCGCTCGTCGAAGCGGTCGAACTGCCAGCGCTGCTCGTATTCCTTCCAGCCTTTGGCATATTCCCCGATCGAAAGCAGGAACAGCCCGTAATCCATATGGCCTTCGGCATAGTCCGGCGCTATCTCGAACAGCCTTTCGAAAGCCGCTCGCGCCGGTTCGATCTCGCCGGCAAGGCTCAGCGCATAAGCCAGATTCTTCTGGGCCTTGGCAAAGCGCGGCTGCAGGGCGAGAGCGCGACGGAAATGCTCCGCCGCCGCGTCGAAGCGCTCGTCATCCAGAAGATCGGTGCCCAACCCATTCAACGCCGCCAGGTCGTTTGGATCCAAGGCCGAGGCCATACGGAAGCTTTCGGCGGCAGCGGCACGCTGTCCCATCCGCTTGCGCACGATGCCCAGCAGGCTATGGGCGAAAGCGTTCTTGCCGTCCAGCGAGAGGGATTGCGCAAAATCGCCGGCCGCCGCTTCCAGTTGCCCCTGGTCCAGGCGGCACCGCCCCCTCTCCATCCATAACGCGGCATCCTTCGGAGTCTTCCGGAGGGCTTCGTCGGCGATCTTTTCGGCGACGTCCGCACGCTGCGCTTCGCGATAGCTGGCGGCCAGCAGCTGCGCATAGCCAGTGTTCCCCGGTTCCTGGCCCAGCAGCCGGGAAAAGAACTCCGCCGCCTGCAATGACTGGCCTTCGCTGCGCGCGATCTGGCCGAGCCGGAACAGCGCTCCCATATTCTGCGGATCGAGCTGCAGGACGAGCTGGCAGGCGCGGCGTGCATCCTCGGCATGCCCCATCGCATGCAGCTTTTTCGCCGTCGCCAGGGTGCGGCTGATTTTCTCGGCTATCCTTTCGGGCAACATGTTAATCTGCATTAAGTCATCAGCGTTAACGGACTCGTAATCCCGTACCGCAATGCAAGATCCGCCATCGACAGGCCATTCCCGTTCATTTCTGGCCAAATACCTCGCGCCCTTCCGCCTGGGAAGGCCGATGGCGCCGGAGCAGCTTGCCACCCCGGCCGATTTCACGCATGCCCTCTATCAGGATTTTGTCGGTTACCTGATCTCGCTTGGGCTGCAGAATGCGGGCGGATTGCTGCTGCTGCCTGTTGTCACCGCCTATCTGCAGCCGGCCGATCTCGGCCTGTTCAGCCTGATCGAGACCGCCCAGGTGCAGGGCGTTACCTTCGGGCTGCTCGGCTTGAAATTCGCCTACCTTTATTACTATGCGCATGTGCCGCCCGAACAGCGGCCGGTCCTGCTGGGGGCGACATTGCTGCTCTGCGGCTTGGCCGGGGCCGCCGCGGGCGGATTGCTCTGGGCCGGCTTTTCCAGCGCAAGCCTGATGTCGCTGTTCGACAGCGCCATCCTGCCTCATGCCTGGCTGCTGGTGCCCCTGCTGGCTTCCGGCGTCCTGCAGACGATCCTGCTCACCGAATTGCGGGCGGCGCGCCGCGTGTGGCTGGCCGGCGTCATCGGTCTGTCCCAATTGACGCTCGTCCTGCTTCTCAGCCTGGCCGCCGTCGCCATTTACGATCTCGGCCTGCCCGGATTGCTCGCCGCGCAGGCCCTGGCGCAGTTCTTTTCCTGCGGCCTTGCCCTTGCACTGGTAGCCGGCCGCTTCAGACTGGGACTGCCGCCCGAATTGTCGTGGAAGCTTCTGCGCTATGGCATGCCGATGATGCTCGGGCTGATGCTGCGATACAGCCTGGATTCGTTATGCCGTTTCTTTCTCGCGGCCCTGGTTTCGATCGAGGCTGCCGGCCAGTTCATGATCGCGGCCAAAGTCACGTCGCTGTTCGATGCGGTCCTGGCCCTGCCCTTCTTCATGGCCTGGGGCGGACTGGTGCATCATGCCCTGCGCCAGCCTATGGCATCGGCCATCATCGGGCGCGTCAGCAGCATCGCGCTGACGGCCGGCGCCCCGCTGGTTTTCCTGCTGTTGCTTGCCCGCGGGCCGTTATTCGCCTTGCTCGCCCATGATGCCATGCCGCAGCTTGCCGGTGTCTACGCCTTGCTGCTGCTGAACCGGGCCGTGCAACTCGCCAAATCGCCATTGACGGCCGGCATATTGCAGACCGGCCGGACCGGCTGGTCGGTGCGCAACAATTTGTTCGCCCTCGCTATCTTCCTGGCGGCCTGCTACCCGGCAGCCGAGATGGCCGGCATGGCGGGCATCGCCGCCGTTCTGCTGGCGGCAAATTTCATCGCCGCGGCAAGCCTCACGGTTGCCGCGCAGCGTCTTTGCGCGCAACGTATCGAACCGGCGGCAATCGGCCTGGCCGCTTTTGCCGCCATTGCAGGACTGGCCTTCGTGTTTGTCGGCCCCGTCTCGCCACCGATATGGGTCCTTGCATTCGTCATCGCCGGCGCCTGCCTGATGGCCGTGTTCCGTCAAGCCCGCGTCACAGACCGGATATAGCCTGGCACCATGACAGTTCGGAACCTGGACAAACTTTTCGCGCCGCGCTCGGTCGCCGTCATCGGCGCCTCGGAGCGCCCGGCGCGCGTCGGCACCGTGGTGCTGCGCAATGTGATGCAAGGCGGCTTCCGCGGCGACATATGGCCGGTCAACCCCAAATACCGGAAGCTGGAAGGCGTGACCTGCTATCCCTCGGTCCGCGCGCTGCCGCGGGCTCCGGACCTTGCCGTCATCTGCACTCCTCCGCCGACCGTGCCGGACCTGATCGCCGCGCTGGGTGAAGCCGGCTGCCGGGCTGCCGTCGTCCTGACGGCCGGCCTTGCCCGGGAAAGACTGCCAGATGGCCGCACATTGCAGCAGGCATCGCTGGATGCCGCGAAGCCACATCTGTTGCGCATCCTCGGGCCCAATTGCGTTGGCCTGCTGGTGCCCGGCCTGCAACTCAATGCAAGCTTCGCCCATGCCAACGCCCTGCCGGGACAGCTTGCCTTCATCAGCCAATCCGGCGCGCTGTGCACCATCGTGCTCGACTGGGCAAACCAGCGCCGCATCGGCTTCAGTCATTTCGTGTCCTTGGGCGATTCAGCCGATGTCGATTTCGGCGATACGCTGGACTACCTCGCCGCCGACCCGCAGACGCGGGCGATCCTGCTGTACATCGAATCCGTCACGCATGCGCGCAAGTTCATGTCGGCCGCGCGCGCGGCAGCCCGCACCAAACCCATCGTCGCGGTGAAATCGGGGCGCAATGCCCGCGCCGCCAAGGCGGCCGCGTCCCATACCGGCGCGCTGGCCGGCGGCGACGACATCTATTCAGCGGCACTCCGCCGTGCCGGCATCCTGCGCGTCGACGGCGTCGAGGAGTTGTTCGATGCCGTCGAAACCCTCGCACGCAGCCGCAAACTGCCCGGTGAACGGCTGGCCATCATCACCAACGGCGGTGGGCCTGGCGTGATGGCGGTCGACAAACTGGTCGAGTATGGCGGCGTCCTGGCAGACCTGGCGCCCGAGACGATGGCCGAACTCGATCGGCTGCTGTCGCCCACCTGGTCGCATGGCAACCCGGTGGACATCATAGGCAATGCCCCGAGCGAACGTTATGCTGCTGCGCTGCAGGCGGTTCTGAAAGATCCAGGCGTGGATGCCATCCTCGTGATGCATGCGCCGACCGCAATCGTCCCGTCGATCGAGCCGGCGCGGGCGGTGATCGAAGCGGTTCGCGGCACCGCCAAGAACATCCTTACCTGCTGGTCCGGCGGCGAAGCGGTCATGCAGGCCCGCCAGGCCTTTGCCGATGCGGGCCTGGTGTCGCTGGAAACGCCGGACGCTGCGATGCGCGCCTTCACCCATATGGTCGAGTACCGGCGCAACATGAAGAACCTCATGGAGACGCCGGACGAATTGCCGAGCGACCTGCAGCCGGATCAGGCAACCGTACGCGAAATCATTGAAACGGCAATGCGGGAAAACCGCTCTATGCTGAACGAGATCGAGGCGAAACGCATTCTGGCGGCCTACGGCATCCCGGCGGTTCCGACCGAGGCTGCGTCCAGCCCGGAAACCGCGGTCACTGCCGCAAGCCTCTTCGGCTTTCCCGTCGCCCTGAAGATTTTATCGCCCGATATCACCCATAAATCGGATATCGGCGGCGTCGCGCTCAATCTGCGCAGCGAAGCCGAACTGCAGACGGCAGCCGAGGCGATGCTGCAACGGGTGAAGCGGCGCCGGCCGGAAGCCCGGATCGACGGCTTCACGGTGCAGCCGATGATCCGCCGCCCGAGGGCGCATGAACTGATCGTCGGCGCGCTGACCGATCCGATCTTCGGTCCGGCCATCATGTTCGGTCAGGGCGGGGTCGGGGTCGAGGTGATCGGCGATCGGGCGGTCGCGCTGCCGCCGCTCAACCTCCATCTCGCCAACGACCTGATCGACCGCACCAAAGTCAGCAGGTTGCTGTCCGGTTATCGCGACTTTCCGCCGGTCGACCGCAAGGCGCTGGCGACGGTGCTGGTCCGGGTGGCGCAGTTGATCGCCGACCATGCCGAGATCTGCGAACTCGACATCAACCCGCTTTACGCCGATGATCAGGGGCTTGTCGCGCTCGATGCCCGCATCATTCTCAGACCGAGCGCGCAGGTCGGACACGACCGCCTCGCCATCCGCCCCTATCCCAAGACCCTGGAGGAAACCGTCACCCTGAGAAGCGGCGAAACCGTGCTGCTGCGCCCGATCCGGCCGGAGGACGAGCCGACGCATCAGGAATTCGTCCGCCGGGTCTCGGCCGAGGATTTCCGCTTGCGCTTCTTCTCGCCGATGCGCAGTCTGCCGCATACGGAAATGGCTCGCTTCACGCAGATCGACTATGAGCGGGAAATGGCCCTCATCGCCACCCGAACCGGTCCGGATGGGCATCCCGAAACCCTGGGCGTCGTCCGCGCCATCACCGATCCGGACAATCAGCGCGCCGAGTTCGCGGTCCTGGTGCGGACCGATTTCAAAGGGCACGGTCTGGGCGATGTGCTGATGCGCAAGATCATCGATTATTGCCGCCAGCGCGGCACCAGGGAAATCGTCGGCGATATCCTGCGCGAAAACCAGGCCATGCGCACCCTGGCGACGGAACTGGGGTTCAAGGTGATCCCCGGCGCCGCGACCGGCAGCGACGTGATCGAGGTCCGCCTACCGCTGCAGGAATGATCTCCGGCCGGTGCTGCCGTGTCGGGGTTGCCCCCGGCTATCCCCCTCTCTATCTTAAGGGCCGAAGGAAGGGCAATTTTGCCCGTATTTCTGCCAATGCTTGACCCGTTCAACCGGACAATTTCCTATCTGCGCGTATCGGTGACCGATCGTTGCGACTTCCGCTGCGTCTACTGCATGGCCGAGGACATGACGTTCCTGCCCAAGGCCGAGGTGCTCAGCCTGGAGGAACTGGACCGGCTCTGCTCGACTTTCGTCCGGCTGGGCGTGCGCAAGTTGCGGCTGACCGGCGGCGAGCCGTTGGTCCGCCGCGGCATCATGACCTTGATCGACAGTCTCGGCCGCCACCTGAAAACCGGCGCGCTGGACGAACTGACCCTGACGACCAACGGCAGCCAGCTCGAGAAATACGCCGAGCAACTGGTCGCTGCCGGGGTGCGCCGGATCAATGTGTCGCTGGACACGCTGCAGCCGGAAAAATTCGCTGAGATCACCCGTTGGGGCAAACTCGAAAAGGTGGTGGCGGGGCTGCAGGCGGCGAAAGCCGCCGGCTTGCAGGTCAAGATCAACGCCGTTGCGCTCCGCGGCGTCAATGACGACGAATTTGACGAGCTGATCGCCTGGTGCGGGCAGGAAGGTTTCGACCTGGTCTTCATCGAAGTCATGCCGATGGGCGAAATCGGCGCCGATGCCCGGCTGGATCAGTATCTTCCCCTGTCGATGGTCCGCGCCCAGGTCCAGCGGCGCTGGACCCTGGACGAAACCGACTACCGGACCGGTGGCCCGGCACGGTATTATGTCGTCCGCGAGACCGGCCGCCGGCTCGGTTTCATCACGCCGCTGACCCATAATTTCTGTGAAAGCTGCAATCGGGTGCGGCTGACCTGCACCGGCACGCTTTACATGTGCCTGGGCCAGAACGATGCCGCCGATCTGCGCACGCCGCTGCGTCAGTCGGAAAGCGACGCCCCGCTGGAGGCCGCCATCCTGGAGGCCATCGCACGCAAGCCGAAAGGCCATGACTTCGTCATCGACCGGCGCCATTCCACTTCGGTATCGCGCCATATGAGCGTCACCGGCGGCTGAGCCCGCTCTGCGGTGCGGCGGGGCTGGCTGTGGCCGGCCCGACGCCGTTATACTGCCGACCCGGTGCAGCGACATCCATCCAACACGCGGACCAGCATGAGCGGACTGAACAAGATCGCCTTTGTGGCGGCCCAGGGCGAAGCGGCTGAAAGCGCCTGCAACCGTCTGATAGCCCGCTACGGCAATGTCGCCCCCGAAGAAGCGGAGGTCATAGTCGCCCTGGGCGGCGACGGCTTCATGCTGCAGAGCCTGCACCGCTACATGACCCTGAACAAGCCGATCTATGGCATGAATCAGGGCACGGTCGGCTTTCTGATGAACGAGTATGACGAGGATGAACTGCCGGCGCGTCTTGCCAGTGCGAATGCCGCAGTGCTGCACCCCTTGCGCATGCGGGCGGTCAAGGAAGGCGGCGTCGAGCAGGAGGCCCTGGCGATCAACGAGGTTTCGCTGCTGCGCCAGACGCGGCAGATCGCCAAGCTCCGCATTTCCATCGACGGCCGCGTCCGGGTGGACGAATTGGCGGGCGACGGGGTCCTGATTGCCACCCCGGCCGGCAGCACCGCCTACAACCTTTCAGCCCACGGCCCGATCCTGCCGCTCACCGCGGGGGTTCTGGCCCTGACGCCGATCAGCGCCTTCCGCCCCCGCCGTTGGCGCGGCGCCCTCCTGTCGCGGACCGCCACGGTCAGGTTCGAGGTGCTCGACTACTTCAAGCGCCCGGTTTCGGCGACGGCCGATTTCAACGAAGTGCGCGATGTCGTCGAGGTCATCGTCAAGGAAGCGCCCGAGATCAGCCTCCGCCTCCTGTTCGATGCCGGTCACGACTTGGAAGAGCGCATCCTCAACGAACAGTTCATCTCGTGAAAAAGAAGAACGCCGCGGAGCGATCCGCGGCGTTCTCCCTTGAAGCGAGGTTGCGATCAGTCGCGCGAAACACCGTTGGCCAAGGTGTACTGGTCGGCGCGCGCCTTGTACGTCAGGCCCTTGCGGGTGGCCCACGGCGTGACCTCGATATGGATCGGGATCAGAGCCTGGTCATCCATCGCGATCTTCGAGGCTTCCTGCAGCAGCTTCTCGCGCTTGTCGCTGTCGACGGTCCGGAGCGCCTCTTCCAGAACGGCATCCAGCTTCGGATTGGAGTAACGGGCCTTATTGGTGGTGCCGTACCCCTTTTCCTTGTTCGGCGTGGCGACGAGAGCGCGCAGCGGATCCGACATCTCGCCGGTGCCGGCACCCCAACCGGCCAGATAGGCCGAATATTTGTGATCGTCGCGGTTCTTGAAGAACACGGTCTTGGTTACGGCCTCGACCTTGGTCTTCACGCCGATCCGGGTCCACTGCGACGCGACCGCCTGCGCCACTTCGGCATCGTTGATATAGCGGTCGTTCGGCGTGCCGAGGGTGATCGAGAATCCTTTGGGATAGCCGGCTTCAGCCAGAAGCTTCTTGGCCTTTTCCGGATCATACGGGTCCGGCTTGGCATCCTTGCGCGTGCCGAACATCGGATACGGCAGGAAATCGCCGGTCGGCTGGCCCAGCCCTTCCATGATGCGGCTGTCGATCGCCTCGCGGTTGATCGCCAGCGACAGGGCCTTACGCACGCGCACATCCTTCAGCGGATTTTTGCCGTTCGCATCCGGAATGCCGATCGTGGTCGGCGTGCTGTAGCTGTCGAGATGGATGTAGATCAGGCGATTCGACACCGCCTGGCTGATCTTCACGTTGGGATTGCTGCGCAGCTTCTTGAGATCGGCCGGCGGCGGGTTCTCGATCATGTCGACATCACCTGCCAGCAGCGCCGCAACGCGCGCCGCGTCATTCGACATCGGGCGATAGATCACCTTGTCCCATTTCGGCTTGCCACCCCAGTAATCCTTGTTGGCTTCCAAAACGAGGCGGTTGCCGCGCACCCACTCGACATATTTGTAGGGGCCGGTGCCGATCAGGCCCTTGCCGTTGTTGAGATCTTCGGTGGTGATCCCCTCCGGCACGTCGGGCTTGGCCGCTTTCGCCGACATGATTGCCACGCGGCTCAGGTCGGTGGGAAGCAGCGGCGTCGGCGCCCGGGTAATGAAGTGGACGGTATAGTCGTCGATCACCTTCGTCTCGACGATCGAGCGCGTGAAGATCGTCATCGACGATGGGCTGTTCGGCACCTTGGCGGGGCGATTGATGGAAAACACCACATCTTTCGCGGTGAACGGCGAGCCGTCATGAAACTTGACGCCCTGGCGCAGCTTGAACTCCCAGGTAGTGTCGTTCAGCGGCTTCCAGCTTACGGCCAGGCCGGGGGTCAGCTTCTGATTCTCGTCCTGCAGAACCAGCGCATCGAAGATCGTATAGGCGATCTGATTGTTGGGCCCCAGATTGTGGTAGTGCGGATCGAGCGAGCTCGGCTCGGCCGACAGGCCGATCTTGAGTTCGTCGGCTTTGGCGGGCATTACCGCCGCTACCGCCATGCCCCCGGCCAGAATGGCCGCCATGGCTAGCGTCTTCCATCGCATCATCATTACTGTTCTCTCCCCTCTGCGGCGCCGTTGCGCCGAGCTGAACGCAAAGATTGCCGATTAATGTCAGCGCTGACAAGAATTTACTACAGCGCGAGCAGGCCGGCGAAGACAATCAGGACGCCGCCGGCAATGCGGTTGATCCAGACGATCCCGGCATCATTGATGCTGTGCCGCACAATGGAGAGGAAACCGCTCAGAAAAGCCCACCATAGCAACGAGCCGATAAATACCCCCGCCACGGCCGCAATTCGCGCTGTCGGTGAAACCACTTCCGCCAGCCCCATGGTGGCAAACAGCGCCGCGAAGGAAAGAATCGTCGTCGGATTGCTGATCGTAAGGGCAAAAGTCCCGATCAATAGGCGCAATGAATGTTTGGCCGGCGCTATCGCTGCGGCCCGTTTGGCGTGAGGGCGCAATATGGTCCGCAGGCCGAGCCAGGCGACCACGGCTGCGCCGCCCCAGCGCAACCAGCCGTCGGCGGATTCCAATGCACTGCCGAAGGCGGCGAAGCCGGCCGCGGCAAGCCCCGCGTAAACCGCATCCGCAGCGGCGGTCCCGATGCCGCCGCTGAAACCGGCCCAGAAGCCGCTGGACAGGCTGCGCTGAATGCAGAGCACGCCGATCGGCCCGACCGGGGCGGCCACCGCCAGGCCCAGGAGTACGCCGCGCAGGAAAAGCTCGGGCGTGCCGATCATTCGGAAGCCGCCGGCAGGGGCAGCGCCGCCGCCTCCTTGGCCGAGGACAGGGCGATGACGGTTTGGGTACGCGGGATACCGGGCAATGCCTTTATGCGCTGCGCCAGCAGGCGCTCCAGGGCTGCCATGTCGGCAACGCGGACTTTCAGCAGATAGGACCAGTCGCCGGTAACGTGGTGGCATTCCTGGATGGCCGCTTCCTGCCGCACCAGTTCCAGGAAGGCGGGCTCGTGCTCCGGCCGTTCGACCATGACATGGACGAAGGCCAGAATCCTGCAGCCGACGGCATTCGGATCGATCCGCGCGGCCCAGCCGGCGATCACCCCCTGCCGCTCCAGCTTTTTCAGCCGTTCGTTGACCGCCGAGACCGAAAGGCCCGCCGCATTGCCGATCTCGGCATAGGAGCTGCGGCCGAATTCCTGAATATGAGCAATGATTTTCCTGTCAAACTCGTCCATTCCGGGATTTTATCCGGAATAAGCGATATTTGACAGTCGATTTTACGCCGCCACCCCGGTTCCGATCGGGCAGGACACCCCCGTTCCGCCCAACCCGCAATAGCCATTGGGATTTTTGGCCAGATACTGCTGGTGATAATCCTCTGCGTAATAAAATTCGGGGGCATCGAGGATTTCCGTGGTGATCCTCCCCCGGCCTGCCGCGGTCAGGGCTTTCTGGTAGGCGTCCAGCGACGCTTCCGCCTGCCGGCGCTGTTCGGGCGTATAGACATAGATGCCCGAGCGGTATTGGGTGCCGACATCGTTGCCCTGCCGCATCCCCTGCGTCGGATCGTGGCTCTCCCAGAAAATCTTGAGAAGGTCGGCGTAGCTGATCCTGGCCGGATCGAAGACGACGCGGACCGTTTCATTATGGCCCGTCATGCCGCTGCATACCTCTTCATAGGTCGGGTTCGGCGTATACCCCACGGCGTAGCCGGCCGCCGTACTGAAGACACCGGGGGCCTGCCAGAATTTACGCTCCGCACCCCAGAAACAGCCAAGGCCGAAAAGCGCCAGCTCCATACCTGCCGGGAATGGCGGCCTGAGGGGATTGCCATTGACGAAATGCCGGGCTGGCACCGGCATCGGCGTCTGCCGTCCCGGCAAAGCCTGCTCAGGGGACGGCATTTGCAACTTCTCGCGCGGCACTGTGAACCACATGGCAATCTCCTATCGCTGTCCGTTATAGGTTGTGCCGGTCTGCGCTGGGGTCAAGACAGCTCTGCGTGATCGACCGTTTCCCGGCGCCCGGAAGCCGGGTAGTGTGCGGCAGCAATAGAAAAAAAGCAGACCATGAGTCCCGCCCGCCTCGCCGCCTTCCCTGGGGCCTTCTATGCCAGACTTTTCGGTAATGCCACGCCGCGCGGCGTGACATCGATGATTCTGGGCATGGCCGCCTTCGTCACCAACGATACCTTCACCAAACTGGCCAGCGCGACGATGCCGACCGGCCAGTTGATCGTCATCCGCAACATCACCGCGACCATCCTGATCCTGGCGTTGATCTGCCTGACCGGCCATGCCGGCCAGATCCGGCATGCCACCAACCGTGCCGTGATTACGCGCAGCGCGATCGACGTAATCGCGACGCTGCTTTATCTGCTGGCGCTCTTCCACATGCAGATCGGCAATGTCACCGCCATCAACATGGCCACACCGCTGGCCATGACCGCGGCGGCAGCGGCCTTCCTGCGCGCTCCCGTCGGCTGGCGCCGCTGGTCCGCCGTCGTCGTCGGTTTCATCGGCGTGCTCCTGATCGTTCAGCCCCGGGCCGAAGGTTTCAACTTCCATTCCTTGTCCGCCATCGCCGCCGTTGTCTTCATCGTCGCGCGCGACCTGACGACGCGCAGCATCAGCGCCGCCGTTCCTTCGCTGATGGTCACGCTGACCAATGCCATCTTCGTATTGATCGGCGCCCTGGCATTGTCGCTGGTAGAGGGCTGGGTCGCGATCGGCTGGAAGGAATGCGCCCTGCTGTTCGCATCCGGGATATTCCTGATCTGCGGCTATCTGCTGATCGTCGATGCCTTCCGGCATGGCGACCTCGCCACCGTCAACCCGTTCCGCTACACCGGACTGATCTGGGCCTTGACGTTCGGCTTCATAGTTTGGGGGGATGTTCCCAACAGGCTGGCGCAGATCGGCATCGTCATTGTCGTCGCCAGCGGCCTGTACGTTCTGCATCGCGAGCGGCTGCGCAGCCGTGAAGAGGCCGTCAGGAAACAGCCTAGCGCGTGAATTCCTCGGTGATTACGTCGACGGCACCGATATGCCGCGCCATTTCCTGTTCGGCCAGGGCCGCATCGCCGCGCAGGATGGCCCGCACCACCGCTTCATGCTCGGCAAAGGATTGCGCCAGCCGTCCGACCAGGCGGAACTGGGCGCGGCGAAACGGCGCCAGGCGGTGACGGACCGCCGTCGTATTCTCCACCAGGGCCGAATTATGCGTCCCCTCGTAGATGCAGTTATGGAACGCCAGATTGATGGTGGAATAGGCGTCGATCTCGCCGGCGCGCACGAGCTGGCGCGACTGCTCGTGCAGATCCTCCAACTTCTTGCGCTCCGCTGCCGTCATGCGTTGCGCGGCATAGCGGGCGCAGATCGCCTCGAGTTCCCGCATGACCTCGAACAGGTCATGCATATGCTGTCGGCTGGGGATGGCCACGACGGCACCGCGGTGGGGCCGGATTTCCAGCAGGCCGGTTTCGACCAGCGCCTTCAGCGCTTCACGGACCGGGGTGCGGGAGACGCCGAAGCGGTCGGCGAGATCCTGCTCCTCCAGGCGGGCGCCCGGCGGCAACTGGCCGGACAGAATCTCGTCGGCGAGTCGCTGGCGCAGCGTCTCGGCACGGGTGCGCTTGCCCGTGTTCTGCGTCCCCAGTTCTGGCCGGACCTCGTTCATGCGGCCTCCCGACAAATCCGGGACTTAATGTACCAACAGGCGCTTCATCTCGCCACCGGTCCGCTCAAGGCCTTCCCAAGCGGCCCCGGTATCGTCAGCATGGCCGCATGAGCGAGCCCCGTCTTCGAGCCAAGCTTTTGGTTCAGGCCATCCTGCGCCGGTACGATCAGGAGACGATCCCGGTCTATATCCGCCGGCAAGGCGATCCGGACGCGGGGGCTATTCTGTTGAAGATTGCACTCAGCCGGGACGAGGCAATCCTGCTGACCCAGGCGCGGGATGCCGAAGGCCGCGCCGCCTGGATGCGTGTCGGCGGTCAGGATCGGCTGGAGGATAGCGCCGCCGAGGGGCTGATCGAAAAGGCGATCCGTCGTGATCCGGACCTGTTTGTCATCGAAGTCGAAGATCCCAGGGGGCGAATCCTGGTCGAAGGTGCGATGCTTTAAGCGCTTTGCGCGTCATCATGAGCTTGCCGATGCGCCGATGGCGCGCCGAAAGCCGCAGCCGTGGCAATGCCAGGAATAACAGAGACCGGGATACCGGCAGATTGCAGAATTGCAATCTCCGCGCCGGCGCGGCCGGAGATCACCGGATCGCCCGCGATGAGCCGCACCACGCGTTTGCCCTGCCTTGCCAGCTGGACCATCAGACCGTCGATACCGTCCCGCCGGCAGCCTGACCGGCCGACGCGCCTGCCGACCAGAAGGCGCTTCGCTTCGCGACGCGCCAGTTCCAGGACATCGTTTGACACCAGGTCATCGAATAGAATGACGTCCGCCGATTGCAGCGCCCGCACTGCCTTCAGGGTCAACAGATCCGCCTCGCCCGGACCGGCGCCGACCAGGATGACGCTGCCGCCTGTCTCATGTCGTGATCGTAACGCTATCGGCAGCAGCGATTCCGGTGCCAGCGGCGGCCGGCATGTGAAGGCGAGATCGGCGAACCGCTCCCAGAAGGCACGCCTGCCTGCCGGACTCGGCAGCAAAGTTCCCAGACGCCGGCGCAGAGATCGCGCAAGCCGCGCCCACTCGGCCAGGCCGGGCGGCAAGACGGTCTCGATGCGGCGGCGGATCGCCTGCGCCAGGACCGGCGCAGCGCCGTCTGTGGAGATGCCGACCACGACGGGAGAGCGATTGACGATTGCACCGAACTGCACGTCGCAGAATGCCGGCTTGTCGATCACCGAGCAGATCGCGCCTTCGTCATGGGCTGCCGCCCGGAACCGCCGCGCCTCATCCGGATCATCCGTATCCAGCACCGCGATCGCCGCATCGCACAGATCGCCCGCTTGCCAATGGCGGTCGATCAGATGCAGCGAGCCGCCCCTGGGTTCACCTGCCAGCAGCGCCTGCATCTCGGCCCCGACGTGATCGGCATAGATAACAACCCTGGCACCGGCCGCCGACAGCAGCTCCGCTTTCCAGGCGGCGGCGGCCGAGCCGCCGGCAACGATGGCCCGGCGATCGTGCAAATCCACGAATAGCGGGAGTTTGGCCAACCTGCCGATCCGCGGCGGCGGCACTTCAGCCGGCTTTCTGGATACCTGTTGCATCGATCAATCTCTGAATCTCGCCACGGCAGGAGCCGCAATTGGTGCCTGCCTGCGTGGCCGCGCCGATCGCCTCGACGGTGCGGCAACCGCCCGCGGACGCGGCCTGCACGATCTGGTTGACGCCGACATCGAAACAGGCGCAGACGATGGCGCCGCGCTCGGCCTTGCCCGCACCGGCCCGGCCGGCCAGCAGTCGCAGGCGATCCGCAGGGGCGGAAAAATCCGCTTCAAGCTGCTCGGCAAGCCATGGGCGTGAAACCGCAACCGGATCGGGTGCGACGAACAACGCTCCGATCAGGCGACGACCGGCAAAAGCGGCGAAACGACGCGAGCCGGCTGCAGTGTCGTGATAGGCGAGCAGGCCGACATCCGTCCCGAACAATCGTCTGGCCCAGTCGCTCCAACCCGAAGGCGCCTCGGTCCCCGCCAATTCGATCCGCCAGCCGCCTCTCGCCCTGGCCAGCGCCCAGTAACCGGCGTCGATCCGCTCCGGCCGGTTGAGAAGTGCCGCGAAGCCGTACCAGCTTGCAGCATAGGGGCGGATTTTGACCGGGGTGAATTTCAGTTCCGGTTGACCGGAAGCCGGATCGGCATGCGGCGCCACCAGGGTGTCGACGCGCCCCTGGGCTGCAAACTGATCGGTCCAATGCAGCGGAACGAATACTGTTCCCTTCTGCTGGTCGTCGGTCAGCGAAGCGCGGACGATGACGTGCCCGCGCGCGCTCGACACCTCGACCAGCGCGGCGGCCGCGATGCCATGCGCTGCGGCATCGTCGGGGTGGATTGCGGCAAAAGGCTCGGCGATATGGCCCATCAGCCGCGGCGACTTCGCCGTGCGGGTCATCGTGTGCCATTGATCGCGGATGCGGCCGGTGTTCAAGACCAAGGGAAAGGCCTCATCAACCGATGATGCCGGCTGGCGGAATGGCGTCGGCACGAAGGCCGCGCGGCGATCCGGCGTGAAAAACCGCCCATCGGCAAACAGCCGATTGTCGCCTGAAGCTTCGGCCTCCCCGGACCGCAGCGGCCATTGGAACGGCTGGAGAGCGTCGTAGTCGCCCCGCGCGAGGCCTTCCAGGGCCGCAATGTCGAAGTCGCGCCGCCCGGCATTCTCGACACCGGACAGCGCGGCATATTCCGCGAAGATATCGGCGGCAGTTTCATAGGCGAAAGCGCTGGGCCATCCCATGCGGCGGCCAATCTGGGCGAAGATCCACCAATCGGGCCTGGCTTCGCCGGGCAATGGCAGAAACGGTCGCTGGCGCGAGATGCGGCGCTCGGAATTGGTCGCCGTTCCGTCCTTCTCGCCCCAGGCCGCGGCCGGCAGCAACACATGGGCATGCATCGCCGTATCGGTCTGGCGGGCGACTTCGGACACGACGACGAATGGACAGGCGGCAAGAGCGGCCTTGACCAGATCGGCATCGGGCATGCTGTCGGCCGGATTGGTGCCGGCGATCCAGATCGCTTTCACGCGGCCATCATGCACGGCCTTGAACAGATCCACGGCCTTCAAACCGGACCGGTCCGCCATCGACGGCGCGCGCCAGAATGACCGCACGATCCGGCGATGCTCCGGATCGTCGAGTTCCATATGGCAGGCAAGCTGATTGGCCAGCCCGCCGACTTCGCGGCCGCCCATCGCATTCGGCTGGCCGGTGAGCGAGAACGGGCCCATGCCGGGCCGGCCGATCCGCCCCGTGACCAGATGGCAATTGATGATGCTGTTGACCTTGTCAGTGCCGCAGCTCGACTGGTTCACGCCCTGCGAATACGCCGTGACCACGCGCTCGGTGCCGGCGAAGAGCTGGTAAAAGGCCCGCAATTGAGCCTCCGGAAGACCGGTCGCGTCGGCAACAGTCTCCAGCGATTGTCCGGCCGCCTGCAGTGCCTCCGCCAACCCGCGCGTGTGGCTGCCGACGAAAGCCGCATTCTTCGCCCCGGCCGTATCGAGATGGGCCAGCAGGCCGTTGAACAGGGCCACATCCGAGCCCGGCTTGAGCGGCAGGTGCAGATCGGCGAATTGCGCCGTCATGGTGCGGCGCGGATCGATTACAACGATGCGCATGTCCGGCCGCAGCGCTTTCGCAGCCGAAAGCCGCTGGAACAGCACCGGATGGCACCAGGCCAGGTTGGAGCCGACCAGTACCACCAGATCGGCAAGTTCCAGATCGCGATAGCAGCCCGGCACGGTATCCGAACCGAAGGCCCGCTTGTGACCGGCCACCGAGGAAGCCATGCAGAGCCGCGAATTGGTGTCGATATTCGCTGCGCCGATGAAACCCTTCATCAGCTTGTTGGCAACGTAATAATCCTCGGTCAGGAACTGGCCGGAGACATAGAAGGCCACCGCCTCCGGCCCATGCCGGGCGATCGTGGCTTTGAACGTGTCGGCGACGAGATCGAGCGCCGCATCCCAGTCCGCGCGCCTGCCGTGCACGATCGGATGCAGCAGCCGGTCCTCCAGACCGATCGTCTCCGCCAAAGCCAGGCCTTTGGAGCAAAGCCTGCCGTGATTGGCAGGATGATCCGGGTCGCCTTCGATCGTGACATTGCCGGCATGGTCGGCCTTGGCCAGCAGGCCGCAACCCACCCCGCAGTAGGGACAGGTGGTCTTTGTTACGCCGGCCGGCCCGGACACCGTTTTCACGCCGCGCGCATGGCCAATGCGGGCCAGGACAGCAGTACGCGGCCGTCTTCCGTCACCTTGACGCCGATGGTTCCGGTACAGCCTTCGTCCGCTCCCTGCGCTTCGCCGGATGCAAGGCTGATTACCCAGTTGTGCAACGGACAGGTCACGCTGTCGCCCTGCACGATGCCCTGCGACAGCGGACCGCCGCGATGCGGGCAATGATCGTCCAATGCAAAGACCTTGTCGTCGCCCGTGCGGAACACGGCGACATCGCCGCGAGGCGTCTTCACCACCCGGGCGCCGCGGGGCGGGATGTCGCCCAGATGGCCGATTTCGATCCAATCCGTTGCGTTCATGGCCATCGCGCTCCTATTCCGCTGCATGCGCCAGCCGCAGATCGGCCAGCGGTCTGAATTCATGCGCGAACTTTCCCTTGATCCGTTCGGCCCAGGGGTCGATCTGCACGAATTTTTGCGCGTGAACGAAGCGCTCGAACAACGCGCGCCGGCGCGCGCCGTCCTCGACGATCTGCTTCTTCACCGTCTCGAAGCCGACGCGGTTGACCCACTTGAAGAGGCGGTCGAGGTAATGTGCCTGCTCGCGATAGAGCTGCAGCAGCGCGCCGCAATATTCGAGTACCTCGTCCTCGGTCTCGACCTTGCAAAGCAGCTCCGTCCCCTTCACATGCAGGCCGGCGGCGCCGGCGATATGCAGCTCGTAGCCGGACTCGACGCAGATCACACCGAAATCCTTCACCGTCGCCTCGGCGCAGTTGCGCGGGCAGCCGGAGACGCCCAGCTTCACCTTATGCGGCGTCCAGCTTCCCCAGGCGAACTTCTCCAGCTTGATGCCGAGCCCGGTGGAATCCTGGGTGCCGAAGCGGCACCATTCCGAGCCGACGCAGGTTTTGACCGTGCGCAAGGCCTTGCCATAGGCATGGCCGGAAACCATCCCGGCCGCATTCAGATCGGCCCAGACGCCGGGCAGGTCCTCCTTCTTCACTCCCAGCAGGTCGATGCGCTGCCCGCCGGTCACCTTCACGGTCGGAATTTTGTATTTCTCCGCCACATCGGCGATGGCCCGCAACTCTTGCGGGCTGGTCAGCCCGCCCCACATGCGCGGCACGACGGAATAGGTGCCGTCCTTCTGGATGTTGGCATGGGCGCGTTCGTTGATGAAGCGCGACTGGTTGTCGTCGGCATATTCGCCGGGCCAGCTGGCCAGCAGATAGAAGTTCAGCGCCGGGCGGCATTTGTGGCATCCGCAGGAGGTCTTCCATTCCAGCTCCTGCATCACCGCCGGGATCGACTTGAGCCGCCGGGCGACGATCAGGCGCCGCACTTCGTCGTGGCCCAGATCCGTGCAGCCGCAGATCGCCGTCAGCTCGGCGGGCTTGTAGCTGCCTCCCAGCGTGATCGCGAGCAATTGCTCGACCAGGCCGGTGCAGGTCCCGCAGGACGCAGACGCCTTGGTCTGGGCGCGGACCTGCTCGAGGCTGGTCAGGCCCTTGCCCTGGATGGCCGCGACGATCTTGCCTTTGCATACGCCGTTGCAGCCGCAGATCTCCGCATCATCTGGCAAGGCTGCAACGGCTGCCATAGGGTCCAATTGGGCGCCTCCGGCATAGCCCTGCCCGAAGATCAGCGTGTCGCGCATCTCGGAGATGTCGGTTTGCTTCCTGAGCAGATCGAAGAACCAGGAGCCGTCCGCCGTCTCGCCATAGAGAACCACCCCGATGATGCGGTTGTCCTGCAGCACCAGACGCTTGTAGATCCCGGCGGCGGCATCGCGCAGCACGATCTCCTCCCGCCCTTTCCGCTCGCTGAAATCGCCGGCGGAAAACAGGTCGATGCCGGTCACCTTCAGCTTGGTGGCGGTCACCGAGCCGTTATACGCGGCCGCCTCGCCGAGCAGCGACCTGGCCAGGACCCCGGCCATCTCATAAAGCGGCGCCACCAGGCCGTAGGACACGCCGCGATGCTCGACGCATTCCCCCAATGCGTAGATGTCCGGATCCGAGGTGACCATCTGATCGTTGACGACGATGCCGCGATTGACCGCCAGCCCGGCATTCTTGCCCAATGCCGCATTGGGCCGGATGCCCGCCGCCATGACCACCAGGTCGGCCGGGATGCGGGTGCCGTCGTCCAGTTCGACCGCCTCGACCCTGCCGCTGCCGAGAATCGCCTTCGTGTTGGCGCTGGTCAGCACGCGGATGCCGCGCGTCTCGATGGCCTGCTTCAGCAGATGGCCGGCGGCCGCATCGAGCTGACGCTCCATCAGCGTGGGCATCAGATGCAGGACGGTCATCTCCATGCCCTGCTCGGCCAGGCCGGCCGCCGCCTCCAGGCCAAGCAGGCCGCCGCCGATCACCACGGCGCGGCCGCGCGCCCGGGCAGCCAGGATCATGGCGTTGACATCATCGAGATCGCGGTAGGTCAGCACGCCGGCAAGCGTATGCCCCGGCACCGGAATGATGATCGGGAGCGAGCCGGTGGCGATTACCAGCTTGTCGTATTCCTGGACGAGGCCGTTATCAGTGGCGATCGTCTTCGCCGCCCGGTCGATGCCGATAACCCGCGTTCCCTTGTGAAGCGTCACGCCGTTCTTGATGTACCAGCCGTCGCCATGGATGACGATCTGCTCGAAGCTCTTCTCGCCGGACAGCACCGGCGACAGCATGATGCGGTCGTAATTGACCCGCGGCTCGGCGTTGAAGATGGTCACGTCATAGCGGCCCGGCGCCTTCTCGAAGAGATGTTCGAGCATGCGCCCCGGCGCCATGCCGTTGCCGATAATGACCAGTCGCTCAGCCATGACTACCCCACCAACTCGGCGTCGAAAGCAAAAAAGCGCCCGCAATGCCGGCCTTGCATAAGGCCGCATCGCCGGACGCCCCTGTCCCATTCGCAGACCGGCGCGCCATTGCGCCGTCGCTTGCCTGCGTGAAGCAGAAAGCATGCCAAGCTTCGCCGCGCGGATTTTCTCCGGATCGATGATGAGCCGGGCGGCTCGGTCCACCGCACTGCACACAAAAGAGGCGGCACTGCCGCCCGCCTAGGCAGCCGGCATAACGAATGGCGCTAGCGCCGGTTCAGCAGATCGGCGAAGGCCAGCAGGGACTCGGCGGTCTCGGCGAGCCGCTGCTGGCGATCCATCGCCAGCTTGCGCAAGGCCGCATAGGCATCCGCTTCCGAAAGCTGGCGCTCGCGCATCAGCAGCCCCTTGGCGCGGTCGATCAGCTTGCGCTCGGCCAAGGCCGCCCTGGCCTTCCGCAATTCCTCGCGCAGCGCCTGGGCCTCGCGGAAACGCGCGACGGCAACGTCGAGGATCGGCTTGATGCGGCGCGCGGCGCGCCCGTCGATGACATAGGCGGCAACCCCGGCCTGCAGGGCCTGCCGGGTCATCGCCGCGTCCGAGCGGTCGACGAACATGACGACCGGCCGCGGCAGTTCGGCATCGAGCTGGCGCAGGCAGGCGATGATCTCGCGCGAGGGCGCTTCGATGGCGAGGATGACGATCTCGGGCGCGATCTCCTGCACCCTGCGGATGCTGAACGCGCGCGGCGCAAGCTGCGCTGCCAGGCCGTAGCCCTGCGCCTGCAGGGCATCGGCGAGCGCGGCGGCGCGCTCAGGCGATTCGTCAATCAACAGAACCCGGACACCGGCCACGCATGCTCACCAGATCGCACAGGGATACCATGCGATATGCAAAGCAAGAGCCGTGCCGTTACTGGATCACGTCCAGGCCAGCCTGGATCCGATGACTGTAGTGTTGGTAGCGGGGGGCGGGATTGAACCGCCGACCCAGGGCTTATGAGTCCCTTGCTCTACCACTGAGCTACCCCGCCCCAAAACCGGGCCCCAGAAGCTGGGTCCCGAACCGGGCCCCAAGCCGGGCCCAGAACTGGGTTCCGGACCATCGCAAAACGGCCCGGAGGGCGGCATGGATACGGGCCGCCGCCCCCGATGTCAAGCCTGCCGCAAGCCTTTGATTCAGGCCGCTAAGCTACCCTTGCCGGCTGCCCCGCTGCGGGCGATCCAGCCGCCGCCGAGCAGGCGTTCGCCATCGTAGACCACGCCGGCCTGGCCGGGCGCGACGCCGTATTCGGCCTGCAGCAGCTCGAGCCGGGCGCCGGCGGCGTCATCGGCATCCGGATAGATCACGGCGGCGATGGCCGGCTGCGCCGAGCGCAGCTTGACCGTCACCTCCCGCCCTGCCGCCGGGATCGGCGCGGCATCGAGCCAGTTCAGCTCCCGCAGGTGGACCAGGTTGCGCGCCAGCGCCGCCTTCGGGCCGACCACGACGCGCCGCTTCGCCGCATCGAGGCGCAGGACGTATAGCGGTTCGGCGGCGGCGATGCCGAGGCCTTTGCGCTGGCCGACGGTGAAATGGATGATGCCGTCATGGCGGCCGAGCACGCGGCCGGCCTCGTCGACGATCTCGCCCGGCTCCTTGGCCTCGGGCCTGAGCTTGGCGACCACGCCGGCATAATCGCCGTTCGGCACGAAGCAGATATCCTGGCTGTCCGGCTTGTCGGCGACGATGAGGCCGAATTCCTCCGCCAGCCTGCGCACCGCCGGCTTTTCCAGATCGCCGAGCGGAAAGCGCAGGAAATCGAGCTGCTCGCGCGTCGTGGCGTAGAGGAAATAGCTCTGATCGCGGCGCGGATCGCGGCCGCGATGCAATTCCGCCGCGCCGCCTTCGCCGATCACCCGCCGCACGTAATGGCCGGTGGCGAGGCAATCGGCGCCGAGATCCCGCGCGGTGGCCAGCAGATCCTTGAACTTGACGCGCTGGTTGCAGCGGATGCAGGGGATCGGCGTCTCGCCGCGTATGTAGGATTCGGCGAATTCGTCGATCACCGCCTGGCGGAAGCGGCTTTCGTAATCCAGCACGTAATGCGGAATGCCGAGCCGGGCCGCCACCTGCCGCGCATCGTGGATATCCTGCCCGGCGCAGCAGGCGCCCTTGCGGCTGATCGCGGCGCCATGATCGTAAAGCTGCAGCGTGATCCCGACGACGTCATAGCCTTCCCGCGCCAGCAGCCCGGCCACGACCGAGGAATCGACCCCGCCCGACATCGCCACCACCACGCGGGTGGCCGAGGCCGGCTTGGCGAAGCCCAGGCTGTTGCGGGCCGGTCCGCCGCGGGCGGCGCTATCGGGGGATGGCTGGATCATGGCGGCGGACTATAGACTCCTGTCCCTACCAGGCAAGCAGGCAAAGGCAGGCCGGGCGCGATGCTCAGATAGGGCCGGCCGCGGCCGGATGTGAGCCGGTTTCGATACGATTCCCGCCCGATTGAGGTCGGATTGAGGTCGGATTCGAGCCCATGAGAGTCGAGTCCGGTCGATTCCGGCCGGATTGAGGTCGCTTCCGGTCCAATTCGCTCTTATCCGGTCTTATTTCGCCGTCCGGCGCAGAACGGCCGCTTACGGCCTGCCGCGCCAGGATAACCACCGGCAGCCGCCAGTTGCATCAAATGAGGAACATTTTAATCGCATAAAGCATAAAAATTCCCTTTACCTGATGGAATATATGAACATATAATGAACACATTTGCAGAGTCAAGCCCGGAGAATCGCAATGCCTGCGCCGCTGCCCGCCCGCCATATCGGCATCCCGATCGCCCGCCCCTTCGATGCCGTCTACGGCTTCCTGGCCGAGCCGGCGAACTGGCCGCGCTGGGCCAGCGGCCTCGGCGCCATGCAGCGGCGGCCGGACGGCTCATGGACGGCGGATCAGGAAACCGGCCGGGTCGGCATCGTCTTTGCGCCGCGCAATGCCTTCGGCGTGCTCGATCACAGCGTGACGCTGCCGAACGGAGACATCGTGCGGGTGCCTTTGCGCGTCGTCCGCAACAATGATGGCAGCGAGGTGATCTTCACCCTGTTCCGCCAGCCCGGCATGGACGATACCGCCTTCGAGCGCGATGCGGCCTGGATCGCGCAGGATCTGGCGAAGCTGAAAACGCTGCTGGAAAATGACGCCTGATCGCCGTCAATCAATACCTATCGCTTCGCCGATCGCAAGGAGAAGGTCGTCGACCTTCTGCAGCGGGCGGTTACGGTCAGCGTCAAGACGATGGAGATCACCGAGGCCATGCGCAAAGCGCCGCGCTGAGGCCTGGATCCTCGGGCCGAGCCCGAGGGTGACGATTTTTGTCAACGAGGCTCCCTTCGCGGCCACGGGCGAAGGCTGGCGAGGCCGGCGGGCGGGCTGCTAACATCGCGGCCGCAACAACCGGAGGAAACCCATGGCGAAAGGGTACTGGATCGCCCGCATCAGCATCCGCGAGCCGGAACGCTATGCCGATTACATCAAGGCGGCGCGCCCCGCTTTCGAGAAATACGGCGCCCGCTTCATCGTGCGGGGCGGCCCCTACGATGCCGTGGAAGGCACGGCGCGCGAACGCAACGTGGTGATCGAGTTCGCCGACCTGGCCACCGCCAGGGCCTGCTACGACAGCCCGGAATATCAGGCGGCCAAAGCCATCCGTCTGGCCGGCACCGAGGGCGAGATCATCATCATCGAGGGCGCCGAGTAGGCTCCCCCCTCTCTCTCCGCCCGGGGTCTCTCCGCCCGGGGTCTCTCCGCCCGGGGTCAGCGGTCGGCGAAAGCCAGCCTGGCGCCAAGGGCGACGAAGGCGGCGGCGAAGCTGCGCCGCAGCCAGGCAAGCACGGCGGGCCGCGAGATCACATGGTCGCGGATCGCGGCCGCGAAGAGTCCGTAGCCGACGAAAACCGCGAAGGTCATCAGCATGAAAATGCCGCTCAGTTCCAGCATGCGCGGCAATGGCTGCGTCTCCTGCGCGCTGACGAATTGCGGCAGGAAGGCGAGAAAGAAGATCGACAGCTTCGGATTGAGGATGTTGACGAGAATGGCGGTGACCCCGACCTGGGTCAGCGAGCGGCGGTCGGGCTTCTGCTCGACCTTCAGGGCACCGCGCTCGCGCCAGGTGTTCCATGCCATGTAGAGCAGATAGGCGACGCCGGCATATTTGAACGTCTGGAACGCCACCGCGCTGGTATGCAGCAGCGCCGCCAGGCCCAGGATGGCGGCGGCGATATGCGGCAGGATACCAAGCGTGCAGCCGAAAGCGGCGACGATGCTGGCCTTCGATCCGCGCGACAGTCCGGCGCCGAGCGTATAGAGCACGCCGGTGCCGGGGGCGATGACGACGATGAAGGACGTGATCAGGAACTCGATGCTCATCGTCAGCGGCCTCCGGGCTTTTTCGAGGCCGCCAGAATGCCGCCGCCCGGCCATGCCGGCAAGCCCCGTCCCCGCCGCGGAACGCAAGGTCCGCTTATGCCGCGACCGGCGCATAGCGCAGGATGATGCCGCCCGATTGCAGCACCCGCGAGTCCAGCAGCGTCATCGGCCGGCGCCCGCCGCCCGGCCTGAACAGCAAATTGCCGCCGCCCAGCATCACCGGCACGAGGCATAGCCGGTACTCGTCGATCAGATGGCGTTGCTCCAGCGAGGCCATCAGATCGGCGCTGCCGAAGATGAAGATATCCTTGCCGGCCTGCTGCTTCAGCCGCGCGACGGCATCCCCGACATCGCCGTCGAGCAGCGTCGTGTTGTTCCAGTCGACGGCCTCGAGGCTACGCGAGGCGACGGCCTTGGGCACGGCGTTCATGAAATCGGCGATCACGCCCTTCTCCCCGCGCCAATAGGCGGCCATGCCTTCATAGGTGACGCGGCCGAACAGCAGCAGGCCGGCCTCCTGGCATTGCTGGATCGCGTACCGCTCCAGTTCCTCGCCCCAGACGAGGTTGTGGAAATCGAGATCCCAGCCTTTGCCGCCTTCGAAATAGCCGTCGAGGCTGACCAGATTCCAGACGATGAGCTTGCGCATGGGGGTATCCTTTCCGACTGCTTGCAATTCGCAAGCAGTTGTCTTTTAGCCATACCGATTGCATAATGCAAGCGGTTTTTCGGAGAGGGTCCCGTCATGCTCGAAACCCGGCGCTCCGGCTGCCCGATCAATCTCTCGCTCGAGGTCTTCGGCGACAAATGGTCGCTTCTGATCCTGCGCGACATGGTCTTCGGCGGAAAACGACATTTCCGTGAGTTGTTGCGTTCGGAAGAAGGCATCGCCTCCAACATCCTGGCCGACCGGCTGAAACATCTGGTCGAGCTAGGCATGCTGACCAAGACCGACGATCCGACGCATAAGCAGAAGGCGCTCTACAGCCTGACCGAGATGAGCATCGAGCTGGTGCCGGTCTTTGCCCAGCTCGGCGCCTGGGGGCGCAAATGGCTGCCGGTCACCGAGAATCTGAGCATCCGCGCCGAATTGCTGGAAAAAGGCGGGCCGGCGCTGTGGGAGCGCTTCATGAAGGAACTGCGCGCGGAGCATCTCGGCAAGGGAAGGCCCGGTCCCGGCCCTTCCGTGCGCGCCGAATTGCAGGCAGCCTATGAGCGGGTGGCGGCGCGCAACGGCAGAAGGGCCTCGCAATGAGCAATGCGGTGCATTACCACGTCAGGGACGGCATTGCCGAAATCCTGCTCGACAGCCCGCCGGTCAATGCGCTGACCATCGCGATGCTCGAGCAGGTCATCGCCGGCTTCAGGCGCGCCGCTGCGGACGATGCCGTGCGCGCGGTGGTGCTGAGCAGCGCGGTGCCGCGCCGCTTCTGCGCCGGGCTCGACCTCTCGAACCTGCTCGGCGCGCCGGAAGCCGAAATCCGGCGCCTGTTGAACGCGCTCTATATCGAACTGTCGGATGCGCAGCATGCCCTGGGCAAGCCATCCGTCGCGGCGATCACCGGGGCCGCGCGCGGCGGCGGCATGACGATCGCCATATCCTGCGACGTACTGCTTGCCGCGGAAAGCGCGAGCTTCGGCTATCCCGAGATCGACATCGCCGTGCTGCCGGCGATCCATTTCGCGCATCTGCCCAGGATCGTCGGACGCCACCGGGCCTTCGAGCTTCTGTTCACCGGCCGCAGCTTCGATGCCGCCGAAGCGGCCGCGCTCGGCCTGGTCAGCCATGTCTATCCTGACGCCGAACTGCACGACCGCGCCCATGCGCTGGCCCGGACATTCGCCGCCAAGCCGCCGCAGGCGATGCGGGCGGCGCGCGAAGCCTTCCTCCATGCCAACGATGCCGGCTACCGCCTAAGCATCCGCAAGGCGGTGGACGATTTCTGCAGGATCGCCACCGGCCGGGAAGCGCAGGAGGGCCTGGGCGCCTTCCTGGCGAAACGCAAGCCGCGCTGGTGAGCCGGATCGCGGCCTAGTTCTCGGCGGCCAGCCGACGGTCGAAGGCGGCGACGAAGCCGTCGAGATCCTGCCCGGCGATATCCGAAACGGCGCTGAGCACGAAGCGGTCCCGGCCCCAGCGCCGGATCGCGAAGCCATCCCGCGTCGCGCGTACCGGCGTTGCCGCCGCCTCGCCCGGCCAGAGATACAGCGCGACGAAATGCTGGCTGCGCCGATAGACCAGCACCGCGACCTTGCGGCCGTCGACGACATCGACGCGCCCTCCGACCAGCGGGAAGCCCTCGGTCGTCAGGTCGAGAACCGGCGGCGCGAAGTCGATGCGCCCGGCGAACCACGGCTTCACCGTGTGGCGGTTGGAGGACGCCACGTCGACCGGATGCTCGCTCGCGCTCAGCCGCAAAAAGCCGGCGACGACCTGATCTTCCAGCCGCGCATCCGCAGGCTGCGGGCCGTAGCGCCCGATCGCCCAGCCGAGCGCCACCGAGATCAGCACCGCCGCCGCCCAGCGCAGCGCCGGCGCCATCCGCTGCCGCGGCCGCGCGGACCCTGCCGCGCCTGCGGTGCCGGCCGTGCCCGCCGCGCTTTCGGCATTCGCCCATGCGCCCTGCCGGAGCGCGGCGCGCAATTCGGGCGGCGCGGCGTGATAGGTCGCCCCGCGCAGCGCGGCGCGCAGCAACCTGCGCTCGTCCAGACGGGCCGTGCAATCCGGACAGGTGGCCAGCGCGGCCTCGAACGCAGCCGCTTCGCCGGCCGGCAATTCGCCGTCGAGATAGAGATCGACCAGGCCTGCGCAGCGTTCACAATCCATGTCTGCCCCCCGTCATCGCCGGGTGCAGCCGCACCACGCCCTGCTCGCGCCGGCGCAGTTCGACGGCCAGGGCATCACGCGCCCGCGCCAGCCGCGACATCACCGTACCGACCGGCAGATCGAGAATCTCGGCGATCTGCCGGTAGGAGAAATCCTCGATCTCGCGCAGCACCAGGATTTCGCGCGCGGCCACCGGCAAGGCCGCCAGCGCCGCATCGACCATGCGTTTGGCATCGGCCTGGATCAGCTGCGCTTCCGGATCGCCGCCGGCCTCGGGATGATGCCGCTCGTCGTCGAGCGGGACCAGCAGCGGATCGTCCCTGCGCCGGCCGGACCGGAAGCTGTTGCGCAGGATGCGGAACAGCCAGGGCCGCGCCTCGTCGCCGCGAAAGGACTCGAAGTAACGTGCCGCGCGCAGTATCGCCTCCTGCACCAGATCCTGGGCCTCATGGGGATCGCGGGTCAGCCGCCGGGCATAATTGTACAGCGCATCGAGATGCGGCAGCACCAGCGCCTCGAAACGGCTTGCCTTCGCCAGATCCGCCTCGTTCATCGCGGACCGCCCCTGCAGGTTCCCGGCTCCATCCCCGCTCTACCGCCGAAGCTTCGGTTTTATTCCAGGAAATATTTCGCCGGCCCGACGGAATAGCAAAAGCCGCCGCGCGGTAGCGCTTTGTGACGGAACGCCGTCGAAGCCCTTAGCGAGGAATGGTTCATGAGCATCACAGTGACACGCCGCAACATCATGCAGCTGGCCGGCCTGGCCGGCGCGACCTACATGTCCGGCCTCTTTCCGACTTTCGGCAAGGCCGCGGCCGCCGAGTACGACGATTTCCATTTCGTCCAGTTCTCCGACACGCATTGGGGATATGCGGGCCCCGCCAATCCGGACTCCGCCCATACGCTGGAAAAGGCCATCGCCACCGTGAACGCCCTGGCCGAGCAGCCGGATTTCATCGTCTTCACCGGCGACCTGACCCATACGACCGACGATGCGAAGGAGCGCCGCGCCCGGCTCGCCCGCTTCCGCGAGATCGTCTCCGCGCTGCGGGTGAAGACGGTCCGCTTCATGCCGGGCGAACACGACGCCTCGCTGGATCAGGGCGCAGCTTACCGCGAATTCTTCGGCGACAGCTATTACAGCTTCGATCACAAAGGCGTGCACTTCATCGCGCTGGACAACGTCTCCGATCCGCATGGCGCGATCGGAGAGGCGCAGCTCGCCTGGCTGGCAGCCGACCTCGGGCAGCGCAAGCCGGAGGAGCGCATCGTCGTCTTCACCCACCGGCCGCTTTTCGACCTGGCGCCGGACTGGGACTGGGCGACGAAGGACGGCGCCAGGGCGATCGAGCTGCTGATGCCGTTCAGGAAGGTGGCGGTGTTCTACGGCCATATCCACCAGGAACACCACCACATGACCGGCCACATCGCCCATCACGCGGCGAAGTCGCTGATCTTCCCCCTGCCGGCGCCGGGCTCGCAGCCGCGCAAGCTGCCGCTGCCGTGGAATCCCGAACATGGCGGCGCCGGCCTGGGCACCCGCGATGTCGGGATCGGCCTGAAATCGGCCGCCATCGAGATGGTCGAGCATCCGGTCCAGGAAGGTTGACGCCATGAGCATCCGCGTGATCCGCGCCGGTACTCTGGCCGGCGCGGCCGGGCTTCTTGCCGCCTTCGCCGCCGGCAACCTGTTCGCCGTCGCCTCCTCGCCCGCCGAGCCGGTGATCCGTATCACCGCCAGGCGGTTCGAATACATCCCGCCGTCGATCACCCTGAAGAAGGGGCAGCCCGTCACCCTGGAGCTGACGGCCGAGGACACGACGCACGGCTTCAAGGTCAGCGAACTCGGCATCCGCGCCGACGCCATTCCCGGCAAGGTGACCGTGCTGCACGTGACGCCGGACAAGGCCGGCAAATTCTATTTCGCCTGCGATGTGTTCTGCGGCGCGGAGCACGATTACATGAGCGGCGAGATCGCCGTCACCGAGTAAGGCCGGACCGCCAACCTTCGCCTCTGCCGCCGCGCAGGCCGCCTGCTCAGGCGGAACGCGGCTGCAGCAGGTATAACGCCCAGGCCCCAAGACCGAAGATCACCGCCAGCACCGCCACCAGCCAGCCAAGGACCGGCACGAAGCCAAGGAGGATCAGCGCCGCCAGCCCGGCCAGCATCGCGGCGATGGCGGCGGCGCTGCCCTCGCCGCCTGCCATACGGGCGGCATTCAGCAGGCTGCGGCCAAGCATATGTGCCGCGCCGAGATAACCCGCCAGCAGCGCCAGCGGGATCGCGACGAGCATCAGCGGCAGCAGCGGAATGCCGATCAGCGATATCGCGAACACCAGCAGCGAGCCGAACAGGGCCGAGAGCACGATGACCCCGAACAGCAGACTGCGCCAAGGTTGCGCCCGCACGATCCCGCGCAGTTGCGCGAGCGGCCGCGGCAGCAGCCAGGCGAACAGCAGGGCAAGGATCAGCAGCACGACGGTAAAGACGGTGCCGCCGGCAATCGCGGCGGCGATGCCGGCTTTGTGGGCGATCGCCGCGCCTTGCGGCAAGGCATGCGCCGTGATTCGCTCGGCGGGAATCACGCCCGCCGGAATCTCGATCGGCCGCCGCGTCCAATAGGCGAGCGTGCCGTCGATCCGCGCATTGGGGCCGAAACGGATATGGTCGGCGCGAATCTCGGCCGAGCCGGATATCGGCGCGTCGATCTCGACATCTTCGCCGGCGAGATTGGCGTTGCCCGCCACCGGGCCGCGCAAGTGGATCAGCCGGCCGGCAAGCAGCGCATTGCGGCCCACCGCGCCATCGCCGCCAAGTTCGATCCGATACCCCGCCGCGGTGACGTCGCCGACCACGGCATTGTCGATCTCGACGCCATAGCCCGCCGCATAGACATCGCCGCCCACCGTGCGCCTGATCCGCACCTGCCGTCCGATGGCATGCACGGTGCGTCTGACGGCGGCATCGACGGTGACCGCCTCGCCGGCCGCATAGATGTTGCCGATCCCATCCGCTGTGACGCGGATATCCAGACCGGTGGCATAGAGGTCGTCGCCGAAGCGATGCTGCGCTTTGCGCGCTGTGCCCTCCTCCGCCCAACCGGGCGAAGCGGCGCAGACCGCCGCCCAGGCAGCCATCACGATCCTTGCCAGCAGTCGAAACATGGCATCCTCCGGGGCGCAGCGAATCAGAAGGGATTATGGCACAGCCGGCGGTCGCTGCACGGCGCAGCACCGGGCAAAAACCAGTGCATGTTTTCCGTTTGTGCCATGCGGAACGGCTTTCCCGGGCCCATGTTATTGCATGGATGACCTGGATAACCGCCACCTTGCAAAACGTAAACGGGACGCTGGCCTGGATGCCTGACTGGGCCATCAGCCTCGTCCTGCTTCTGCTCGCCCTTTTCATCGCCGATCTGATCCATCAATCGGCATTCCGTCTGCTCAAGCGGATCGTGGCCGAACGCGACCTGTTCTGGCGCGCCCTGGTGGCGCGCACGGAAGGCCCGTCCCGTCTCGGCCTGATGATCCTCGCCGCCTCCAGCGCAACGACCCTGGCGCCCCTGCCCGGCTACTGGGCGGGTCTGCTGCGGCATATTCTGCTGGTCGGCTTCATCGCCCTGCTCGGCTGGCTTGCGATGACCGCGGTGCATATCTGGATGGTGGTGTATCTGCGCCGCTTCAAGCTGGACGCCGAGGATAATCTGCTGGCCCGCAAGCATGTCACCCAGACGCGCATCCTGCGCCGCGTCGCCAACGCGCTGATCGTCATGATCACCGGGTCGGCGGCTTTGATGACCTTCGACGGCGTGCGGCAATATGGCGTCAGCCTGCTGGCTTCGGCCGGCGCCGCGGGCATCGTGGTCGGCCTGGCGCTGCAACCGGTACTGAAGAACCTGATCGCCGGCATCCAGCTTGCGGTCACCCAGCCGATCCGCATCGACGACGCCCTGCTGATCGAGAATGAATGGGGTAAAGTGGAGGAAATCACCTCCACCTATATCGTGGTGCGGATCTGGGATTGGCGGCGGCTGATCCTGCCGCTCAGCTATTTCATCGAGAAACCGTTCCAGAACTGGACGCGCGAAGGCGCGGCGCTGATCGGCTCGGTGATGCTGTACGTGGATTACACCGTTCCCGTCGATGCGCTGCGCAGGAAAGTCGAAGAGATCGCCGCGCAATCGCCGCTGTGGGACCGGCAGGTCGTGAATGTGCAGGTGACAGATTTCCGCGAGAGTACGATGGAAATCCGCATCCTGGCCAGTGCCGCCAATTCCGGCCGCACCTTCGACCTGCGCTGCGAAATCCGCGAAAAGATCATTGCCTACCTGCAGAAGGAATTTCCGCAGAGCTTGCCGCGCCTGCGCGCCGATCTGGCCGAGCGCAATGGCGGCCATCCCGCCATGCTGCCGGCACCGGCCGAGACGTCGCTGGCGGAAGCCTCGTCGGAGCAGGCTTCAATGCGCGTCGCCGGCCGGCAGTGAGGCCGTCTTCAGGCCCAGGCTGTCGAGGACAAGCCGCATTTCATTGGCGCCATAAGGCTTCTGCAGGAAGCGCAGTTGCGCATCCGCATCGATCTGGCGGCGCATCAGCGCCGGCGACCTTCCGCTGGCGACGACGATCGGCAATTCGGGCTGGCCGGCGCGGATCTGGCGCACGAGCATGGCGCCGTTCAGGTCCGGCAGCCCGATATCGATGACGGCAACGGCGATGCGGCTCTGCGCCAGTTGCAGGCGATCCAGCGCGCCCGCCGCCGAGGGCACGTCCTCCACCGTAAACCCCAGCTCGCGCAGGGCATCGGCAACCACGATCCGCACAAGAAACTCGTCCTCGACCAGCAGCGCGCAGGGCCGCTCATCCGGGCTTGCTTCCGTCGGCGCGGCCTGCTGCCGGATGTCGTCGGCGAGTTGTGGCGGGCAGCCTGACAGGAGATTTTCGATGGTGCGGATACCCGCAACCGTGATGAGGATATGCGGCAACATCACCTTGTCGCCCGTATCCAGCACCCAACCGGCGGGAACCAGGTAATCCAGCGCCCGGCGCGCCATTTCCTGCGACATGCCAAGGCGACGGGCCAGGCGTCGGGCACAAATGATCTGATCGACCCGACCGTGGCTGTGATCGTATAAGCCTTTCAGAAGGTCAAATGCCGGTTGGGGGATTGCGCGCGCCACGCCTGCTCCCATCGTTATTGCACAATTGAAACCTGAATTGAGGTCGCGTTTATACGGTATAGTAAAACTGGTACTTGTGCGTTGTGATCAGGTTGTGATCAGTTGTGGCCGAAACTGAGACCGCGCCGCCGTCAAGCGCCAAACGTTTGAAACCATTCGGAGTGAAACGCCCGATGTCCGATACAGATTCCATTATGGCGGCCGGCAAGGTTGCCGTTCTTACCGGCGCGGGCAGCGGCTTCGGCCGCGAACTCGCGTTGCTCTGTGCCGGGCGAGGCATGAAGCTGGTATTGGCCGATATTCAAGCGGCGGCGCTGGATGAAACTCTGTCGCTGTTGCCTGCCGGAACCGATGCCCTGCCGGTGATCTGCGACGTCGCCAAGGCGGATCAGGTGATGGCCTTGGCCGATCGAACCGACCAGCGCTTCGGCGCAACTCATCTGTTGTTCAACAATGCAGGCGTCTCCGTCGGCGGCTTCAGCTGGGCGACGACCGAAGCGGATTGGCAATGGGTGCTCGGCGTCAATCTGATGGGCGTCGTGCACGGTGTTCGGGCCTTCGTGCCCCGCATGCTGGAAGCCGGCACTCCCGCGCATGTCGTCAATACCGCTTCCGCCGCCGGCTTCGTTTCGGTGCCCGGCTCGAGCATCTACTGCGTCAGCAAGCATGCCGTGGTCACGTTTTCGGAATGCCTGCATCACGAATTGCGGAGCGAGGACGCCAAGATCAATGTCTCGGTGCTCTGTCCGGCTTTCGTGTCGACCGGCATTCTCGATTCCGCCCGCAACCGTCCGGCCGAACTGGCGGAAGCCAACCCGACAGCCGCCCATTTCGCCGAACGGCGGCGCCAGGCGATCACCTCGGGCCGTCTCAGCGCTGCCGATATCGCGGCGGCGGTTGCAGACGCCGTCGCGGCGAACCGCTTCTACATCCTGCCGCATGAAAAGATCAAACGCGCCATCGAAATCCGCATGCGGGATATTCTCGATGGCCGGCAGCCGACCGATACGATGCCCAAGTGATCGCGGTCAGCGATCCGCAAACCAGGCGTGGATCGGCTTGAAGAAACCCAGGCCGGCCGCCTCGGCGAAAGACAGCTCGGCCGCCGTCGCACCCAGATAGAAGGCCTCCTTGCGCGGCACCCGGATTTTTGCAAGCTGGCGCCCCAGATGGGCAGCGATTGCCGCGTCGCCCTCCATCGTTCGATACGGCAGCACAATCAGCGCCTCGAAGCGGCCTTCGAACGCCGATTGCAGCGCCGCCCGCAGCCGCCGCTTGCCGGCCCTGTCGAACCTCCCCGTATAGGCTTCATCGATAACGATCAGCAGACGGCCATTGAACCGCGCGATGCAATCGGCCAGCCGCGGCGCAACTGCCAGATCCATGCCGCCATCGCGCCGCCGCTGCATGGCAGCGACGTGGTGCAGCGGCAGCAAAGCCGTCGACAGATGACTGCCCGTGTCGAGCAGCGCGGCGGCATAATCGCGATATGTCAGGCCGAGCGCTTCGGCGCGCCGCAGCCGGCGCAGGGCGATCTCGCGCGGCGGCGTCTCCCAGGTCTTGGCGATTGCTCGCCGCCAGAGCCAGGCTTTCCAGGACATATCGAGCGGCGGGCCGCCGTTATGGCCGATGCCCGGCAGCGGCGACGGAAGGCTCGGCGGCCGACGCAGCAGCAACTCGATATTCGGATGGCGATGGTCGAAGTAACGATCACCCATGGCGCTCCAGCCCCTCTTCGAATCCGATCATAAAATCCCAGGCATACCAAGCAAAAATGACGGTGCAAGCGGCATGCCAGTACCGCCGAAAGCTCGTTCGGCAGCTCGGGTTGGACGGGGTGATATGGGACCGAAAGCGGAGCGCGGGGCGCGGCGCCGGGCGGGCCCGCCCTGAAACAAATCCCTATTCGTCGTCGCGGACGTAAGGGTTCTTGCCTTTGCGCAGATGCATGCGGATCGGAATGCCCGGCAAATCGAAAGTCTCGCGCAGGCCGTTGATCAGGTAACGCAGATAGGATTCCGGAATGAACTCGGCGCGCGGCGCAAACAGCGCGATCGTCGGCGGGCGGGCCTTGGCCTGCGTGGCGTAGCGGATGCGCACGGAGCGGCCGCCGGCCAGCGGCGGCGGATTGCGCTCGGTCATTCCTTCCAGCCAGCGGTTGAGCTGTGCCGTCGGGATACGGCGGTTCCACCGTTCATACTGAGCCAGGACCGCCGGCAGCAAGCGGTCGAGATGGCGGCCGGTCAGAGCCGACAGGGTGACGACGGGAATGCCCCGCGCCTGCGGCAGCGATTTTTCCAGCCGCTCCTCGATATCGCGCAGGGCCAGCGCCCGATCCTCCACCGCATCCCATTTGTTGACCGCGATCACCAGCGCCCGGCCTTCCCGCAACACATGATCGGCGATGGTCAGATCCTGCCTGTCGATGCCGAGATTGCCGTCCAGCAGCAGCACGACGACCTGTGCCAGCCGGATGCTGCGCAAGGTTTCGGCGACCGAGAGCTTCTCCAGCTTATGCTCGACGCGCGACTTGCGCCGCATGCCGGCGGTATCGACCAGCTTCACATTGCGGCCCTGATACTCCCAGGCGACGGCGATGGCATCGCGGGTCAGTCCCGGCTCTGGGCCGGTCAACAGGCGCTCGCTGCCGACCAGCCTGTTGATCAGCGTCGACTTGCCGGCATTGGGGCGGCCGACCACCGCCAGCTGGATCGGCTTGGTCGGATCGTCCGGCATATCGGCATCGATATCGGTTTCCGGCTCGGCGATCTTGTCCGCCGCCGCGGCCGCGGCGTCGCCGCCACCGCTGCCGATATGCTCGATCAGCGCCTCGGCGACATCGTAAAGGCCCTCGCCATGCTCGGCCGAAACCGGTATCGGCGTGCCGAAGCCGAGGCCGAAAGCCTCGCCGATGCCGCTTGCGCCGGCATTGCCCTCGCATTTATTGGCGAGAAGGATGACCGGCTTGCCCTGGCGGCGCAGCCAGTTGGCGAAATGCCGGTCCATCGGCGTAACGCCCGCGCGGCCGTCGATGACGAACAGCACGGCGGCGGCTTCGCGCACGGCGGTTTCGGTCTGCATGCGCATGCGGCCCGCCATGGTTTCATCCGCGGCTTCCTCGAGACCGGCGGTATCGATGGCGACGAATTCGAGATCGGCAAGCCGCGCCTGCCCCTCGCGACGGTCGCGGGTCACGCCCGGCGTGTCGTCGACGAGCGCCAGCCTCTTGCCGATCAGACGATTGAACAAGGTCGACTTGCCGACATTCGGCCGGCCGACAATAGCAACTTTGGCAACCATGGCGAGCCTAGCGAAAGGCCGTCAGCTTCGCATCGTCGGTGACGACATAGACGGTGCCGTCGGCGACGATGGGCGGGACGGAAGCCTTGTCGGAAAGTTTCAGCGAGCCGAGCAGATCGCCGGTATAGGGCGAAAGCGTGACGATGCGCTCGTCGGTGGAGGCCAGCAGCAGCCGGTCGCCGGCCAGAACCGGCCCGTACCAGTTGATGATGCCCTTGTCGGTCTTGGCGTCCGGATCTTCATAGCGCCGCAGCTGGCGGATCCATTTCACCCGTCCGTCGCGGCGCGACAAACACAGGATTTCGGCGTCGACGGTGACGACGTAGATGAAGTCGCCGGCCACCCAAGGCGTCTGGATGCTGGGGATGACCTTTTCCCAGACGCGCTCGCCGGTGCGCAGGTCGATGGCGATGAAACGGCCCGATTGGCTGACGGCGTAGACCCGGCCGCGATCGATCACCGGCCGGCCGTCGATGTCGTTCAGCGCGCCGATCTGACTGATGCGGCCGCTGTTGCGCACCAGTTGCTCGCCCCAGGCGACCACGCCGGTATCGGCGCGCAGCGCCAGCACCTCGCCCGAGGAAAACGGCGCAATGACGATATTGCCTTCCACCGCGGGATTGGCGCCGCCGATGAAACTGGCCAGCTCGGTGATGCCGGTATAGGTCCATAATTCATCGCCGCGCTCGACATCGAGGGCATGGACCTGGTTGTCGAAGGTGACGACGAAGACACGGTTCGCATCGGCAGTCGGCGCGCCGCGGACCGGCACCTTCAGCGGCGTGTACCAGAACGATGCCCCGGTTGCCGGATCCAATGCGAGCACATCGCCATAGCCGGTCGCCACGATCAGCTTGCCGGCATGATAGGCTAGGCCGCCGCCGATGGCGCCGCTTTCCTCGTGGCGCGGCGTCAGATCGACGCGCCACAGGCGCTTGCCGGATTTGGCATCGAAAGCGCTGACCCGCGTTTCGGCGTCCACGGCGAAGATACGCCCTTCGGCCACCACCGGCTGGGCCAGTATCTTCTCTTCCTCGCTGGCGGAACTGCCCAGATCGGCGCTCCAGGCCTTATGCGGATTGTCGCCAAGCATCAGATGCTGCATGGCATGGCTCGGATAGCCGCCGGCCTGCGGCCAATCCGGATTGTTCCACGGCTTGGGCAGGATGACGGGCGTTTCGGCCAGTTGCGGATCGGGATCGAGCTGGCTGTCGAAGGCCAGCACGGAAATGCGTTCACCGACCGCTTTCGGTGCCTCATCCTGCTCGAACCAGCCGGTGATCGTATCGCAGCCGGCCAAGGCAAGCGCGCCCAACAAGACAATCGGGAAGCGGTAGCGCATCATGGTCTCGCTTATTTCCAGGCTGTTACCGCATAGAACTACTGCACGGGGCCGCCCAGCGCGGCCAGCAATTCGGTCGCCCGGCCACGCAGATTGACCGGTGCCATGGCATCGTCGGAAAGCGTCGTCAGCAGCCGCCGGGCGGCTTCGGTCTCGCCTGCCTTCAGTTCGGCCAGGGCCAGCAATTCGCGCGCATTGGCCGACCACAGGCTGTCGGCCGGGATGGCGGACAGGCGCTGCTTCAGATCCGCCGCGTCCAGCGTGTCGAAGCCATGAAATGCCGCAAGATAGCGCGCCAGATCGCGATAGCGCGCCGCGACCGCATTATCGGCCGCGACGGCATCGAGGGCCGCGATCGCGCCTTTGACGTCCTTGCCTTCCAGCAGATTGGCCGCCTGCTGGAACCGCGCCAGCAGGGCATAGCCGCTGTCATCCGTCTGGGCGAGGTCGGCAAAGGCCTTTGCGGCATCGAGCGGCTTGCCGGCCTGGACCTTGCTGAGTGCCGCATCAAAGGCGCTCGCCGCCGCCGCCGCCTTCTCCATCCGGTGATTGTGCCAAATCTGATAGCCGGCCACGCCGGCGAGCAGCGCGATGACGACCCCGAAGACGAGCGGGCTCCAGCGCTTGAACAGCTTCTGCATCCGCTCGCGGCGGACTTCCTCGTCGACTTCCTCAATGAAATTGGCCACGCCCTACTCCCTGAACGATGCCGGACCGAGACAGCGGTCCGGAAGGCGGCGTACATTACCCGGATCAACCGCCAATGGCAAAGCCCGCAGAGATCCGCTGGAATTCGGTAACCTTTTGATAATACATAGACTCTTGGCAGATAAAACAAAATCAACTAGTCTGCCGGCAGCATTTCGGAGCGTCGACAATTGACGGGCGCTCCACTGTGGCGCCCGATTTAAGGGGGGAATCCATGCGACGAGTCCGTTTTGCGCTCCTGGCGCTGGCTGTCTATGGTGCCGGTACTGCCCTGCATGGCGCCGCCGTCGCGCGGGAACCGGCCAAGCCGATGGCGCTGATCCCCTTTGAGCTCGAACGGGCCAAGGAACGCGGCGACCGCGCCGTCCTCAACCTGAATGAAGACGTCACGCGCGTTCCCGGCTTTCGCATCAGCGAATTGCCGGTCGTCGACGGCAAGCTCGGCGAGCATGCCAAGCTGGACAATGTCGAAATCTACTTTCCCTACGGGCGGATCGTCACCGCGACCGCGGAATTCCACAAATACCGCATAACCCGGGTCAGCAGCGGCACGGCCGCCATGCTCGATCCGCGCTATCAGCGCGTGCGCAGCTTCGATCAGCAGCTCGGCAAGGTCTGCGCCAGCGAGATCGGCAGCAATGGCGAGAAGGTGGAGATGCGCATCGCGCCGAACCGGGTCATGTCGGTGGTCCACGTCCTGCCGCCGCAGCAACCCGGCGTCGATGGCGACACCAGCCCCTCCTACCGGGTAACCAGCGGACTGGAGCTGCGCTTCCTGTCGCGCAAGGAGCCGATGGCCGAGCAGCTTTATCGCGAATGCCGCCGCCCGGCAGGCACCAAGCTGACCCAAAAGGGTTGACGCGGCAGATCGACGGCCCGCCGCCGGCCGGCCGGTGCGCGATACGGCGATCCTCCAACGGACAGGTTAAAAGCGGTGATGCTGCAATCCGCCTGGGCGCAGCTACTGGCCCTGGCCCTCATGGCCATTCTCATCATGCCGGCGGTCTTGCGCCTGCCCTGGCGCAGCCGCCGCATCCTCGTATTCATCGCCGCCTGGCTCGGCATCTTCATAGCCGCGGCCCTGCTGTTCAACCTGCTGCAGTAGTCACCGCGCGGTAAGCAGGCAGGCCGCCGTTCACGCGGATTTTTATCGTCTGCGGCTGCAATTGCGCCAAAATCATTCGCCCCATCGCTCGGCCTTCCATATCTGGCCGCAACTGGAGAATGACTATGGACACCGATCTGCTGAGCCTTGTCCCGAAAGTCGATTTCACCCGCCGCGGTTTCGTCGCCACCTCGCTGGTTTCCGGCTTCACGCTGGCGGCCGGCCCGGTGGTCGCGCAGACCGCCATCGTGACCGATACCAACGGCCTGACCGCCGGAGAAGTGAAGATCCCCGTTGCCGACGGCCGGATGGCCGCCTATCGCGCCATGCCGGCGCAGGGCAACGGTCCTTTCCCGACCATTCTGGTGGTGCAGGAGATCTTCGGCGTACACGAGCATATCAAGGATATCTGCCGGCGGCTGGCCAAGGTCGGCTATCTCGCCATCGCCCCTGACCTCTACGGACGCCAGGGGGACATGAGCAAGGTGACCGACCTGCAGGGCGCCGTCGCCGTCGCCGCCCAGGTGCCGGACGCGCAGGTGATGTCGGACCTGGATGCGACCGCAGCCTGGGCGAATGGCAACAAGGGCGATGCCGGCAAGCTGGGCATCACCGGCTTCTGCTGGGGCGGACGCATCGTGTGGCTCTACGCCGCCCATAACCCGTCCCTGAAAGCCGCGGTTGCCTGGTATGGCCGCGTTACCGGCCCCAGCAACGACAAGACCCCCAAGCATCCGCTCGATATGGTGCAGCAGATGAAAGCGCCGGTGCTCGGCCTCTATGGCGGTGCCGACCAGGGCATCTCCGTCGATTCCGTGCATCAGATGGAGGCGGCGATGAAGGCCGCCGGCAAGACCGCCGCATTCCATATCTACGAAGGCGCACCGCATGCCTTCAACGCCGACTACCGGCCGAGCTACCGCAAGGAAGCCGCCGAGGACGGCTGGACGCGCATGCTGGCCTGGTTCAAGCAATACGGCGTGGCATAAACAATACGGCGTGGCGTAAGCGCGCGGCCATTATGCTAGGCTCCGGCCGCCAAGCCGGAGTCTAGCATGCTTGTCGTTCCGACCTACGCCGCCGCCAGCCCGATCCAGGGCATCGGCCTGTTTGCCGCCGCGCCGATCCTCAAGGGCACGCTGATCTGGCGCTTCGAGCCGGGCTTCGACCGGATCATCCCGGACGAGGTATTTCGGCGTCTGCCGGAGGTGGCGCGCGCCTTCGTCGACCGCTACGGCTACATCACGCCGCAGATTCCGGGCGGCTGGGTGGTGAGCCTGGACAATACCCGCTTCATCAATCACAGCGATACGCCGAATACCGACAACACGACGCCGCTGACCTACGCCAGGCGCGACATCGCCAAGGACGAAGAAATCACCTGCGATTACGGCGAATTCTGCGACAGCTACGATCTGACGAGCTGAGCGGCGGTCCCGTCGCCGTCTTTCGGGCGGCCATATCGCCCCCAGAATCATAGCCGTCCGCTCCGGCGCGGCTTCGACGGCCAGCGGCAGCAGCAGTCTTTTATGTGTGAACCAGCGATCTTCGACGACGTTATCGAAGCTGCGCATTTGCGGCATCATGCTTTCCGCGACCTCGAGATAGTCCCGATGGGCCAGCCGGCCGAAACCCGGCGGCTGCAATTCGTCGACATGGCGGCCGGTCATGTCGGCGCCGTAGTCGCTGCCGAGATTGACGCCCCAAAGCCGGTAGCGGAACCGCAGCGGCCGGTCATCGGTCGCCTCGACCAGCAGCACATTGCCGAGGGCAAAGCGGATTTCGAGCGGGTCGATATCCGATCGCAGCGGCAGCCGCCGCGCGCCGCACTTGGCCTGCCAATATTCCAGCAGCGCCTGAAGCTGTGGATGGACCAGATCCACGCCATGTCCTCCCCTGTCCTTTTTTCTTCTTTCGTCAGCATAGCGGATCGAAGGTCGCGTGGCATTATCGCGGCTGAATATGCGGACAAAAAAAGCCCCGCACCGTATGGCGCGGGGCCTTGTCCTCGGCTGTCGTCGAGATGGGCTTAGAGCCGATCCTTCAATTGCTTCGACGCCTTGAACCGCACCGACTTCGACGCAGCGATCTTGATCGGCTCGCCGGTCTGCGGGTTGCGGCCCTTGCGCGCAGCACGCTTGGAAACCTTGAAGGTGCCGAAACCGACGATGGTGAAACCGCCTTCCTTCTTCAGCGACTTGCCCATCGCCTCGAAAATCGCATCGACGGCTTCGCCCGCCGAGGCCTTGGAACAGCCGGCCGTCTCGCGGACGATCTCGATCAAATCTGCCTTGTTCATAATCCCCTCCAAAAGGCTGCGGATCTTGTTCCCGCCGGTACCCGAATCAAAAAGATCCGCAGCGGGAGGTTGCTGGTAGCATATCTGCGGCGCCGTTCAAGACCGGCCGGGCCATACTAAGAGCTTGCGTTTCTGGAGGAATTTGCCTGCAGCGATTCGCCGCACGAGGCGGTAGCGATTCGCCACCAACGGATGGCAAAAGCAAAACTTGATCCAGATCAAGGCATGGGCCTGCAGGACCAATAGCGTCCTCCCAAACGGAGGAGAAGCATGCCCCTGGAGCAGCAAATCTATCTGATCGGAACCATCGCGGCCTTCGTCGTTTTCGGCCTCGTGATCGCTTTTTGCCGTTTCGACTCTCCCAGACGGCCTTCGCCGTAAGGCCGGGCTGGCAAGCGCTTCCGGCGTCGACCGCCGGCGCCTGATTTCCTACACTGGGCTCCGACACGACGCATTGCCGGAGCGCCAACCATGTCGCGGCTCATCAGACGATTTCAGGCGGCCGACCGTCAGGCGGTCATCGACCTCTGGCGCGTGTGCGGCCTGACCAGGCCGTGGAACGATCCGGCCAAGGATATCGATTTCTGCCTTTCCTCCCAGGAGGCGACCCTGCTGGTCGGCGAGGCCGGCGGGGCCATAGCCGCCACCGTGATGGTCGGCCATGACGGCCATCGCGGCTGGCTCTACTACCTTGCCGTCGATCCGCAGCGGCAAAAGAACGGTTTCGGCCGCGCCATGGTCGCCGCGGCCGAAGATTGGCTGAAAAGCCGCAGGGTGCCGAAGGTCATGCTGATGGTCCGGCCGGATAACGAGCAGGTGCGCAGCTTCTACGCCAATATCGGCTATGGCGAAGAGCCGCGCATCATCTTCACCAAGTGGCTGGAAGACCGGCCAGCGGCCCCCTAAACCGGCCTGTCACGGGTCAGCCCGCAATCGCTTTCGCGTAAAGCTCGGGCGCGAAGCCGACCAGCAGCCTGCCCTTGCCAAGATCGAGCACCGGCCGCTTGATCATCGCGGGCTGCGCCAGCATCAACCTGATCGCCTTTGCCGCATCCAGGGATTGCCGGTCGGCCTCGGGCAGCTTGCGGAAGGTCGTACCGGCACGGTTGAGCAGAACCTCCCAGCCGAGCCGCTTGCACCAGGCCTCGAGCCGGAAACGATCGATACCCGCCATCTTGTAATCATGAAAGCGGTATTCGACGCCATGGTCGTTCAGCCACGCGAAGGCCTTCTTCATCGTGTCGCAATTCTTGATGCCGTAAATGGTGGTGGTCACCGTCCTGTACTCCGATTTCTGTTGCAGACACTACCCATATCGAAATGAATCGTATGACCCATGCGCCTTGGCATTACCATCCGCAGCTGTGCAGGAGCGGATAGCGGATCATCGCAGGTATCGGGTCACCAGACGGGTGGCCTCGTCGACGAGGGCTTCGGCCCCATCATCCGATAGCATCTCGGGACGGTACAAGACTGCCGTATGCGTCAACGCCTCGATCGCCGTCACGCACATGAATGCCGCAAGCTCCAAATCGACACTGCGCAATTCATTCCTGTGGTTCTCAAGGTAAGCCCTGAAGAGCGCATAAAATTCGCGGTTGAAAATCTCGATTTCGCCCAGCCGTCCCGTGCGCGGAATCTGTTCCGACAGAACCCGATGCAGCCTGGGATCGACCCGATGCGCCGCGATCGCCGCGGCAACCAGCCGCCGCACCGCCTGCTCCACCGGCAGCGTTGCGACCTCCGCCAATGCCGCGCGGGCAACCTGCATCAATTCCCGCGTATGGCGTTCGATGACGGCGATCACCAGCGCTTCCTTGCTGGGGAAATACTGATAGAGGGAGCCGATACTCACGCCGGCCTTCTCAGCGATCCGGTTGGTGCTCGCCTTATCGAAACCCTCTTTGACCAGAATGCGAGCGGTCGCCTCCACCAGAGCATCTACGGTGGCGCGCGACCGCTCCTGCGACGCCTGTTTTCTTGGACTTGTATGCGGTCTGCGGGCCATGCCTGGTGCCCTCGAAACGCGAGTGGACAATGCGAGTAATAGCTCGCATTTTAAGTCGGCATCGCCTCTCCGGCAACAACGAAAGGAACGTCATGACTGCTCCCTACCGCCTTATGATCCGCCAGAAGCGCTGGGCAACCGACGGCCTCAACCGGGTCGTTACCGAGACTCTGGACCGCATCCCCGCCGATGATAGGGTTCTGATCCTGCGGCTGCTGGATCACGTTCAGGCGGTCGACGAAATCTTCTGCGCCCATCTGCAGATGCGCCCGCATGGCTATCAGGCGCCGCGTTCGCCTGAGCTTCCCAGCCTAGAGACGTTGGCCGCCAGGGCCCGCGCGATTGCCGACTGGTATGTCGGGTATGCCGAAGCCCTGACGTCGAAGCAGGCGGACGAGAGGATCGCCTTCACCTTCGCGAATGGCGAGCCCGCGCGCATGAGCAGAGGCGAGATACTATTGCATGTCGCCACGCATGCCGCCGGCCATCGCGGCCAAGCCGCGCTTCTGCTACAGAAGAATGGCATCCAGCCCTTTGGAGACCGGATCACCGATTTCCTGCAAGCCGAGGAGGCCGCCGCATGACCAAGCCATTGCCGCTGGACCGTTTTCCGCTTCATCTCGGCCTCGGCGCCCGCGCCGTGCCGCAGCCCGAATTCACCGGCATGGAGTGGTACGAGGCGTATGTCGCGCGCAATGGCGACGAGGCGCGGCTCGTTTCGCTGTTCAGTTTCAGCGAAAGCTGGACGAGATGGGAGCAGCATCCGGCGGGCGACGAGGCGGTGATCTGTACCGCCGGAGAGATCACGCTGATCCAGGAATTGCCGGATGGGCCAAGAAAGATCACGCTGCGCCCCGGCGAATATGCCGTCAATCCGCCTGGCGTCTGGCATACGGCAGATGTCGCCGACCACGCCACGGCCGTGTTCATCACCGCCGGCCGGGGCACCGAACACCGTCCGCGTTGAGGCCCCGCATTGAAGCCCTGCGTCGAGGCCCGGGCGGGTTAGCGGGCGGGCATGATCGCGATCCTGTCGCCATGCGGCGTGCCGAGCCAATACTCGTCGCCGGTCCGCAGGGCGGTCGACGCCGCGCCGAAGCTCGAAGTTCCGGGATGGCGGATGACTTCCTCGGCCCGAAGCGTCGCGGGGTCGATCCTCAGAACGGAAAACGGGCCGGTGCAAAGCTGCGTCGTACCGGGCGCACAAGCCAGCAGATTGTCCACCGTGTCGCGCTGCCCGGCGGCATAAAGGAAGCCGTCCGATCCCCAGCGCAGGTTGTCGGTATGGAAGCCGGTCTCGATGACGGCGCGATCTCCCGGCATGCCATCGAGCGGCAGCCGCACCACGGTCTCGTCGCCTGCGCCGGCCACGAAGAGATGCCGGCCATCGGGCGAGACCGCAACGCCGTTACCGGCGGAAATCGTCGCTGCTTCTGCCAGGCGCCGCCAACCCGTCTTCGGCCGCCAGATCAGCAGGCCTCCCAGCGGCTGGCCCGCGGACAGCTTCTCGATCGCCTGCGGATCGTCGGTGCTCATGAAGTGACTCGCCGCGAAACCGCCATCGGGCAAGGCTGCCACGCCATTGCCGAAAACGCCGGCCGGATAGATGACGCAGCCTATCCAGGTCAGGACCGGAGCCGCGGCGCCCGGCTTGAGCTTGAAGACCTCGACCGATTCCCGCTCGCCGTGATGCACGACATAGAGCCGGTACTCCGCCCCGATCCCGGCATGCAATCCGAGGCCGTGCGCCGAGAATGCCGCCTCGTCGGGTGCACCGGGGCAGCCGCCGAATGTCTCGGTGTCCTGCCGATAGACGATGCGCCCGGGAAGTGCGGTTCGCACCGAGCGGTCCTGCGTATTCACCAGATAGATATGCCCGCCGGTCCGCTCGCCTTCCGCCAGGCCGCTGGCGACGATCCATGGCGTACCCGGCACCTGAACCATGTCCTCGGCATTGGCCATTCCGCAGATGAATGTCAGCCCCGCGGCGGGATCGCATGCCGCCCGCGCAACAACCGATGCAGCCAGCACCATGACCGCAGCGAACAATGCCGCCGCTCTGCCGAACCCCATGCTGCTCTCCTCCCGCCCTGATCGCCTCTGCGGCAACCGTGGAATCGACACCGTCAGCCTAAGCAAGCCGGGTTCGGGAAGGGAGTGACAAATCTGGCGGGATTGCCGGCTAAGCCGACTTCACTGCCTTTTCGATATCGGCAATGACAATCTTCTTCATCTCGAACATGGCGCGCATGGCCGCGGCGGCAACCTTGCGGTCGGGGCTCCGTACCAGGTCGAGCAGCCGCTTTGGCGTGATCTGCCAGGCCAGCCCGAAACGGTCCTTGAGCCAGCCGCAGGGCAGCTCGGCGCCACCCTCGGTGAGCCGGCTCCAGAGCCGGTCGACCTCCTCCTGCGTTTCGCATTCGACCAGCAGCGAGACCGATTCATTGAACGGAGCGTTCTGACCGGCATTCAGCGCATAGAATTGCTGCCCGGCCAGCTCGAAGGTGACCATCATGACCGAACCTTCCTGGCTCGGATTGGCCTCGGTGTAGCGGGCAACGTCGACCACGCGGCTGTCGTCGAACAGCGAGGTATAGAAATTCGCCGCCTCCTCGGCCTGACTGTCAAACCACAGGAAAGTGGTGATCTTCTGTCTGACCCGAGGCATGGCGTTGCTCCTTCTCCTCGTCGCAATATGGCGCGCCTCGGCGAGGTACTTGAGGCGGTATTGCAGCGTGCGGCGCGGTGGTGGCTCTTGCAGCGAATCGGCAATCTGCTGCGCCGTCGCCCCGCCAGAGTGGCGGCGCACGGCTTCCTCGATCACCTGCAATTCCTCTTCCAGGATGCGCCGTACCACGTCGCCTCTCTTTCTTGGGCATGCGTCTGTATGCGCAATTTAGCCTGGATATGCGCAATTTCCAATGATACGCGCAACCATCCGGCCCTACGCGCAAACATAATTGCGCATAAAGCCCTTTCCTGCGTGTAGAAGGGACAGCGTTGGCGCCGATCTTTAAATTGGCGATGGCGCACCGATGCGGGTCCCGGTGGCGCGAGAGAAAAGGGCGTTGCCAGCGCCTTGCGCACAATTCAACGAGGCCGGAGGCACAGGGTGCATGCGCCTGTGATGCCTCATCCGGCCGCAACAGGCGGTTCCTCCCTGACCTTCCCTCTGCGCATGAACCGCACAGAATCTTAGCCGCTGAGCCGCGCGCGGCCCATGCGACCGCAGAAGGGTGCTTTGTACAAGCGCCTTATAGAGCACCGGGTACGAGAAGCCTCGGCTGACACGCCCGCGACGGTGACAGGACTGGATCCGATCCTATCTGACCTCGGTACTCACACGTGACCTGCGCGACATCCAAGCGGAAAGCGGCGGCCCCCGCGACATCAGATTCTTCACTGCGCAAATGGACCGAGCCGATTGCTCGCGCATCACGCACCTGCTGAAAGAATCCGGAGGCGCGCGGTCACAGCCCTTCTGACGGAAACATGGATTGATTTCGGAAACCGGGGCGGCAACTCGTCCGCCAGACGCTCCATGATGTTCCTGGCCGCTGCACCGATTTCATCAATCAGGGCTTGTACCCTCGCCTTCGACAGGCCAGCCGCTCTCGCCGTCTCGAAGAAATGGTGGGTCTGAATTCCGTCAATTCTGTAGTGGTTCTTCGCGCCCACGGCCATCGCGAGCTTCATTTGCTTGCGCCCGATCTGACGAGCGTCGAGGCTCGGCTGCGCCGAGAGGATGTCATAGAGAGGTGTCAGCCGGTAGGTGCCGCCCGGCCCCAGGAAGACACTGAAATTCTTGGCATGCCCGTCTGTCGCGCCAATGAGCCAGAACAGGATCTGAGCCTTCAGCACGGTCCTTCGATCCTCCTCCGGCGTATCGCTACCCTCGAGGAGATTGAGGATCTGCACGAGGCCCGGGCCACCATCGCTCTGGTACTTCCTGCCGGGAGGAACTGACAGCGCCTGGCAGCAGTCCTCCTGCGGCACGCGCAACAAGCGTCCATCGCGCGTCCAGCGCCGGTCGAAGCGCTCGATCACGAGCGCCGTGGTTTTACCGAATGTCTTGATGACGGCATCGTTGATCGGAAGCCCAAAGGCCTTGAGCAGCTTCAGACAATAGAATTCGTTCTCGACGCTGTTCGACAAATCGATGCCGTTGGGCAGCTCATCGATCTGAGGCTTCAGGATATGGGTTGTCGGTGTTGTGCCGATCGGCTTGCGCCAGCGCCGGCCGTCCCAGAGCAGCGCGGTCTTCTCCTGCGCGCCGGCAATGGAGATCCGGAAATCATCGTCGCGGCTCAGACCAAGCGGCGCCTGCCCAAGGCTGCGCAGCAACTTTTCGACGGCCGCGTCATCGACCGGATCACCCGCGATCGCGCCAGCGCGCTCGTCGGCTTCATCGGCAAGGAACTGGAGCGCACCGACGCAATCCCGGCCGATGGCCGCGAGCAGGCTGTAGGCATCGGCTCCGGCCGCACCCACCCTTTCCGCGACACGCCGACGCAGAACCTCGGAGTCGGGCAGAAGATTCTCGAAGACTGCGCTGACCGGAGCACCGCGATAGGCATCTTCACGCAGCGGCAGCGAAAGCGAGACCGGGATGGCATTCTCCCAGCCGAGCCAGCTTTCGTCATAGCGGAAGCTGACCGCGCCGCCGGGCTCTTTCAGAAAATAGCCGACGAGACGATTGTTGAGATAGACGCGCAGCGGTGCATGCTGGCGGCGCCGCGGCATCAGAAAATGTCCTCGATCGCCGCCGCTTGCCCCTTCGATCGCGGCCCGATCCGGAACTCGAGATCGAGCGCCGCGAGCACGGTGAGAATGGTGTCGACCCTGGTCGCCGGGTTGCCGGACTCGATGAGCGAAATCGTCTCCTGGCGCAGGCCCGCCCTCTCGCCGAGTTGCGTCTGACTCCACTTGCGATGCTTGCGTGCCCGGCGGACCAGGTTGCCGATCTGCTTGGGATTGCGTGCCACGTCTGCCACTAGACACTTATGGTCCAATTCCGATAATTTGTCAAAATCGGAATTAGCTAATAAAATTGGTCTATGCGATAATCACGATGAATCGTATGCGAGCGTCTGTCGATGATCCGGCAATCTGCCGACTCAGCATGGGCAGGCCTCGCTTAGGCCAGCAATGCCCGCCAAGCAGTCGCCCCTTTAAGCCGTCTTACTTTTGCGTACGAAGGACTCCATCAACTTGCGACGCTCCGGCATCGCAAACGTTAGGTGAAAGAGCTTCCGCTCAAACGCCAATCCGTCTGGCAATGTCATGCTCTCAGCATGAATTACGGACTCTTTGATCAGGCGAGCTACGGCCGCAGGAAACGCTGCAATCCGCCGCGCAACCGCACCAGCCTCTTCCATCAGCTTGTCCTCGGAAACGATGCGAGAAACTAGGCCAAACATCTGGGCTTCGGAGGCTGTAAGAATCCGTCCAGTTAGCAGGACATCCAGCGCCACGTGCCTTCCGATTAGCCTTGGAAGACGTTGCGTTCCGCCTGCGCCCGACATCGTGCCGAGCGTGATCTCTGGATGCCCGAAGCGCGCGCTGTCGGCAGCAATCACGATGTCACACATTTCCACTAGCTCGCATCCTCCGCCCAACGCGCAACCTCCGACGGCTGCGATCACGGGCTTGGGAAAGTCTCCGAGCCGAGCGCAACAACCTGAAAAGTCGGTCGCTGCGACGTGCTGCACGCTCATCTCGACCATCTCGCGTATATCCGCACCGGCCGCAAAATCCCGACCCGTTCCGCCTAGAACCAAAACCGCTACGCTGTCATCGGCATCAAGCCGATCGAGCACCTTGGTCAATTCGAGTACAATATCCGACGAGAGCGCGTTGCGCGCTTCCGGCCTGTTCATCAAGACCGTTGCGACTCCTGCGTCGATGGTGACCTGAAGCTTGGTTTCATTCACGGCTTTAGTCTCCGCCCCGCACTGATTCCGCCTGGCATCACCGCTTGCTACTGGATGTGCGAAGGGGGCGAAAAAAGCTGAAGATTTCTTGAGCTAAGGCGTCCGGATCTTCGAGCGCAGGAAAGTGCCCCCCGCGCCGCATAGAACTCCAGCGTTGGATATTTCCGTAAAGTGTTTCCGCGACGGACTTCGGCGGCCTAAGAATCTCACGCGGGAACTCCGCGTATCCGGTGGGGGCCTGTACCTTTTCGCCCGATGGAACAATCCAAGGGCCATGGATGCGGGCATAGTAAGGCCAAAAGCTTGAGTTTATGGCGCCTGTCACCCAATAGATCATGATGTTGTCGAGCAGCACGTCGCGAGAGAAGTGAGCGTCTACGTCACCACCGCAATCGCTCCAGCTTCTGAATTTCTCGATGATCCACGCAGCAAGACCCACCGGCGAATCGGTCAGGCCGTACGAGAGGGTCTGCGGCTTGGTACCCATCATCGCGGAATATCCGGTCTCTTCGCACAGCCAATTGGCAAGTTTCTCGTTAAACCGCAATTCCTCAGGCGTGTTCGCTGCCTGAACCGGCTCTCGCGGGACGGCAAGCAATGTGATGTGGATTCCAAGAAGGCGGTCCACATGAGCGAAACCGAGTCGCGTTGCCAGAAAGGCGCCCCAGTCATGTCCATGAGCAGCGAAGCGCTTGTAGCCCAGCGTCTCGGTCATCAGGTCGGCTAAGACGTCGGCGATCTCTATGATACCGAGCCGAGCTTGGCCAGTTGAATACGAGAAGCCATGACCGGGGAGTGATGGCACGATAACGGTGAAGGCGTCTTCGGCGCGTCCCCCGAATGCCGAAGGGTGAGTGAGTCTTGGGATAAGCTGCTGGAATTCTACAATTGATCCAGGCCAGCCATGAGACAGGAGAAGGGGATATGGAGCGTTGCCTTCGCCACATTCATGGATGAAGTGCACGCGCGTACCGCGAATGCTTGTAGTGAATTGCGGGTAGCGATTGAGAGTTCGCTCGCGAGCCCGCCAATCGTACGTGTCACGCCAATATTCAATTAGCCCCCGCAGATAGGTGAGATCCGCACCAAAGTTCCATCCACCGCCTGGCACTTCATCTGGCCAGCGGACACGCGATAAGCGATCCTGCAAGTCCTGCAGAATGACATCAGGAACGGCAATCGAAAAGGGATCGATTGCCGTTCCTGATAACTGAGCCTTGAAATCCGCGCGCGTCATATCAGTACGCCCCGTTGAATTGTCAGATCTGCATTCGAGGCGCAGTGGAATGCCTGCGAAAACTCCCTAGGTAGATTCCACACAAGCCATTGCCGGTCATTGAAGGCGGGACCCGAGGGACGCCCGGTCCTCCCGGCACCAGAAGGCTCAGGTGCGATCGCTTGCATGTTGACGAATTTAGCCGACGAGGCTCCGTGAGCAAAATCGATTGCACTCACAATGTCTATCGACCGCGCTAATTTCCCGGCTTGAACGCATCGCAAGGTCAAGAAAAGGACGAGCCAGATGAACTGTAAGCGGTGCTCCGCGGCCCTTTTTGAGGGCGCTTGACAGTTACACTGCGTTTCCGGCGGTGCTGGCCCAGGACAGGAGCTCGTCGATATGGGACTGAGGCCATCCGTTGACGAGGCGGGTGAGCGTGTTAGCGAGGTAGCGCTGCGGATCGACAGCGTTCAGCTTGCCGGTCTCGACCAGCGACCATACAGCAGCCCAGTTCGCGGTGCCCTCGTCGCTGCCTGCAAATAGCGCGTTCTTCCTGCTGATGGCGATCGGACGCATGCTCCGCTCGACCGGGTTGGTGTCGATCTCGATGCGGCCGTCCTCGAGAAACCGGAATAGCCCTCCCAATGGTTCAGCGCATAGCCAATGGCATCGGCGGTCGGGCCGCGGGCGAACAGCTTCTGATGCTGCATCGTGAATCCGAAGTTACCGAGTACCACGCAAAGTGCCGACCCAAAACAGGACAGCCATCAGGCTGACAACTGCACCCAAAGTGCACACACCCAGCCAGCCGAACGCCGCATAGGTAGCTGTAGATGCAATTGCGCCAGAGCCGCATCCGACGGAATAGAAAAGCATGTAAACACCAACGAATCTGCTTCTGGCTTCCGGTCGCCGAGCGAAAATCAAGCTCTGATTTGTGACGTGAACCGCCTGCACAGCGAAATCGAGCATCACAATCCCTACCACCAAGATCCACAGCGATACGCCCATGAAGGCGATGAGGCTCCAAGAAACCAGCATCAGGCCTAGCGCAAATCCTGTCGTGCGCTCATGGAAGCCGCGATCTGCGAGCCGTCCCGCGCGACTTGCGCCCAGTGCCCCGGCTAGACCTACCAACCCGAACAGGCCTATTTGAGTGTGTGACAAGGAGAAGGGCGGTACACTCAGCGGCAGTACAAGGGGCGCCCAGAATATGTTGATTGCTGCAAAGACTAGCAGTCCAAGACCTGCGCGCACCCGCAGTATCGGTTCCTCCCGGAACAGCATTACCAGGGAGCGTAGAAGTTCGGGATATGATCCCGCGGCACTCTCTTGAGGGCTACGCGGAAGAATTCTAAACAGCAACGCGGCCATTACGGCGGTGATCCCCGCCGACGTGAAATAGACCAGCCGCCAACCGCCGAGGTCGGCCAACGCACCTGCAGCAAAGCGGGCCAACAAGATGCCCACCACGACACCGCTCTGCACCACTCCAACGACTTCGCCACGCTCAGACGGATGCGCCAAATTCGCGGCGAAAGCCACCAGCACCTGTACCGCCACTGCTAGCACCCCAACAGCAACCATACCGATCAGCAACGTTGTCGAATTCGGCGCGACGCCAACCACAACCAGTGCCGCGCTCGAAAGGAGAGCTTGACCAACTATAAGTCGGCGGCGGTCTATCAGATCGCCCAGAGGGACAAGAAAGATCAGGCCAGCGCCGTATCCGACTTGCGTCAGCGTTACGACAATGCCGATTGTCGCCGGAGTGATCGCAAGATCGCGAGCCATCTCATCGAGCAAGGGATGTGCGAAATAAATGTTCGCCACGCTCAAGGCGCACGCAGCCGCAAACAGCAGCACAATCGTACGTGGCAGAATGGACGAACCTCCGAGCGGAGCACTGGCCGATGATGTCTCGGCACTACGAGGCGAGCCGATTGTCTGCGTAAGTCCGGTTCTCATGTTCGCGTCCATGTCATCTCATATACTGGTTCTATTATAGAACCCCTTGAGTCGATTTCCATCTAGTACTATCTTAGAACACGTTTTAGGGGCGCCCTTGAGGCCAGCTGGCCGGTAGCAATTGGATGCCGATAGGAGGACAGGCTTTGGTCCGACGCACGAGATTCGAGTCAGCGAGTTGTCCCATTGCGCGGACGTTAGACACCGTTGGTGATTGGTGGTCGCTGCTTATTGTTCGCGACGCCTTTGACGGAGCCAGCCGGTTCAGTCAGTTCCAGAAGAGTCTCGCCGTCTCCAAAGGAATTCTCACAGTTCGCCTGCGTGAATTGGTCGCTCGGGGAGTACTCAGGACGACGCCGGCATCGGATGGAAGCGCCTACGAGGAATACGTATTGACCGAGAGCGGACGAGCCCTCTTCCCTGTATTGGTCGCTCTGCGCCAGTGGGGAGAAGATCATTGCTTCGGACCCGACGAACCGCATTCAGTGCTGATCGACAATAGCACTGGACAGCCGATTGCTCCGCTGCAGGTCCGCTCGGCGACCGGGCGTGAGGTAAGCTTCGCCGATACCACCGTCAAAAAGGTCATCAAGACAGCGGTAGCCAAGAAGCCATCCCACACTCGACGCCGAACTCGGCGGTTGCAGGCTCCAAATTCCAGAACGCAATCTCATTAACGAACCGCAGTCGTGACCCTGCCAGCAGGCTTCCGACAGTGTCACCTATTCCGAGGAGCACTCACGCTCTCCTCACCGTCGCTTTTGTCAGGACCTCGTCGCATCGGCCAGCGAATGAGCGGCGAGATGGCCGCGAAACAAGCAAGCTCGGAGAGGACCGATGTCCAGTTGCGAGGCTAGCTACTTCGACCGCACAGGGTGTCCAGTACGCAGGGTTTCCGACCACGACTAGTCATGAAAGCCCAGGACATGCGGGTGAAGCTCCGAACTGAAGCAATTAAGTTCTTCAGCGAGAGCTCGACTTGGCTGCCAAAAGATCCAGAACGAGCGTCGATTTACCATTTGCTCGTAACGTGGACCAAATGCTTCCCGGAAACTTCCGAGGTGATGAAGCGCGGCCTCCGAACTCTCATACCGCTCAAGTATACGACATTTCCGTCGGTCGCCGGTAAAGAAAGCGCTCGTAGGATAGGCAGCCGGGCTCACTATGCGCAGCATTGATCATTTCGAGCGTCAGCGCATAAAACGGATCAACTTGGTCCGGCAAGATGTCGAGATCGACAATCCACCCGACCTCGTTCATTGTCAGCCCCGCAATTCATCGATGCCAGGGTGGCGCTCCGCCGACGCGGTCCTCATGCACGATCGAGAATCACGCAGGTCCATGAAGGGCACCCGCTTGCAGATACCGCCAAGGTACACCATAAAGGACTGTGCATAAAATCGGTTGCAGTCACTATGCCCATCGACCACGCTAATCTCTCCAGGCTCGACCTAAACCTGCTCGTGGCGTTTGACGCCCTCATAGCGGAACGGCACGTCACGCGCGCAGCGCAGCGAGTCGGCCTTGGCCAATCCGCGATGAGCCACAACTTGCGTCGCTTACGTGACCTCTTCGGTGACGAGTTGCTGACTCGATCGGGGAGCGAAATGATACCCACGCCTCGCGCTGCTCAGTTGGCCGATCGAGTGCGAGCCTTGCTGGCCCAGTTGCAGTCATCCGTACTTTCCGCAACGATTTTCGATCCGCGCCTGTCTGATCGGCACTTTGCAATCGGTATGTCACCGAGCCTTGAGATCTCGATTGGGCCAACGCTCCTCGCCAGCATCAATCGGGAAGCGCCGAACGTCAGCCTATCGCTCCACAGCGAAGCGCCAGAGGTTATGCTGCGAGCTCTCGATGAGGGGCAACTGGACCTGGCAATAGGTGCTTTCACAGAGGGCGAGGTCCATCATAAGCGTCGGCTCCTTCGGGAGGCGGAGGGTTACCTGTGCCTGTTCGATGCTGAGCGCGTCGGCTTGCGGGCGCCACTCTCACCCGAAGACTTTTGCCGGCTTCCCCAGGTTACAGTGCTCTCGACCGACAGCGTCTCGCAATTGCTCGATCAGAGCTTACAGGCTTTGGGCGTCAGCCGCCGCGTGATTTACCGTACGCCGCACGTGATGGCCCTTCCGTTTTTACTACGCGAGACCGGCGCAATTGCTATCCTTTGCTACCGAACGGCGATGATCTGTGCGAGGACATTTGGCTTGGCGACGAGCCCCATCCCGTTTCCTTTGCCACCACAACACGTCGCGGCTGTCTGGCACACCTCGAACGACCAAGAGCCTGGGCACAAATGGCTACGGCAAAAGTTGCTGACCGCAGCGGTGGTGCTGAAGAGCCAGGAGGGTGCGCATTGAGCCAGCCCCGCCTAGCTCACGCCGGGGCCGTGTCACGCTCCGCGGCCAACGAAGCCAGCTCTCGAGCAAACCGCGGCGGGTACTCTCTTGGCGAAAGGCCCGTCTACGCTTGAACGATTGCCGAAACGTGCTGGTATCGCCGTAACCAACGCGCTAACTCACCGTCTCAAGATTGTAGCGGCCGGACCCCAGCAAGCGCATGGCATCGTCGTGGCCTGGCGATTCAGACGCCACGGCGCCCGCGTTATACGACAACCAAGTAATAGAGCGTGTAGCCGTCGACCAGTCTGCCTGGGAATTGCCCCCCGCGAGCCCAAGATCGAACAGGGTTTCTGATATCGACCACCGGCAGGCATCAAATCGAGCGTCATGACACCTACCAGGGATTCAAAGCGATACTCCTTACCTAAGTAAGCGCTAGAAGATTACTGCCGCCCATCCGGTGGTTAGTGACAGGAGGGAGCAGTTCATCTTCGGGCAAAGATCTCTCCACCTCATCCGTCGCGGACACCGGCAACGTCAAATACTTTGGTCCATCGATATAGCAGGCACCGCTGCCGCGTTATGGATGCGCACAATCTGCGCAGGCATCCCAGCGACGGTGCAGTGCGGCGGGACAGATTTCAAGACCACGCTCCCGGCAGCAACTTTGGAAAATTCTCCGATCTCGATGTTGCCAATGACCTTTGCACCGGCGCCAATCATTACGCCCTGCCGGACCTTGGGGTGACGATCGCCACCAGTCTTTCCGGTTCCGCCCAAGGTGACATTTTGCAGAATTGAGACGCCGCTTTCGACAACTGCCGTCTCGCCGATAACTATCCCCGATCCGTGATCAAGCATAATACCAAGACCTATTCGCGCTGCTGGATGAATATCCGGTCCCAAGACAAGTGACGCTCGGTTTGATATCCACGAGGCGAGCTCCGTTCGCTCGTCTAGCCAGAGTCGATGGGCGATGCGATGGGCTTGTAATGCCTGAAAGCCTTTGAAGTTTATGAGGGCATGAAGGTATGTTTCACACGCTGGATCGCGGGTCCGAACCGCCTCCAGGTCACGCGCGGCACATATCTCTATTGTCGGGTTTCCCGACACGATCTCCGCAAACAGGTCAGCCAAATCCGCGGCCCTGACGCCCGGAGCCTGCAGCAGATCGGCTAACCTGGCGGCCACCGCCTGTTGCAGCGTACCATCTTTGCGAACGAACCGCGAAATCAGATCTCGAAGCAGGGGCTCCTTTTCGATGAGCTCAGCGGCCTCAACCTGAATCGTGTCCCAGAGCGAAACCTCCGGAGGCTCAATGCATTTTCTTTCTTGGCTTCCCAACGCTAGAGTCCTTCGAAAAACCCATCAAGCAAATTGGTGGATACTCTTGCGCTCGCTGTGCATCACTCCTCTCACCAAGGACTGCCGTTCTTGCGGACGAACCGGTACTTTCCGTCCGAAGCCATTTCCGCGCGCAAATCATCGTCTGGATATGTCACCTCGTCACCTGGTGTTCGATCCCCCACCTCGATGTAAAGTACGTCACAGCCCGTATCATTACGGAGATAATGAGCGGTACCCCCGGCCGCAAACCCTGCGCACATGCCTGGGCGCAGCTTCGCCTCCCCCTCGTCCGTTATGAGCGTAGGCTCACCCTCCAAGACATAAATGAACTCGTCCTGGCGGCTATGGCGGTGGCGCAGCGCAGATGAAGCTCCTGGCGATAGCCGTGTAAGATTCACGCCAAAGTTGGTAAGGCCAAACAGATCACCGAGCGGCCGCTTTTCGCGCCCAGCCATGCGCAAGGCAAACTGTTCAGGATAGTTGGATGGTCTTGTTCGCGGCGCGGCCAGCGCCGCCTCAACCGCAACGGCGGCGGCTTGGCCCGCCCCCTGCACCGTCTGGGTTTTCTCCATTGCGTATCTCCTTCGCTAAGGTCTTTTCGAAGTGAAATCTGCGGAGGCCGCCGCCCATTGTCTTGTGCGTTGCTTCGCCCGCACTTTCTTCCTTTATCAAACGATAGCCAGCCCGACGGTAGAGAGAGACCGCTGCAGACTGTAATTCCGATGTACTAAGAACGAGCCGATGCAAGCCTGCGAGGACGCAAAGTCGTTCAGCCTCCGCAAGTAGTGTCCGACCGACACCGCGACGCCTACACTCAGGAGCCACATACATCCGGCGCAGCTCTGAGCTATCGTCACCAGCGGGCTCGAGTCCAAAAAAGCCGATCAGCGCACCGGAAGGATCCTCTGCGACCCAGAACCCGCGGCCTGGGCTCGACCCGTAATAATCGGGAATTCGATTGATCTCATCCCGTAGTGCGATGGTGATGTATTGTTCGAAGCGCTCGCGAAGCCCAGGCGGAGCGAGTTCACGATTCACTCTCTCGAACAGCGTTCTCACAGCTGATGTGTCGTCACCTCTAAACGCACGGATGAGCAAATCGCGGTTCCTTTTGTTTTAGACGCCGCGGAAGGTCGGCTGGCGCTTTTCGACGAAAGCAGCAACACCCTCTCGTGCATCGACCGTAGGCACGATACGGGCAAAGGCTGCTTCCTCAATGGCGAGACCATCATCAATCGAGCTATCCATACCGCGATGAACCGCTGCCAGTGCAGCAGCGACCGTCAGGGGCGGCTTGGCAGCCAAATGCTCCGCCAGCGCCATTGTTTTTGAGATCAGTTCGGCATCCGTTACCACTCTGTTTACGAGCCCGAGCTGAGCCGCCTCGTTCGCGTCGAAGACACGACCGGTCAAGATCAGTTCGATCGCGGCTTTGCGTCCGACGTTGCGTGGCAAACGTTGCGTACCGCCAAAAGTGGGAATGATTCCGATGTTAATCTCCGCCTTTGAAAAGGTCGCCGTCTCCGCGGCGAGCGCAATGTGAGTTGCCTCGATCAGTTCGCAACCTCCGCCAAACGCAATGCCATTTACGGCGCCAATAATGGGCTTCGGGAAGCTCTCTACGCGGCGCGTCATCTGATGACCTGGCCTCATAAAATGGACCACGGCTTCCGGAGCCCCGGCTTCGATGTGTCGCTGAAACGCCGCAATGTCAGCGCCCGCGCTGAAGGCACGTCCGGCGCCCGTGATTACGACCACCCGAAGACGCTGATCGAGCTCAATTTCATCCAGAGCGGCCATCAGGGCCGCAATCATCTCGTTACTTAGCGCGTTCAGCTTTCGCGGGCGATTTAAGGTCAGCATCGCCACAGGACCGCGATCTTCGCGTAGCACTTGCGGCGCGGTGCCGCTGTCCATTTCTCTAGTATCCACCATTTCCTCCATGTCGGGACCAAGCCGGGCCTGCGGCTTAGAAACCAGAGCTGTCGCCCCCGGGACCTAGCAGGCTCGGGCAGCCCGTTGTCTCGGACGCCCCTGGCACTCCGGCTCACGATCAGCTTAATTGAGGCCAGGCTGCCAATGAAATTGATGCTGTTCACGTCCCACATTGACGCTAGTAATTTCCATCCTCACTGCCACGGCTTAAGCCGATTTGCCGGAACCGCAACGCAGTCATTCCTGACTAAGTGATTAGAGCGCCACGTAATGCATTGACTCAACTCATTCGCCGCCAAGAAGCGTATCAATGAATGTTGCTGCCGTTTCCTTCAGGTGCTTGCGGCTGTATCCAGCGCGTTCCATCACCGCTATACCTCTTGTGAATGTTACAACTACCCGCGCAATTCGATCCGCATCAATCACCGACGATTTATGGGGGTCCGAACCGATTGCCTTGGCGATAAGCCGTTCAAGTCGGTTGAGCAAACTTTGCACGCGCCGGCGCACAGCTCTGCTCGAAATAGAAGCGTCGAGGGCGGTCCGCGTCGTAAGGCATCCTCGCGCAGGAGAACCGGCCGTCATATTCGCGATAATTAAGTCGAAAAACGATCGCAACGCTACTGCAGCGTCGCCGCGGGCCAAGGCGTTGTCGACGGCTTGCAGGAATTGCTCGGCGTATTGGTCGAACGCGCGCAGGAAAATCGCTTCTTTGTCACCGTACGCGTTGTAGAGGCTGCCACGCTGGACACCTGTCGCCGTGGCAAGGTCCTGCATTGTCGCATCGTGGAGACCTTTCCGCCAGAACACATCAAGCGCGATCGCGATTACCTGACTTTCGTCAAACTGGCGCGTGCCCGCCATCCTATCCGCCCCCCGTTGATCCATCCTTGACATTCTCGTCAACTTTGACATTCTTGTCAAGAATGACTTTAGGCGATACGTCAGCTATGTCCCATCACTTGGCTGGTTCCAAACGCGTATTGAAAGGGATGACGCCAGCCGGCGCCTGCGTTCGTCTCGGCGTTATCGTGACTTGGTTATTCCACTCCACAGAGGCAGGACTTGATGGGCGATACCGAGGAATAGGCCCATTGATCACGCAACTCCGCGCTCGAGCGACGTCTCGGATCCGGCGATGGCGCGAAGCTCAGCAGAGCTGGGAAGCGCTCCGCCACCTGGATGATCGTCAATTAAAGGAATTTGGAATTCATTCCCGGCCGCCCGACTTGATAAAAAATAAATTTCCCTGAGCGAGCAGTCCAGCAGTGAAGAACTTGCGACCGATCCCTTCTTACCAAACACTCTCCGATTGCCCAATCGCTATTTCGATACAGCCTGGTTTTGGGGCACTTACAATGACAGCAGGATTTATAAAGGTGAACGGCAGCAGAAGTGACCTTTGGCGGGAGGTTATCATCGCGCTTGGACTATCTGCCGGCGCAGCCGTCGCCCTGGGATTCGCTCGGTTTGCTTACGCCTTGCTACTGCCACCGATGCGGGAGGATCTAGGATGGTCTTACGTTGAAGCTGGCGCTCTGAACACGGCGAACGGAGCCGGCTACATCGTGGGCGCGCTCGTCACGGCATGGATTGCCAGAAAGTGGGGCACGGCACGCGTCTTTCTCGCTGGTTTCTCCGTCAGCGTCTTGATTCTCTTGTTGACGGCGGCCGCGACTCGTTTCTCTACCCTCTTCCTTTTGCGAATTGTTGGTGGCGCTTCCACTGCGCTCACATTCATTTTGGGCGCGGGATTGGCTGCTGCAATCTGTCCCATGCAGAGTCCACGTCGGCGTGGCACCCTCGTCGGTCTCTATGTTGCTGGAGCAAGCATTGGCATTCTGTTAGCTGGCGCGGCTATCCCGATTGTCTTGCAAGGTAGTGTGCAGCGTTGGCCAGAGGGCTGGGTCGCCCTAGGCCTCATTGGTGCCGCGACACTGCCGGCTGCTTGGGGGGCCGCGCGCAATGTACCCGAACCGGTCGGTCGTGGCATTGCCGTGTTGGACATTTCCGAATTTCGGCAACTGGCGCCGACATTTGTCGGCTACAGCCTCTTCGGCGCCGGTTACGTCGGCTACATGACCTTCATCATCGCTTTGTTACAAAAGCAAGGCAGCAGCAGCGGACAGGTAACTTTGTTCTGGTTCGTGCTGGGGCTAGTTTCTGCCGTATCGACGCTGCTATGGGGAAGGGCTCTGGGCGCCTGTAAGGCTGGTCGGGGGCCAGCCTTGGTGTTCGCAGCGACGATGCTCGGCGCGCTACCTGTTCTGCTCCACCCTGGCCCGACTGCAATGTTCTTGTCTGCATTCCTTTTCGGAGGCAGCTTCTTAGCAGGCCCAACGTCGATCACGATCGTTGCACAGCGCCAACTGCCGGCTTCGTCCTGGACCGCGGCGATTTCCCTTCTCACAGTCGGCTTTGCCTTGGGGCAGGCTGCGGGTCCGGCTTTAGCAGGAGCGATTTCCGACGCTTTGGGAAGTGTTGCTGCAGGCTTTTGGGTCTCACCAGCTCTCCTCGGCATCGCGGCCTGCGTGAACTTGCTGCAACGCCCCGCCCGGGCAAGCACTGTGTGACAACTGCCGACGAGCTTCGTTCAGGCCTCTGCGCCGCGGACAACCGAGCCCGCCTTCGCCGCCACAACGATCAGCAACTAATCAGATATCGATACGAGACCATTATGTTATACGGTCGGCGAGTGTACGACGCGAGAGGCAAGCGCCAAGGCCCCTCAGCGGGAGCTCTGATTTTACCGCTCAGAGGGACGTGCAGCCTACCGCGCTCTGCTGCACATGCGGCGCCTGTCCTGCAATTAAAGTGCACACCTTCTTTCGCGTGCGAGGCGCAGCCGTGACCGAGTTCCCTTGGATGTGCCGAACAGCTCTCGTGCTCGAGCGAGCGACAGCCCCGCCGGGCCGTACTTGCCGAAGGTGACGGTCTCGCGCCGCCCATTCATCCGGTAGTCCAGCCGAAACGTGAGTGTCCCGGACGGCTTCACCAGCACTTACATGCCGTCCCGGTCCGTCACCTTATAAATTTTATCTTTTGGTTTCAGGTCCTTAAGAGCTGCATCCGTCAACATTCGGGCCGCCTCCTCGAAAAAAGACCGTCAGCCAATTTCGGGCGCCATCAGGACGAAATCTCTTTTTTCTTACAGTGTCTTAATTCAAAACAAGACCGTCATCTGGCGCTCAGCCCCTGACGGCATCGGATGAAATCGGATTCGCAACCAGAAGCCGGACCGTCAAGGAGTATGTCAGCCGCGATCTCTGCCGGCCGATAGTCCTCGAATGTCTTTTGGGTATTTCTTTTTTTTATCAGTGCATTACGGCGTATTCTGGCGTGCTGCGGGATAGCGCCGGATGGGCCTGAATCATTCCCACTCGATCGTGCCGGGCGGCTTGGAGGTGATATCGTAGACCACGCGATTCACGCCGCGTACCTCGTTGATGATGCGCGTCGCCACGCGCCCCAGGAAGTCATGCGGAAACGGATAGTAATCCGCCGTCATGCCGTCGGTGGAGGTCACGGCGCGTAGCGCACAGGCCTGATCGTAAGTGCGGCCATCGCCCATCACGCCGACGGTGCGCACCGGCAGCAGCACGGCAAAGGCCTGCCAGATCACGTCGTAAAGCCCGGCCTTGCGGATCTCGTCGAGATAGACGGCATCCACCTCGCGCAGCAGGTCGAGCTTCTCGCGGGTAATGTCGCCCGGGATACGGATCGCCAGGCCAGGCCCCGGGAAGGGATGCCGGCCGACCAGGCTCTCCGGCAGGCCGAGTTCGCGGCCCAAGGCGCGCACCTCGTCCTTGAACAGCTCGCGCAGCGGCTCGACCAGCTTCATCTTCATGCGCTCGGGCAGGCCGCCGACATTGTGATGCGACTTGATCGTCACACTCGGCCCGCCATGAAAACTGACGCTTTCGATCACGTCCGGGTAGAGCGTGCCCTGGGCCAGGAAATCGGCGCCGCCGATCTTCTTCGCCTCTTCCTCGAAAACATCGATGAACAGCGCGCCGATGGTCTTGCGCTTCTGCTCCGGATCGGCAATGCCGGCCAGCCGGCCCAGGAACAGATCCGAGGCGTCCTTGTGCACCAGCGGAATGTTGTAGTGATCGCGGAACAAGCGCACCACCTCTTCCGCCTCGCCCTTGCGCAGCAGGCCATGATCGACGAAGACGCAGGTGAGCTGATCGCCGATCGCCTCATGGATCAGCACGGCGGCCACCGAGCTATCGACGCCGCCCGACAGGCCGCAGATCACCCGGCCCGTGCCGACCTGGGCGCGAATCTTCTCGACGGCTTCGTTGCGGAAGCCCTTCATGCTCCATTCGCCGCTGCAGCCGGCGACCTTGCGCACGAAATTGCGCAGCAGCTTGGCGCCGTCGGGTGTATGCATCACTTCCGGGTGGAACTGCACGGCATAGATCCGGCGTGCATCGTCGGCGATGGCGGCAAACGGCGCGCCCTCGCTGACGCCCACGACACGGAAGCCGGGCGGCAGCTTGGTGACGCGATCGCCATGGCTCATCCAGACCTGATGCTTCTGGCCCTGCTCCCAGACGCCGTCGAACAGCGCGCAATCGTCCTTGATCTCGAGGAAAGCGCGGCCGAATTCGCGATGATGGCCGGTCTCCACCTGGCCGCCGAGCTGGGCGCAGATGGTCTGCTCGCCATAGCAGATGCCGAAGACCGGCAGGCCGAGCTTGAAGACGTCGTCCGGCGCGCGGGGGGAGAATTCCTCGGTCGTCGAAGCCGGGCCGCCGGAGAGGATGACGCCCTTCAGCTTGCCATGCGGGCTGTTCTCCCTAAGGGCCGCGCCGGCCTTCTGGAAGGGGACGATCTCGCAATAGACGCCGGCCTCGCGGACCCGCCGGGCGATCAGCTGCGTGACTTGCGATCCGAAATCGATGATAAGAATGCGCTCCGCCATCGGCGTCCTTCAACTCCTTGTCTGGGGCAGGCGGAGCGCAGAACCGGGATACGACCGGTCCGGTCAGCTCGCCTTGCCGGTCTTGTAGTCGGCAATCTTCTTTTTCAGTTCGGTATACTCAGCGCAGCCGAAGATGCAAAGCCTGTCGAGCTCGTTAAGCTGCTCCTCGGCCTTGGCCAGATTGCCGGTTTTCAAGTAAGCCTCGCCAAGATATTCATGCGCGCCGCGATGGCGCGGATTGATGGCGAGCGCCTTGCTGTAATTGGCGAAGGACAGCTCGTAATTGCCCTGGTTGCGATAGGCATAGCCGAGCCAGTTATAGGCATCGGCATTGGTGTTGTCCTTGGCCACCACCGCCTGGAACAGCGGAATCGCCTTGGCCCAGTCCTTGTTGTCGATCGCCTTCTTGCCTTCGGTGAAATTCGGATCCTCCGCCTTGGCAGGCGTGCCGGGCGTGCTCATGTCGCTCGAGCCGCCGGCGGCGAGAAGCGGCGACGCGGTCAGGCCGATACCGGCAAAAATCAGGAATGCCGCGACAATCCGGGCCGGACGAAGGGTAAGCATGTCGGGACTACGCATGGTGGGGGTACGCATGGTCAGCTCCTCGAAGCGGTGGGAGTATACCGGTCGGGATCATCGGCCTGCCACCCTCGCCTCCCGCGCTGGAACGCGACGGCGAAAAAGCCGTCGGTGCCATGCCGGTAGGGCGTCAAGGCCAATTCCGACCCAGACCGTATACGCAGCTCGGTTATATCCGAGCCGAAGGCCGCCGTCAGAGGAAGCGTTGTAAACTCAGCGTGATGAGCCAAAAACCACTCCGCCTGCTGTTGATTTTCCAGCGGCAGGATCGAGCAGGTGGCATAGACCAGCCGGCCGCCCGGGCGGACCAGCCGGGCGCCGTCGGAGAGCAGGCCGCGCTGGCGGCGGACCACCTCATCCAGGCTGGCCGGGTCGTAGCGCCAGCGGGCTTCCGGATTGCGCCGCCAAGTGCCGCTGCCGGAACAGGGCACATCCAGCAGCACCCGATCCGCACGGCCTTCCATGCTGCGCAACAGTTCGGGCATTTGGTCGGCCGGATGGATGGTCACGTTGCGGATGCCGGCGCGCTGCAGTCTGGGCGGCAGCCGGCCGAGGCGGCGCGGATCGTTGTCGGTGGCGTGCACCTGGCCCCGGTTGCGCATCAGCGCCGCCAGCAGCAGGGTTTTGCCCCCGGCCCCGGCGCAGAGATCGACCACCGTCTCGCCCGGCCTGGCATCGACCAGCAGGCCGCCGAGCTGCGCGGCCTCGTCCTGCGGCTCGATGAGACCGTCGCGATACAGCGGATGCGCCTCCAGCCGCACCCGTTCGGCGATGCGGATGCCCAGCGGCGAATAAGGCGTCGGCGCGGCCCCGATGCCCTCGGCGCGCAGTTGCAGCAACACTTCTTCCCGCGTCGTCTTCAGCGTATTGACCCGCAAATCCAGCGGCGCCCGTCCGTTCAGCGCCGCCAGTTCCATCTCGGCGGCATCGCCGAAGGCGGCCTGCACCATGTCGGCGACCGTCGGCGGCAGATTGACCCGCGCCCAGAGCGGCGCGGCCTCGTCGGAGGGCAGGTGCGACAGCGCCGCGGCTTCGGCTTCGCTCAAGGGCGGCGGCGCGTATTTGCCCCCATCGCATAACCGCTGCCATTCCGCCAGCGGCGTGGACGCATCGGCGAAGGTCAGCAGGCGCGGCGTCATTTCCGCACCGCCCTGCTCCAGCCGCCAGCGCCGCATGCCCTGTTCGCGCAGCACGGCATAGACGGCATCGCTGATGGCTCGGCGGTCCTTGGCGCCGGCATAGCGGTTGCGCCGCTGCCAGTCCGCCAGAACGCGATCCGCCGCCGCGGCGCGGCCGAAAATCTCCGCCAGGATATCGATGGTCGCGGCCAGCCGCGCCCCGGGCGTCACTGACTTTACGACTCCTGCCGGTAATTCGGCGCCTCGCGCGTGATCGCCACGTCATGCACATGGCTTTCGCGCAGGCCGGCCGAGGTGATGCGGATGAAACGGCAATTCTTGCGCATCTCTTCCAGCGTCGCATTCCCGGTATAGCCCATCGCCGAACGCAGGCCGCCGACCAATTGATGCAGGATGGTGCCGGCCGGGCCCTTATAGGCGACGCGGCCCTCGATGCCTTCCGGCACCAGCTTCAGCTTGTCGCTGACTTCCTGCTGGAAATAACGGTCGGCCGAGCCGCTGCCCATCGCGCCCAGCGAACCCATGCCACGGTAGGATTTGTACGAACGGCCTTGATAGAGGAAAACCTCGCCCGGAGCCTCGTCGGTGCCGGCGAGCAGCGATCCGACCATGCAGGCGCTGGCGCCGGCGGCAATCGCCTTGGCGAGATCGCCGGAATATTTGATGCCGCCATCGGCGATCACCGGCACGCCGGCTTTCTCCGCCACCGCCACGGCATCGGATACGGCGGTCAGCTGCGGCACGCCGACGCCGGCAACGATGCGCGTGGTGCAGATCGAGCCCGGACCGATGCCGACCTTGACGGCGTCGACGCCGGCATCGATCAGCGCGCGGGTGCCTTCGGCGGTCGCGACATTGCCGCCGATCACCTGCGTGCGGTTGGAAACCTTCTTGATCGCGCGCACCGCCTCCAGCACGCGGCTGGAATGGCCATGCGCGGTATCGACGATGATCACGTCGACGCCGGCATTCATCAGCTCCTGCGCCCGCTCCATGCCGTCGGCGCCGGTGGAAACGGCGGCGGCGCAGCGCAGCCGGCCCTGCTCGTCCTTGCAGGCATTCGGATGCAGCCGCGCCTTCTCGATGTCCTTCACCGTGATGAGGCCGACGCAAGCGTAGTTCTCGTCGACGACCAGCAGCTTCTCGATGCGATGCTGATGCAGAAGGCGTTTGGCCTCCTCCATCGACACGCCCTCGCGCACGGTGATCAGCGGGTGCTTGGTCATCAGCTCATGCACCGGCTGGCTCATATCGGTGGCAAAGCGCACGTCGCGATTGGTGAGGATGCCGACCAGCTTGCCGCCCTGCTTCTCGGTGACCGGGATGCCATGGATGCCGTGCCGCTCCATCACCGCCAGCGCCTCGGCCAGCGAGGAATCCGGCCGGATGGTCAGCGGATTGACCACCATGCCGGATTCGAACTTCTTCACCGCCGAGACTTCGCGGGCCTGTTCCTCGATGCTGAGATTCTTATGAATCACGCCGATGCCGCCGGCCTGGGCCATGGCAATCGCCATGCGCGCTTCGGTGACGGTATCCATCGCCGCCGAGACGAGCGGAATGCCAAGCTCGATGCTCCGCGTCAGCCGCGTGCGGGTGTCCACCTCGGTGGGCAATACGCTTGAGGCCGCCGGTTCGAGCAGGACATCATCGAATGTATAGGCTTCACGAAACTGCATGGCGGGCTCCTTCAGACGGTCTGGGCGGTGGTCTGGTTCTGGTTTGCTTCGGCAGCGGCTTCGGCGGCGAAATCGCCACCGGCGCGCGCTTTCTTCATCAGATCGGGATAATGCGTCAGCATCGCCTGGCGCCATGCGGCGAAGGGCAGATCGGCAAAGCTGCCGCAGTCGGCCACATATTCCATATGGCGGCGATTATCGGCATTAAAGGGATGAAAGATCGAATCGGTCCCGCCGTCGAATTCGAGCGGCAGGACGCGGAATTTGTCGCAGAGCGCGAGATTGAAGGCGGGCGTCGCCTTGGCCTTTGGATCGCGCGTACCGCCAACGGCATCCTGCGCCAGAGCGCGCACCAGGGGATGGTCCTTGTCGATAAAAGAGGTGGCGGCCAGGAAAGCCGGGTCCACCGCAGGCTCGGGCAAAGCCGGCGCGGTCATAGGCAAGGTGTCTCCCGTAGGGGGTGAGATAGGGTTCCTTGCCGCGGAGGATATAGCCGCTCTTTGCCGCCGGGTCCAGCCTCAATCCGCCCCGGAAATCAGCCCCGGAATCCCATGGCGATGACGTAGGATTCGGCCGAATCCGCCCGGCTGGCCGGCGGCTTGACGTGCCTTACCAGCTTGAAGTCCCGCTTCATGGTGTTCAGCAGCTCGTTCTCGGTGCCGCCACGCAGCACCTTGGCGACGAAAGCCCCGCCCGGATTGAGCACGCGCAGCGCAAAGTCCAGCGCCGCCTCGCACAGCGCCATGATGCGGATATGGTCGGTCTGGCGATGGCCGGTGGCTGGTGCCGCCATGTCGGAAAGCACCAGGTCGGCCTTGCCGCCCAGCGCCTCGATCACCCTGGCATCGGCGCCCTCGGCCAGGAAATCCTGTTGCATCAGCCTGGCGCCGGGAATGGGATCGACCGGGTTGATGTCGACGCCCAGCACGAAGCCGCCGCCGGCCTCCCCCGCCTTGACCTTCTGCACGGCAACCTGCGTCCAGCCGCCCGGCGCGGCGCCAAGATCGACCACCCGCATGCCCGGCTTGAGCAGTTTGAATTTCGCATCGAGCTCAAGCAGCTTATACGCCGCACGGCTGCGGAACCCGGCGGTCTTCGCCGCCGACACATAAGGATCGTTGAGCTGGCGCTGCAGCCAACGCTGCGAGCCGACCGAACGTCCGCGCGCCGTCTTTACTTTCACCTTGGCGCGATGGCTCGGCCCCGGCGTGCGTGCGCTCATCGGCCGCTCCTATGGGACTGGAAGCGTCCCAAATGCAGCGTGTTGCGCATCAGTTCGACCAGCACGCCTTCCCGGACGCCGCGATCCGCCACCCGCAATCGCGTCGCCGGCCAGAAACGGTACAGCGTCTCCAGGATCGCGCAGCCGGCCACGACCAGGTCGGCCCGTTCGGAGCCGATGCAGGGATGCAGCGCGCGCTCGGCAACGCTTTGTTCAGCCAGCCGGTGCGACTGCTCGATGACGGCATTGAAATCGAGCCAGCAGCCATCGACCTGGCGCCGCTCGTAGCGCGGCAGCCCCAGCAACACGCCGGCCAGGGTCGTCACCGTGCCGGACGTGCCCAGCACCTGCACATTGCCGCCGGCCAGATGCCTGGCCAAGCCATGCTTGGCCTCGAAAGGCTGCAGCACCGCAGCGACATCCGCGATCATCTTTTCGTAGGAGCCGCTGTGACTGTCGCCCGGGCCGAAACGCTCCGTCAGGTTGACAACGCCGAAGGGCAGCGAAATCCAGTCTATCACTTCGGCATGACCATGCTGGGTCAGTTTGGCCCAGAGAATCTCGGTCGATCCGCCGCCGATATCGAAGACGATCGCATGGCTGTGCGGCGGTTCGAGCAGCGGCATGCAGCCGATCAGCGCCAGCCGCGCCTCCTCGGCGCTGGAAATGATATCCAGCGTGATGCCGGTCGAGATTTTGACCTCGTGCAGGAATTCGGCGCAGTTGCCGGCGCGCCGGCAGGCTTCGGTGGCGACGGCCCGTGCCACGCCGACGCCGCGCCGGGCCATTTTCTCGGAGCAGATCTTCAGCGCCTCGATCGTGCGCTCCATTGCGGCGTCGGACAGCCGCCCGGTGCTGCTCAGGCCCTCGCCCAGCCGGACAATGCGGGAGAATGCCTCGATCACCCGAAAACCGTCGCGGTTCGGCCGGGCGATCAGCAGGCGGCAATTGTTGGTCCCGAGATCAAGAGCCGCGAATACCGGCGGAACAGCTCGCCCCGGCGCAGCAGTCGACGGACCGCTGGCTACAGGCGCATCCATCGTCACGGAACCATCTCTCGGCGCGTTAAATGTGAAACTCGCATCGCTGCAGTTTAGCGCGGCCGGCGCTGAACGGTAAGGTGCTGGTCGGCTGTCCCGCTCAGTTCTGCGGTTTTTGCGACGTGCCTTGATCCGGCTGCTGCGGCTGGGCCGGTTTCGCGGCGCCGTTGGCTTCCTGGGGCACCGAGAAAATCTGGCCTGGATAGATCAGGTCTGGATCGGCGATCTGGGCTTGGTTGGCGCGGTAAATCTCCGTATAGCGCAAACCTTCGCCGTAAATATGGCGGGCGATGCGCCACAGGCTGTTGCCCGGCTGCACCACGACGCTCCGGCCGTCCGGCCCGAACTTGAGGTCCTCCGGCTTGGCCCGGCTGAACGGCATCTCGAGGCGGGAGGCGACCTTGCCGGCCTGCTCGACCTGGTCGACCCGCATCGAATAGATGCCCGGCTCCACGGACTTTTCCGGCTTGAGCGTCCAGCGCCCCTTGTTGTCGGCCGCGGCCACGCCGATCGGCTCATTGTTCAGGTAGACCTGTACCGTCGCGCCGGCCTGCGCCCGGCCCGACAGGATCAGGTTGCCCTTCTCGTCATATTCGACGGAATCGAGTGCCAGGCCTTTGCGGGCCGGGTCCAGCGGGCCCTCATTGGGCCGCTGCAGCAGCCGGCTGGCGCCCTTGAACGGGGTAAGGACCGCGATTGCCTGCTCTCCGCCCTCGCCGGGCTGGCATTCGGGGACCACGGTGACGACTGAAGCATCGGCCTTGATCGGCTCCTGCCCCTGCATCTGCGATTCCAGGACGAATTCCTGATTCCCCTTCTCCAGCGGCAGATCGGGCACCAGAACCCATTCTCCCCGGGGGTCAGCCGTGACGCGGCCGATCTCGCGCGTTCCGGTCTTCACCACGACGACGGAGCCCGGCATGGCGCGGCCGGCAAAGACGGCTGTGCAGTTGCGGCTGATGCGAACCACATCGAAACTGGGTGGAACCTTGGCCACGCTCTCGGGCGCCGGCGTCGCTGCGGGCGCAGGCACCGGCGGCGGCGCAGCCGCATCCTTGCTGGCCTGCGGCGGCAATCCGCGGTTGTTGGGCTCGGCGCCGAAGAAGATCACCGCTAGGATGCCCAGAACAGCGACGCCAAGTAGAATGAAGAAGAAGCGACTGCCCCGCACCCGAATATCCCGGCTGGCAAAATTGTGAACGACCCCGGAGATTAAGACCTCGCCTTCCGCCCCGCAACTCTCCTAAGCTTGGCGGCCTTGCAATAATGAATTCCACCTGCAAATCACATGCGATATTTCCCGCAACACCTTGTCGCAGGACGGCTCTTTCACGCCCCGCGCGCTCTGACGTCAGCCTTTCTCCTGCTGCTATGGGCCTTTGCGGCCGCAGCTCAGGGCCAGACCGGCACGCCGGATGCCGATCTCGTCAATCGGGGCGCCTATGTCTTCCGGGCAGGCGGCTGCTACGAATGCCACACCGACACCAAGAATAAAGGCGCGGCGCTTGCCGGCGGCCGCGCGCTGCCGACGCCGTTTGGCACCTTCTATGCGCCCAATATCACGCCGGACCCGGAGACCGGCATCGGCCGCTGGACGGAAGCGCAGTTCGCCGCGGCAGTCCGGCAGGGCCTGGCGCCGGATGGCATGCCCTACTACCCCGCCTTCCCGTACACGTCGTTCACTCAGATCCGCGACGGAGACCTGCACGCGCTCTGGGTCTATCTGCGGGCCCAGCCGGCGGTACGGCAGGCAAACAAGCCCCACGATCTCGGCTTTCCGTTCAATCTGCGGATGCTGACCTGGGGTTGGCGGCTGCTCTATTTCCATCCCGCGCGCTTTACTCCGGATGCGTCTCAATCGGCGCAATGGAATCGCGGCGCCTATCTGGCCAATGCGCTCGGCCATTGCGGCGAATGCCATACGCCGCGCGATCCGCTCGGCGGCTTGGAAACCGATATGAGATATGCCGGCTCGAATGACGGCGCCGAAGGCAAGCCGGTGCCGAACATCACGCCGCATCAGAAAAACGGCATCGGCACCTGGAGCGCGCAGGATATCGCCGATTTCCTCGGCAGCGGCATGACGCCCGAGGGAGACTTTGCCGGCGGCCTGATGGGCGATGTGATTGACGACAGCACGAAATACCTGACGGATGACGACCGTATGGCGATCGCCGTTTACCTGAAATCGCTGCCGCCGATCGATTTCCGTCCGCACGGCAAGCAGAAGCAATAAGAAAAACGGGCCGGCTGATGCCGCCGGCCCGTGACTATCCGACTGTTCCGGAATGGTATTCCGGATCGGCAGATCAATGCTGTTCCGGCACGCGGTACAGCTTGTGGCAGGCGCCGCAGGTCTGGCCGAGCGCCTTGAAATCGGCCTTCACCATATCCATGCTGCCGCCTTTCGCGTCGGCGACGAGTTTTTCCGCCGCGGCCTTGCTGTTGCTGGCATGCTTCTCGAAATCGGCCCAGTTCGCCCAGATTTCCGGCTTGGCCTTGGTGTCGCCCTTGTCGGAGCCCTTCGGGAAGGCCCCCGGGATTTTGGCCGACATGGCGGCGATGCTTTCAGCCGGCTTGACGGCGGCGGAGGCCGGGCCGCCCGCATCGATGATCTGTTTCAGTTCCTTCATCGCCCGGCCATTGCCCTTCATGCCCTCCTGGCGGGCCTTGATGATATCGGCCTGGGCGATGGCCATTCCCCCGACCGTCGCCACCGCGATGCCGACGGCAGCCGCCAATATCGCTTTATGCCACTGTGCCATTGTCTCTCCCTTGCTCTGTCGCCCGCGCGCTGGTCCGGGCCGATTCTGTATACCCTCTCCGGCGGCGCGGAACGACAAGTCCTTAAAACCTCACGAAAAATTTAGCGCACGGTTACCCAGAGGTAACATCGCGGCTTTTCTGCTGGCATACTGGTCTGGAATCGGTTACCCATCGCCACCCCGTACCCAGACAAACCTCCCAGTCCGATGACGGCTATTCGCTCTGTATGTGTTTATTGCGGCTCGAGCCTCGGCGAGAGCCAGGCTTACACCGCCCAGGCCCAGATTCTTGGACGGCTGCTCGGCGAAAGCCGTATCCGCCTGATCTATGGCGGCGGCCGGATCGGCCTGATGGGCGTGGTGGCCGAGGCGGCGCTGGCGGCCGGCGGCGAGGTGGTCGGCATCATCCCGCACCATCTGCACGACTGGGAGATCGGCCATACAGGCCTCACCGAGCTGCATGTGGTCGACAGCATGCATACCCGCAAGCGCATGATGGTGGAAATGTCCGACGCCTTCATCGCCCTGCCGGGCGGGCTCGGGACTTTGGACGAATTCTTCGAGATCGTCACCTGGCGGCAGCTCAAGCTGCACGACAAGCCGATCATCGTGCTCAATGTCGAGGATTACTGGCGGCCGCTGCTGGCGCTGATCGAGACGGTGATCGAGCGCGGTTTTGCCCGCCGCACCGCCACGAATCTGTTCACCATCGTGGATGAAGCGGAAGCGGTGATCCCGGTGCTGCGGGACGAGCCCGCCCCGGAACATCCGCCGGCGACCAGCCGGATTTGACCTTTTCTCGACCGGTCTGGAATTTAAATCCACCCGCCGCAAAGGGCCTTAAGGCTTCTCCCGCCCGGCCGGCTTTGCTAGGGTCCGCCGACTTAAAATTTTGCGCCCAACCCGAGACTGAGAAGGGGGACTTATGGAGAAGATCAAGGTCAAGAATCCAGTCGTCGAACTCGACGGCGACGAGATGACCCGCATCATCTGGAAGTTCATCAAGGAGAAGCTGATCCTGCCGTATCTGGACGTGGATCTGCTCTATTTCGACCTCGGCATCGAATACCGCGACAAGACCAACGACCAGGTTACCGTCGACAGCGCCCATGCGATCCTGAAGCATGGCGTCGGCGTCAAATGCGCCACCATCACGCCGGACGAAGCGCGCGTGAAGGAATTCAGCCTCAAGGAAATGTGGAAGTCGCCGAACGGCACGATCCGCAACATCCTCGGCGGCACCATCTTCCGCGAGCCGATCATCTGCAAGAACGTGCCGCGCCTGGTGCCGCACTGGAACGATCCGATCGTGGTCGGCCGTCATGCCTTCGGCGATCAGTACCGCGCCACCGATTTCCTCTTCCCCGGCAAGGGCACGCTGACGATCAAGTTCGTCGGCGAGGACGGCAAGGTGATCGAAAAGGAAGTCTTCAAGGCGCCGGGTTCGGGCGTCGCCATGGCGATGTACAACCTGGACGACTCGATCCGCGACTTCGCCCGCGCCAGCATGAACTACGCGCTGTCGCGCGGCTGGCCGCTGTACCTGTCGACCAAGAACACGATCCTCAAGGCCTATGATGGCCGCTTCAAGGACCTGTTCCAGGAAGTGTTCGACAAGGAATTCGCCGGCGAATTCAAGAAGGCCGGCATCACCTACGAACACCGCCTGATCGACGACATGGTCGCCTCGGCGCTGAAATGGTCGGGCAAGTTCGTCTGGGCCTGCAAGAACTACGACGGCGACGTGCAGTCGGATGTCGTCGCGCAGGGCTTCGGCTCGCTCGGCCTGATGACCTCCGTTCTGATGACGCCGGACGGCAAGGTGGTGGAAGCCGAGGCCGCGCACGGCACGGTGACCCGCCATTACCGCGAACACCAGGCCGGCCGCGAGACCTCGACCAACCCGATCGCCTCGATCTTCGCCTGGACGCGCGGCCTGATGCATCGCGCCAAGCTGGACAACAACGCGGCGCTGGACAAGTTCGCCCATACGCTGGAGAAGGTCTGCATCGAAACCGTCGAGAGCGGCTTCATGACCAAGGACCTTGCCATCCTGATCTCGAAGGACCAGCCCTGGCTAACCACCCAGAAGTTCCTCGACAAGATCGACGAGAACCTCAAGAAGGCGCTGGCGTAACTCCGCGCCCGTTTACCTCGATCGGAAGGGCCGCGTCATCGACGCGGCCCTTTTTGTTTGCCCTCGTCGCTCCCGCGAAAGCGGGAGCCCAGTCGTGTCATTTGCTGGCGTGCCATTTGCTGGCTTCCCGCGTGCGCGGGAATGACGAGCGGGGTTGCGGTGCCTACGCCGCCGCCTTGGCATTGCCGATTGCGGCCGCGATCGCCTCGAGCGCCTTCTCGGCCCCGGCCGGATCGGCGCCGCCGCCCTGCGCGAAGTCAGGCCGGCCGCCGCCGCCCTGCCCGCCGATCAGCGGCGTCGCCACCTTCACCAGTTCGGCGGCGTTCAGCTTCGCGGTCAGGTCGCTGGAGACGCCGACCACCACCGCCACCTTGCCGTCCAATACCGAGGTCAGGGCGACGACGCCGGAGCCGATCTCCTTCTTCATCGCATCGACCATGCCGCGCAGATCCTTGGCCGGCACGCCGTCCAGCTTGCGGGCGGCGAAATTCACGCCGTTGACGTCCCTGACCTGCGGGCCGGCCGCGCCTCCACCGGTCGCTAGCTGGCGGCGCAGTTCGGACAGTTCGCGCTCCAGCCTGCGGCGCTCTTCGAGCAGCGCGGCGAGCCGCTGCGGCACGTCCTTGGGCTGCGCCTTGAGCGCATCGGCGGCCGCCTTCAGCGTCTCTTCCTGTTCGGCGAAATAGGCGCGCGCCGCCTCGCCGGTCAGCGCCTCGATGCGGCGCACGCCGGCGCCGACCGCGCCCTCGTTGACGATCTTGAACAGGCCGATATCGCCGGTGCGCCGCACATGGGTGCCGCCGCAAAGCTCGACGGAGAAATCCTTGCCGTCATCCGCGCGGCCCATCGCGAGCACGCGCACCTCATCGCCGTATTTCTCGCCGAACAAGGCCATGGCGCCGGCCTTGATCGCCTCGTCGGGCGTCATCAGGCGGGTGGTGACATCGGTATTCTGCCGCACGACCTCGTTCACCTTGGCCTCCACCGCAGCGATCTCATCGGCCGAAAGCGGCTTGGGATGGCTGATGTCGAAGCGGAAGCGGTCGGGCGAAACCAGCGAGCCCTTCTGCGCGATATGCGTGCCGAGCTTTTCGCGCAGCGCCGCATGCAGCAGATGCGTCGCCGAATGGTTGGCGCGGATCGCGGTGCGCCGGGCGTGATCGACCTCCAGGCTCGCCAGATCGCCGACCCTGACGCTGCCTTCGACCACCTTGCCGATATGGGCGTGCAGCAGCCCGAGCTTCTTCTGGGTATCGCCGACCGCGATCTTGCCGCCGCCCGCGGTGACGATCACGCCGGTATCGCCGACCTGGCCGCCGGATTCGGCATAGAACGGCGTCTGGTTCAGCACGACGGCCACCTCGGTGCCGGCCTTGGCCTCGTCGACGCTCTTACCGCCGACCACGATGGCGTCGATGCGGCCCTCGGCGGCTTCGGTGTCGTAGCCGAGGAACTCGGTGGCGCCCTTCTCTTCCTTGATGTCGAACCAGACCTTTTCGGTGGCCGCTTCGCCCGAGCCGGCCCAGGCCTTGCGCGCCTCTTCGCGCTGCGCCTGCATCGCGGCCTGGAAGCCGTCGACATTCACGCCGATGCCGCGATTGCGCAACGCATCCTGCGTCAGGTCGAGCGGGAAGCCGTAGGTGTCGTAAAGCTTGAACGCCACCTCGCCCGGCAGCATGTCACCCTTCGACATGCCCGTGGTGGCGTCGTCCAGCAGCTTGAGGCCGCGTTCCAGCGTCTGCTTGAAGCGGGTTTCCTCCAGCTTCAGCGTCTCGGCGATCAGGCCTTCGGCGCGGCCAAGCTCCGGATAGGCGCGGCCCATGACGCCGACCAGGGACGGCACCAGCCGCCACATCAGCGGGTCCTTGCAGCCCATGAGCTGCGCATGCCGCATGGCGCGGCGCATGATGCGGCGCAGCACATAGCCGCGGCCCTCGTTCGACGGCAGCACGCCATCGGCGATCAGGAAGCAGGACGAGCGCAGATGGTCGGCGATGACGCGATGGCTCATCTTGTGATCGCCGTCCGGATCGGTATGCGACAGATCGGCGGACGCCTCGATCAGGGTCCGCATGATGTCGATGTCGTAATTGTCGTGCTTGCCCTGCAACACGGCGGTGATGCGCTCCAGCCCCATGCCAGTATCGATCGAAGGCCGGGGCAGATTGACGCGCTCGTCCCTGGTGACCTGCTCGTATTGCATGAACACGAGATTCCAGATCTCGATATAGCGGTCGCCATCGGCTTCCGGGCTGCCCGGCGGACCGCCCCAGATCTTGTCGCCGTGATCGTAGAAGATTTCCGAGCACGGGCCGCAGGGGCCGGTATCGCCCATCGCCCAGAAATTGTCGGAAGTCGGAATCCGCACGATGCGCTCGTCGGGCAGGCCGGCGGTTTTCTTCCAGATATCGAAGGCTTCGTCGTCGGTGTGATAGACGGTCACCCACAGCTTGTCCTTGGGCAGGCCGTATTCCTTGGTTACCAGGTTCCAGGCCAGCGGGATCGCTTCTTCCTTGAAGTAGTCGCCGAAGGAGAAGTTGCCGAGCATCTCGAAGAAGGTGTGATGCCGTGCGGTGTAGCCGACATTGTCCAGGTCGTTGTGCTTGCCGCCGGCGCGCACGCATTTCTGCGCGGTCGCGGCGCGCGTATAGGGGCGCTTCTCCTGGCCGGTGAAGACGTTCTTGAACTGCACCATGCCGGCATTGGTGAACATCAGGGTCGGGTCGTTGCGCGGCACCAGCGGCGACGACTCCACCACCTGGTGCCCGGCCTTGGCGAAATAGTCGAGGAAGGCCTGCCGGATATCGTTGGCGGAGGACATGGATTTCACACCCCTGGTCGGCGGCGCCTCGGCTTCCAGCCAAGGCGCCATAAATCTGCAGTTTCGTATCATGCGCCGGTCCAGCCAAAGGCGGGACCGGCAAGAGGCACTACTTAACGCCCCCCTTTAACGCTGTCCAGCGAGCCGCAAAGGCAGGTTCCACGGCTAAACTCTTGATCTGCATAACCAAGCTCCCGTCGCTTCGGTCTTATTGCGAGCCAATTGCAGCCCATTCGATGCCAATTGCACGCCAATTCGATACCCGTTCGGCGCCAATCGCGGACCAAGGCCGGCCCATGGGACGCCAGGAGCAGGCCACTCGACTGCCGGTTTCCTCCGATGGCCTGACCAAAAGCCCGGACGAACCGGCAGCTCCGACTTGCGGCGGCACTTCACTTTCAGAACATATAAAGCACATTGTTTTGGGATTTTAGTGGCAATTATATACTTACCACCACAAGGCCGAGCGCTAGTATGAGCCCCGACAGGCCGGCGACAACTGAGGAAGAGATTGAGATTACCCCTGCGATGATTGAGGCGGGGCTTTCCGCTTGCCTTGCTTGGGCTGTACCTGGGTCGTTTTCTGAGGCACCGGAAGCGGTTTATCGTGCCATGGAAAGTGCTCGTCGAGCAGCCAATTCGAGTTCTGGAGCCGGTACTGCTGCATCCTGAACCGGACGGCTATACTCAGACCGGAATACCAGTTTAGCCATTCAATCGAAACTTCAGTTGGCCCTTGCGGTTTGAAAGCTGTTTCGGCGCGGAAGATGCCAACAGTCTTGTGTATTGGTGAGTACCAGACCTGCTCATCGTGTATCACTCGGTTGCGGTAATCAGCTATACGCACGAATTCGTGCGCCAGCTTGATGAGCTTCTTTTTGTCCGCTTCTAGAGTGACGTTGGTTTCTACCAGTCTTTCGAGTAGCGTTGCTCGCGGGACGTAATACGGGATTGCCGCTGTGACGGCTCTACCGGATTGCTCGGAAAGACCTGCGATATGCCATATGAGATGGTTCATCTCCGTCTCCATGGCGCTGAAATACACGATGAACTCGCCAAGGTGAGGGGCGAATTCTTTTGGGAAGATCGTTCCCACGAAATAGTCAGGGGGTTCCATGGCGAATCCGAAGAATAATGACAGGTACAGCGAGGACGAAGCGGCGCGCCGGTTTGATAAAGCGTTGCGCGGTGCGCTATCGACTCCCCCAAAGCCGCTAAAGGATATCCCTAAGCAGGGAGAAAAGCCCAAGCGAAAAAGGAAGCCCGTTAAGGCTTCCTCTTAAGCTGCTTCACATACTTGCGTATGAACCAAGCCCGCATGGTCAGCGGGAGGGGTTTAGTTAGGCTGTCGATACGTCAGCCGCTTGCCTTCCGCGCCTTTGACGGCAAGGGCTGCCCGTTCCCCATCGGTTACAAAGCGGGCGTTGTAGCGGAAATCAAACTCCGCCAGATAGCGATGCAGATGCTTCTCGCTGCAATGCTGGTAAACACCACGCATGCCGCGCTTAAAGATCGAGAAGTAGCCTTCAACGCTGTTGGTATGCACGTCACCACGAGCATATTCCTTGGCGGAATGGATCACGGTTTCATGCGAGGCAAAGGACTTGCCGGGCGTGATGTAGAGGCGGCTTTCGTCCGTCATCAAACGGGTTTCGCGGTCGATATTCTCGTTCACGATCTTGGTCACGGTATGCAGATCGGCACGCGGAACATGGAACGAGCGAACGCTGCCGCCACGCTCCACGAGCGAGATAATGGCGCGCTTGTTTGACGGGCCGGACTTACCGCCCTTGGTGTACGGGCCCTTGCGCGGATCACGCGGCTTCGGGTTCTCGACTTCGCCAAAGTAGGTTTCGTCGGCTTCAACGATTTTGCCATTGCCACCAAGCGGCGGAAGGTCTAAACCGCCCGCCCGCATAGCTTCACGGATGCGGTGGTGCATGAACCACGCAGTCTTGTAAGTGACGCCCAGCATCCGGTGGAGCTGGTGGGCTGACATGCCCTTCTTGCTGGACGAAACGAGGTAGAAGCCCAACAGCCACTTATTCAGTTTGATGTGGCTGCTTTCCATCACGGTGCCAGTCGTAACCGTGAAGTCCTTCCGGCAAGCCGGATTGCCACAGCGGTAACGCCCCTCCCGCTTGGTGGCATACCGGCGCTCAGTCTCGCCGCAATGACCGCAGACCGGGCCGTTCGGCCAACGGATGCCCTCGACAACCGCCCGGGCGGCGGTTTCGTCGGTAAACATTGGGTCGGTGATCTTGGTCATGGTCGGCTCCTGTTGCCGCCCATACTACCCGGTGGGTTTGTGGTGTCAAGTATATAATTGGGATTTTAGTCAATATATCTTTTTATGTTCCATGGGAGCCCGATGATGTCTCTCCTGCCCCAGGCTCGCGCGCGATGCAGACGCCTCCTCCGTCGCTCCCGCGCAAGCGGGAGCCCAGGGATAAAGGCTCAGGCCGATGGCCCCTGGATGCCCGCATTCGCGGGCATGGCGAAAAAGAGTTCGATCGTTTCTGTTTAGAGCGCCATCGGCATTCTTAATGGCGCCAAAAAAAGACCCCGGCATCGAGTTCCGATGCCGGGGTTCCCATGGAGGAGAGAACTCATAGGCCGCCAGATAGCGGCCAGAGGGGAAAAGGCAATCAGTCGTCCCCCGCCTCGTCTTCGGCGCCCTCGGCGCCGGCATCGATGGCGGCCGCCACGATCCCGGCATTGGCCTTGATCGCGGCTTCGATCTTGTTGGCAACCTCCGGATTTTCCTTCAGAAATTGCTTGGCGGCCTCGCGGCCCTGGCCGATCCGCTGGCTGTCGAAGGAAAACCAGGAGCCGGACTTTTCGACCACATTGGCCTTCACGCCGAGGTCGATCAGTTCGCCGGTCTTGGAGATGCCCTCGCCATACATGATGTCGAAATCGACCACCTTGAAGGGCGGCGCGACCTTGTTCTTGACCACCTTCACCCGGGTCTGGTTGCCGACCACCTCGTCGCGCACCTTGATGGAGCCGACGCGGCGGATATCGAGGCGGACAGAGGCATAGAATTTCAGCGCGTTGCCGCCGGTGGTGGTCTCCGGGTTGCCGAACATCACGCCGATCTTCATGCGGATCTGGTTGATGAAGATCACCATCGTGTTCGACTTGGAGATCGAGGCGGTCAGCTTGCGCAGGGCCTGGCTCATCAGCCTGGCCTGCAGGCCGACATGGGTGTCGCCCATCTCGCCTTCCAATTCCGCCTGCGGCACCAGGGCCGCGACCGAGTCGACGACCAGCACGTCGATCGCGCCCGAACGCACCAGCGTGTCGGCGATCTCCAGCGCCTGCTCGCCGGTATCGGGCTGCGAGATCAGCAATTCCCCGACATTGACGCCCAGCTTGCGGGCGTAGGCCGGATCCAGCGCATGCTCGGCATCGATGAAGGCGCAGGTGCCGCCCTTCTTCTGCGACTCCGCCACCGCATGCAGCGCGATGGTGGTCTTGCCCGAGCTTTCCGGGCCGTAGATCTCGATGATGCGCCCGCGCGGCAGGCCGCCGATGCCGAGCGCGATATCCAGGCCAAGCGAGCCGGTGGAGATCGCCTCGATCTCGACACTCTGGCGCGCGCCAAGCTTCATGACGGAGCCCTTGCCGAAAGTACGCTCGATCTGCGAGAGCGCCGCTTCCAGGGCTTTACTCTTGTCCATGCTGTCCTTTTCCACGACGCGAAGATTGGGGGTCGACATAGCGGCTGCATCCTTTCATGGGGACCGGGGAATTGCAACGATACGCGGTTCTGACCCTATATGTTCGGTTAAAGTTGCCATTGTCCAGCGAAATCGACAAATCCTCGTTTTCGCTGGATATTTTCTGATTGTTCCCTGCATGTACAGCACCTGGACGGAAATGTTCCGCTTTTACGGGCCGGGCTCGCCGCCCTCGAATCCGGACCCAGACCGTACAATTGGAAGTCGATAGGAATGGCCTGAAAAGGGCGATTTTCCCGTTGCGGGAGTAATGCGGGCGGCCGCACGCCCCGCCGGCAGCTCATAACGCGCCCGCTAGGTCCCCATTACGTCCTTCACCTTCCCGGCCAACTGGCTGAGCGAGAAAGGCTTGGGCAGGAAGTTCACATGCGGAGACTTGGCAAGGTTGTTGCGCAGGCTGTCTTCCGCATAGCCCGAGATGAACAGCACCTTGAGCGCGGCGCGCCGCCGGCGCAGCTCCGCCGCCAGACTCGGGCCGTCCAGATTCGGCATCACGACATCGGAGATCAGCAGCTCGACGCGGTCGAGCTGCTCGGCCGGCAGGGCGAGCGCCTGTTCGCCGGACGCCGCCTCGATCACGGTATAGCCTTTGTTGCGCAGGGCGCGCGCCGCGAAGCTGCGCACCGCATCCTCGTCTTCCACCAGCAGCACCAGTCCCTGCCCGGTCAGGTCCTGGCTGACATGGCGCGCATCGTCGCGCGCGGCGGCAAGCTCGGCGGCGCTCGGCCGGTGCCGCGGCAGGAAGATGCGGAAGCAGGCGCCGCTGCCCTCCTCGCTTTCCACCTGAATGAAGCCGCCGGTCTGCTTGATGATGCCGTAGACGGTGGACAGGCCCAGGCCCGTGCCGGCGCCGACCGCCTTGGTGGTGAAGAACGGATCGAAAATCTTGCCGATGTTTTCCGGCGCGATGCCGTGGCCGTTATCGGCCACCTCGATCAGCACGTATTCGCCGGGCGGGATGATTTCGGTGCCGCTCGGCATGGCCGTGTCAGTCTGCCAGTTGCTGGTGCGGATGCGCAGTTCGCCGCCCTCGCTCATCGCGTCGCGCGCATTGACCGCCAGATTGATGATGACCTGCTCGAGCTGGCCCTGGTCGACGCGGACCAGGCCGAGATCGCGGCCATGCGTCATCTTCAATGTGATCGTCTCGCCGATCAGCCGGCCGATCAGGTTGCGCAGGTCGGCCAGCACGTCGGTGACGTCCAGCACCTTGGGCACCAGGGTCTGCTGGCGCGAGAAAGCCAGCAGCTGGCGCACCAGATTGGCGGCGCGGCTGGCATTCTGCTTGATCTGCATGACGTCGGCGAAGGATTGATCGCCCGGCTGATGCCGCTGCAGCAGCAGGTCGCAAAAGCCGATCATCGCCGTGAGCAGGTTGTTGAAGTCGTGCGCTATGCCGCCGGCAAGCTGGCCGACCGCCTGCATCTTCTGGCTTTGATGGAACTGGGTCTGCAGGTTGCGCTGCTCGGTCGTATCGACGAGATAGACCAGTTGCGGCGACTGGCCGTCGTCCCGCTCGGCCGCCGAGGCGGCGAAGACCTCGACGACGCGGTTGCGCGGACCGGCGAGATGGATCTCCAGCGGACGGTCGAAGGTCTTGCCGCGGCGCAGCGCGATGAGATGGCGGGTCAGCGCCAGGGCGTCCTCCTCGCGCACCAGCGCGGCCAGCCGCTCGCCCAGCCAGTCCTCGCGGCCGCAGAGCGCGGCAAAGGCGGCGTTGGCGTCGCGGATCGTGCCGGCGGCGTCCAGCACCAGGATGCCGATCGGCGCCTGATCGAAGAAGCGGCGGAACTCGGCCTCCACCGGCCGCAGGGTGCCGCGCTGGCGCAGTTCGAGGCCGAGATCGTGCACCACGGCGCTGTAGCGCGCCGGCTGACCGTTCGGGGCCGGCACCATGGTCTGGCTGACCCCGACGAGGCGAAAGCCCGCGCCGGCCTCTCCCGCCGCGGATTGCGCCAGGGGCCTGAGCTTGGCCTCGCCGCCTTCCCAGTCCGGCGTCATCGCCTGGCCTTCGCGCGCCTGCGCATGCTGCAGCACGTCGGCCAGCATGACATTCTCGCCGACCAGATCCTCCGGCCGGCGGCCGGTCCAGGCCGCGAAAGTGCGGTTGGCGAACAGGAAGCGGCCATCGGGCGCCACGGAATAGAGGCCGACCGGCGCGTTGTCGATGAAGGCGGCCAATTCGTCGCGCTGCCGCCGCAGATCGTCGACTTCCCTGCCATCGGCCGGCAACGGCAGGACATCCCAGATTGTGCAGCGGCGCCGGGCGGGATGCGTCATGGCCGAAATGCGCAAGGTCAGCGTCTCGCCGCCGGCAGCGACCCGGACATCCTCATGCACGGCGCTCGTTCGAGCGGTGCCTGTACCCGAGGGCAGCATGTCCTGCAGGCGCCGGACGACCTCGGCATCGCCGCCGCCGGCACGGAGCAACTGCTCCAGAGCGGGAATGCCGCTGGCGCCCAGCCGGCCGGCAAGCGCCGCATAGGCGTCATTCGCCGCAACGACGGCGCCGGCCCGCATGACGAGGCGCGGAAACGGGCTCGCCGCCGCCAGCATCCGCTCCGGCCGGATCAGCCATCCGAGACGGTATCCTCCCAGCCGCGCCATGGCTATTCGACCTCGGCCTCGGCCTCGTAACGCGCCTCCAGGCCGTCCTTCAGCCGCATCACATAGGAGATCACGCCGGCGACCGCGCGGTAATGCTCGATCGGAATCGGATCGTCGAGTTCGACCTTGTACAGCGCGCGCGCCAGCGGCGGGTTCTCGACAATCGGCACCTTATGCTCGGCGGCAATCTCGCGGATGCGCCGGGCCAGCAGGTCGGCACCCTTGGCGACCACGGTCGGCGCGCTCATCTTCTCGGCCTCGTATTTCAGCGCGACGGCAAAATGGGTCGGGTTGGTGACGACGACGCTGGCCTCGGGGACGGCGGCCATCATGCGCTTGCGCGAACGCTGCATGCGGATCTGGCGCAGCCGCGCCTTGATCATCGGATCGCCTTCCGTCTCCTTGTGCTCGTCCTTGACCTCCTGTTTGGTCATGCGGAGGTTCTTCATGTAGCTGTAGCGCTGATAGAGATAGTCGGCTACGGCGACGACCATCATGATGCCGATCAGCGCGCCGAGCAGTTTCAGGATCGTACGCAGGATCAACGGGATCATCACGACCAGATCGAGATCGACGAGCGTTTCCAGCGAATCGAGTTCCGGCCAGAGGATCGAGAACAGAACGATGCCGATGACGCTGATCTTGGTGAGGTTCTTGACGAACTCGACCGCGCCCGTCATCGAGAAGATGCGCTTGAAGCCGGCGATCGGCGACAGCTTCGAGATGTCGGGCTTCAGGCGCTCGGCGCTGAAATGTGGCGGGTTCTGCAGCACGTTGCCGGCCAGGCTGAAAACCACGAACAGCCCGATCACCGGCGACAGCACGATGCCGATATTGGCGAACAGGTCCGTCGCCAGTCTGGTGAGGTGAGCGGGATCGATCGGAATCTGCTCCGGCTGCTCGAAGAACACCCGCAGCGAACCGACCACGCCGCGCCCCAGCGAGCCGCCCAGCATCCACGCGGCGATCAGGGCCGCGAGGAACATGAACCAATGACCGATTTCCTGCGAGCGGGCGATATTGCCCTTGTCGCGCGCATCGGCCAGCCGTTTGCCGGAAGGGTCTTCTGTTTTGGATTCCGGATCGGCGTCTTCAGCCATACGCCATCCTCAGCGCGGAGCGAGGAACTGCGACATCTGTTCCTCGAAATGCCTGGTGAACGACAAGCCGATCGCCGTCAGCGACAGGCCGAGCAGGATCAGCGCCAGCGCGATCTGCGGCGCCTGCATGATGAAGAAAATCTGCAGCGTGGGCATCAGGCGGTTGAGCAATCCGAGCGCGACGTTGAAGACGATGCCGTAGACGATGAACGGCGCCGCGAATTTCGCCCCCAGGACGATGCTGCCGCTCACCACATGGGTTGCGACCTGGGCAAAATCGCCGAAGGAAGGCACCTGCGCCGGCGGAAACAGCGTGTAGCTGTCATAGGCCGCCTGCAGCGCCAGAAGATGCAGGTCGGTGACGAAAACCAGCGCGACGCCGAAAAGCACCAGGGCGCTGCTGACGAGCGCGCTTTGCGAGCCCTGGCTGGGATCGAAGAATACGGCCGAGGACAGGCCCGCCTGCATGGCGATCACCGTGCCGGCGATATGCAGGGCCGAGAGGAACAGCCGCGCCATCAGCCCGAGCGCCAGGCCCAAACCGATCTCCGTGACGACCAGAACAGCCAGTTGCAGCGGCTGGGGCGGCAGCGGCGGCAGTTTCGCGCCGAGGATCGGCACGGTCAGTCCGGCGGTCAGCAGCGCGATCGTCAACCGCATGCGGGCGGGAATCGAGTTCTCGCCCACGCCCGGCAGCGACATCATCGCCGCCCCGAGGCGGCAGAAGATCAGTATGAAGGCGTAGACATTCCCGGCGACGATGTCCTGCAGCACCGCCCGCCCCGCTATTGCAGTCCGGCGATGCGCTGGGACAGCTGCTCCATGAAGCTCACCATGGTGGAGATCATGAAGGGCATCGTGATCACCAGCGTGCCGAAGATCGCCAGGATTTTCGGCACGAAGGTCAGGGTCGGCTCCTGCAGCTGGGTCAGCGCCTGAAACAGGGAGATCAGCAGCCCGAGCACCAGGCTGACGATCATCGGCGGCCCTGCGATCTTGAGCAGCACCCAGATGGCATCGCGCATGACGTCTGTGACTTCGACGGCTGTCATCGACTCGTTCTCCGCCGCCGATAATAGCGGTTAATCGCGCCTTGCCCAATCATATGGGCCCGATGAAACGGGCCCGCGCATATTATATGGGCATACGAAGAATTTCCTGGTAGGCCGTGATAACGCGATCCCGCACCGCGACGACCGTATCCAGCGCCATTTCGGCATTGGAAACCGCCGTCACCACGCTGGTGATGTCGGCCTTGCCGGCCACCGCCTTGGCGGACTCGGCTTCCGCCTGGCGCGACGCCTCGACGGTATTCTGCAATGCTTCCTTCAGCAATTCGCCGAAGCCGCCGGCCGGCTTGACCTGTCCGGTGCCTGCCGTGCCGACCGAACCGGCGACGCCCTGCAGCGGATTAGCGATGCGTAGATCGGCCATGTCCTAATCTCCCGCCATCAGTTGCGCAGAAGATCGATGGTGCGATTGATCATCTGCTTTGCCGCGTCGACGACATTCAGATTCGCCTCGTAGCTGCGCTGGGCCTCGCGCATGTCGGCCATCTCGATGACCGGATGCACATTCGGCATCTTCACATAGCCATCGGCATTGGCCGCCGGGTGGCCGGGATCGTATTTCAGTTCGAAATCCGAGCGATCCGTGGTCGGCTTCTGCGCCTCGACCAGCCGGGCGCCGGTGGCGCGATCGAGTTCCGTCTTGAAGCTGACCACCTTGCGCCGATACGGATCGCCGCCGGGCGCCTTCGCCAGCGAGTCGGCATTGGCCAGATTCTCGGAAATCACCTTCAGGCGCTCGCCCTGGGCCCGCATGCCCGAGGCGGAGATTTTCATCGCGTCCTTGAGATCCATCGCCTATTCCTCGCCGCCTGAGCCTAGCCGCCCTGACCGCGGCCGAGCGCCTTGCGCAACATGCCGATCTGCTTGCGGTAGAGGCTGGTCATCAGATTGTGGTCAGCCTGGGTTTCCGCCACGTTCATCATCTGCTGTTCCAGATTGACGCCATTGCCGTCCGGCGCCGTTTCGTAGGTCTTGCTGCGCGTGACCCGCCACTTGCCGCCATCGCCGCTGGAAAAGCCGCCGAGATGACCCGGCTGGGTCACGCGGGCGGTGATCCCGAGTTGCGTTCCGTTCGGCCCTTTGAGGAGGTCGCCGAAGCTGACCTGCTTCAGATCCTTCGGCTTGTAGCCGGGAGTGTCGGCATTGGCGATGTTTTCCGCCAGGACACGTTCACGTTCGCCGAGCCATTCCATGCGCTCGGTGATCGCCTTCAACAGTCCGATACTGTTAAGATCCATGCCCAATACCCCGTCCGTCATTCCACGGGCGTCAAGCCCAAGAGCGGACCGCCAGCCGCCCCTGCGGGCGGCTTCTGCCTGTGGATCGCAGGGTGGTCCCTAGCCGTAAAGATTCGGTTAACCCGGCCGGGTGATAAGATGGTTACCGATATTCCGGAGCCGTCATGGCCGAGTCCCCCATGTCACGAAAGCCCCCGCCCCGCCCTAAGGCCGTGGCATTGCGCTACGATCCCGTCCGCGAAGAGGCACCTCGGGTAGTGGCCAGCGGCCAGGGCTTCATCGCCGACCAGATCGTGCGCATCGCCCTGGATAACGGCATCACGGTGCGACAGGATTCCGACCTGGTGGAAATCCTGTCCAAGCTGGATATCGACTCCCTGATCCCGCTGGAGGCTTTCGCCGCCGTAGCCGAAATCCTCAGCTACATCTACCGCTCCCAGGGCAAGGCGCCGCCGGAATGAGCCCCCGCTATCGACAGATCGTTCCGGCTTGACCCGACTCGGCAGCAACTTCCAAAGTAAACTATAGGCACGGGCTGGGTATGGACACCATTGACTTCACCAAAATAGCGCTGGCCTTCGGCGGCCTGCTCGTTCTGCTCGGCCTGTTCTATTTCGGCATGCGGCTTCTGTCGGGCTCCGGACGGTTTGGCGGCCGCTGGCGTCCCGGCCAGCGCATCGGCGTGATCGAGACCATGCCGGTCGATGGCTCGCGGCGCCTGGTTCTGGTCCGCCGTGACGATACCGAACACCTGCTGCTGCTGGGCAGCGATGGCGACCTTGTGATTGAAACCGGCATTGTCGCGCCGCCACCGCAAGAGCCGGACATGCCCGGCCCCATCACATGGCCCACGCTGCATATGCCGGGACGCAATCGCGATGCGTGACAGGATTTGCCGTTGGCCCCGGCATTGGATCGGCGCGGCATCGGTTGCTGCCGTTGTCCTGCTGATCGCCCTGATCCTGCCGCTGCCCGCCTGGGCCCAGTCGGTCACCATCGATCTGGGCCAGGGCGGCGGCACGCTCACCGGCCGGGTCATCCAGCTCATCGCGCTGACCACCGTCCTCGCGCTGGCGCCGTCCATCCTCATCGTCATCACCAGCTTCGTGCGGATCGTGGTCGTCCTGTCGCTGTTGCGCAGCGCCATGGGCACGCAGACGACACCGCCGAACAGCGTGCTGATCAGCCTGGCGCTGTTTCTCACCTTCTTCATCATGCAGCCGGCCTTCGAGCGGGCCTATAACGAGGGCATTCAGCCGCTGATCAACGAGCAGATCGACGAAGCGACCGCCTTCGATCGCACCATGGCGCCGTTCCACGAATTCATGCGCAGCCAGGTGCGCGAGAAGGACCTTGCGCTGTTCTCCGGGTTCGCCAACCTGCCGCCGCCGGCCCGGCCGGAGGATATTTCGCTGCGCGTGCTGATCCCGGCCTTCATGATCAGCGAACTCAAGCGCGCTTTCGAGATCGGCTTCCTGCTCTTCATCCCCTTTATCGTGGTCGACATGGTCGTCGCCTCGGTGCTGATGTCCATGGGCATGATGATGCTGCCGCCAGTGATCATCTCGCTGCCGTTCAAGCTGATCTTCTTCGTGCTGGTGGACGGCTGGAACCTCGTCTGCGCCGCCCTGGTGCAGAGCTTCCTCGGCGCCCACTGACGCCGAGCGGCGTCAGTTGATCGCGCTCAGGCCGCCCTTGGCGACCCGGTCGCGATAGCGGCTCATGAAGGCTTCGTACTGGCCGATCTGGGCGATGGTGGCGGCCATTTCCCGCGGATCGCCATTGGCGCGGTTGATCGTGCTGGCCACGGCCGTGAAGGCGGCCGCATCGGGCGTGTCGCGGAACTTGGCTTCGTATTTGTGATACAGCTCGTCCAGCGCCGCCGTATCGTTGCTGAGCGAATAGGCGACAGCGAGCTGCAGAGCGAGTTTCCTTTGATCGGCCGAAAGCGGCCCGGCATCGGCGGCGCCATTGCCGAGAATCTGGGTGGCGACGCGGGCAAAGGCCGGCCAGTCCTTGGCGCGCCAGTACAGATCGGCGCGCAGGTTCCTCGCTTCCGTGCCTTCGTCCTGGCCGAGCAGATTCAATGCTTCGGCAAAGCGATCGAGATCGCCCAGGGCCCGGACCTGAAGCAGGCGCCGCTCCTCGGCGACGGCAGGAGAAAGGTTGGCCGCCTGCGTATCCTGCAAGGCCTTGAGCGCGCCATCGGGATTGTGATCCAGCAGATGGACGACCGCCAGCCGGGCGCCGGCCTTGGCGCGGTCTTCGCCGCGCAGGCGGTACTTGATCTGGTGCTCGAGCAGCTCGGCGGCACGGTTGAGCAGATCGACCGAGACGAGACGATCCGCCAGCTTGCCGATGATCTCGTCGCCTTCCGGTCCCGGCGGGGTCAACTCGCGGTAATCGTAGAACAGCGCCAGCGCCGCCAAGGGCGGCAGTGACTGGGCGCCGCCATCGAGAAAGAGTTTGGTGAACTCGTCGCTCATCTGCTTGTTCAGCAGCGGGATATCCGGCGATTTCGGGAAATATTTGACCACCTGACGGAAGGTCGTGATGCCGCTGCGCAAGTCTCCGACCGCGAACTGCAATTCGCCCAGGCGGCGCAGCAGATTGAATTCATAGGGGCCGCCTCGCCAGGCGAAGCGCAGCTTGTCCAGCCGCTCGATCGCCTGTGCCGTATCGATCAGCTTGCGCGACAGCATCAGCTCGGTCTTGGCGAATTCGGCCAAGGCGCGGGCGCGCCGATCGCCGCTGGCCGAGGCGAGGTCGAAATAGCGGATCGCCTCTTCCGGCTTGTTGGTCGCCTCGGCCAGCATGCCGCGCACATAATTGGCCTCGGCCGCCAGTCCGGGCGTGAGGCTGTCGCCCTGCAGCGCCTGCATCTCCGCCGTCGCCGCCGCGACATCGCCGCCAGCGAGCCAGGCGCGCGCCATGGTCAGGCGCAGCGGCGCGCGCAGATCGGCCGGAAACCGCGCGACGGCGGCCCCGGCCAGCGAAAAAGCGCGGCGGGCGGCGGGCCAGTCATAGCGCTCTCCCGCCAGTGCACCGCGATAGGCAAGGACATCCGGGTCGTCGTCGAAGATCTTGGAATCGAGATCGTTCGCCGCGTCGTCGAGCCGGCCAAGCCCCAGATTGGCGATGCCGCGCAGCGCCCGGTACAGCTTGTCGCGCTCAAGATCGGGCTGCTCCGCCCGCGCCCTGGCCAACACGCCCAGGGTTTCCGGTTCCATGTGATGCGCAGCGAAAAATTCCGCCAGCGCAATGCGCGCCGCCTGGCGCTGTCCCGGCGGGGCCACCGCCACGCGATGCAGCAGATTCTCCTTCTGCTCGCGGAAATCCTTGCCCTCGACATTGCGCCATTCGGCGAATCTGAGGATTTCGGTGACGCCGCTGCGCGGATCGGCGCCGCGCGGCGCCGACAGCGACAGGCCGTTCGGCGTGCCGATCTCCACGCCGCGCGGAAAGCGCCGGATGTCGAGATTGTCGGCATGCGGCTCGATGGCGAAACCCTGGAAGCTGGGCAGCACGCTGAGTTCGATGAAATCGCGCTGGCCCGGAACGCCGCCATTCGCGCCGGCATAAGGCAGAACGGTGATCACATCGCCGGTATCGGGGTCCTGCACCTGCACCTGCGGCGACGGATCGTTGGCGGCGAAGAACAGCTTGGCGCCGCCATCGGCATCGAGCTGGCGGCGCACGTCGATCGCCTGACTGTGGCTGACCGGAGCCGGATCGGTACCGGCAGGGGCGCCCTCTTTCGGCACCAGGTCCGATGGGGCGACGGTATTGATGGCAACCTGCCAACCGGCATTGCGGCGGGTGAAATTCGCCGTGGTGCCGCTGGGAACGGCGAGCCGAAGCACCGTCAGACCCGGCATCGGCAACTGCTCCACCCCGTTGATCGCGCCATTCCAGTCGCGTGTGGTGATGGGCCGCAGATCGATGACGGCCGGACGGTCGAAGACGAGCCAGAGATAGCCGTTGCGCTGAAACGCTGCCGCACCAACCGGCCGGGTCCAGGGAAAATGCAGCAGCGGCCCGGTCCGGGTGGAATCGACGCCCGGCACCAGCGGCTCGCCGGCGATCGGCCCGGTCGGCGGCGCAGGCATGAAGGTGCCGAGAGCGGCCGTCTGGACCGGCTCGATGGGCGCAGCGGCCGGCACGCCATTCTGCGGCGCAGCCGCTTTGGCGGATCCGGAGGCCGTCGAGGATGCAGCGGGTGCCGGCTTGGCCTGGTTCTCGGCAGGCTTGGGCGCCGGCGGCGCTTTGGCCGCTTCTTCGGCCTTGGGCGGAGTCTGCGGCTTCGGCTGGGCCGCAGCCTTGTCGTCGGCCTTCGGCCTGGCCTCGGCCATCTTCGGCTCGGCCATCTTCGGCTCGGCCATCTTTGGCCCGGCGGCTGGCTTTGGCTCGGTCGGCTTGGCTTCGGGGCTGTCGGCCTTGGCGGCTTTGGTTTCGCGAGGTTGCGCGACGTCGAGCACGATCTTCGTACCGTCGCGCCAGGATTTGATCGTGGCCTCGTCCGGCATGCCGAACGTTACGATGCTCGCGCCGCCTTCGATGCGCGCCGACAAACCGCTAATGCCGCGCGGCGGAAAATCCGGCAAGCGGCCAAGATCGACCGGCGTGGGGTTGGCGAAACGCACGGTCGCCTTCCCGCCCTCGGCCGAGACGGAAAATTCGACCCGCTCGGGCCAGTCGAATACCAGCCGCGTGAAGGTCGGATGATCGCCGGCGCGCAGGCGTATCGGCGCGGCGGCCGGGCTGGCTGGCGGCGGCTTCGTTACGGCCTGCGCGGGAGCAGCCGTCGGCGCGGGCGGCCGGGCGGGGCTGGCCTTGCCGGCACCCAGCGGCGGCGTATTGATCTGCGGTGTCTGGGCCAGAGTTTGAGCCGGCAAGAACAGCAAACCGCACATTCCCGCCACTGCGATGGCGGGACCGATGCCGCGGCGGCCCGGCTTTTTCGCGGCCGCAGAGAGCGTTGTATGGCTGTCTGTCATACTCCCTGCTACTCGCGTCGAAATCTCACTGCTTGGGCAGATTATAGGGGTATGGCAGCATAGGATGATACGGTTAACGGATTGTTTTACCGACGCAACCGATGCTCAAAACGGCCCCAGCACCGCAGCCAGCCTGCTTTTCAGCAGGGCCGTGTCAAAGGGTTTGGCGATATACCCGTCCACCCCCAGCCGCTTGGCGGCCATGATGTTTTCCGGCCGGGCTTCGGCAGTAACCATGATGAAGGGCACCGTTCTCGTCTCCGGGGCCTGCCGCACGGCGCGCAGGAAAGCCAGGCCGTCCATCGGGGCCATATTCCAGTCCGACAGAATCACACCGTACCGTTTCTGCCCCAGCATGGTCAGAGCGCTGACCGGATCGTCGATGGTATCGATGTCCTGAAAGCCGATCTGGCGCAAACGGGCGGCGATGACCGCCCGCATGGTGCGATGATCATCCACCACGAGAACCGGAAGCGAGAGGATTGCCGCCGAACCGCGTATCGACGCTGCGACCGGCACCGGGTCAGCCGAACAAATTGAGCAGATAGCTCTGCGGACTGCCCGTACCGGCGCTGTCCTTGAAGGTCAGATATCGCAGCACCAGCTTGTCGACTTCGCTCTGGTCGCTCTTCAAAGCGTTGACGTCGACGCGCTTCTCCACGGCCGTGACCTGGCTGGAGACATCCTGGTAAGCGATCTGCTGCGGAATGTTATTGCCGACCAGCACCACCTCGCGCAGGACATTGTCGCCGAGCAGTTGCACCGTCTGATCCACGTCCTTGATGCGGCGCCCGAATTCGATGGCGGCACGCACGCCTGGCGCCTGCTCGTCTAGGTGTTTTTCGTATGCAACCTGCTCATAGCGGGTCGCCACTTCGTCCGCCGCCGATTGCAGCGTCAATTTGAGCACCCCGAAGACGTTCGGGTTGATATCCTCGGCCAGTTTCTTGAACCGCGGATCCTGGAAGCGATTGGCAAGCGAATTCGGGTCGGTGAGATCGCTTTCGAGTATCTTGCGAATCTTGCCCGGATATTGCGCCTCGCTTTCGAGATCGTAGGAGGCGAGCAGGAACTTGAACAATCGGTAATCGCCGAAGAGGTCATCCAGCGATTTTATCTTGGTGATGTTTTCCTTGTAGTAGGCGACATCGGCCTGGATGTCTTTGCGATTGCGGAAAGTTTCAAATTCGGGACCTTCAAATTCGTAGTAGTCCGTCTTCTTGGTCGGAGCCGCTTCTTCGGACAGCAAAGCCTTGCTTTGCGATGAAGTGTAGCTTGCAGCATCCGTAGCAGCCAGATCGGTGCCACTTATCAGCTTCCCGGTGGTGCCATCGACCAGGGCGCTGCCGTTGATATCGACAGCCAGCTTCTTAAGCTTGGCCAATCCGGCGGGCAGAGCCGTCACCACGGTAGCGTCATTGACGATATTGCCGCTGGCATCCCAGCCGACCGTATTGCCGTTGGTGTCGAGCTGCGTACCAGTGGCGCCGAAATTGTATTTCTTCGCCAGCTCACGCTCCTGCAGCGTGCCCTGATTGGCAACCGAATTCGGATCGTTCAGATCGCTGGTCAGAATGTCGCGCAGGCGCTGGCGATCATTGATATAGAGATCGCCAAAACCATTGGCATAGGCCAGAACCTTGAGGAAGCGGTCGTCGTCAATCAACTCCGAGACCGTCGTCGCAGTCGCGGCGCGATTTTTGAAATAGGTGGCGTCGGCTTCCACCTGGGCGTTCTGAACCTTGTATTGGCTGTTGCGCAGCCGGATCGCGGCGTTGTTGAATTCGCGCGTAACTTCCTTGGCCTTCTCCGCAGATTCGTCCGCGGCGTGGGCCTGCTTGTTCTCTTCCGCGAGCTTCTGCAATTTCTTGTACATCGCCAGCGGCGACATGGTCGCCGTGCTGGTCGTCGATGTACCAAGCAATATGCTGAGATCTATCGCCATCCCTGCCCGCCTCCTGCGGCACTGACGGTGACCGATATCCCGGCTTCTCCGGGCTAGATCGGAATCGCCGTCATCCTACCATGCAGGCGCGATGCGGCAATACCGAGTTTTGCTTTTGAGTTCAGCCGATTAACCCTATGTTAACCACCCGGCGTGGCCGGCTTGGCGGGATTTTTGGTGCCAGCTGTGCTCGCTGCGGCGCCGGCCGCGGCAGCCGGCGCCTTGCGCTCCGGCGCGGCCGAGGCTGCCTGCTCCTGAATGCCGGCCCGCAGATTTACCGGGATCAGCTTGCGCGTTGCCAGGCGCACGGTGATGTCCTGCGCCGCCGCCGGATCCATATCGGCAAGGATGGCCGCCAGCTTGGCTTCCTTCATGCGCTCGGCGACGCCGAGCAGGACGTTCGAATCCAGCTTCTCGAAAATCCGCGCCGCATCCTTCGGCTTCATGTTTTCATAGACCTTGACCAAGCCTTGCAGATTCTTCTCTTCCTGCTGGTCATGCTCCTGGACGATCTGCTTGATGCTGCCCTCGAGCTTCTTCAGCGCGGCGATACGCTCGTCGAGGCGTTTTTCCGCTGCCGCCAGCAGGCTCTCGCGCATGTCGAGTTCCCGGCTGCGCTGCTCGAGCTGATCGCGGCGCCGGGCAAGATTGGCCAGCAATTCGATTTCCGAGCGGGTATACGTGGTCGGATCCCGGCTTGCCAGCGACTGGATCGCCGAGGACGCGCCGGCGGCATTGGCAGACGGCGGCTGCTCGGCCGGTGGCTGTTTCGGCGCTTCCGCCTGCGGCGCGGCATTGCCCTGGGCCACCTGCTGCTGCTTCGCCGCTTGCCCTTCGGCGGCAGGCTTCTCAGGCGTCAACTTCGTCGGCTGTCCCTGGCTTGAGCGCGCTTGCGCCGGCGCCGCTTGCTGCGCGCCGGCCGCCGTAACGAAGAGTTCCCCTCGCCCTTCCCACAGCGTGCCGATCTTCAAGCCGAGCAGCAGGGCCAATGCCAGGATGGTCAATGGCAGAATACGGACGCGCCCTGCCAGCCGCCTGCGCGGCCTGGCCTGGACGGCAGCAGATTTATTCGCCGCCGTCTTTTTCATCGCGTCTGTCTCAACGCCATCAGCAATTCACGCTCGGCCTCGGAACGCGGCTCCAGCTTGAAATCCTGAGCGGCGCTTCCCGCCGCGGCCACGGGTTTGCGGAATGGCGTGACCGGCGCCTTCGCCATGTCCGGCTTGCGCTCCGGCACGGCTTGCTGCTGGCGGACTGCCCGCGTATTGGCAGCTTCGCCGGCAAGGCGGTCGGCCAGCCGATCGGCCGTCTCGATCATGAAGCTGAGTTCGTCCCGCAAGGCGCGCGCCTGCTTGAGGTTTTCCTCGTGCGCGGTATCGGCGGCGGCCGAGGCCGCTTTCAACTCGTTCATGCCCTGCCGGGCCTTGATCAACGCCTTGTCGAAATCCGCGATCAGGCGGCGCATCTCGTCCTGGTTCGCGCGCAAATTGCCCAGCCGCCGGTTGAGCACCAAAGATATGGACAGCGTGATCACCAGCAGGACGGCGACGACGATTTCGACAACGAGCGACAGCGTCATCACGCCCCTCCCAGATTCTTGAGGGTGCGCTCGATCTTGACCGCGATGTTGTTGCCCATCCGGCCCATGCGGCCTTCCACCATCGAGACGCCGCCGCAGCGCATCAGCACCACGGAATCCGGCGTCGCGTTGAACATGACGGTCTTGCCGACCTCCAGGTTCATCACCTGACCCAGCGTCATCACCTGCTCGTCGAGCACCGCCTCGATCTCGACATCGGTCGACCACAGTTCGGTGGCGAGGTGGTTCTCCCAGATCGAGTCGCGGCCGAACTTCTCGCCCATGAACATCTGCAGCAGAAGTTCGCGGACGGGCTCCAGCGTCGCGTAGGGCAGCATCAATTCAAGGCGGCCGCCGCGGTCTTCCATATCGACGCGCAGGCGGGCAAGAATTGCCGCGTTCGCCGGGCGGGCGATGGTGGCGAAGCGCGGATTGGTCTCGATGCGGTCGTAGGAGAAATTGACCGGCGCCAGCGGCTCGAAGGCGGCCCGCATGTCATCGAGCACGACATTGACCATGCGCTCGACCAGGTTACGCTCGATCGTGGTATAGGGGCGGCCTTCGATGCGCATCGCGGCGGTGCCGCGCCGGCCGCCCAGCAGCACGTCGACGATCGAATAGATCAGCGAGCTGTCGACCGTAAGCAGGCCGTAATTGTCCCACTCGACGGCGCGGAACACGCTCAGGATCGCCGGCAGCGGGATCGAGTTCAGATAGTCGCCGAAGCGGATCGAGGTGATGTTGTCGAGCGAGACTTCGACGTTGTCGGACGTGAAATTGCGCAGGGAAGTCGTCATCAGGCGCACGAGGCGGTCGAACACCACCTCGAGCATAGGCAGGCGCTCGTAAGAGACGAGCGCGCTGTTGATGATGGCGCGGATGCCGGCTTTGTCGGCATCTTCCTCGACACTTGCATCGAAACCGAGAAGACTGTCGATTTCGTCCTGGTTCAGGATGCGCGTGGAGCCGCCATCGTCAGCGTCGCCGCCTCCGCCGCCGGCCCATTCCGCCTCGCCATCACCAACAGTATCCGCCATGACCGCTACGCTCCACTATTGGATCAGCATTTCCTTGAACAGCACGTCGTTGATCTTGATCGGGGCAACCGCCTGATTGACGCGGATCAGCAACTCTTCCTTCAGCCGGTACATGCCGGCGGAACCGACCAGATCATCGGGGCGCAGTTCGCGGAGATAAATCTGGAAATTGTCGATCACCCTGGGCAGCAGCTCGTTCAGCTTCGGCGTCGCCAACGGATCGTTATGCTCCAATGAAACCTTCAGCTTGAGATAGGAAGCCTGCCGTCCGGGCGAATTCAGATTGACCAGAATGTCCGGCAGATCATAGAAGACCGTGACCTTCGGCTGCTCGGGCTTGACCTCGGCCTCCTCCTCATGCGAGGCGAACAGGAAGAAATAGGCCGCTCCGCCGCCGCCGATCAGTAGCAGCAGAAGCACCCCGGCAACGATAAAGATGATCGCTCGCTTGCCGCGCTTCTTCTTGCCGCCCTGGCCTTCGAGCTCACCGCCCTCGGCCAAGCCTTCCGTTTCATCACTCATCCTGCCGTACCCCGGGGACCTTCAGCCCACTCTAGCAGGGCATTGGTAGCGCCGCACAGTTAACACTTTGTCACTACCCGGCAGTTTTTGCCGACTCTTCCCCGCCGCACAGGGGTCAAGTTCTGCCGGTTGGGCGCGGCGTGGCAAATTCGTCGCGGTTTCCCAGGAATTTTCCAGTTGGCACGCGGCCTGCAACATGGTGGCCGAGCAACGGCTAACCGTGAGTTGGAGCCATGGAGAACGCAACGTATATCGGCCTGTCCCGCCTCTCGACGATGAAACGCGAGATGGACGTGATCGCCAATAACCTCGCGAACATGAACTCGAACGCCTACAAGGGCGAGCGGGTGATGTTCGAGGAGTATCTCAAGGGTCCGAACCGGCGCCAGCAGGACAGCTACGTCAATGATTTCGGCATCCTGCGCGACACCCGCGCCGGCAAGCTGGAATCGACCGGCAATCCGCTCGATCTGGCCATCAACGGCAAAGGTTACCTGACCGTCGATACGCCGCAAGGTCGCCGCTATACCCGGGATGGTCATCTCCGTCTCGACGCCGAGCGCCGGCTGGTCACATCGGGCGGTCATCCCGTGCTGGACGATCGCGGCCGGCCTATCGTATTTCCCGATAACGGCGAGACGCCCTCGGTGTCGGTGGACGGCACCGTCAGCATCGGCGCACAGCAGATCGCCAAGCTTGACCTGGTCACCTTCGACAACGAGCAGGAACTGCGCAAGACCGCGCAGGGCCTTTACGCCACGGCGCAGCAGCCGCAGGCGGCGCCGGTGGCCAGCACCATCGTGCAGGGCATGCTAGAGGCTTCCAACATCGAACCGATCGTCGAAATGACCAATATGATCGAGCTGGTCCGCCAGTACCAGAACACCCAGAACCTGCTGGACAGCGAGAATGAGCGTCAGCGGAACGCCATTCAGCGTCTCGGCCGCACCTCCTAAATATCCGGATTTCACGAGGAGATAAGTCATGCGCACCCTCAGCATCGGCGCTACCGGCATGATGGCCCAGCAGCTCAACGTCGAGGTCATCTCCAACAATATCGCCAACATGAGCACGACGGCGTTCAAGCGCCAGCGCGCCGAGTTTCAGGACTTGCTTTACCAGAATATGCGCCGGCCCGGCACGACCTCGTCGGATGCCAATACGATCGTACCGTCGGGCATTCAGATCGGCGTCGGCGTTCGCGCCGCCGGTGTCTATCGCATCAGCGAGCAGGGCAACCTGACCTCGACCGGCAACAGCTACGATCTTGCCATCAACGGCAAAGGCTATTTCCAGATCACCTTGCCGTCGGGCGAGACGGCCTATACCCGCGCCGGCTCGTTCCAGGTCGACGCGAATGGCCAGATCGTGACCGTCGACGGCTATCAGCTGCAGCCCGGCATCACCATCCCGCAGGGCGCGCTGTCGGTCAGCATCGACGCCACCGGCATCGTCGAGGCGCAGATCGCTGGGCAGACGCAGCCGCAGCAGCTCGGCCAGATCCAGCTTGCGACCTTCGTCAACGAAGCGGGTCTGGATGCGACCGGCGACAATCTCTTCCTCGAGACGCCCGCTTCCGGCCAGCCGACCGTCGGCAACCCGAATGCCGCCGGCTTCGGCACGTTGCGTCAGGGCTATCTGGAGACCTCCAACGTCAATCCGGTGCAGGAGATCACCAACCTGATCTCGGCCCAGCGCGCCTACGAAATGAACTCGAAGGTCATCACCGCAGCCGATGAGATGCTGCAGACTGCAAGCCGTCTGCGGTAACCGTCCGGCTGAAGGGGGCAAGTCATGGCAAAGCTTCACACTCTATTCCTCCTGGGCCTCGCGGCCGCCGCTCTGGCGCCGTCTGTCGCCTATACCGCTCCGGCGGCGGCGCAGACGCAGGTCGCCGCCGTCAGCGGCGGCCAGGTGATCGGCGAACGGGAAATCGCCAAGCGGCTTACCGAACTGGTGGAGCAGCGCAATGGCGGCCAATCGGTGGAGATCAGCTTCCACGGCCTTGGCAACGAGATAGAGGTGCCGCCCGCGACACCGGCCGTCCTGCAGGTCGAAAGCTTCTCCTATGATGCCCGCAGCGGCCGCTTCCTCGCCGCGCTCACCACGCCGGGCCGCACCGAGCCGGTCACGGTCAGCGGCCGTGCCCAGCCTGTCGAATTGATTCCGGTGCTGAAGAACCGCGTCATGCCGGGCGATACGATCAGCCGCAACGACGTCGAGTGGCAGCGCGTTCCCGCGGGCCGTTATGGTGCCGGATATATCGATCAGATCAACGAGCTCATCGGTCAAAGCCCGCGCCGGCCGCTGGCGACCGGCATGCCGATCCGCGCCGCCGATATCGGTCGTCCGGAGGCGGTCGGCAAGAACGTCATCGTCACCATGGTCGCGCAGGGGCCCGGCATAACGATCACCACCACGGGCCGGGCCCTCGAGGCCGGCAGCATCGGCGATGTCATCCCGGTGATGAACCTGCAGAGCCGCAAGACCATCCAAGCCACGATCACTGGCACGAATGAAGTGCAGGTGACACCGGCGCCGCGCGTCATCGCATCGAATTGAACAGAGATTGAAAAGGCACTCAGCCATGACACAGCCGCTTCGCCCTCTCCGTCTGGTCGCCATCGCCGGCCTCGCCGTCTCGCTTGGCGCCTGCGGCAATCTCAGCCGGCTCGCCGATATCGGACAGCCGCCGGAGATGACCAAGATCGACAATCCGACCGAGGAACGCGGCTATCGTCCGGTCAGCCTGCCGATGCCCGCGCCGGAGGTTTCGCCCCGCCATGCAAATTCGCTGTGGCGGCCAGGTGCGCGGCAATTCTTCAAGGATCCGCGCGCAGCACGGGTCGGCGACATCCTGACGGTCAATGTGAACCTGCAGGAAAAAGCGCAGTTGCAGAACAATACCACCACGTCGCGCGACAACAGCGAAACCGCGGGCCTGCCGAATTTCCTCGGTCTGGAAAGCGGCGCCCTCGGCCGCGTACTCGACGGCGTGACCCCATCAACCCTGGTCGACGCCGCCACGGGCTCGCAGGTCCAGGGCAAGGGTCAGATCAACCGCCAGGAGCAGATCACCGTCAGCGTCGCCGCGCTGGTCACGCAGGTTCTGCCGAACGGCAATCTGGTGATCCAGGGCCGTCAGGAGATCAGGGTGAACAACGAGATCCGCGAACTGATCATCCAGGGCATCGTGCGGCCGCAGGACATCACCGCGACGAACACGATCAATCAGACCCAGTTGGCCGAAGCGCGCATTTCCTACGGCGGCCGCGGTCAGTTGACCGACGTACAACAGGCGCGCTGGGGCCAGCAGATCTACGACATCATCTTCCCCTTCTAAGCACCGGGAGTCCCGCCCCGCCCGAAGATCGGGCACGCCAGAAAGTGCGTAAGGACCGTAGGAGACGGACCGCGGCAAAAAGCCAGGGCGACAGCAAAGCAAAAGGCCGGTCAGAAGACCGGCCTTTTCTTGTGCATTCACGAGAAGCTGAAACGATTTCAGAGATCGTCGCGGTGGGTGCGCTCCCGCCGCTCATGCCGTTCCTGCGCCTCGATCGACAATGTGGCGATCGGACGGGCTTCCAGCCGCTTGAGCGAGATCGGCTCGCCGGTCTCTTCGCAGTAGCCGTATGAGCCGTCCTCGATGCGCTTCAGCGCGGCGTCGATTTTCGAGATCAGTTTGCGCTGGCGGTCGCGCGTGCGCAGCTCCAGAGCCCGATCAGTCTCGACCGAAGCCCGATCGGCAATATCCGGCTCCTGACTGGTATCTTCCTGCAGATGCTGCAGGGTTTGATTCGACTCGCGCAGGATATCTTCTTTCCACGCCAGCAGCTTCCGGCGGAAATATTCCTTCATGCGCGGGTTCATGAAGGGTTCGCTTTCGGTCGGCCGATAATTGGCCTTCAATTGAATTCCCATATAGTGAACCTCCAGGGCTCCACGCCGACTCCGGGACCCCGGTCGTGGCGCGCGGAGTATATGAATCAGCCCGCCTCGGGGCAAGGCCGTCGAATTTCACCTAATGTATTGATTTTACTATAGTATTGCGAAATAGCCGGATCGGTCACAGGCCGAGCTTGGCCAGTTCCACCTCGCAGCGCAGCTCGATCTCGGCCAGGATCTCCGCCTGGGCGGGGTCTTCCACCGCGAGCTTTTCCTGCCGCAGCTGCCGCGCCAGCACCTGCAGGCGCTCGGCCGGGATTCGCCCTTCCAGCAGGCCATGCCGGATCTCGTCCAACTGATCCAGGAGGCTGGAGCCGCGCTGAAAGGCACGCTGGCGGTTCTTCCTGTTGCCGCTCCACTCATCGGCGGCCTGTACGGCCAGGACGGTTTCCAAGGCGGTAGCGGGCGCGGCCTGCGTCACCTGGGACGGCGCCTTGTCGGTTTCCTTGAGCAAATTGGCAAAGCTTGGTCCGTCGGCAGCGCCGCTGGACGCGCGCTTCGCAGCGCCGGGCTTAACCCCGCCGGGACCACTGATCTTATTGACGCTCATGAATTTTACGACCTTGTCTACGGCGGGGATCGTGCCCGATATAGTTGCCTAGGTAAAGCGGGCAAATTTTGCCGACAGATACCCGCCAATCCAAAAAATCGCAAGTTTTCCATAGCTTTAAGTCTGGCACGGAACTCGCATTCACCATCCCGAGGCCGCCTGTCCGGCGCCGAAGAGTTGAAGGAATTGCGATGATGCGCTGCTGCACCAAAGCCGTTTTGACCTCCCGCAAACCCATGGCCCGCATCCTGGCCGCCATGGCGATGATCATCGTCGTCGCCCTGTCCGCCACCGCACAAGCCGCCTCCCGCATCAAGGATATCGCGGATTTCGAGGGTATCCGCGACAACCTTCTGGTGGGCTATGGCCTGGTGGTCGGTCTGGACGGCACCGGCGACAGCCTCACCAATTCGCCGTTCACCAAACAGAGCCTGCAGGCCATGCTGGAGCGGTTCGGCGTCAATATCCGCGACGCCGGCACCTTCCGCACCGCCAATCTGGCCGCAGTGATGGTTACCGCCGTGCTGCCCCCCTTCGCCCGCCACGGCAGCCGCATCGACGTCACGGTCTCAACCATGGGCGACGCCAAGAGTCTGCAGGGCGGCACTCTTCTGGTCACGCCTTTGCTCGGCGCCGACGGTGAGGTCTACGCCGTCGGCCAGGGCGCCATCGCCGTCAGCGGCTTCAAGGCCCAGGGCGCTGCCGCCCAAGTCACCCGCGGCGTGCCGACTTCCGGCCGCATCGCCAATGGCGCCATCGTCGAGCGCGAGGTCGGTTTCGAGCTGGCCTCGATGCCGGTTCTGCGCCTGTCGCTGCGCAACCCAGACCTCACCACCGCCCGCCGCATCAGCCAGGCGATCTCCACCCTGGCCGGCGAACCGACCGCACGCGCGCTCGACCCCGGCACCGTGCATATCGACATTCCGGCGCCCTGGCATTCGGACGTCATCGGCTTCATGACGGCGATCGAACAGCTCACCGTCGAGACCGACCAGGTCGCCCGCGTGGTCATCGACGAGCGTTCCGGTACCATCGTGATGGGCCCGAATGTGCGCATCGACACGGTCGCCATCGCGCAGGGTTCGCTCACCGTCCGCATCACCGAGACGCCGCAAGTCTCGCAGCCGCTGCCCTTCTCGCCGGGCGCCACCGCTATTCCGGGCATCGCCGGCACCTCGGCTGCGACCGGAACCGTGCAGGTGCCGCGTATCGGCCCCGACGGCCAGCCGGTGCGGGATGCTTCGGGCAATTTCGTCTTCGACACGATCACCCAGGCTGTGCCCGGCACCGGCACGCCGACCGTCCCCGGCACCGGCGCCGGCGGAGCGCAGACCGTGGTGGTGCCGCGCACCGATATCCAGGTCGACGATCAGGCAAACCGCCGTCTGGGAGTCATGCGCGGCGGCGTGTCGCTGCAGGAACTCGTGGATGGCCTGAATGCCCTGGGCGTCGGCCCCCGCGACATGATCACCATCCTGCAGGCGATCAAGGCCGCCGGTGCGCTGCAGGCCGAAATCGAGGTGATGTAAGGAGGAGTCAGGCCATGAATGACGCAGCCCTCATCGCAGCGCCGGCCATCAATAGCTTCGCCATCGATCAGGCGAAGGCGGCGCGCGCAAAGCTGGATCATGCCGGCAAGAACCAGGCGCAGGCCCGCAAAGCGGCAGAGGATTTCGAAAGTTTCTTCCTGTCGCAGATGTTCGAGCTGATGTCCTCCGGCGTGAAGACGGACGGCCCGTTCGGCGGCGGCCAGGCGGAGGCGACCTGGCGCTCGTTCCTCGACGACCAATATGGCCGTCAGATGGCCAAGCGCGGCGGCATCGGCATTGCCGATATGGTTTACGATCAGATGCTCAAGATTCAGGAGGCGGCATCGTGAAACCGCAGCAGAACACACGTCAGCCGGGGGGCCGGCAGCCCGTGAAGGAGCGCATGCTCTCGCCAGGCCCAAAGGTCACCGACAATTATGGCGCCGGCGCCGTGCCGCCGACGGTCCTCGAGCTTTGCGATCTTGTCAGCCAGTTGCGGGACGTGATGGTGGAAGAGACCGCGGCACTGGAGCGCTTCGACTATGAGAGCCTGCCGCGCATGACCGAACAGAAACGCATCTTCGCCGGCCTGCTGCGCGAAAAGCAGCAAGTGCTGAAGGAGCATCCCGACGCCCTGAAGCAAGCCCCCGAGGCCGAACGGAACCGGCTGGGGGCGCTGCTCGGCGACATGCAGTCGGTCGGCAAACGCAACGAGATTGTCGTGCGCACCGCCCGCGACGCCAACAAGATGCTGCTGGACGCCATCATCCGGGGCGCGACCAAGCAGAGCCAGTTGGGCACCGGCTACGGGCGCTCCGGTGCGATGACGGCGCTGACCACGAATTACGGCGCCCGTCAGCCGGTCTCTCTGTTCAGCAACGAGCGCTGCTGACTTTTGACGTCCGACGGCTATTCGCTCGGGACCGGCCGGATCGGCCGCGACATATCATGCGTGCTGCTCCGGCTCGATCCCATATCCCCGGGCTCCGCAGGCGCATCCGTCCGACTGGGACGATCGTCGTAATCGTGCATCGCCTTCAGCGCATCCTTGCCGGTGGAGGCGATCACGACGAGATCGTTCCCTTCGCTGCTGAAGCGCAGTTTCTCCCACGGCAGGACGACCTTGCGGCCACCCAGGCCTAGAATGTCGCCCACCGCAACAACAATGCCGCTGACACGACCGTCCGTCGTGACGAGGACTTCAGACACATCGCCGATCTTCTCATTGCTTATGTCTTTTACATCCGCCCCGATCAGCCTGTTGCCTTTCACCTCCGCCGTGCCGGTGCCCGGCACCGGCGTCATGGGTCCCGATCCGACCGGCGGCGCTCGGCCGCCCGGTTCTCCCGCGGGGCCGGGACTCCCGGCGGGCTGCTGCTGTGCATACGCCATACCTGCGGCGAACATCGCGGCCGTGAAAGCGGCACCGAGCGCGGGAAAGATACGAGCCAGACGCTGCATGATTTTTCTCCTTCCTGAACAGGCGAAGCCGGTCCCGCTTATATGGGAAGCGGTTCTGTGATCGGCACGGCTCGAGCCGCTTGAAAGCCGAATATCCTGTGACATTTCCGTATTATGGCGCTTTGCTTCCGCCGATAGCGCCGCAAGTCACTCGACGCTCGAGCGCACCGTCATTGTCTCGAGTTCCGCGTCTTTATCGGCCGCCCGCGCCTCGGTCTGAGGCACGGGAATGGCCATCTCGCCGACCAACGGCAGATGGTCGGAAGCGATGGCCGATAACGGGGTTCGATGCAGATGCAGTGCGCTCAGATTCTCGTTCGGGAGGGTCCAGAGCCGATCCAGCGACATAAGCGGGCGCCGCGCCGGAAAGCTGCGCAGTTTGGGTAGCGGCCGCGGCGCGCCGATCTGATGCAGCACGGCACGTTCAGGACCAAAGACGTTGAAATCTCCCATCAGGAGTGTCAGCGGCGCCATCCCGCGATCCAGCAAAGTCGAGATGATGGCGATCTGGCGGCGACGGTCCCGCGGCAACAGCCCCAAATGCGTGGCGATTACGCGCAAGCTGCCCAGACGCGTTTCGACCGTGGCGTCGATCGCGCTGCGCGGCTCGAGGCGGCTGACCGTCAGATTGACCTGCTCGGCAATCTCGACCTGCCCACGCACCAGCAAGGCATTACCGAACTGCACCCGGCGCCGGCGAAGATTGAGGCCCGGAATCAGGGTCATGCCGAGATGCCGCTCGAAGTAATGAACCTGCTCCTGCCCGTCGACGGGATATCCGCCGACCTCCTGCAGCGCAAGGATGTCGGCATCGATCTCCCGAAGAACCTTGAGGATACGCGGCGGATCGTAACTGCGGTCGCCGCCGATGCAGGAATGGATATTGTATGTCGCAACCCGCAGCAGGTTCACGGCCGCCCTCCACCGGGATGATCCGCGGCGGGAATATGGCGTCCCCGCGAAGGCGTTTGCGCGATGCGGCGATGGCGCCACTCGTCGGCAAGAAATATCAGCAAGCCGGCGCCGAGCGGGATCAGATAATATGTCGCGCGGAACACTATGACGCCGGACAATACCTGGCCGCCAGCCAGCACGCTTGTGACGATGTATTCGAGAACACCCCACCCGCCCGGAACATGGCCGATGACGGCCGCCAGATCGGAGCCGAAATACAGCATGGCGGCCAGCGGATACCCGACATCCGTGAAACTGCGCAGTGCGATGTAAAGCACCCCGCCGATGCAGGTCAGGTTGAGACTGCTCAGGATCACCTGGCCCACCGCCAGGCGAAGCCGGGGTATGCGCAAGCAGTTCCGCCTCAGCCGCACCGGCTTGCGCCGCAGGGCGCACAGCAGGATGTATGCTGTCGCGGCGATCAACAATCCGATCGCCAGATTTCGTATTCCCGCAGGCGAGAGGCCGAGAAACGGAGCAAGAAGATCGCCGCGCCACAACAACAGCCCGCCGCCCACCACGGCGAAGCCCAGAGCGACACTGACCCCGGAAAAGACCACGATAGCGCCGACGGAAAATAAATGCAGGCCGGCACGTCCGTACATCCGATAACGGACGGCCCCACTGCTGAGCGCAGCGAAGCCGATGCTGCGGCCGATACTGACGGCGGCGATGCCGGTCGACACGATCCGCGGCAGCGGCACCGCCTGGCCGGTATAGGTCACAGCCAGCACCTCCAGCGCGGCGACGCAGGTATAGCTGCACATGGCGAGCGACAGCGCCAAGCCAATGCTGCCGCCATCAGCAGTCCCCAAGATCGATATGATTTCCCTGAAGTCATATCTTTTGAACACCCGGTAAAGCAGAAACACACCGAAAGCGAAAGCTGCAATGCCGAGTGCCGCAAAAAGCCGCTGCCGGTTCATGCGAACCAAACGCCGACACTTTTGCTTTGGTTCCCCGTGGAACTCCGCGTGTCTCACCGGGTTTTTCGTTCATCCCAGCGAAAACCATGACCAGGTTGGGAATGGATCACCGCCAAACGAAGTCTGTCCCCCTGTTCTCGGCGGGGTGGAATTGTTGGGCCGTTCCGTCATGCGGCAGGCTCGCCTTCCTGATAGACGGAAAACCTTACTTCGAAGCCTTGGCCGACGCGTTGCTCAGGGCAGAACGGCGAATCACCATTCTGGGCTGGGACTTCGACAGCCGGATCGCGCTCGATCCGGAATGCAAGGGTGCGGCCGGTCAGCCGGTCGGCCTCTTTTTGAGAAACCTGGTGGAGGAACGTCCTGGACTGGAGCTTCGGCTGCTGATCTGGCGCAACGCCCTGTTCTACGGGCGCAATGACGAAGCCATCCTGCCCGTTGGGGAAGTCTGGTGGCGGCATCCGCGCATAGATCTACGCTGGGACAGCTATCATCCCTTCGGCGCCTGCCATCATCAAAAGATCGTCCTGATCGATGACAAGATCGCATTTCTAGGAGGCATGGACATCACCCAGAGACGCTGGGACGATTCCGACCATCTTCCCCGCAATCCCCTGAGGCGAACCGTCTCCGATGCCATATATCCGCCATCGCACGACATCCAGGTGGTCATCGACGGCCCGGCGGCCGAGGCCATTGCCAGGATTGCCGCCGCCCGCTGGGAATACATGACAGGCGCACAGCTAGCCTCCATTGAACCGGCCGGCGATCCATGGCCTGCACAGGTCTCTCCCGAGCTTGTCGATCATCCGGTCGCGATCGCCCGCACCCAGCCGAAATATCGCCGGCAGCCGGCCATCCACGAAATCGCCGCCCTGAATACCGATATTCTGGCGGCGGCGCGGCAGTCGATCTATCTCGAGATGCAATATTTCGCCCTGCCGGAGGTGACGGATTTTCTCGCCGACAGCCTGACGGAACCTGAAGGGCCTGAAATCGTCATCGTCGCCAATGGCGGCCCGCAGGGGATTTTGGAACGCTATATCATGGCGGAGAACAGAGACCGCATGTTCGCGAAGCTGCGCAAGGCGGACCGGTTCGGCCGGCTGCGGCGCTTCTATCCGATATGGCGGGGCAAGCCGGACTGCCGCATCAAGATCCACAGCAAACTGATCGTGATTGACGATCATCTCCTGCGCATCGGCTCGTCCAACTTCAATTCACGATCGCTCGGCTTGGATACCGAATGCGACATCGCCCTGCAGGCAAAAGATACGAGGGCGCGGACAGTGATCGGCGGATTGCGGAACCGATTGCTGGCCGAGCATCTTGGAACCACGCCCGAATTGTTCGGCGAACGTCTGCGCAGCGGCGGATCGTTGATCGCCGCAATAGAGTGGTTCAATGGAAAATCCCGGCGCATGCTGGCGGCAGCGCCGAGCTCTTCGACAACGGAAACATCGCCAATGCCAGGCAGCGCGCTGCTCGATCCGCCGCGGCCGCTGAGCTGGAGATACATTTGGAACTGGCTGGCTGCCCAGTTCCAGTGACGGCCTCGTCGCGAGCCGTATTCAGCCGCCGCCGATGCCTTCGATGATCTTGCCGCTGCCGCCGCAATCGGGACATGGCCGCCCCTCCTCAAGACGGCCGCGGCCTTGGCATTGCGGACAGATGTTTTCTCCGGTTCCTGGCGTTCCCGGGCCGGCCTGATCGCCGGGATTCAATTGAGCGCCTTCCTGCCTCTTGGCGTTGGGCTTGATCTGCACCCGGCTTGCATTGCGCTCGACCATCACGACCTCCACGCATCGCTCGTGGTCCGCAGGCAACCTTCAAGCGGCGCGTTCGTTCCTGGCAAAATGCGGGCAGGTCAACTTTCCCGCTCAGGTTGGGCTTCCAGTGCGCCCGGCGCGGTAAGAGCGTTCTGCCGCGTGTGAGCCAGGAGATCGATCACCTCTTCGTCCGTCGTTTGGGCGAAATCGACGTAGTAGGCACCCACGGCATTAAAACCATCCGGCGCCAGCAGACAGTGAACCTCATCCGCCAGCGGCGCCAATTCCTCCAGGCTCTCGGGTGACGCGACCGGAACCGCAAGAACGATCCTGGCAGGCTTGCTGCGCGCCAGCCCAAGAAGGGCGGCCTTGACGGTCGCACCCGTCGCAATGCCATCGTCGACAACGATTGCGATTTGGCCATCGACATCCAGAACCACTCTGTCGCCGCGATAGAGCTGCCGTCGGCGCTCGATCTCCGTCAGTTGCCGCTCCTGCTCGGAGCGGATGTATTCTGGCCGGACACCGAGGCGCTGGACCAGATCGTCGTTCAATACCAGTTGAGGATTCTTGCCGTCCACCACGGCACCGATGCCAAGCTCTGGCTGCTGGGGCGCACCGATTTTCCGGACCATGAGCAGATCCAGCGGCGCTTCCAGCGCCTTGGCAATTTCGTAGGCGACCGGAATGCCGCCTCGCGGCAAGGCAAGCACAATGACTTGCTGCCCCCGGTATTGCACCAGCCGGGCGGCAAGTTCCCGCCCGGCTTCACGTCGGTTGGCGAAATGACGAAACGGCCCGTCCATTGCCTGTCACCTCATTGCAGATGATCCAGAAGCCAGCTCCCTTATCTACCAACCCCCATGTCCATATGACGAATGCCGGCGATCCCTCATCTCCTGCCGGATGCCGAGGCTATGTCGGACTGCGGCGTGCGTTCAGCAGCCGCACCGAACTTGCCTGGGGGCCCATCGGACCTTCCGCCGTGGCACGCGTCACCTGCACGATCGTACCCACCTGGACGTCGTCGAAATCGCCGTTCGCCATGGCGTTGCGGGTGAAATAGAGATCCGGCGAATCCTTGACCTCGATGAAACCATAGTTCTGTTCGGGGAACAGGCGCACCACGACACCGGTTTCCAACGCGCCGTCATGCTGCTTCACGTCGCCACGGACGATGTCGGTCATGTCCTCAAGCTGACGCTGCACGGCATCGAATACGCGATTGATCACCGCGGTCTGATTGTTGTTCTTCATGTCATGGCGGTCTTCGATATCCTTGGCCACGATCTTGTTGCGTCCAGGAACCTCGATTTCAACGGTAATTCCCATCGGCAGCTTGGCGCTGCTCGGGCTGCGATGCGGTATCTCGACAACCACTCGGCATCCGATAATGCGGCGATGGAAGCGTTCCAAGCGCTCAACGCGCTGACGGATCAGATTTTCGATGAATTCAGAGCTTTCAGTATCCTTGAAGGCGATCTGAAGTGGCTTTTCCATCCCGACCTCCGCTCATATTTGCCGATGCTGGCTATTTTATGCCTTTGGTACTGAAGTGTTGTTGATCTGCGTCATCTTCAAGGGCCGAAGCGCAGCACCAGAAGCAAAATGACAAACCCGGCGAGTCCGAGGATGAATACCAGCCGCTGTCCACGGGTGCGCAGAACAACTCTGCCCTGCCGCGCCTTCTCCTCTGGATAACCTTTTCTCATATCGATCCGGCTTTTCGGACGAACCACGCAGATTAACGGTATTTTCGGGATATTGGTTCCAGCCGGAACGCATCGGTTCAGGATGCCGATGCCCTTACGCCCAGATCATCGGCCAACCGCATGAAGTCGCCCTCCAGATCGTTCACTGTCGGCAGATTGAGCCGCCTCAGTTCGCGATGAATCTTCTCGGCGGCACCCGACGAAAGGTCGCGCTTGAAGTTGATGACGACATCCTCCGCCGAGCGATAATCGCGAAAGCGGTCGATCTCGGCCCGGGTCGCCCGCTGCACATCCTCCAGCATCCGCTGCTGAGATGCCGCATATTGGTGGGGCTTGGCCCGCAATACCGGGCTGAAGGCGTGGTCTTCCAGGAAATCCACCAGTTTCTGCTTGGCGTGATCGGCCATTGCTTTGCTCCGTCAATTCAATCCTGCGCGCTGATGCTCGGTTCGAGCGTCAACCTCGGGGGAAGCAAAACTGTTCCTCTCAGCGGGGCATTCGATTCAAGGGGGATATTCGATGTCGCCTTGACTGCACCCGAGCTACAGCAGAGCCTGCATCGCCCGGGCCAAATCGGACAGTTGATAGGGTTTTCGCAGCAGCGGAAATTCCAGTCCCGCCGCGGCATTGTCGCTATAGCCCGTCGTCAGCAGGATCGGCAGTTCCGGGAAGCGGTTTCGGATGCGGCGCGCCAGCTCGACGCCATTCATGCCGCCAGGAATGATGATGTCGGAAAACACCGCATCGACGGCTTCCCCTCGCGTCAAAATGGCCAGCGCATCGAGTGCGTTGCCCGCCGTCAAGGTTTCGTATTTCAGCTCGGCCAGCAAGTCCGCGGCCAGCTCGGTGACAATCGGATCATCCTCGACGATCAGGACCCGGCCGCGCCCCGCATTCCTCTTCTCCTCCGCCGAAGATTGGTTCCGCAGCTCCGCCGCGCTGACGGGAAGGAAGAGCGTAAACGTCGTGCCGCTGCCAACGACCGATTCCAGGGTTATGGTTCCCCGCGACTGCTTGGCGAAACCGTAGACCTGGCTCAACCCCAAGCCGGTCCCCTGCCCGAATTGCTTGGTCGTAAAGAACGGCTCGAAGATGCGATCCTGAATTTCGAGCGGAATTCCGGAACCGGTATCGCAGATGCTGAGCGCGACGAACTCGCCATGCAGGCCATCCGGCTTGCCCGCCAGCGTGACGTTCTTCCCGGCGATCCGCAAAGTGCCGCCATCTGGCATCGCGTCGCGCGCATTGAATGCCAGATTCAACAGTGCCAGTTCCAATTGCGTGGAATCGATCTCTACAGTCCGCAGATCGTCGGGCAGGTCGAGTATGATTTCGATGCTGCTGCGAATAGAGGGCCGCAACAACTGGACAATCGATGACAGCTCCTTGCTGAGCGAAAGGGGTTTTGGCTCAAGCGATTGCCGCCGGGCGAAAGCCAGCAATTTCCTGGTCAGGGAGGCGCCGCGCTCGGCAGCGTCGCGGATGTTGCCAAGAATACGGCTGATCCGCGGCTCCTCGATCTTGCTATTGAGCGCAAGCGAGGCGCCACCAAGGATCGCCGTCAGGAGATTATTGAAATCATGCGCCAATCCGCCGGTCAGGCGTCCGAGCGCCTCCATCTTCTGCGCCTGGAAAAGCTGCTCACGGGTTTCCTGCAGGCGCTTTTCCGATTCATAGCGCTCGGTGATGTCCTTGGTGATCTTGGCAAAGCCGATCAACCTGCCATCCGCACTCCGGATCGGATCGATGACGACACTGGCCCGAAACGGGCTGCCGTCCTTGCGCACCCGCCATCCCTCGGCGTCGTAGCGACCTTCGGCCAAGGCACGCTGCAAGGCCTGCTCGGGAACGCCCAGATCGCGTTCTTCCGGCGTATAGAATGTGGAGAAATGCTTTCCAATGACCTCGTTGGCGGTATAGCCCTTGATCCGCTGCGCGCCGTTGTTCCATCTCGTGATGATGCCATTGGAATCGAGCATGTAGATGGCATAATCGGTGACGCTCTCGATGAGCAGGCGAAGATCTCGCTCGCTTTCCTCGATCGCCTGCAGTGCCGCGCGGCGCTCCGTCAGATCGTGGGTGATCTTGGCGAATCCGATCAGGTCTCCAGCTTCATTGCGGATGGCGTCGATGACGGTGGAGGCCCAGAACCGGGAACCATCCTTGCGCACCCGCCAGCCCTCCTCGGAATAGCGCCCGGCGGTGCGCGCCGCGTGCAATGCCGCTTCCGGCCTGCCGGCTGCGCGATCCTCCGGCGCATAGAAGCAGGAAAAACTCTTGCCGATGATTTCCTGCTCGGAATAACCCTTGATATTGGCGGCACCGGCGTTCCAGCTCACCACGTTGCCGTCCAGATCCAGCATATAGATGGCGTAGTCGCCGACAGCTTGTATCAGAAGCTCGTAACTTCGCTGACGGGCCTGGTTCGTTGCGTCGGTGTCCATTCCAGCTCGGCTGCCGATCGTTCCAAGGGGGCCCCTCCGAAGGCCAGGAACGAGGCTACCAACTGAAACGGCACATTGAAATCATTTCCTGCCCCGCCGCTCTTGAGCTCATCCTGCGATTGATTGTCGCCAGGGGGAGGACCACCGTGATTTCAAGGCTGTTTATGCGTCACATGAATGGCGAAAAAGTCGTAGATGACCGCAAAAACGGCCAATGCCAGACCGAACCACAGCATACCGCCATCCCGCGCGTCAGCCGCCAGTACAAGGCCAAGCAGCCCAAGAATGGTCACAATCGCGCCCATCACCCAGAAGCTGAGCACCTGCCCAAGATTGTTCATCTCATCTCCTCCTTCCACGTAAATCAGCATCCGCATCGTCGAACATTATCCGCTGGGCCGCGCCGTCCAGATCGTCGAACTGGCCGGATTTCAAAGCCCAGAGGAATGCCGCCATCCCGAGCAGGCCAAGCCCCAGGGCGGCGGGGATCAGGTAAAGGAGAATCGTCATGCCGGCCTCCTGTTTAAGGCCGCACTGCCCCGGATCACATGCGGCCTCCGAATCGCATGCAGCCGCAGCGCATTGAGCACGACAAGGATCGACGAGCTGGACATCGCAATGGCGGCCAGCAGCGGCGTGACCAGGCCGGCAATCGCCAGCGGTACGGCGAGGGCGTTGTAGATCAGCGCCAGCAACAGATTCTGCCTGGCCAGAATCTGGCTTCGCCCCGCCACGCGCAGGAAGTCCTCCACCGCGGATAATTGCCCGTTCTGGAATACCGCATCGGCCGCGTTCTGCGCGATGTCGAGCCCGGAAGATGGCGACAGCGAAGCATCGGCGGCCGCAAGCGCCACGGCATCGTTCAGGCCGTCCCCCAGCATCAGGACCCGACGGCCTTCCTGCCTGAGTTGCGCTATCGCCTCGGCCTTGCAACGCGGATCCGCTTCGGCAGTCCATTCGGCAATATCGAGCGCATCGGCAACTTTGCGCACTGCGGCCGCCCGGTCGCCGGAGAGAATCAGCAGCCGGTAACCCGCATTCCGCAACTGCCCGATAGCCGAAACTGCGCCGCTACGCAGTGCATCGGAGAAGCGGAAGCGGTATGGCGGCAAACCGGGCCGGCTCAGCCAGAGTTCCGAAAACCCGTCCACCGCGGCGGCCTCGACGCCCACGAAACGGGCATGTCCCAGCCGGATTTCGTTTTCGCCCTGGCGCAGAAGCAACCCCTGTCCGGCATGCTCTTCCACCCCGGCAAAAGGCACCGCATCCGGGCAAGCCGCCAGCAATGCCTTGCAGAGCGGATGACGGCTCCGCGCGGCCAAGCGCGCGGCTGTTTGCAGGGCATCGCCGTCGGCCGCATCCTCGGGCAGAAGAACCGGGCGGCCCATGGTCAGCGTGCCGGTCTTGTCGAAGACGATCGTATCGATCGCGGCGGCACGCTCCAGCGCCGTCGGGGATTTCAGCAGGATGCCGCGCCGCATCAGGCGGCTGCTGGCGATCACCTGCACGATCGGGACGGCGAGCGCCAGCGCGCAGGGGCAGGTGATGATCAGCACCGAGGCTGCGATCAGCAAGGCATCGGGCCAGATGATATGGCCGATGAAATACCAGCCCAGGAAGCTGATCAGAGCGGTCAGATGCACGACCGGCGCATACCAGCGCGCCACACGCTCGGCCCGCAGCATGTACCGCCCCCGCCCCTGCTCGGCCGCCTCCATCAAACGGGCAATTTCGCCCAGCAGGGTGGCGTCCCCGACAGCAATGGCGCGCAGGGTCAGCGGCGCATCGAGGTTAACGGTGCCGGCAAAGACCTCCGCCCCTGGCACGACCGGTTGCGGCACGACCTCGCCATTGATCAGGCTGCGATCGACCGCTGATATCCCTTCGAGCACGACGCCGTCCACCGGAATGCGCTCGCCGGTCGCAACCAGTATCCGGTCCCCGATGGCGACACGATGCGCCGGGCGCTGCACCGCGCCGGCTTCGGTCAGCACCGTGGCCGGACGTGCCGTCCAGGCCACCAGTTGCTGCGCCGTACGACGCGCAAAGCCGCGCGCACGCATATCCAGGTAGCGGCCGACCAGAAGAAAAAACAACAGCATCACGGCCGCATCGAAATAGGCATGCTGGCCGGAGCGCGTAAGTTCGAACAGACTGACCAGCAGGGCCAGCACGACTCCGATGGAGACCGGCACATCCATGTTGGTGCGGCCCTGGCGCAGCGCCGTCCATGCGGAATGAAAGAACGGCCTGCCGGCATAGGCGATCGCCGGAATCGCGATGAGCGCCGAGATGACATGGAACAGATCGCGGGTCCCAGCACCCATCGAGCCGGCAGCGCCGGACCAGACGGAAACGGATAGCAGCATGATATTGGCGGCGGCGAAGCCGGCGACGCCCATGGCCCGCAGCAGACTGCGTTCTTCGGACGAGCCAACCTTCTCGGCGGCATCGGCCGTGACCGGCAGACATCGATAGCCGAGGCGCGCTATCGTATCGGCCAGCGCGTTGATGCGCGCGGCATCGCCCGTCCAGGCCAGCGACAGGCGGCGGGTCGTCGCGGAAAGCCGAGCCCGGGTCACGCCCGCCTGCGCGCGCAATGCGCGCTCGATCAGCCACAGGCAGGCCGCGCAATGCAGCCCTTCGATCAACAATTCCGCATGGCGTGTGCCGTCAGGGTCGGAACGGACGAACTCAACCCAATCTGCCGCTTCGGCGGCGAACGGCTGCGAAACAGCCGCCATGTCCCGCATGGCGTAATAGCGCTCCAGGCCCAGGCCTTTGATCAGGGCATGTGCGCCGGCGCAGCCGCTGCAGCAAAACGCCGGGCCGTTGCCGGACGTGTCACTCACCGGCGCTCCGCAATGAGCGCAAGCGAGCGCATGCCGCTCGGCGGCGGAGCCCGTGACAGCGGGCAATATGCCGGCGGCGGCGCTCACGGCAGGACCAGACGCTCCGCCGCTGCATAAGCGATATTGCGGCGGGCCGCGGAGATATGCAGATCCCAGACGCCCCCCTTGGGCAGGGCGATATCGGCAACATAGCTGCCAGAACCAGATGAGCGAAAGGCGACGGGAACGGCAGCCATGTTCTCGACCGGGCGCTGCATTTGCCCGGCGATCGCCAAACCATCGATCGGCAGGCCGGATTTGTCCCGCCAGGTTACGGTCAGATGCACATTCCCGTCACGGCCGGGTTCTGTCCGCAGCGTGTAGCGCCAGCCCAATTTCTCCTGAGCCTCGATCTGCGCTCGGATCTGATTGTATTCGTTGCCCTCCTGATAAGGATGGGCAACGACCAACCCGCTGAAGGTCTGCGCGGCAGCTACGATCAGTGTCGCGTTGACGCCGATGACGACCAGGAATCCCATGACAAAAAGCCAGGGAATCCAGCGCTCCCGGCGTGACTCGCCGTCAACAGATAGTGTTTTCATTATTAGTGCCCTCCATTCGGGCCGTTGAACTGCGCCCGATACCGCGCCACTTCCCGTCCATTCGGATCGAGCAGCCGCATATCGAACGGCATGGACGCGGACGTCACGCTGGCCCGGGGCACGCGCAGAAAGACACGGAACTCGCCGACGGCATCTGCTTCGAGAGGCAGGACGATGCTTTCCGTCGCCTCGTCTGTAGTACCGGCGAGGAACATCTGCGCATGCGACAGGCCGGACGTAACCAGCTTCAGATCGATCGCTTCTTGGGTCTTGTTGATCACCTTCAGCGTATAGCCATTGCGCAGACTGCCATCGGATAGGGTGACAAATAGCGGGCTGCGATCGTGCAGTGCATTCAGTTCAAAAGAGTGCCGCATCGTCAGCGCCGCCGCCATGACCAGGGCGACCAGAACAAGCAAGGTGCTGTAGATCACCGTGCGGGAACGGACCAGCCTGCGCACCTCCGGCAATCCCTTGGAACGCCGGCCCAGGTTGGCCAACGATACAAAGTCGATCAGGCGCTGCGGCCTTCCGACCTTGGCCATGATGTCGTCGCAGGCATCGATGCACAGGCCACAGCCGATGCATTCGAGCTGTTGGCCGTCGCGAATGTCGATGCCGGTCGGGCAGACATTGACGCAGGCCCGGCAATCGACGCAATCACCCCGCCCTTCCCAGGTCTCGCCCGCCTTATGCTTGCCGCGGGCTTCGCCGCGCCATGCCTGATAGGTCACCGCCAGGCTGTGCTCGTCCAGCATGGCGGCCTGGAACCGCGGCCAGGGGCACATATAGGTGCAGACCTGCTCGCGGGCCCAGCCGGCCAGGACATAAGTCGTCGTCGTGAACAGGCCGAAGAAGAAATAGGTGCCGCCCGACGCCGCGCCGGTCAGCATTTCCATGGTCACGGTCGGTGCGTCCTGGAAGTACATGATCCAGGCGCCGCCCGTGGCGGCGGCGATCAGAAGCCAGGCGGCATGTTTCGCCGTCTTGCGCCAGGCCTTGTCGAAGGACATCGGGCGCTGATCGAGACGCATGCGGGCGTTGCGATCGCCCTCGATCCAACGCTCGACCAGCATGAACAGGTCGGTCCACACCGTCTGCGGGCAGGTATAGCCGCACCAGACGCGACCGAACAGCGCCGTCGCCAGAAACAGCGTGACGGCACCCAGGATGAGCAGGCCGGTGATGTAGTAGATTTCCTGCGGCCAGATCTCGATCCAGAAAAAATAGCCGCGCCGGCCGACCATATCGAGCAAAAGCGCCTGGTCCGGCGCGTTCGGGCCGCGATCCCAGCGGATCCACGGGCCGATATAATACAGCGCCAGGCACAGGATCAGAACCGTCCATTTGACGGTCCTGAACCGCCCGGACACGGCACGTGGATAGACCTTCACGCGATCGGCATAAAGCGAGGGCGAGAAAACGCCAAACATCGCCTCGGGTTCTTCCGAGGCGATGCTGGCTTCCGCTCTGCGTTCGGTAGCGATGTGATTCATATCAGCCATCGCGCGTCATTCGCCGCCACCCAGAGCGTGAACATAGATTGCAAGCATCTTCACGGTGGCATCGTCCAGACGCGCACTCCAGGCGGGCATCACACCGTTGCGGCTGTAGGATATCGTCTGCACTATGGTGGCCTTGTCGCTGCCATAGAGCCAGATCTTGTCGGTCAGGTTCGGCGCGCCCAATTCGCGATTGCCCTTGCCGTCCTCGCCGTGGCAGGCGACGCATTGCTCGGCAAATATCTGCGCGCCTTCGGCGTTGTCCTTGCCGAGGCCGGATAGCGACCGCACATGATCGGCCACGGCATCGATCTGAGCCGAGGTCAGTATGCCGTCGGCCAGAAAGCGCGGCATCTGCGACTGCCGGGTCTCGTCGTCGCCTACTGCACGGACACCGTGCCTGATCGTCTGTTCGATCTCCGGCAGAGAGCCGCCCCATAGCCAATCGTCATCGGCAAGGTTCGGGTATCCCTTGGCGCCGGTGCCGCCAGACTGATGGCAGGCCGCGCAATTCTCGGCAAACAGCACGCGTCCGCCGGCGAGCGCGAAACGGTCGAGCTCCGGATCGGCCTTCACCTCGGTCACGCTCATGGCGCGGATCATGTCGCGATAGACGGCCTGTGCCGCAGCAGCCTTTTCCAGTTTCTCGGCTACGGCGTCGCGCTGCGTGTAGCCGAGGACGCCCTTGAAGTAAGTGTGCAAGCCAGGAACAGAGGGGTACAGAATACTCCAGACGATGGCGAAGACGACCGTCGCATAGAAAACATACAGCCACCATTTCGGGAGCGGCGTATTCAGCTCCTTGATCCCATCCCACTCATGGCCAGTGGTATGCTGACCGCTGACCATATCCTTTTCGATTTTGCTCGGCATCGCTCAATTCCTCTTCGAGCGCAGGCGGTTGGTGCCGCCGTCATGCAAGGGAATATTCCCCAGTTTGCGCCATTGCTGGCGGCGGCTCGGCCACATCACCCAGGTGATGACGCCGACGAACAGCAGGAAGAACCAAACCGTCCACAGCGATCGCAGCCACGGATAATGCTGAATAAGCTGCTCCATCCTCGCCTCCCTACTGCCGCAAGCTGCCGGGCTGGGTCTTGTCGAACTCGACCAGGCGGCCCAGCATCTGCAGGTAGGCAACCAGCGCGTCCAGCTCTGTCAGCCTCTCCGGATTGCCGTCGAAATCGCCCGTCGCGGCCTTGGGATAGCGCTGCAGCAGCGCTTCGATATCGGCATCCGGCGTTGCCTGCGCCTCCAGATCGGCCCGCGCATCCGCGATCATTTCATCGCTGTAAGGCACGCCGACGAGGCGAAGCGTCTTCAGGTGATCGGCAATATCGCCGTAATCGAGCGACTTCTCCGCCAGAAAGGCGTAGGGCGGCATGATCGACTCCGGCACGACGGCGCGCGGATCCTTCAGGTGAGCGACCTGCCATTCATTCGAATACTTGCCGCCGACACGGGCGAGGTCCGGGCCGGTACGCTTGGAGCCCCACTGGAAGGGATGGTCGTACATGCTCTCGGCGGCCAGGCTGTAATGGCCGTAGCGCTCGACCTCGTCGCGCAGCGGACGGATCTGCTGGCTGTGGCAGAGATAGCAGCCCTCGCGTATGTAGATGTTGCGGCCGGCCAGTTCGAGCGGCGAATACGGCCGCACGCCCTCGACGCGCTCGATGGTGGTTTCGATCGTAAACAGCGGGACGATCTCGACCAGACCGCCGATGGCGACGGTGATCAGCGCAAGCGCGGTCAACAGGATCGTGTTGCGCTCAATGGTGGAGTGCTTGATGAACATGGCGGCCTCTCTTATTCGGCCGCGGCGGCGATCACGCCGACGCGAGCGGCAGGCGCCTCATCGCGGAGATCGCCGCGAGCGGTACGCCACAGGTTGTATGCCATCAACAAGGCGCCCGTGAGGAACAGGATGCCGCCCGTTGCGCGGATCAGATAGAAGGGATGCATCGCCTGCACGGTTTCCACGAAGGAATATTGCAGGAAGCCCTGGCTGTCGTAGGCGCGCCACATCAGGCCCTGCATGATGCCAGACACCCACATCGCGGTGATGTAGAGCAGGATGCCGATCGTCGCGATCCAGTAATGATACGAGACCAGCTTGACCGAATAGAGCCGCGAGCGGTTCCACAGGACCGGCACGATGTAATACAGCATGCCGAAGGTGATGAAGGCGTTCCAGCCCAGCGCGCCGGAATGCACATGGCCGATGGTCCAGTCGGTATAGTGGCTCAGCGCGTTCACCTGGCGGATCGACATCACCGGACCTTCGAAGGTCGACATGCCATAGAAGGCGACCGCCGTGACCGAGAAGCGCAGCGCCGGATCGGTGCGCAGCTTGTCCCAGGCGCCCGAGAGCGTCATCAGGCCGTTGATCATGCCGCCCCAGGACGGCATCCACAGCATGACGGAGAAGACCATGCCCAGCGTCGAGGTCCAGTCGGGCAGCGCCGTGTAATGCAGATGGTGCGGTCCGGCCCAGATATAGAGGAAGATCAGCGACCAGAAGTGAACGATGGAGAGGCGGTAGGAGTAGATCGGACGCTCGGCGCGCTTCGGCACGAAATAATACATCATGCCGAGGAAGCCTGCGGTAAGGAAGAAGCCCACCGCGTTATGGCCGTACCACCATTGCGTCATGGCGTCCTGGACGCCCGAATAGATGATGTAGCTCTTCGAGCCGACGAGCGACACCGGGATCGCCAGGTTGTTGACGATGTGCAACATGGCGATGGTGACGATGAAGGCGAGATAGAACCAGTTCGCCACGTAGATATGCGGCTCGCGGCGCTTGGCGAGCGTGCCGACAAAGACGAGGAAATAGACCACCCAGACGGCGGTGAGCCAGAGGTCCACGTACCATTCGGGCTCGGCATATTCCTTCGACTGGGTGACGCCGAGCACGTAGCCGCTCGCCGCGAGCACGATGAAAAGCTGATACCCCCAGAACACGAACCACGGAGACCAGCGTCCGGCGAGCCGCGCACGGCTCGTGCGTTGCACGACATAAAAGGAGGTGGCGATCA
>NZ_DASVCJ010000007.1:0-42989 GCF_036381655.1 Ferrovibrio sp.
ATACGCCGTAAACGACGCCCCGCCCGTCTCAGCCAAAACCTTCGTGATCGCCGCCGTCAGCGACGTCTTCCCATGGTCAACGTGACCAATCGTCCCAATGTTGCAATGCGGTTTCGTACGCTCAAACTTTGCCTTGGCCATTGTTTTGTCCTGTTTCCGACCTGCGGTGTCGCTCGACCTGCTTTGCCGCCCCTTTCGGAAGCGGTCTTGGTTAGTAATGACCGGTCTCCGACTTTGCCGCGCTGCATCAGCGCCCTGGGCATTGCCGAACACCGTCGACGGATCAGACCCTTAGGTCGGCTCCGCCCAACGAGCTGGAGCGGGTGAAGGGAATCGAACCCTCGCAACCAGCTTGGAAGGCTGGGGCTCTACCACTGAGCTACACCCGCCGCTTCGCGTTACGTCCGAAGACTCTACGCTAACTCTCTGGTGCCAAGGCACTTTTGCGTCAGCGTCTGATGGTGGAGGGGGTTGGATTCGAACCAACGTAGGCGTGCGCCAACGGATTTACAGTCCGTCCCCTTTAGCCACTCGGGCACCCCTCCGACCGGGCCCCCCGATTACCGAAGGGATTACCGCTAGTCAATGGATTAAACGCGACAAAAGCACCATCATCGCCCCCATAGCCCCAAAAAATTTAAGAGGTTGGGCGGCAATGTTGTTGCTTCTACCGCCAGCCAGTATAAGAGCCGCCATGCGCAGACGCAAGCCGAATGCCCGTTCGCCCAAAGCGGCGACGGGCCCTTCCCGCCCACGCCACGGCCATTCGCCACAGCCGAATCGGCCGCATGGGCCGAAGCCGCTGGAGACCGGATCAGGACGGGAACGCCGCCCCGAGGCCGACCACCGGCGGCATGAGCGCGGCGGCCGGCCCGATCTGCCGGTCTGGCTCTATGGCCGGCATGCCTGCCTCGCCGCGCTGCAGAACCCGCACCGCTACCTGCGCCGCCTGCTGCTGACGCGGGAGGCCCTGGCGGAACTTCAGGGGCATCTCCCCCCCCATCCTCAGCCCGAGATCGTCGACCGGTCGCGGCTGGAAGCCACCTTGCCGGCCGGGGCGGTCCACCAGGGAATCGCGGTTTTCGCCGATCCGCTTGACGATCCGGGCATCGAAGGGCTGCGGGTCCCGCCAGAGAGCGGTCGCGACACCGTCCTAGTCCTCGACCACGTGACCGATCCGCGCAATATCGGCGCCGTGCTGCGCTCCGCCGCCGCCTTCGGCGCCCGCGCCCTGCTGGTCACCGACCGCCATGCCCCCGAGGCCACCGGCGCCTTGGCCAAAGCCGCCTCGGGCGGGCTGGAGATCGTGCCCATCATCCGGGTCACCAATCTCTCGCGCGCACTCGATCAATTGGCCGAATACGGCTTCTGGCGGATCGGGCTGGAAATGGCGGCGGACCGGACGCTCGCCCAAGCGGTGCAGGACATCCACCGCATCGTCCTGGTGCTGGGGGCCGAGGATGAAGGCCTGCGCCGGCTGACGCGGGAGAAATGCGATTTCCTCGCCCGGCTGCCGATGACGGGCGCGGTGGAAAGCCTGAACGTTTCCGCCGCCGCCGCGATCGCGCTCTACGAATGCGTGCGCCGCTAGGGCGAACGCATTCGCTTCAGGACGGCTTGCCCTCGCCCATCTGTGACTGCAGATAATTCTGCAGTCCGACCGAGTTCACCAGATCGAGCTGGGTCTCGAGATAATCGATGTGGTCTTCCGTATCCTCGAGGATTTCCCGCAGCAGATCGCGGCTGACGTAATCAGGGGTAGTCTCGCATAGACCTATGGCGGCGATCAGATCGGTGCGGCCCTTGCGCTCGAGATCCAGATTGGACTGCAGTCCCTCGGGAATAGTTTCGCCGATATGCAGCTTGCCAAGGTCCTGCAGATTCGGCATGCCCTCGAGCAGTAGAATGCGCTCAATGAGCTTGTCGGCATGCTTCATTTCTTCGATGGATTCTTCGTATTCGTGATGTCCGAGCCGCTCGTAGCCCCAGCTCTTCCACATCCGCGCATGCAGGAAATACTGATTGATGGCGGTCAGTTCATTCTTCAGCACGGCGTTGAGGTGCTGGATGACTTTCTTGTCGCCCTTCATGCGAGCCTCCTTGCAAAGCGCACCCGATCATCGAGGCACCGCTTAAAGGCATAACGCCGCAAGCTGCATCCTCTCAAGGGAAATAGCGGGAAATACGGGGTGATTTAGAGAAACTCAGCCTGGCGAAGAACCGTGCGACTGCATTCCACCGAAGTGAGAGCGCGCATCATTCGCAGTTTGAGCACCAGCAGGCCACCGCCGCCTAGGCAGGTCAGGGCGATGAGAACAACGCCCGTCATGCCGCAGCTTCCGTCAGCGCCATGGTCATGCAGCAGTTTCCTTGTTCGGAAGCCGCCTCGGCCACGCCCTGCCCGTTCACCATGCTGCGGACATCCGGCACGCATTTGCCGCATTGCGGACGGTCGGCGATATGGCGGTACACCGCCGCGACCGATCTGCATCCATCGGCAATCGCCTTGCGGACATCGCCGTCAGTAAATCCATGACACAGGCAGACATACATGACGCTCACTCACCTCAATGAACGGATAGCGCGACGGGCATGGCAACGAACGGCACAGGCCGATTCCGCTGCCCCACGCGGTATGGGAGATCGTGCCCGCTGGAGGCGAGGCGCTCGCCAAACGCATTCAGCGGCGTCAGGAAGGCATCCAATCCAGAAGGAAGAACCAGCCACCCAGCCATAGCCCGGGCCGCAGTGGTCGCCCCGGCCTGCTGCGCTGCGACGATGCACACCAGGCAAACCTCGTCGGCTCCCACGCAGGCACAGCACGGTTGGTGATAGACAATCGACCGGCGCGCATGGCGGCTGAGGCCGGTCAGCGCCGCATCGAGCGCAAACAGAGCGGGCCGCGCTTCCTGGCGCAGGAACTGCCGGTCGAATTCCCGGGCCAGCATCGGCAGATGCTCCGGCCCCGAAACCCAGCGCCGGAATGCCCAGACGACGAGACGCTCGCCTTCGGTCAGTTCGCCGGTGGTGGTCGGCCAGGCATGCCCCTGACGGAGTTCCGCCCGATCCTCTGCCTCGTCGCCGCGCTGCGCCATATCCGATCCTGCAAATCACTCGCAGAAACAAGTTAGTTTTATTGCGATTGATTATCAAGTGCCAATTTGACGCAGCGTCGGCTGTTCGCGGCCTTGCCGGGTGAAGAAGCCTTGCGTAAATAAGGCCACGCCGAAGCGTGAAAAAATGCCGGATTAGCTCAGCGGTAGAGCAGCGGTTTTGTAAACCGAAGGTCGGGGGTTCAATCCCCTCATCCGGCACCATTATCAAATATTAAGCATTCGGCCCCGCAAACGATAAAGACATCGTAACGCTTTGCCCCGATCATCGCTCTGCCTGAGCGTTGTTTTGCCTAGGCAGATGGGGGGCTTTTTGCTGTCGTATATCCGCCATCTCTTTGTAATGGCTGCGCTCATGGCTATGACCCCGATTGCCATGGCGGATGACGGCCGCTTTCCCGAGAAATCCAGCCAATCCGATGTCGGGCTGATCGTTTCCATCGCCCCTCCGGCCGGCGCCGTGCCTTCCGGGGCCGAGCTGCCGCCGCCAGGACCGCAGATCTGCCCCCTCTTCGTCAGCCCGCAGGATCCGGTTTTCTGCCTGGCCCAGCTGGCTCCGACCTCCCTGACGGAAAATCCGGATACCGACTTCTCCCTGCGGGTTCTGGACCATTTCAGCCTGCTGGATTTCGACCACCTCTTCAGCGACCTGGCTCCATCGGCGGGACCGGACGGCATGGGGTTTCACTCCCGCTTCACCGATCCGCTGGCGCTGACCATCGTGGGATTGCCCGCGGGCGACGAAACCGGGGCTTCGCCGCGGGCGCTGCGCGCCGCCTATGACGTGCCGCAGTTTTTCGAGGGTCTGACGGTCACCAGCTCCGGCGCCATCCGCCGCACCACTCTGGCGGGCGATCTCGCCAGCAATTCCGCCAATGGCCGGATTGGCCTGACCTACAAGGAATACGGCATCAACGTGAATATCGCTCCGGATGTGCTGGTCAACTGGGGCGACATGGCCGGCAGCGAAACCCGCTATGGCGTGGTCAACCAGGTCTCGACCGATCTGGCGCCCAATCTGAGCCTGATGCTGTCCTCCGCCTACAATTACTTCAGCTACGAAGATCCGCTGCAGAACCGCAGCGTCGTGCGGGGCCGCATGGGGCTTACCTACAAATACGCCAGCGGCTACAGAATCGGCGCGAGCTTCCGGAGCCAGAACGCCTACGACGAATACGACAGCCGCTATATCTTCGGCCCGGGGATTTCCGTCACCGTGCCGGTTTCCGATACGGTCAGCTTCACCGCCACGAATCAGTTCGACTTCACGCAACTGAGCCAGTCGGATGCCGGCATCGACATTCCGCAATATGGCCGTCGCCAGCAGGTCGAACTGCAGGCCAACTGGACGCCCAAGGCCGTCGCCAACCAAGGCATGACCGTCACGGCCGGCTATGCCTATACCTATGATACGCTGACCATCGACAGCGCGGAGCCGCGTGTCGCCTCGGCGAGAATCGCCGTGGCGATGCGGTTCTGAATCATCAGGGACAAATAACGGCTATTCGCCGAGAAGCAGGTCTTTTGCCCGGTTGATTTGCGCGGCGAGATGCGTCGAGCCGCCCTGATCGGGATGAAATTTCTTCATCAGCCGGCGATGGGCGGCGCGAATGGCATCGGGAGATGCGCCCGGCTTCAGCCCGAGCACGGCGAATGCCTGTTCGCGCGTCAGACCATCGCCGGTCGAGCCGGCATCGGAGTCGCCGGCCCGGTCCGCCTGTTCGCGCCAATCCTCGCCCACCATGCGGTCCAGATAGGCTTCCAGCAAAGCGGCCGATTGATTGTCCGCAGCATTGCACGTGCGCCATAAAGCCACCAGATCGTCGAAAGTCAGGGACGACAGGCGACGGCCGGCGAACACCCCCTGCAGAACGTCGCCGTCCATACGTCCCGTGGCGTGGTCGAGCTGCATTCTCAGCCAGGCGGTTTCCACGCTGGAGCGGTTGCCGGACGAGCCGGCCGGGGATGGCCCCGAACTGTCGTAGCCGGTGCGCGCTCTGCTCCATCCGCTGCCGAGGCCGCGGCCGCCAAGCAAACCGCCCTTGCCGAAGAGCTGACCGCCGAGCTGAAACAGGCCGCGCGGCCAGTATCCGAGCGCCCCGATGGCGGCGAGCGCCAGGAACACCGCGACATCGACACGGCCACGCACGAGAAAGAACAGCCCGAAGCCGCCGCACAATATCGCGGCGACGATCCTCAGCCCCTTGGCCAGCGCTTTCGGATCGGCACGCACAAAAGCCTGCGCGGCCAGCCACAGAATGATGACCCCAATGACGCCCAAACCGAACCAAGCGAGCATTTGCCTACCGCATCTGTCCGATCAGTAGCCGTACTTCGGAACCTGCCGTCTTGGCATAGCTTTCGAGTGCCTTGAGGCCGCCGGCCGCGTAGACGGCAACCGCGGACAGCAATTGCCGCAAGACGGCTGCGCTGGAACGATCGAAAGCGCAAAACGCGCCGCGGGTGAGCCGAGCCATTTCCTTGAAACAGGCTCTGGCCTGCGGGTCTTCGCCCTCCTGGAAGGCAAAGATCGGCACGCCCATCAATCCCAGTTCGCCGGCACGAACCGCGACATCGTCAGGATCCTCCTCCAGGCAATCGCCGACATAGACCAGAGCATTGATCCGACCCTCGCGCGCCTCGGCGATCGTATGATTGAGCACGCGCTCGATCTGGGTATGGCCGCCGACGCATTCGACCTGCCGCATCAGGCGCAGCAACGCTCCGGCCTCGGAAACCCAGCCGGATGCCTTGCATTCCCCCAGGCCGCGAAAGAACACCAGTTGGATATCCAGGCCGCCGAGTTCTGCCGTGGCGCGGAACATGTCGCCCTGGATCCGCTGCGCCTCGTCCCAGGTCTGGCGACGGCTCGCCGTCGCATCCATGGCGAAGATCAGCCGACCGCGCCCGGACTGTTGGCCAGCGGCACGCGGGGCGGCAGCGACGCGGCGGAGGAAGTCGCTCACCTCCTCGCCGGTGGATCTGGCAGGGATGCCGCCTGAGCCGGGCGGCTTCGAATCTGATGGGTTCATCCGCTGACCTTCCCATAGGCCATATCAGGTATAGGCCTCTGGCGCCGGCAGCGCCAGAGGCCCCAATCAGCGGCCGGCCTACGCCGTCAGTGCGAGGCAACCCCGAAAAGAAGGTTCGGAAGCCATGTCGAGACGCTCGGGATGTAGGTCACGATCATCAGGAACAGCAGCAGGATCATCAGCCAGGGTAGCGCCGCGCGGACGACCTTCAGGATCGGCATGCCGGTTATACCCGATGTGACGAACAGGTTCAGACCCACCGGCGGCGTGATCATGCCGATTTCCATGTTCACCACCATGATGACGCCAAGATGGATCGGGTCAATGCCGAGCTTGACGGCGATCGGGAACAGGATTGGCGCCAGGATCAGGATGATCGCCGATGGTTCCATGAAGTTGCCGGCAATCAGCAACAGGATATTGACCACGATCAGGAAGGCCCAGGGCGGCAAGCCCCATTGAACGATCGCCGCGGTGATAGTCTGCGGAATCTGTTCCGTCGTCAGGACATGCGCAAACAGAAAGGCGTTGCAGATGATGAACATCAGCATCACCGTCGTCTTGCTGGCCTCGAGGATCACACGCGGCGCCTCGGTCAGCTTCATGTCCTTGTAGACGAAGACCGCAACGACAAAAGCATAGACGGCCGCCACCGCCGCCGCCTCGGTCGGCGTGAAGATGCCGCCATAGATGCCGCCGAGGATGATGATGATCAGCATCAAACCCCAGATGGCATCGCGCCCGGTCCGCAGCCGCTCCGCCCAGGAATGCCTCTCCTGCCGCGGCAGATCGAGCATACGCGCCGAGATGTAGACCGCCGCGATCAGCATCAAACCAAGCAAAATGCCGGGGATGACGCCGGCCATGAACAGCCGGCCGACGGAACTCTCGGTCGCCGCGCCATACACCACCATCACGATCGACGGCGGAATCAGAATCCCCAGCGTGCCGGCGTTGCAGATCACACCGGCGGCATATTCCTTGGAATACCCGGTGCGCACCATTCCGGCGATCACGATCGAGCCCACGGCCACGACCGTGGCCGGCGAGCTGCCGGACACCGCGGCGAACAGCATGCAAGCCATTACGGAGGCGATGGCGAGGCCGCCATAGGTATGGCCGACGCAGCTGATCGCGAAGTTGATCATGCGCCGCGCCACGCCGCCCGTCGTCATGAAGGCGCCGCCAAGGATGAAAAACGGAATCGCCAGCAGCGTGTACTGGTCCATCGTGGCGAAGAATTTCAGCGCCAGCGATGCAAGCGAATCCTGCGCAAAAAGCATGAGCGTCAGAAGACTCGACAAGCCGAGCGAAATACTGATCGGCACGCCGATCGTCATCATGACGAACAGCAGGGAAAACAGGAAAACGATATTCATCGGGCCTGCTCCCCGCCCACATCCTCGGCATGCGCGCGCAGCACTTCCGCCGCTTCGTCGCCGAGATTGAAGCCTCCCAATTTACCGGTGACGATTTTCCACCAGACCTGCAGCAGTCGGATCCCGAGCAGCGCAAAGCCGATCGGCATGATGCTGACGAGCAGCCAGCGCGGCAGCGGAATATCCTCGGCCTCGACACCCAGCATGTGCATCGTATCGAAATATTGGTAGGCACCGTAGGTCAGCAGCCCTGCATAGGCCAAGCAGAGCAGCGTGGTAAGCAGGCCGATAATGCGGCGCCCCTGGCGCGGCATCAGATTGACCACGGCATCGACGCCAATGTGGAAGCCGACCTTGATGCCGTAGGAAATCCCGACCATCACCAGCCAGCCGAACATGTAGGTGGTCGCTTCGAGCGCCCAGCCCCAGCCGGTGTTGAAGATGTAACGCAAAACCACCTGCGAAAAGGTGAGCAGCGTCATAGCGGAGAGGAGGAGGATCAAAAGACCCTCCTCCAGCCGGTTCATGAACTTCTCGATCATGAGCGCCGCGTCCCCCCTCGCGACGGGCCGATCACGCTCAGCTAGCCTTGTTCGAGGCCAGGGCGGCGTCGATCAGATCCTTACCGACAGCCGGCTCGAACTGCTTGTAGACCGGAGCCATCGCCTTGCGCCACTGCTGCTGCTGCTGCTTGGTCAGAGTGATGATCTCGGTCTTGCCCGAGTCCATGATCTTCTTCTTGTCACCCTGGTTGATGTCGTCAGCCAGCTTGTTGGCATACAGCGTGGCCTCGTCCATGCACTGCTCAAGGGCGGTGCGGATGTCCGCCGGCAAGCCGTTCCAGAACTTGGTGTTGGTCACCACCATGTAGTCGATCACGCCGTGATTGGACTCGGTGATGTATTTCTGGGCTTCGTGGAACTTCTGCGAATAGATGTTCGACCAGGTGTTCTCCTGGCCATCGACGGTGCCGGTCTGCAGGGCCTGATACACCTCGGCGAAAGCCATCTTCTGCGGATTGGCGCCGAGAGCCTTGAACTGCGCCTCCAGCACATCGGAGCTCTGGATGCGGAACTTCAGCCCCTTGGCATCCGCCGGCACCCGCAGCGGCTTGTTGGCCGAAAGCTGCTTCATGCCGTTATGCCAATAAGCCAGGCCAGTATAGCCCTTGCTCTCGATCGACTTCAGCAACGACTGGCCGACCTTGCTCTTCTGGAAGCGGTCGACGGCCTGAATGTCGTCGAACAGGAAGGGCAGATCGAAAACCTGCAGTTTCTTGGTGAATTTGCTGAACTTCGACAGCGACGGAGCGATGATCTGCACGTCGCCGAGCAGCAGCGCCTCCATCTCCTTGGAATCGCCGTAAAGCTGCGAGTTCGGATAGACCTCGACGACGACCTTGCCGGGCAGTCGCTTTTCCACCAGTTCCTTGAACTTGAGGGCACCCTGCCCCTTCGGGGTCGCGTCGGCAACGACATGGCTGAACTTGATCTTGATCGGTTCAGCCGACGCTGTCGTGGCAAATGCCAACGCCGCACCCAGCATCGCCACGCCGGTGATAAAATTCCGCATCTGTTTTCCTCCTAATTGTCCACCACCCGGATTTCCGCCGGATTACTATTTTTCGTTTAGCTCTCCCTCGGCGATCCGGGTACCCCGGTCATCCGGTCGGGCAGAATAACCAGATCGTATACCGCCAGCAACAATCTCATGGCCCGCAATCGCTTGATGACGCGACGAAATTCAACGCTTTTTCCCGAAGCGGTTTTTGTTGCAAGTGCACAATGGCACCATTAGTCGTCCGTGAAGAGCCCGAGACCAACCAGCAGTGAACGAACCTCTTGCCGCGCCGCCGCCTGCGCCATGTTGATACTGCCGGTGCGGTCGAGGTCCATCAGGGTGAGGCCAGACAGGAACAGCTCGCGGAAGATGACGCGCTCCGACAGGCCGGGCAGGAAGCGGAAGCCGATCCGCTTCTCCAGGGACTGCAGCACATGGCCGACATTACGCTTGTTGCGCGCATCGAGATGCGAAAGCCGATTCCTGATGACCACCCAATCCACACTCTGCCGGTCGCGGGCAAAGCGCTGCTTGCGCTGTTCCCAGACCATGACCGCGTAGCGGCTCGGCTTGACCACCTTGAGGGTTTCCGGGTCGACGGTCGCCAGCAGGTCGACATCGATGAAGCTGTCATTCACCGGCGTGATCAGCAGATCGGCATAGGAATGGCCGTGCCGCGAGAGATTGGTATCGCTGCCCGGACAATCCAGCAGCACGAAATCGTGGCGCGCCGACAGATCCGCCATCGCCGCCGCCAGCCGTTCGGCTTCTTCTGCTGCGGCTTCGCTTCTGACCGGCCTGTCGCTTTCCGCAACAACGACATGCTCGGGCATCGGCAGCCGCAGCCCGTTCTTTTCAATGAAGGCTTTGCGGTTTTCCAGATACCGGGTCAGGGTCCGCTGCTTGGCATCGAGGTCGATGGCAGCCACCCGGCCGCCTTCCAGCAGCAATCCGGTCAGGATGTGCATCGCCGTGGTCGACTTGCCGGAGCCGCCTTTTTCATTGCCGACCACGATGATGCGCGCCCGCGCCGGAGCGTCCATTGCCCTACTCCCGATGATTTGCAGCTTGGTATTACAACAAGCCGAGGTCGCGCAACTCTGCCGCAAGCTCGGGCGGCAATTCCGCACTGCCCCTGCCCATTTTCGGCAGATCGGCCGGGGCTTCATCAGCCTCGAGATAGCGCCAGCCCTGATGCGGCCGGCGAGGCTGCGGCACGACGGGGATGAGTTCCGTCTTCATGACGATGCCGCAATGCGGCCCCTCGCCTTCCAAAACGACATCCTTCAGCCCGACGATCGGACAGCGTACCGCGATCCGTCCCTTGACGATCCAGTACAGCGATCCGCCGGCGAGAACTTCCTCGGCGCGCTTGGGCATATGCCGCGTGTGGTGGGTGAACGTCCTGCCGCGGCGCGCCTTCATGCGCTGGCGGAAATGCTCGATGCTTTCGATCCCGACCGCAACTTTCACCAGATGAACGGGCACGGCAGTCTCACAGGCACTTCGACTTCATCGCCTTGGCGACGCGGGAGGCCGGCGGGCGGCCAAGCCGGTCGGAAATCCACCAGGCCGTCTGGACCAGCTTCTTCAAATCGACGCCGGTTTGGATCCCGAGGCCATCGAGCATGTAGACCAGATCTTCGGTCGCGACATTGCCGGTGGCTCCGGGAGCATAAGGGCAACCGCCCAGTCCGGCAATTGAGGCATCATGACGGGCAATGCCGCATTCCAGCGCCGCCAGGGTATTCGCCAGGGCCTGGCCGTAGGTGTCATGGAAATGTCCTCCCAGGGCCTCCAGCGGCACGAGCCTGGCACAGGCCTCTATCATCGCCTTTATCTTGCCTGGCGTACCGACGCCGATCGTATCGCCCAGACCGATATCGTCGCAGCCGAGATCGTAAAGCTGCCTGGCGACCTTGGCGGTCTGCTGCGGCGGAATATCGCCTTCGAAGGGACACCCGACCACCACCGAGACGAAGCCGCGCACTTTGACGCCGTCCCGCCTGGCGGCCTCGACCACGGGCCGGAACCGCTCGATGCTCTCCTCGATGCCGCAATCGATGTTGCGGCGGGAAAAGCTCTCGCTGGCCGCAGCAAACACGCCGATTGCCTCGGCGCCGGCGGCACGCGCCGCCTCATAGCCCCTCATATTCGGGGTCAGCACCTGATGGAGGACGCCGGGCCGAGGCTTCAGCTGCGCCATCACCTCGGCATGGTCGCCCATCTGCGGCACCCATTTCGGCGAAACGAAACTGGTCGCTTCGATATGGGTCAGGCCGCAATCGGCCAGCCGCTCGATCAGCTCGACCTTGATCGCCGTCGGCACCACGCCTGGCTCGTTCTGCAGCCCGTCGCGCGGCCCGGCTTCCCAGAGCGTGACGCAGCGTGGCAAACCCATTGTCATTCTTCCGCCTCGATACTGAGCAGCGCGGCGCCTTCAGGCACCTGGTCGCCGGCCCGGAAATGCACCTTGGCAATGCTGCCGCGTCCCGGCGCGCTGATCGTGTGTTCCATCTTCATCGCTTCCAGGATCATCAGTGGCTGGCCACGTTCGACCCTGGCTCCCTCGGCCACCATCACCTGCACTACCTTGCCCGGCATCGGCGCAGTCAACTGGCCGCTGCCGGCCTCGTCGAGTTCGACGGCGGCGCGCGGATCGACCAGAATCAGGCGGTGCGTTTCGCCCGGCAGCAGAATCGTCAGGTCATCGCCCTGTCGGACGATCCCGACTTTGATGCGCCGTCCGTCGAGCACGGCGTCCAGGCTGCCATTATCCAGGTTCCCCTGCGCGACCACGTCTTTCTCAAGACCGCGCAACCGGATCGCACCGTCGCTGAGATACTCCACGCGGCAGATCGTGTCGGTATCGCGATCCTTGAAGATCAGCTCGTCAGCACCCTGATCATTCAGCCGCCAGCCATTGACCGCCGCCCAGGGCGACCAGGGATCGCCTGCGGTACTGGCCGCCGCCCTGGCGCGCCGCTCCAGAACGACCGCCAATGCCGCCAGGGCCAGCACGTTGGCGGAAGCCGGTGCCGGCTGGGGGATCAGATCGGCACGGAAACGCTCGATGAAGCCGGTATCGAGATCGCCGCCCGCGAAGGCCTCGTGGCTCACCAGCGACATCAGGAAGGCGGTATTTGTCGTGACGCCGGCGATCTGATACTTGCCGAGCGCCTGGCGCATCCGGCGCAAAGCCGATCCGCGATCCTTATCCCATACAATCAGCTTGGCGATCATGGGATCGTAATGGGGCGAGACCGCATCGCCTTCGCGCACGCCGGTATCGACCCGCACATGCGCGGTCTCCGCCGGTGCACGCAGGCGGCATAGCGTGCCGACGGATGGCAGGAAATTGCGGCCCGGATCTTCCGCGTAGACGCGCGCCTCGATGGCATGGCCGGTGATCGCCAGATCATCCTGCCCGGCGGGCAGGGTCTCGCCGGCGGCGACGCGCAATTGCCATTCCACCAGGTCCTGCCCGGTGATCATCTCGGTCACCGGATGCTCCACCTGCAGGCGGGTATTCATTTCCATGAAATAGAAGCGGTCGGCGCGCAACCCCTCCGAAACGTCGGCGATGAACTCGACGGTGCCGGCGCCGACATAGCCGATCGCCTTCGCCGCGGCGACCGCCGCCTGCCCCATCACCTCGCGCATGGCGGCCGGCATGTCGGGCGCCGGCGCCTCTTCCAGCACCTTCTGGTGCCGGCGCTGCACCGAGCAGTCGCGCTCGAACAAATGCACGGCATTGCCCTGGCTGTCGGCGAAAACCTGGATTTCGATATGGCGCGGCTTGACGAGGTATTTCTCCAGCAGGACCTTGTCGTCGCCGAAGGCATTGGCCGCTTCGCGCTTGGCACCTGCCAAGGCGGCTGCGAAATCCTTCGCCGCGTCGACGCGCCGCATGCCCTTGCCGCCGCCTCCGGCGACCGCCTTGATCAGTACCGGATAGCCGATCCGCTCGGCTTCCTTGGCGAGAAAATCCGGCGCCTGTTCGTCGCCGTGGTAGCCCGGCACCACCGGCACCTTGGCCTTTTCCATCAGCGCCTTGGCAGCACCCTTCAACCCCATGGCGTCAATCGCGGCGGCCGGCGGACCGATGAAGACAATTCCGGCCTCGGCGCAGGCGCGGGCGAAGCCGGCATTCTCCGACAGAAAGCCGTAGCCCGGATGGATCGCCTCGGCCTCGGTCATTCGTGCCGCCGCGATGATCCGCTCGGCGAGCAGATAGCTTTCCCGCACCGGCGCGGGGCCGATATGCACCGCTTCGTCGGCCATGCTCACATGCATGGCCTTGGCATCGGCATCGGAATAGACGGCGACGGTGGCAATGCCCAGCCGCCTGGCGGTGCGGATGACGCGGCAGGCGATCTCGCCCCGGTTGGCGATCAGGATCTTGTGGAACATCGTCTTACTCCGCCCATTTCGGCCTGCGCTTCTCGAAGAAAGCCACCAAGCCCTCCTGCCCTTCCGCGCTGGCACGCCGGTCGGCGATGTTCTGTGCCGTGAATTCCATCAGCTCGTCATCGACTGCCTGCTGCGCCACGCGGCCGATCAAGGTTTTCGAATCGCGGATCGCCCCCGGTGCACCCAGCAGCAATGCCTTAACGATCTCCTCGCCGCGCGCCGCCAGGGCGGCTTCGTCGGCAGCGACCTCATGCACCAGGCCGATGCGGCAGGCTTCCGCAGCGCCGAAACGCTCGCCGGTCAGGAAATAGCGATGCGCCTGGCGGCGCCCGATGGCAGCGACCACGTAGGGGGAAATCGTCGCCGGCGTGAGCCCCAGCCGCACTTCAGTCAGCGCGAACTGCGCCGACTGCGTCGCCAGCACGATATCGGCGGCCGAGGCCAGGCCGGTGCCTCCGGCCATACAATTGCCATGCACCAGAGCCAGCGTCGCCTGCGGCAGGTCGCGAAGCTGCTTGAGCATGCGCGCCATGTTGAGCGTGCTGGCGCGGTTCTGCTCCGGCGTGGCCCGGCCGGACCTGCGCATCCAGTCGAGGTCGCCGCCGGCGGAAAAGCTCTTGCCCGCCCCCTTGAGCACGACGACGCGGATCGCGGGATCGGCCGCCACCTGGCTCCAGATGGCAGCAAGCCGCTGCACGATGTCATCGTTGAAGGCATTGTGAATCTGCGGCCGGTTCAGCGTCACCGTGGCGACGCCGCGGCCATCGCGTTCGAACAGCACCAGGGTCTGGCTATCGCTCATGGCTCACATCCTGAAGACGCCGAACTTCGTCGGCTCGATCGGCGCGTTATGGGCCATGCTCAATCCCAGCGCTAGAACCATGCGGGTATCGAGGGGATCGATGATGCCGTCGTCCCACAACCGCGCCGAGGCATAATAAGGGTGGCCCTGGCGGTCGTATTGCGCGCGGATCGGATTCTTGAACGCCTCTTCCTCTTCCTTGCTCCAGTTCTGCCCCGCCGCCTCGATGCCGTCCCGCTTCACCGTCGCCAGCACGCTGGCAGCCTGCTCGCCGCCCATCACGGAGATGCGTGCATTCGGCCACATGAACAGGAGGCGCGGACCGAAGGCGCGACCGCACATGCCGTAATTGCCGGCACCGTAAGAGCCGCCGATGATGACGGTGAATTTCGGCACACGCGCACAGGACACCGCCGTGACCAGCTTGGCGCCGTCGCGCGCGATGCCCCCGGATTCGTATTTCTTGCCGACCATGAAGCCGGTGATGTTCTGCAGGAAGACCAGCGGGATGCCGCGCTGGCAGCAAAGCTCGATGAAATGCGCACCCTTCAGCGCGCTTTCGGAAAACAGGATGCCGTTATTGGCGATGATGCCGACCGGGTAGCCATGAATCCGGGCGAAGCCGCAGACCAGCGTGGTACCGTACAGCTTCTTGAATTCGTCCAGCTCCGAGTTGTCGACAATGCGGGCAATGATTTCGCGCACGTCAAACGGAATGCGCCCGTCCTTCGGGATGACGCCGTAAAGCTCTGCGGCATCGTAACGTGGCGCCACCGGCTCGCGAACATCGCCGGATACCGACTTGGTGCGGTTCATATTCGCGACGATACGCCGCGCCAGACCGAGCGCATGGGCGTCGTTCATTGCGTAATGATCGCTCACGCCGGAGGTGCGGGCATGCACATCGGCGCCGCCCAGTTCTTCGGCCGTGACGATCTCGCCGGTCGCCGCCTTCACCAGCGGCGGGCCGCCGAGAAAGATGGTGCCCTGGTTTCGCACGATGATCGACTCGTCCGACATGGCCGGAACGTAAGCGCCACCCGCCGTGCAGGAGCCCATCACCACGGCTATCTGCGGAATGCCCTCGGCCGACATCGTCGCTTGATTATAGAAGATCCGCCCGAAATGCTCCTTGTCGGGAAACACGTCGTCCCAGGTCGGCAGATTGGCGCCGCCCGAATCGACCAGATAGATGCAGGGCAGCCGGTTCTCGTGGGCGATCTCCTGCGCGCGCAGATGCTTCTTGACCGTCATCGGGAAATACGTGCCGCCCTTGACCGTCGCGTCATTGCAGACGATTACGCATTCGCGGCCGGAAACGCGCCCGATGCCGGTGATAATGCCGGCGGCATGGATACCGCCGCCATACATGTCCCAGGCGGCGAACTGGCTGAGCTCCAGGAAGGGCGAGCCGGGATCGAGCAGCGTGCGTACGCGCTCCCGCGGCAGCATCTTGCCGCGCGAGAGGTGCTTTTCGCGCGCCTTGTCGCCGCCGCCTCGCTTGATCTGCTGCACCTTCTGCTTCAGATCGTCGACAAGGGATTGCATCTGCGCGGCGTTGTCCCGGAAGGCCTCGGACCGGGTATCCAATTGGCTGGAGATCGCGCTCATGGCTGGGCGTTCTGCTTCTTGTTCTCTGGCGGCATGACGCGAACATGCCAGCCCCCCTTCCCTGCCGCAAGGGGCGCGGCGGCAAAAGGATGCGCGTGCCGCGGCGACCTGCTAATTTCCGCCATCTATCGGCCACATCGAGAAAAACTATGGAGGAGTCATGGCCCGCAGCAGCATGGATTTGAGCGGCAAGGTTGCATTGGTCACCGGCGGCAATGGCGGCATCGGCCTGGGCATGGCCGAGGGCATGGCGGCAGCCGGTTGCAACCTGGTCATCTGGGGCGGCAATCCAGACAAGAACGCCGCTGCGGAAGCCAAGCTGAAAGGATACGGCCATCGCGTCCTGGTTCAGAAGGTCGATGTCGCGGATGAACAGCAGGTCGAAGCCGCCTTCGCCAAGGCGCTGCAAACCATGGGCCGGATCGACGGCTGCTTCGCCAATGCCGGCGTCAGCCAGAAACGCTCGCCATTCCACGAGCTGAGCACGGCGGAATGGCGCCGAGTGCAATCGGTCAATGTGGATGGTGCCTTCTTCACCCTGCGGGCGGCTGCCCGGCACATGGTGGATCGTGCCAAAACCGGTGATACGGCTGGCGGCCGGCTGGTCGGCATGGCCAGCACGGCAGCGGTCCATGGAGCGGCCCAGGCGGAATCCTACGCTGCCAGCAAGGGCGCCATGGTGGCGATGATGCGCGCGCTCGCCGTCGAGATGGCGCGCTATAAGGTGACGGCCAATTCCATCCTGCCCGGCTGGATCGAGACAGAGATGACCGCGCGCGGCGTGGCCGACCCGAAATTCAGCGGCGCGGTGCTGCCGCGCATCCCGGCACGGCGCTGGGGTCAGCCGGACGATTTCGCCGGCATCGCGGTCTACCTGATGAGCGATGCCAGCCAGTACCATACCGGCGACAGCTTCGTGATCGACGGCGCCTATACGATCTTCTGAACGGCAAATGCCTTGCGGGCCTGCTGGGCTTGCAGCCATTGCATGCGGAAGACGCCCACGAGGATCAGTATCCCGCCGGCGATCTGCTGCAACGTGATGCTGCTGCCGAAAAACAAGGCAGCGACCATCACCGCAAAGACGGGCGCAAGGCTGCTGTAAAGCGTGGCAATCGGCACGCCGACATGGCTGACACCGTAATTCCAGAACAGGATGGCGATGCCGGCACCTCCCAGCCCCAGCCAGGCCAGCATGCCGACTGCCGGCAGCGGCGGCCACTCGACCGGCAGGCGGATCGGATCGATCCACGCCAGAATGGCAAACAGGCTGCAGATCAGGATTCCGCCGCACAACGACGTCAGGAAGGTGATCCGCATCTGACTCCAGGCCAGCGGCGTCAGCCAAGCCTGCGCCTTCAGTGAATACCAGCTCCAGCTTGCCATCGCGATAACCAGCAGCGCTTCGCCGGTATAACCATAGTCGCCGGCGGAGCCAGTCTTCGGCCGCACGGCGTCGAGCGCCACCAGCGAGGCCCCCACCATCGCGAGGATGGCCGCCGGCCAGAAGCCGCGCGCAAGCGGCGCCCGGATCATCATCTTCGCCATCAACGCCGCGATCAGCGGGCTGCAGCTCATGGCAATGGCGGCGCGGACGGGGTCCGAAAGCATGATGCCGATGGTGTAGAAGACAGAGAAAGACGCCATCCCGGCACCCAGCAGGAAGACCCGCGGCCAGGGCAGCGGTCCGCGAAACGGCGAGGCGCGCTCCAGGCCAAGGCTCATCAAAAACAGCAATGGCGCCGGAATCAGATACCGGATGGCCGAAACGAAGAAGGGATCGAGATACCGCGTCGCCAGCGCATGCGTCATCGGAATCATCGCGCCCCACAGCAAAGCCGTGACGACCAACCCGACGATCGCCTGCGGCGCGGCTCCCGCGTCCTTCCCGGTCATGATCAGGATCGCGACCGTCGCGCCAGCCAACGGTCGATATGATCGATCCGGTCGGCACCCCAGAACATCTCGCCATCCACAATGAATGTCGGCGTGCCGAAAGCCTGCCTGGAAATCGCCTCCGCCGTTGCATCCAGCACCGCCTGGCGCGCCGCGCCGTCCTCGGCGGCTGCGGTCAGCTCCGCTTCGGGAATGGCCAGCGACGACAACAGCCCGGCCAGATGTTCCGGCCTGGCGATGTCCCTGCCCTCGCCCCAATACTGCCGGAACACAGCCTTGGCCAAGGCGATCGCCTTGGCCGGATCCTGCGCCTTCAGGCGATAGAACAGCAGCCGCGGCAGCTTGGCGTCGGTGGGGAATGGCGTCGGCGTCGTGACGATCGGCAGATCGGCCAGTTCGGCCGAGCGTGTCCAATCGTGCATCATGTAATCCATCTTGATCTTGGGAAATGGCGTCCGGTCCGGGATCGCCTTCCACAAATGGCCAATGGAGACCGCCCGCCAGTCGACCGCTCGGCCATGCTTGTTCGCCACGGCCTCGATCAGGTTGGCACCGATATAGGCGTAGGGTGACGGGAAATCCCAATAGAAGATGATCGGCTCAGCCATTTGGCCCTACTCCTACCAGCCGCCGCGCTCAAGCCAGCGATCGATCATCTCCAGCCGATCGGCGCCCCAGAATGGCTCGCCGTCGACGATGATGAAGGGCGAACCGAAAACTCCGCGATTCTTGATCGCGTCATCGTTGACTTCACGCAGCTTGTCCTTGATCTCGGGATTTTCGATGCCGGCGAGGAGCTCCTTCCGGTCGACGCCCATGCCGGCCGCGATATCCGCCAGCAGGTCCGGCGACGATATGTCCTTCCCATCGACGAAATAGGCGGCATAAACCGCTTTGATGAACGGCACCGCTTTCGCCGGCAACACCTCCTTCAGCCAATAGACACCGCGTGCAGCCGCCTGCGTCGGAAGCGGAAATTTCTCCGGCATATTGAAGGCGATGCCATGCTCCCGTGCGCTGCGCTTGAAGTCGTGCGTGGAATACTGGCCCTTCAACGGATAATGCGTAAGCGGCTGGGTGCCTGCGATCTTGAAGACGGCGCCCAGCAGCATCGGCCGCCAGTCGACTTCCCGGTTGTGCTTGGCTGCTATCGCATCGATGCGCTGGGCGGCGATATAGCCATACGGCGATGAGAAGTCGAAATAGAATTCCAGTGGGGCGGCCATGCTTCCTCCTTTTTTGTCCATTTCAGTCGAAACCGAAGGCGCGACGGAAGCCTCGCAGGAACGGGTGCTCCTCCGGCTCCAATTCGATGCCAACCGACGTTATCCGCTCGTTGCGGACTTCGCGCACGACCAGCTCGACGGGCCCGACGCGCAAACGATCGCCGACAACGGCACGCTGCCGCAAGCGCCGGCGGATATAGGCGCCGACCGGTTCGTTGCGGTCCGTCTCGTCGATGGGTACGCCATAGAGGTTGGCGACCTCCCCCAGCAGCGTATCGCCTGTGAGGATGAATTCGCCGAAAACCTCCTCGCCACGTTCGCGCCGCTTGCGCGTCGGCTTCCGCCGGGCGGCAAAAAGCCTATCCAGCGAGAAGAACTGCTCGGGCGGCGCCAGGACCAGCAGGTAGTCGTCAGGCTGCAGGCTTTCGAGCCTGGTGCGATCCATGACGGTGCCATCGCGGATCACCGAGATGATACGGCAGCGGCGCGGCAAAGGCAGTTCGAGGAAACGATAGCCTAGCGCCGGTGCTTCCGGTTCGACCCGGTAGCTGGCGATATCGCGATCCAGGGCCGAGCCCAGATCGATTTCGGTGCGGGTCGGCGCCTCGGGTGATGGCGGCAGTTCGAGGCCGAAGAACCGGGCGACCGGCCCGATCGTCCAGCCTTGCAGGGCCAGGGACGCCACGACACATACGAAGGCCGCGGTAACGTAAACCTCCGCCTGCGGCACATTGGCCAGGACCGGGATCGTGGCCAGGAAAATCGGCACTGCGCCGCGCAGCCCGACCCAGGCAACGAAGCCGATCTCGCGCATCGTGTAGCGGAACGGCAGCAGGCAGAGCACGACGGCGACCGGACGGGCGAGGATGATCAGGAGTACCGCGACCACGGTGCTGCCGATGAAATAGGGTTCCATCTCCGCCGGCGTCATCAGCAGGCCAAGCAGAAGGAACATGATGATCTGGCCCAGCCAGCTCAAACCGTCGTAGAAGCGCAGAATTACCTGGGCGCCGCGATGGCGGCGGTTGCCCAGCACGAGGCCGGCAACGTAGACGGCGAGAAAATTCGAGGCGTGGACGAAATGCGCGCCCGAAAAGATCAGCAGGGTCGCCGCCATCGCCACGATCGGATAAAGACCGCCGGCGACCGGCACGCGGTTGAATAACGCCACCAGCAGGAAGCCGCCCACGGCGCCGATCACCAGACCGCCGACCATCTGCAGCAGAAACTGAGCGGCAAGGTGGAGCGTGTCCGGCGGCTGTCCCAGCCTGAGCAATTCGACGCAGATCATGGTCAGGAAGATCGCCATGGGATCGTTGATCCCCGATTCCACCTCCAGCGTGCCGCTGACGCGCTTTTGCAGCGCCATGCCCTTGACGTTGAGCAGGAAGAACACGGCGGCCGCGTCCGTCGAGGCCACGATCGAGCCGACCAGGAAGGCTTCGAGATAGCCGAGGCCAAGGGCGAAATGTGCCGCCGCGGCCAGCAGGCCGGCGGTCACCAGCACGCCGATGGTGGCCAGCGCCAGGGCCGGCGCCGCGACCAGCTTCACGGTGGCAAAGCGCGTGCGCAAGCCGCCATCGAATAGGATGATGCCGAGCGCCGCGGAACCGACCGAGTAGGTCAGCTGATAATCGTGGAAGACGATGCCGCCCGGGCCGCCTTCCCCTGCAAAAAGGCCCAGTCCCAGGAAGACCAGCAGGAAGGGGACGCCGAAGCGGCTCGAAGCCGAACCGGCGAAAATGCTGACCAGAACCAACAGCGAGGCAACGAAAAGGATATCGTTGGCCTGGTTCAATGCTGCGTCCTCTAGGTAGTTAGGGCGCGGCTGATCACCAGCCGCTGCACATCGCTGGTGCCTTCATAGATCTGGCAGACCCGGACATCGCGATAAATCCGCTCGACCGGAAAATCGGCGAGATAGCCGTAACCGCCATGAATCTGGATGGCGTCCGAGCATACGCGTTCCGCCATTTCTGATGCAAATAGTTTAGCCATGCTGGCTTCCTTCAGGCAGGGCAAGCCGGCTTCCTTCAGCCTTGCGGCGTTCAGCACCATCTGGCGCGCCGCCTCGATGCGGGTCGCCATGTCGGCCAGTTTGAAGGCCACCGCTTGGTGATTGCGGATCGCGGTGCCAAAAGCCTGACGCTCGCCGGCATAGGCCAAGGCCGCCTCGAAGGCAGCCCGAGCCATGCCCACCGCCTGGGCGCCGATGCCGATGCGGCCGGATTCCAGATTGGCCAGCGCGATCCGGTAGCCTTCGCCCTCCTCGCCCAGCAGGGCATCGTCGTCCACGACCAGATCCTCGAAAACGATCTGGCAGGTATCGGAGCATTTCTGGCCGAGCTTCCTTTCGATGCTGGCCACCTTGTAGCCCGGCGTACCGGTCGGAACCGCGAAGCAGGAGATGCCGCGCTTGCCCTGCCCCGGATCGCTGACCGCGAAAACCAGCGCCAGCTTGGCGATGGAACCGGAGGTAATGAACTGCTTGACGCCGTTGATCACCCATTTGCCGCCCTCGCGGCGGGCGCGGGTCTTGAGCGCCGAGGCGTCCGAGCCGGCCTGCGGTTCGGTCAGGCAGAAGGCGCCGATCCATTCGCCGCGCGCCAGCGGTTTCAGATAGCGTTCCTTCTGCGCGGCACTGCCGTAGCGCTGCAGAGCGGCGCAGACCGGCGAATTATTGACCGACATGATCGTGCTGACCGCGCCATCCGCCGCCGCGATCTCTTCCAGCGCCAGCACATAGGCGATGAAATCGGTCCCGGCACCGCCCGCTTCCTCGGGCACGACCATGCCCATCAGGCCGAGTCGTCCCATTTCCCGCAGCAGGTCGAGCGGCGGCTGGCCGTTGCGATCCCGCTCGGCCGCGCCCGGCAGCAGCTTCTCCTGCGCGAAGCTGCGGGCCATATCGCGGACCATTTGCTGCTCTTCGGTCAGCATTGCCGTATTCCTTCTATTTTGTGGCGCTCGAGTCCGCTTCGTCGGCTTGTCCGAGCCGCAAAGCCCCGGCTGTCGCCTTCGCCCGCTCCTCCGTCATCTTCTCGCCGGCGCTCGCGCAGTAGACGCCATCGAGGCGCAGACTGCCCTCGGTAAGAGCGTGGCCTTTCGCGGGGGCCTTGCCTTCCGGCGCCGCGTAAAACCCGACCGCGAGGCATTCCCTGGCGCCCAGCTCGAAACGGCGGGTTTCCGCCGGTCCGGCCGGCGTCTGCCGCTCATGGTCCTTGTCGTCGAGCGCCTTGGGCGAAGGCGCTTCCAACCCCTTCAGCACCGTGCGGGCAAACTTCATCAGATCGACCGGCCCGCTCAAATAATGATCGTCGCCGGTCAGGTCGCGCAGGACGACGATGGCGAAAGCGCCGGCCGGCTTCTGCGCCCGCCAGAAATAGCGTTCGATCCGATAGCCCAGCGGCGCGGTGAAGGACTCGGCCATATGCGGGCTGGCGGCGAGGTCCTGGGCCTGCCACTGCACTTGCCGATCCTGCGGCGCAATGGCGGACCAGTGAACCTCCTCATCCGCGGCCAGGACGGTATGGGAGCCGATGAGCGGCAGCAGAACGGCGGCGAGAAACGACACCCTACGCAGCAGAATCACTTGGTCTCCTCGAAGATTTCACGGCCGATGAGCATGCGGCGGATTTCCGACGTGCCGGCGCCGATTTCGTAAAGCTTGGCATCGCGCAGCAGCCGTCCGGTCGGATAGTCGTTGATATAGCCGTTGCCGCCAAGAATCTGGATCGCATCCAGCGCGATTTTGGTAGCCTTCTCGGCCGCGAAAAGAATGGCGCCCGCGGCATCCTTGCGCGTCGTCTGGCCGCGATCGCAAGCGCGCGCCACCGCGTAGACATAAGCGCGCGCCGCGTTCATCTCGGTATACATATCGGCGACCTTGCCCTGGATGAGCTGGAAGGTGCCGATCGACTGGCCGAACTGCTTGCGCTCGTGGATATAGGGGATCACCACATCTATCGCAGCTTGCATGATGCCAAGCGGCCCGGCCGCCAGCACGGCGCGCTCGTAATCCAGCCCGCTCATCAGCACATTGACGCCCTTGCCGACCTGGCCGAGGACATTCTCCTCCGGCACCTCGCAATCCTCGAAGACCAATTCACCAGTATCCGAACCGCGCATGCCGAGCTTGTCGAGCTTCTGCGCCGTCGAGAAGCCCTTGAACCCCTTCTCGATCAGGAAGGCGGTAATGCCGCGCGGCCCGGCATTCGGATCGGTCTTGGCATAGACCACCAGCACGTCGGCGCTCGGCCCGTTGGTGATCCACATCTTGTTACCGTTGAGGATATAGCGGTCGCCCTTCTTCTCGGCGCGCAGCTTCATCGACACGACGTCGGAGCCGGCATTCGGCTCGCTCATCGCCAGCGCGCCGAGATGCTCGCCGCTGATCAGCTTGGGCAGGTAGCGCTTCTTCTGATCGGCATTGCCGTTGCGGCGGATCTGGTTGACGCAGAGATTGGAATGCGCGCCATAGGACAGGCCGACCGAAGCCGAGCCGCGGCTGATCTCCTCCATGGCCACGCAATGCTCAAGATAGCCGAGCCCCGCGCCGCCATATTCCTCCTCCACCGTGATGCCGTGCAGACCGAGATCGCCCAGCTTGGTCCAAAGGTCGCGCGGGAATTCATTGGTCTTGTCGATAGCGTCGGCGCGCGTCGCCAGCTCGTTGTCGACGAAGCTGCGCACGCTCTGGCGCAGCATATCGGCGGTCTCGCCGAGCCCAAAATCGAGCGTCGGATAAGTATTGGCGATCATGATGGTAGCCTCGCGGAATCAGGTTGCGGGATATTAGCGAATCAGATGCAGGGATGCAGCATCAGCGGGGTGCGTCGGCGCGTCCCAGCAGACACATCATCGTGGCCAGTCCGGTGGCGCAGGGCGTCACCTTGCCGCCCCGGTGGGCGAAGACGTCCAGCGTGCAGACGGTGAGCGTGCGGCCATGGCGGGTGACCCGGCCGCACGCCAGCAGCAGATCGGCATCGGCGGGCGCCAGCAGGTTGAGCTTGTACTCCACGGTCAGGACGGTGGAATTGGCGGGAAACAGGCTGAAGGCGGCGTAACCGGCGGCGCTGTCGGCGATCATGCCGACCACGCCGCCATGCACGAAGCCGTGCTGCTGGGTGATCTCCGGTTTCTTGGGCAGGCTGATCTCGCACAGACCGGGCGCCACCGTGGCAAGCCTGGCGCCGATCAGTTCCATGGCCGGCTGGCGGGCGAAGCTGTCGCGCACCCTCGCCTCGAAACCGGCATCCTGCGGCTGAAAACCGGTCACCGCGTTCATGTCACCACCTCCTGGGATGCAATCGGCTTTGACTTGAAAGCCGCCGCAATTCGCGAAATCCGCCGGAAAGGCGGTGTTGGCCGGATCCAGCCCTAGCCCGAAAAACGACATAGAGGAAATCAATTGTCTTTATGGATTAAATAGTCTTTCTCTATTGCCATGAACCTGACCCTGATCCGCTATTTCATGGCCGTGGTGGAGACCGGCAGCTTCACCCGGGGCGCCGAACGCGCCAACGTCACCCAGCCGACGCTGTCGGCCGGCATCAAGCGGCTGGAGGAAGCGCTGGGCGCCTCGTTGTTCGAACGCAGCCGCGGTGCCCAGCTCACTCCGGCGGGGGCGCGCTTTCTGCCCCGCGCCCGGCTGCTGCTGCAGGAATGGACCGCCGCCCGGCGCGAATTGCGTCAGGCCAGACCGGCGCCGTTGCGTTTGCGGCTCGGCTACATCCCCGGCCTGCCGCAGCATGGCCTGACCGCCCTGCTCGGCAGCTTCATCGCCGCCCATCCCGACATAGCGCTCGAGATTCTTGAAGCGCCGGCGGCGGCCCTGAGCCGCCGCCTGCAGCTGGGCCGCATCGATGCCGCCCTGCTGTTCCTGGAGGACAGCTCGGGCGACGCCGCTCTGCCGCTTTTCCGCCAGCGCTATCTGCTCGGCGCGCCGCCGATGCACCCGCTGGCGCATCGCAGCGCCGCGCGCATTGCCGATCTTCAGGACCAGCCCTTCGTGATCCGGCCGCAGGCCGAGATCATGCCGGCGGCCGAGCGGCTGTTTGCCTCGTTGAATGTCCGGCCGCGCATCATCGGCCGGGTGGAAAGCGACCTCGGCCTGCTGGCCCTGGTGAAAGCCGGCGTCGGCATGGCGATCCTGCCGCATTGGCTGGCCGGCGACGGGCTGGCGACGCTGACGCTGCCGGAATTACGCGACACCCACCGCGTCGGCCTCATCTGGCGCGACGATGCCGCGCCTGCCGTCCGGCAACTGCGTGACTTTGCCGCCGGGCACGACTGGGACAGCGATTCTTCGCTGCCCATAATCGGCCATTGATTCTCAGCCCAGCCGGGCCAGCCAGTCCGGGCCGCTGCCGGCCACCGGCTCGAAATGGCCGGTTGCGGGATTGCGCACCAGCATCTGGCCGGTGGCGACGCCGAAATAGGCGCCGTGCAATTCCAGCTTGCCGCGTTCGACCAGGATGCGCACGCAAGGAAAAGTCAGAAGGTTGCGCAGGCTGAGTTCGACGGCGGCAAGCTCCAGACGGCGCAGATACAGGAAATCATCCGGTCCGCGCGCGCCGAGCTGCTCGGCGGCCGGCGCGATCTGCGACATCCAGCGCCCGATGAAATCGCCGGGCGACAACGGCTCCTGCTCGTCAGCGAAGGCGCGGATGCCGCCGCAGAAGGCATGGCCGAGCACGACGATATGCTTGACCCTGAGCGCCTGCACGCCGAATTCCAGCGCGGCGGAGGTGCCGTGCTGGGAATCGCGGTCCGGCTCGTACGGCGGCACGATGTTGGCGACGTTGCGCACCACCAGCAGCTCACCCGGTGCCGCATCGAAGATGACTTCCGGCGAGACGCGTGAATCGACGCAGCCGATCACCATGATCTCCGGCCGCTGCCCGGTTTCGGCCAGCATCTCGTAGCGGCTGCGCTCGCTGGCGAACCGTCCGCCGAGAAACGCCTTGTATCCGTTGGTCAGCCGTTCGGGAAACATCGCACCTCGCTCTAGGCTTTCAGCCACTGGCCCATGACGCCATCGGCGTGATCTTGGGCATCGACCACCGCCACGGCGCTCATATTGACCAAGCCCCGCACGGTGACATTGCGCGAAACGATATGCGCCGATTTCGCCATGCCCATCAGGATCGGCCCGACGAAGAAACCCTGATCGATCTGCCGCACCAGATTGGCAGCGATATTGGCGGCGTCCAGATTGGGCATGATCAGCAGATTGGCGCTGCCCGTCAGCTTGCCGTCCGGCAGCAGCTTGGTGCGGATGGTTTCCGACATGGCCGCATCGGCCTTCATCTCGCCTTCGACTTCGATGTCGGGCAGCATTTCCTGCAGCTTAAGCACGGCATCGCGCATCTTGCGCGAGGAAGTCGTCGGCGCGCTGCCGAAATTGGAATGCGACAGCAAGGCGATCTTCGGCACCAGGCCGAAGCGCCGCACCTCTTCTGCCGCCAACCGTCCGATCGCCGCGATCTCGTCGGCGCTGGGATCGAAATTCACGTTGCTGTCGGCGATGAACAACATGCCCTGCGGCAGCACCAGAAGCTGCATGGCGGCGGGCAATTGCGCGCCGGGCCGCAGGCCGATCACGTCCATGATATGGGGCAGATGCTGCTCGAACTGGCCGATGGCGCCGCAGAGCATGGCATCCACCTCGCCGCGATAGACCGCCATAGCCGCGATCACCGTGGTATTCGTGCGGATGATGATGCGGGCGTCGTCCGGCGCCACGCCCTTGCGCTTCATCAGCGAACGATAGCCGTTCCAGTATTCATGGTAGCGATCATCGCGCTCCGGATCGATCAGTTCGACATTCCCGCCGATCTTCATGCGTAAGCCCAGGCGCTCAATCCGCGTCTCCACCACGGCCCGGCGGCCGATCAGGATCGGCTGCGCCAGCTTCTCGTCGATGACGATCTGCGCCGCACGCAATACCCGCTCGTCCTCGCCCTCGGCATAGATCAACCGCATTGGCCGGCGCTTGGCGCGCTCGAATGTCGGGCGCATGACGAAGCCGGTGCGGTAGACGAACCGCTCCAGGCTCTGGCGGTAGGCTTCCAGATCGGCGATCGGCCGCGTCGCGACTCCGCTCTCCATCGCCGCCTTGGCCACCGCCGGCGCGATATGCAGAATCAGCCGCGGATCGAACGGTTTTGGGATGAAATATTCCGGGCCGAAACTAAGCTGCTCGTCGGCGCCATAGGCGCGCGCCACGATGTCGGAAATCTCGGCCATCGCAAGATCGGCGATCGCCCGCACCGCTGCCAGTTCCATCGCCGTGTTGATCGTCGTTGCGCCGACATCCAGCGCGCCACGGAACAGGAAGGGGAAGCACAGGACGTTGTTGACCTGGTTCGGATAGTCCGACCGGCCGGTGGCGATCACGACGTCGGGCCGCGCCTTCTTGGCGACTTCCGGCAGGATCTCGGGCGTCGGATTGGCCAGAGCGAGGATGAGCGGCTTCGGCCCCATTTTCTCGACCATCTCCGGCTTCAGCACGCCGCCGGCGGACAGGCCGAGGAAGACATCCGCGCCGACGATGGCATCGGCCAAGCTGCGGTGATTGGTCGGCCGCGCGTAGCGCGCCTTGAATTCATCCATCTGCTCGGTGCGGCCCTCGTAGACCACGCCGACGATATCGGTGACGACGATATTCTCCTTCTTCACCCCCAGCTCGACCAGCAAATCGAGGCAGGCGAGCGCGGCGGCGCCGGCGCCGGAGGCAACCAGGCGCACATCGCCGATCTTCTTGCCGACCACGCGCAGGCCGTTGAGGATTGCCGCCGCCACGGTGATCGCCGTGCCGTGCTGATCGTCATGGAAGACCGGGATCTTCATCCTCTGGCGCAGGGCGCGCTCGACCACGAAGCATTCCGGCGACTTGATATCCTCGAGATTGATGCCGCCGAAGGTCGGCTCCAGCGCCGCGATGATCTCGACCAGCTTCGCCGGATCGGTTTCGTTGATCTCGATATCGAAGACATCGACGCCGGCGAATTTCTTGAACAGCACCGCCTTGCCTTCCATCACCGGCTTGGAGGCGAGCGGCCCGATATTGCCCAGGCCAAGGACGGCCGTGCCGTTGGAGATGACCCCGATCAGGTTGCCGCGGCCGGTCATCTCGGCGGCCTGGTTGGCGTCCGCCACGATGGCATGACAGGCAGCGGCGACACCGGGGCTGTAGGCCAGCGCCAGGTCGCGTTGGGTGGCAAGCGGTTTGGTCGGAGTAATTTCGAGTTTGCCCGGCTTCGGCAGCCGGTGGTATTCCAGCGCCGCGCGGTCCAGGTCGGAAGTCATCTTTTTCTTTCTGGCTCAGTCTGATCGGAATCGTCTAGGACAGACTGGCAGTATGCAAAAAACCGGCCCGCGTTAGGAGCCTCGGAAAACCGAAATAAAAATAAAATCTGGAGGCGAGCCGGAAATTACAACCCAAATGGGTTTAATGGTGCGGTCGAAAAGACTCGAACTTTCACGGCCTTTCGGCCACAGCGACCTCAACGCTGCGCGTCTACCAATTCCGCCACGACCGCATTTTCGGGCGACGCGGGGAAATAGCAAATCCCGCCGCCCGGTTCAAGGCTGCACCCCGCCTATTCGTCCGACATGGTATCGGTGATCGAAATCGCGACCTTTTCGCCCGAAATGACGATTTCGCCCCGGGCGATCAGCTTGTTGTTGGCGAAGATCCAGGCATGGTCGTCGACACTGGCGTCCAGCTCGATGACGGCGCCGCGGCCGACCTTCAGCACCTGGTGGATCGGCATGGTCGCCTTGCCCAGGACCACCGAGATTTCCACCGAAACGTCATTGACTGCCGTATTGCTGGCCATGCCGCACCTTCCTTCCGGCCGTTACTGCCGCTAAGTAAGCCTGGTCAGGTTAGCACAGGGTTAAGGTTCCGGTATCCGAAATGGCCATAATTCCCGCCGCCTCCGAGATCATCGACACGCCGGCCGGCCCGGTCGAATGGGCGATCAGCGACGAGTTCGTGCCCTATCCGGCGGCCGTTGCCGCGATGGAGGAGCGGGTCGCGGCCATCCGCGCCGGGGAAGCCCGCGAGGCCATCTGGCTGCTGCAGCACCCGCCGCTCTATACCGCCGGCACCTCGGCCAAGGCGGCCGACCTGCTGAATCCCCGCTTTCCCGTCTACCAAACCGGCCGTGGCGGGCAATACACCTATCACGGGCCCGGCCAGCGGGTGGTCTACCTCATGCTCGATCTCGGCCGGCGCGGACGGGATGTCCGCGCCTTCGTCTGCCGGATGGAGGATTGGGTAATCGCCGCCCTGGCCCGCTTCAACATCAAGGGCGAGATCCGCGACGGCCGGGTCGGCGTCTGGGTCGACCGCAGCGCCAGCCAGGGGCCAGGCCGCGAGGACAAGATCGCCGCAATCGGGGTGCGGGTGCGCCACTGGATCACCTTCCACGGCCTGAGCCTGAATGTGGAGCCCGAACTGAGCCACTATGACGGCATCGTCGCCTGCGGCATCAAGGCCACCGAAACCGAGCCCTTCGGCGTTACCTCGCTGGTCGATCTGGGCCATCTGGTCAGCATGCCCGAGGTCGATCTGGTGCTGCGCGACACCGTCGAGGCGGCCTTACTCGACCGGCTCGGCACGCCAGCCTGCGCCGCAACGGCCTAACCGCTTATTTCCGCTTGCGCGCAAGCGCCCGCCGCTGCTGCCGGGACAGGCCTTCCGGGGGTGTCTTGCCCGCCTCCTCCTGATTGGCCTTCCCTGCCAAATAGAAGACGTAAACAGCTGTAAATACGACAAGAACGCCGATACCAATCCAAGGATTCTTGGTCGCCCACCAGGCCAATCCGCCAAATCCGAGCGAGCCGGCGTAGCAGACCGCCCATTGCCCGAGGGTCAGCTGCATTTTCTTCTTTTCAGCCATGATGTTATAGCGGATTTATAATCAAACGGTTGGAGTCTGCTCGAAACCGGTGGCACGCGCCGTCAGCTCGGCCTCTTCCGGGGTGACGGGCGCCGGCTCGACGCTCTGGACCATGGCGCCCGGCGGCCCCTCCGCCAGCTCCCGTTCCAGCAGGTCGAGCTTTTCCTTTTCGCCAAAGACCAGCACCTCGACCCGGCCATCGCGGCGGTTGCGCACCCAGCCGGTCAGGCCATGATGCTGCGCCCGCCCGGACGTCCAGTAGCGGAATCCGACCCCTTGGACCAGGCCGGTTACGTAGAAGCGGCTTGCCATTTTTGCCATGGCCAAAATTTAGCGTGGCGGCAGCGGGCAGGCCAGAGGGAGCGTGGAGTGCACCCTCAGAGCGGCCTTTCGCCAGCCCTGCGGATTTAGAAATGATGGTTCTGGAGGCCCCGATTGGCCGCCAATCGACCTCCTTTGGCTCCCATCAAACGCGCTGAACAGGCTTCGAACCGGTCCGGATCAGGCGAAGCTGACCGGATAGCTCAGGAAACCCCGGAAACGCGCCCGGCCGCCGCGGACAAAATCGCCGCTGCGGCGGAAATCGGGAAAACGCGCCAGCAGCCGGCTGATGGCGATCTGCCCCTCCAGCCGGGCCAGCGACATGCCGGCGCAGGCATGGATGCCGGCGCCGAAAGCCAGATGCCGGTTGGGCTGGCGGCCGAGGTCGAGGCAGTCGGGATCGGGGAACTGCGCCGGATCGCGATTGGCGGCGCCGATGCAGAGCGTGATCAGCGTGCCCGGCGCGAAGGTGACGCCGGCCAGCGTCACCTCCTCCACCACGCGGCGGTTGCCGAGCTGGTTCGAGCTCTCGAAGCGGAGGAATTCCTCGACCGCGCTGCGGATCAGTCCGGGATCGTCGGTCAGCCGGCGGCGCTGATCCGGCCAGTCGATCAGCGCGGCGATGCCATTGCCGATCAGGTTGGTCGTCGTCTCGTGGCCGGCATTGAGCAGGAAGATGCAGTTCTGGGTCAGTTCCTCGGCGCTCAGGCTTTCGCCATGCTCGCCGCGGATCAGCGCGGTCAGCACGTCGCCATAGCCCTCATGTGGCTTTTGGCCGCGCCAGGCGTTGATATGGCGGTCCAGATAAGCCTCGAATTCCACCGTCGCGCGGTTGCCGGCTTCGGCGCGTTCCGGCGTTAGCACCGGCTCGAGCGCGCCCAGGATGGCCAGCGACCAGTCGCGCAACAGATGGCGGTCTTCGCTCGGCACTGCCAGCATGTCGCCGATGATCTCCACCGGCAGCGCGGCGGCGTAGTCGGTGATCACGTCCATGCCGCCCTGCTGCGCCGCCCGGTCCAGCAGCCGGTCGACCAGGGCGACGAAGCGGGTTTCCAGCAGCTTCAGGGCCCGCGGCGTGAAGGCCGGCGCCAGCAGCCGCCGCACCCGCGTATGCAGCGGCGGATCGTTGAAAACCAGGCTGGTCGTATGGTGGCGATAGAGCGGCGTGCCATCACCGAATTTCGGCTTGAACTCGGTCTTCTTGTCCGAACTGAAGCGCTTGTTGTCGCGATAGATTTCCTGCAGATCGTCGTAGCGGGTCAGGAAATAGCTGCCATCCGGCATCTTGCGGATCGGCTCGTATTCCCGCAGCAGGTGATAGGTCGGGTAAGGATCGTCGAGGAACTCGCGGTCCAGCGCGCGCAGATCGAACGAGGCCGCGATATTGCGCCGCTCGGCCTCGCTCAGCCCGGCAAAACGGCCGAGCCGAAGCCCTTCGAGTCCATCATGGCGTAAAGCCGCCGTTGCCTCCGTCGCCGGGTTTGTGCTGGCCATTGTTTCCTCCCGCGGCGCTGCGGCGCGCCGTCTTCTCCGGCGGCACGATCACGCCGCAGGAGATAATCAGCTTCATAGCTTCGTCGACGCTCATCGACAATATGGTGATGTCGCGGCGGCGATAATAGGTCATGTAGCCGCCGGTCGGGTTCGGTGTCGTCGGCACGTAGACGGTGACAAGATCCTCGCCCAGCGCCGCCCCTACTTCGCCCTGCACGTAATTGGTGACGAAAGCGATGGTCCAGGAGCCGGCCGAGGGCCAGGGCACCAGGGCGACCTGGCGGAAGGATTGCCCGGACTGGCTGAAGACCGTTTCGAAAATCTGCTTCAGGGCGCCATAAATGCCGCGCACGACCGGCATCCGCGCCACCAGCCCCTCGCCCAACCGCAGCAAGGTCCGGCCGAGGAAGTTGGTCGCCAGGAAACCGATCAGGGTCAGCAGCACCACCGCCACCAGCATGCCCAGGCCGGGGATGCCGTAGGGCAGATGATAGGGGATGAAACGCTGCGGCTCGTAACCCGCCGGGATCAGGTTCTGCACATTGCGGTCGATCGCCTCGATGGTGATGACGACCAGATAGATCGTCAGCCCGATCGGCGCGGTGACGATGATGCCGGCCAGGAAATAGTTGCGCAGGCGCGTAAACAGGCTCGGCCGCGGCGGCGGCAGAATGATCGGCGGCGTTTCGGTGCTGTCGGGAGAATGGTCGGGCGGCGGCGAAGTCACATAGGCCTCGTCTGATTAACTGATGAAAAAACGGCGCAGCGCCTGATAGGTTTCCTCCGGCGCCTCTTCGGGCAGGAAATGGCCGCTGGGCACGGCATGGCCCTGCAATGCCGCCCTGGTCTTGTCCTTCCAGGTGGCCAGCACGTCATAGGCCTTGTGCATCAGCCCCTTCTCGCCCCAGAGGACCAGCAGCGGGCACTCGATCCGCTTCGCGTCATCGGCGCGGTCATGCTCGAGGTCGATGCCGGCGGCGGCGCGGTAATCCTCGCAGGAGGCATGGATGGTTTCCGGCCTGCTGAAGCAGCGGACATACTCGGCCCAGGCCTGTGGGTCGAACTGGAAACCGGCACCCGACCACTGGCCGGTCTTGCGGCGCAGGTAATATTCGGGATCGGCGCCGATCAGGCGCTCGGGCATGTCGTAGGGCTGGGCCAGGAAGAACCAATGATAATAGCCGGTGGCGACCTGCTGATTGACCGTCTCGAACAAGGTGCGGGTCGGGATGATGTCGAGCACTGCCAGCTTCTCGACGGCTTGCGGATGGTCCAGCGCCAGGCGATGCGCGACGCGGCCGCCGCGATCATGACCCGCGAGGCAAAAGCGCGCGAAGCCCAGCGCCTGCATGACCGCGACCATGTCGGCGGCGGTGGCGCGCTTCGCGTAGCTGGCGTGATCGGGCAGGGTAGCCGGCTTGCTGGAATCGCCGTAGCCGCGCAGATCGGCGCAGATGACAGTGAAATCTTCCGCCAGCCGCGGTGCGATGCGGTGCCACATGGCATGGGTCTGCGGATAGCCGTGCAGCAACAGAAGCGAGGGCCCCTTGCCGCCGATCCTGAGGTTGATCTCGGCGCCTTCTCCGGCAATGCGTTTCTGCTCGAATCCTGGAAACAACATGCCGCCGCCCCTTTGCTATCGTCGGCTGAAGAAAGTCGGATCGTCCCTGATCGCCGCCGCGTCCCAGATTACCATAATCCGGCCGCGGGAGGGCTGCATATAGATGGGCTTGGGCGCAGTAGCGAGCTGGCTCTGGTAATAGCGGCTGACGATCCAGCCGTTGGGATGCGCTTCCAGCCAGGCAGCGGCCTCTTCGCTTGAAATTTCCCGGAGGGGCTGCTTCAGGCGGCCGAGGAACTGAAACTCGCCGGCATAGTCGCCCAGATAAGCGATCGGGCGCCCCTCCTGCTGGCCATGCGCGATGAATTTCGCACCGGGCGCCAGATCATAGGCCGCGCGCGCCGGGGGAAAGCCGATCAGGTGAACGGCGAGATACACCGCAAGCGACGGCACCATCATGCTGGCCAGCGCCGCCGACAGTTTCTGCCGGCCGGCAAGCCAAATCGAAAGCATTGCGGCGATCAGCAACACGATGGCGATTTCCGCTGTCGTCGCGAACTCCCAGTTCGGCAATTGCACCTTCTGAGCCAGCTTCGGCATCAGGCCCAGCACGATGGAAAACCCGAGAACGCCAGCCGCCAATGCAAGGATGACGATCGCCACCAAGATAGCATCGCGCCGCCGCGGCGGTACTGCCCATTCCGCCGTCAGGCTGCGCGCCACCACCAGCATCAGCGCCGGCGCGAGCGGCAGCAGGTAATGCGGCTGCTTGCCGCTGATGGCGGAGAAAACGATCAGCCCGACGGCGGCGACGATCAGGCCGAAGCGCAGGCCGGGTTCCGCCGGCTTGTTCCATAGACGCAGGCTCCGCCAGGACGGCAGCCACAGCGACCAGGGGAACAGCAAGAGCGGCAGCAGCGGCAGATACCACCAGAACGGCCGGCGATGGGCAAAGCTGTGTTCGACGCGGCCGGCGGTCTGGCCCCACAGGATCGCCTGCTCATAGGCAGGGCCGCCGGCCTTGGCGGCGGGCAACGCCCAGGCAAGGCCGATGGCCGCTCCGATGGCGATCGACAGAAACACGCCGGCATACCAGAGCAGCCATCGCGGCCGCGGATCGGGTTTCGCCCAGAGTGGCGCGAACAAGGCCGGCGGCAGGATATAAACCAGGATGACCGGCCCCTTGGTCAGAACGCCCAGGCCGATGGCAATGCCGGTCAGCACAGCCCCGCGCCAGAGACGGCCGTAATGCAGTCCCTGCACCAGGCCGATCCAGCCCAGCAGCGCGCAGAAAGCCACCATCAGATCGAAGAAGGTCATGGTGGAAAACAGCATCCACCAAGCCCCGGCGATCAACAGCAGCGGCGCGACGTTGCCTGCCTGCCGTCCTGCCTCCCCCGGCCACAGCATCCGGCCCAGCCAGGCAGTCAGACCGAGCGCTCCCAGGCCGAATAGCGGCGCCACCAGCCGCGCCCAGGTTTCACTGACGCCGAAGAGCATCCATCCCAGCCGGATGAGCCAGAAGAGCATCGGCGGCTTATGGCTGTAGGCCTCGCCATTGAGGATCGGCACCAACCAGTGATCGGCAACATGCATTTCCCAGGCGACGGTGACGTAGCGCGTCTCATCGATCGGCAGTAGCGGGCGCGCATAGAGGCCAGCCCCAATGATGACGATCCAGAAGATAGCGGTGACAATCGCCGCGGTGCGGCCTTCAATACGTTGCAGGTTCATACGCCAAATCCGGTCGGCGCGCGGCGCGCGCGATAAATGAGGTGCAGATTCCGCATATAGACGAACAAGCCGCTCGCCTGGCCGATGATGAAAACGACATCCGCGATATGGATGGCGTAGAACAGCGTGATGACGCCGCCGGCAATGCTGATATACCAGAAAAGGAGCGGTATCTCGCTGCGCTTCTTCCGCTCGGCATGGAGCCATTGCACGACGAAGCGCGAGGCGAATACCCCCTGCCCCAGGAAGCCGATGACGGCCCATAGATTAAGGCTACCCTCGAGCCGGTCCCAATACTCGGCAAAAAGCTGCGCAATCATCGCATAAGTCCTGTCAGAGCGGCTCGATGCCGCCGCAATCACGCCAGCGGCGCTTCAGCCACATGACGCCAAGCAGATCGACCAGCCCGACCCGCAAACGGCCCCATGTCCCGTAATGGGAACTTCCGCCGCCGCGCGGCCTGTGGTTGACCGGCACCGAGCGTACCGTGCCGCCCATTCGCAGCACCAGCGCCGGAAGGAAGCGATGCATATGATCGAACGCCGGCAGGCGCAGGAAGAATTCGCGGTGCAGCATCTTCACCCCGCAGCCGGTATCCGGCGTCGAATCCCCCAGAAGCCGGGAGCGGACGCCATTGGCGATCCGGGACGACAGCCGCTTGATGGCACTGTCCCGCCGCTTCACGCGATGGCCGGCCAGGAGCAGGCCGGCACCGCCATCCGGAGCGGATTGCAGCACCTGCCACAGCGCCGGAATATCGGCCGGATCATTCTGGCCGTCGCCATCCAGGGTGACGATCACCGGCCCCCTGGCTGCCCTCACGCCCGAGAGAACGGCCATCGACTGGCCGGCATTGCGCCGATGGCGCACCGGCCGCAGTTCCGGCATTGCCGCCCGGCATTGCCGCAGGATTGCCGGCGTCTGGTCGCTGGAACAATCATCCACGACAACGATCTCGAAGCTGATCCGCCCACGCAGCGCCGCGCAGACCTCGTCCAGCAAGGCGCCGATATTGGCTGCCTCGTTGTGAACGGGAATGACGACCGACAATTCTGGGGGAAGATCGGTCCCGGCAGACACGGCAGTCTCTGCCAGGGTGGTAACATCGCTCATTGGCGTAATCCGTACCCGAGGGCATGAGCCCGGCGGCCTCTCATATCCGCCCGGCATGGCATTCACAAGCGGCTAGTTGTGTATCAGACCTGCTACGGTGTCGCACCCGTCAGAATTTGTTAATCTTGCTAATTACTTGCACCGGAATACAGCCCCGCTACAGTGCGGGATCGCATCCGGCAAGATCCGCGGAAAGGGAGGATAATATGCGTCTGGCGAACAAGGTGGCCATCGTGACCGGCGGCGGATCTGGCTTCGGCGAGGGCATAGCCAGACGATTCGCCGCCGAGGGCGCGGCCGTTGTTATCGGCGACCTTGACCAGGGCGCCGCCGAACGGGTCGCCGGAGAGATCGCCAAGGCCGGCGGCAAGGCAGCAGCCGTTACAGCCGATGTCAGCAATTCCTCCCAGATGAAAGCGCTGGTGCAGGCCGCTGTCGGCACCTATGGCGGCCTCGATATCATGGTCAACAACGCCGGGATGCCGCAGCGTAACCGCCCCATGTTGGAGGTTGACGAAGCCGCCTTCGATCGCCTCTTCGCCGTCAATGTCAAGAGCATCTATCTTTCGGCGATCCATGCCGTGCCGGAAATGCGCAAACGCGGCGGCGGCACTATCGTCAATATCGCCTCCACCGCCGGCGTGCGGCCGCGGCCAGGCCTGGTCTGGTACAACGGCAGCAAGGGCGCGGTGATTACCCTGACCAAGGCGATGGCGGTGGAACTCGCGCCCGAGCAGATCCGCGTCAACGCCCTCAATCCCGTCGCCGGACTGACGCCCATGCTGAAAGAATTCATGGGCGGCGAGGAAACCGACGAGATGAAGGCGAAATTCATCAGCACCATTCCGATTGGCCGCTTCAGCACGCCGCAGGACATCGCCAATGCGGCATTGTATCTTGCCTCCGACGAAGCCAATTTCATCACCGGCGTTTGCATGGAGGTCGATGGGGGCCGATGCATTTGAAATCCGCAATCGCAATCGGCGTGGCCTGTCTGGCGGCGTTGACGCTGCCGAACACGGCATCCCACGCTCAACAGCAACAGCAGCAACAGCAGAAGCAAACGGAAGCGCAGCCGGATCCGCGTGCCAAACAGCCGGAAAGCCAGCCGATCGTTCCGCCTGCTGCAACGCCGGCCCCTGCCGCCAAACCCGCAGCCGAGAAGAAGAGCGCCCCAACGAAAAAGGCTGCGGCCGCGCCACGCAATCGCACTTTGAATTTCGATCTGCCGCCACTGGTGCCGATCGCGGAGATACCGCGCGGCCGGGCGGTTACGATCCAAGGCATCGTCGCCTCGCCGCAGCCGACGACCCTTGTGCTGAACGATGGTAACGCGTCCATGGTCGTCAACCTGGGGCCGACCTGGCGGGAATTGACCGAGGTGAAGGCCGGCGACCGTATTCGGGTGATTGGTCAGATGGATCCTTACGGCGCACCGGTATTCCGGGCCGGCAGCGTGATGCTGGAGAACAACAGAATCATCGTCGTTCCGCCGAACGGGTGATCAGGGCGCCGCACCACGCTTCGGTTTGCAGGCCTTGACCTGCGTTTTGACCTGGCCGAGCTCCGTCAGCCGAGCATGGGCAAGGAAATCGTTCCAAGTCTTGAGCTTGCCTACCACATCGGCAGCCGCGAGACATTCCTCCGGGCTGGGTCGGCCCAGGCCGCGCGACGCCAGGGTATTGTCGATCACCCTTTGACCGGCATAGGGATCGTCCGGATAGTTGCGGGCATAAGCCTCATTCCTGAGCCGCACGGCGTTCTGCAGACTGGCGGCATTGGCCGCGTCAAAGGCGCCCCATTTCGGCAGGATGCTGCCGTCGATGCCGTAACGGGCGCATTGGCGCGCATAGGCACGAAGCACGATGCCAGCGCGCACCACCGCTTCCGCTTCCAATTCGGCGTCGTTCATGCAGATTTTCGGCTGCGGCGGCCTGCGCCCCGGCCCAAGCCCATCCTGTGCCAGGAGGCGATGCGGCCAGACCGCGAAGGTCAAGGCCAGCAATGATATGCCAACGATGGCGGAAACTTTCACCGCTTATGCGACACGGCGGCTACGAAGGTGGCAGCGGCATCGGCCGCCTGGTCGACCTTTTCGGCCGGTAATGCAGGGGTCTGATCCAGTGCCTGCTGGATTGCCAGCGCCTCTTGTGGCGGCAACCGCTTCATGATCGCGGCGGTGCGCTCCGGTCCCGCGACACGCAGGAAAGCGACCAGCTTTTCCCGGCTCATGCTCTGCCCTATTCCCCAGATGCCCCGGCCATTCTATCGCAGAATCGGCTCAATACCAGACAGCGGTTAATAATACGTTCTCCGTCCTATTTGGGCTTGGGAGCCGATTTCATCATCGCCAGATACATAGGCATCACCACATTGGTGAATTTGTTCTGGCCGTACTGCAATTCGTCCATCGCCGCCTTCACCATCTCGACGGTGGGATAATACGGCACGACCACATAGCCGTGCTGTTTCAACGCGGCGATCACGGCATTCGCCTGCTTGGTGTAATTCTCGAAGAAATAGCTGGTATCCGCCTTCTTGATGGCGTCCGCGATCACCTCAACCGCGGGGATCGGCTTAATCGCCTGAGGACGCCAATTATAGCCTTCCGGCGGTTGATTGGCATTGCTGCGGTCATCCGACGATGCCATGAACGAACTCCACACACTCAACTGGCTGGCAACCGCACACCGCCAGGCCATTGACGCGCAGTGCCTTTCAGTTCCGGCGCCTCCACTGAACGCTTGCCATCAAGCTGACGGACTGCGGCAGCCACCTTCTGCTCCGCATTGGCTGCGGCCGGTGTCCGCAGGCGCATCTTCACATAGGCCTCGCGCAATGCCTCGGCGACGCGCCGCTCCAACGTGCTGCCAGGACCCGTGATGCGGCGGCGAATGATGATGCCGAGCGCATCGATATTCAGCCCGATGATCGCATGCAGGCGTGATGAAGGCTGTGTCAGGCTTGCGGTCAGGTTCCTCAGCGTATCGGCGTAGAGCGTCACCAGCGGATAGCCGAACAGGCTGCCCTGGCCTTTCAGTTCCAATGCCAAATCGTGGATCCATTCGTAATAGCGCGCCCGCCCTATCGAATTGAAGGCGGCGGAATTCCAAGCATCCTTGAGATCGCCGAGCATGCCAAGGGCCGCGGTTTCGAAATCGGCCTGGTTTTCGACGATGACCTTCTCGATCTTGCCGCGCAACTCCGACGTCAGGCGCACGTCCTGGCCACGCCTGAAGTTGACGGCCTTGCGCTTGAGATCGCCGCGATTGGCGATCAGCCTGGCGGCGGCATAGGGGTCTATCATCGCCTTCCTTGCTCCCGGCCACCTCCGTTGCACCCGAATCGGATCGGCCTTCTGGAAATCATCCCGGCAGGCAGGGCGCTTAGCAACAAGGAAAGCGCGGGCTTACCCCCTGCCGGCTATTCTTCGCGGGGGATGACCCGGAGCCGGTGATTGCAAATGTCGATCTTGTCGGCCATCCGGGCGCGCCAGATCTTGTCCGCTTCCGCCTCGGTCTTAAAAGGCCCATAGCGCTCTTCGGTTCCGGCGATCGGCGCTGGGTCTGACAAGTCCTTGAAAATACCGCCTTCAACATAGAACACGGGCATTGCTGTATGACCTCCAACTACCGCCATTATCTCGCAACTGCGAAGAAATGACAGGCCTGCCGTGGTTTAAAAATGGATATGGGATTGCGTCCAGCCTCTAAAAGCCTGCTCCAGTTCAGAAATCACCGCCTGCCAGTCTCCTGCCCTGGCCTGCCGGAAGCAGCGTACCGCCGGGTAGAAGATGGAATCGGTCGGCTCGACGAACCAGTACCATAGCAAGCCGTAGCCCGGCGCGGGCAGCAGCAGCCATGTCGGCACGCCCAGCCCCCCGGCCAGATGGGCGGTCGTATTGCTGCTGGTAATGACCAGGTCCAGGGCTGCCACCTGGGAAGCGGCGGCATCGATGTCCAGCAGAGGATCGATCTCAGGGTCGTGCCAGAACTGCACATCAGGAGCGACATGCAACAGATCCGCCCGTTCGGCGACAGTATCGCCGTATTGCAGGTCGACCCAGAAGGCGTTTTGCCGCAACAGCGGCAGAAAATCCTTCAACTGCAATGATTTATATTCACCGTACTCAGCGTTGGCGCTGCGCCAGGCAAGGCCGATGATGGGCCTTCCCGCGGCCCTGTCCCTGAGCTGCCGGCGCTGCTGCTCCGATTGGCCCGGATCGGCGTGCAAATAACCTGCGACCATTGCGGCAATGTAAATCCCAGACCAAGCTGACGCCAGAGACCATGACCGCCTCCCAGCCCATTGCTCCGCTTGTCCAATCCGCCCTAGCTGCCCTCGCGGCTAACGACATGGAGGGGGCGATCTTGCGCTTCGCCGCAGCCTCGCGGCTCGCCCCAACCGACCCCGGCCTGCTCCGCAGCCTCGCGACGCTCTGTCTGCGCGCCGGCCGGCCCGCCGAAGCCTGGTCGGCGGCGGAAACCGGATTGCGGCTGCAGCCGGCTGACCGGGATTTCACCAACAACCGCCTGGCCGCCATGGCAGCGGCTGGCTTTCTCGACGCCGCCCTGGCCTTGGCACGCCGATGGGCCAGCGAAGCGCCCGGCGAGGCCCAGGCGCGCCATCGCCTGGGCAGCCTTCTGCTGCAAACCGGGGATGCGCCTGCGGGACTGGCTGAGCTGGAGGCGGCTTTGGCGCTACGGCCGGATTGGCCTGAGGCGCTGATTGCCGCTGCCGAGGCCGCTTTCCGCGACCGTCAGGTCGATCGCGCCAGGGCGTGGCTGGACAAAGCCGTCGCTCTGGATCCGGAAAACCAGACTGTCCGCATGGCGCGGGCGACGATCCTGCTCAGCCTCGAGATATGGGATCCGGGCCTGCACGACTATGAGTACCGCCTGCGCCCCAGTGCAGCGCGCGAGATTGTGCGGCACCGGCTTACCGTTCCGCGCTGGCAAGGCGAAGATCTTTCCGGTCGCACCCTTCTGGTCGTCGCCGAGCAGGGCATTGGTGATCAGATCCGCTTCGCCCGCGATCTGGCAGCCCTGCAACGGCTCTGTGCCGGTCTGATCGTAGAATGCACGCCGCGGCTGGCGCCGCTGTTGAAGCGGAGCCTGCCGGAGGTCACTGTCATGCCGAGTGTGGAACGGCGCGAGGGCCACCGCCATACCTTCACATACGACTGGCTGGCCCAGCTCGGCCCGATTGACGCCTATATAGAGGCCGGCAGCATCCTTCTGCGGCTTTGGCAGCGGGGCATTCTTCCAGATCGCTCAGGCGGTTAGCCTGCGGATCGCGCTTCGGGAAAGCGACATTTCCCTGGCGACGGCTGGTTGACGGGGCAGGCTCATCGACCTATGGTCGCCGCGCCTCGGACGAGGCCCTCCAAGACCTCCGTGAGCCCGTAGCTCAGCTGGTAGAGCAAGCGACTTTTAATCGAGAGGTCCCGGGTTCGAATCCCGGCGGGCTCACCAAACTTGCAGATTTCGGCTGAAAACAAGCATTTTTCCGGCGTTTCCAAGCCTCTTGGTACACCGGAAGGTACACTTTATGCTTGTGGACATGAAAAACCTGACTAAGAACGCTGCCGGAACTTATGTCTACCGGCGCAGAGTTCCGACCGATCTTCTTGAAGTCATCGGCATGCGCGAGCTTAAGCGCAGCCTCGACACGCGCGACCTCGCGACAGCGATTGAGCGCTTCGCTGCCGCTCAGCGCTGGGCTGACGGCCTGATAGCAGCAGCGCGCAGCCGGCCCGCCGCTGGCGACGATTACGACCGCCTCGCCGGCCGTTGGCTGCATGGCAAGCTGACCGCAGCAGCCATCGAAACCACCCGCCTGCCGGCCGCTTCCGCTGCCTTGCCGGCCGACGATTTCGACGCCGAGGCCGCCGCCGAGGAGCCACCGCCGGCTGACACGCGGCAGCCAGCTTTTTACGATCCCGGCCCAGCACCGTGGCGTCAGGCCCAGGCCGAAGAAGCAGCGCGCGCGATGGGCCTCAAAATCCGCCCTGGCTCTCGCCAGTGGCGGCAATGGCAGGATGCAATCGACCGCGCTTTGGGCGAACTCAGCCTCGCAGACGAAGCGCGGGCTTGGAACGAGCCGGTGCCGCCGCACATCGAGCAGCGAGCGGCGCGGGCGATGCAGCCGACGATTTCAGACGGCCACGCTCGCTGGCTGACCAAGCGTGGCGACTCCTTGCGCAAGCGCACTGATCACGAGGCGCGCTATGTTCTCGACCTTTGGCTTACAGCTCACGGCGACAGCGAGATCGCGCAGATCAGTAAAAGGCAGGTCGCAGAGTTCCGCGACGCACTTATCGCCGATGGCCGTGCGGTTGCGACCGTCAAAAAGATGATGCAATTTTTTAAGGGCTTCATCGACGCCGCCATCGCGGATGGTGTGATTGAAATCGTGAACCCGGCAGCCGGCCTCAGCTTCGCAGGCATTAAATCAAAAAGCCGAGCGCCCAAGCGCCGCGCATTCACAACCGACGAGCTTCGCCGCCTTTTCACTGACGCGACGTTCACGCAGCCAGATTTCAAAAATCCTATGGCAGCGGCAAAATTCTGGCTGCCGCTGCTTGCCCTCTACAGCGGCGCGCGGCAGAGCGAATTGATTTGGCTCGACAGCAGCGATGTAACGCAGATCGACGGCATAGATTGCATTACGATCCGCGAAGATGCAGAAGCCGGACGCACACTCAAAACAGAATCCGCAGCCCGCATCGTTCCACTGCATGAAACACTCATAAGCCTCGGCTTCCTTGACTACGCCGCCCTCTTAAAAGGCCGCTTATTCCACGTGCCGCCTGACGCCCA
>NZ_DASVCJ010000008.1:0-38181 GCF_036381655.1 Ferrovibrio sp.
GCTCCGAAAGGCAGCTGAACGCAGTGTCGAGGCAACATGGCAACGTATCGGAAGCCTGCTGGACCGCTTCCCGCCACAGGAATGCGCAAACTATCTCAGGAACGCTGGCTATGCTTCGATCTAACGGGATTCCGGTCTAGCTTCTACTTTTTTAGGCGGAACGGCGCTTGGGTTTCGCGGCCCTGCTTCGCGGCGCCGGCAGCAGCCGGGCGACGAAATTCGGCAGGGCGAATGCGCCGAAATGGATTTCGGGATTGTAGTAGTTCAGCCCCTTCAGATTCGCCTTGTCGAAGCGCCTGAACACCAGGCGCGGATCGATATCGGTGATGTCGCGATCGGATGCCCAGGTCAGCGACATGAAGCCGCAGACATAGGTCGGCACCACCGCTAGATAGGTGCCGGAATGGGCCCAGATCTTCTGGAACAGCTTGACGGCGCCGGTCAGTTCCGGGCCCTGCATATGCGGCACGCCGTTCTGCGCCACCAGGATGGCGCCCGGCTTCATCACGCGCCTGCAATTGTCGTAGAAGGCCTTGCTGAACAGAACGGTGGCCGGGCCGACCGGATCGGGCCGGTCGACGATGACGAGATCGTAGCGCTCGTCGGTCTCGGCCACCCATTGGGCGCCGTCGCCGACGATCAGGTTGGTACGCCTGTCCGCGAAGGCCTTGCCGCAGATTTTCGGCAGGTATTTCTTCGCCACCTTGATCACCACGTCGTCGATCTCGACCATGGTGGCGCGCTTGACCGACTTGTGCTTGAGCACCTCTTCCAGGATGCCGCCATCGCCGCCGCCGATGATCAGCACCGACTGCACCCTGCCATGCGCCAGCATCGGCAGATGCGTCAGCATCTCGTGGTAGACGAATTCGTCGCCCTCGGTGCACTGGACGACGCCGTCGAGCGCGAGCATGCGGCCGAAGCGGCCGCTCTCGAAGACCTTGACCTTCTGGTACTTCGACTTGCCTTCGAAGAGGACTTTCTTGATCTCGTGACTCTGGCGAAAACCGGTATAGAGCGTTTCGTTGAACCACGCGGTCACAGAATCAATCCCCGCTTCATTTCCGTGCACTGGATGTTGTCGGGCAGGAAGGCGCGGCGCAGCACCGGAATCGCCTTCTGCGGCTCGCAATCGCCGCAGACGAAAACGTCGAGCGCGGCATAGCCCTTCTCGGGCCAGGTATGGATCGACATATGGCTTTCGGCCAGGACGGCGACGCCGGAAATGCCGCCATTGGGCTCGAAATGATGCAGGTCGATGTTGAGCAGGGTCGCGCCGATCTCGGCGACTGCCTCGGTCAGCGTCTGCTTGACCAGCGCCAGGTTGTCGAGATGCTTGCCGCCCCAGAGGTCGATGATTAGATGCATGCCGGCATAGCGCATGCCGTCCTTGCAGATGAAATGCTCATCCGCAGCGTCCGCCGGAACTTCATACAGAGCGGGCTTGGTTGCCTTCTTGGCCATAGTCACTCTCTCCACCAAGGGGGCTGCCGGAATGCGAGATTCAGGCAGGCTGAAAAAAGGTTGTCCGATTGGCAGAGAGACTGTTGGGAAAGCCCCGTGGTTCCGGTCAGCAAGGCGTTGCCAAGCCGCCAGGCCAATGCGCCACTTTCCAAACAGCCTCGGGAAGGGGGTATGGGGCACAACGCCCGCAGATGCAAGGAAAAACAGCCCCGCGAGGGAATTTTTTTTCCGCGGCGATGCCGGGCTGCATTACGGGCAGGCCTTGCATGGCGCCGCTGCCGCGGCATTGCGCCGCAGGCGCGCGCTATCTGTCTATCCGCCGCGCGTCACGCCACCGGCAGGCCGACATGGTTGGGCGGCCGGTCGGCGAAGATCTGGCACGCCATGATGATGTCTACCGTTTCGTGGTCCTTGGCCAGCGGCAGCCAGAGCGCCTCGTAATCGTACCAGCGCCGGTCATAGAACTGCTTGTTGCGGACGAGCAGCGGCCTCGGGGTTCGGACCAGCATCTCGAGCCGGCTCAGCATCAGGGCGCGATATTGCACCAGCGGCAATTCGTCGAGCCAGCGGCCGGTCAGATCGAAACCGTCGCGGGCGACGATATCCGAGCCGATCAGGCGGTAGCGGAAGCGCGGCGCGCCGCGCGATGCCGGAGTCGAGTCCGGGCGCGCGTCCGCCCAGCACACATCGAACAGCGTGATGCCGCCCAGCGCGAATTTCATGCCCAGGGGATCGATATCCTGGCGGCCCGGAAAGCAATGCGGGCCCTTGCAGTGCAGCCAGTAGGTATAAAGCCGGACGATCGCAGGCTCGCGGCAATTCTCCGCGGTGAATTCCCAGCGCAGCTCGCTGCCGGCGGCGAAGGTGGAACGACTGGTGGAAGCCTCGGTCATCGGAATGTCGGCATGCCTGCTACGATCCAGCTTGCGCCAGATAACAGGCAGGCGTAAAGCACGCTCTGATCAGCCCCGCTGCAACCTTCAGGAGCAAAAATCAATGCCGGCCGGCCGCCATGCCGGGCGCCAGTTCGACAAGCCGATTTGTAGGTGAAATGGAGGGATTTGGTGGAGCCAAGCGGGATCGAACCGCTGACCTCCTGCATGCCATGCAGGCGCTCTCCCAGCTGAGCTATGGCCCCATAAAATCACGGACTTAAAAGGCTTCTGACGAGGCCGCGGTCCGTCGGCGGGGGCGGACCATAAGCCGCCGCTCGCCGCTTTGCAAGTGTTTCGTGACGCCGTCCGGCGGCGATTTTCGATACGGCGGCGCGGGCGGTTTTACCATGCGCCCGCGCGCCCTTTCAGCAGCCGCTCAATGGCCTTCGTCGCTATCCGATTCGGCCTCGACGTCGATCTCTTCGGCGACGTCCTCTTCCTCGAATTCATCCGCATCCTCGAGCAGATCGTCGCCGATATCCTCATCCTCGACTTCCGTGTCGACGGCGATATCCGGCACGCTCTTGCCCGGCGCCTTGACCGGCTTGATCTCCTCCGGCTTGGCCGGACGGCGGCTTTTCACCAGAATCTCGGGATTGAATTCGGCGCCGCATTTCGGGCAAAGAATGGGCGTCTTGCCCATGTCGTAAAACGCGGCGCTGCAGCTCAGACAACGCCGTTTTGTGCCCCATTCGGGTTTGGCCATAGAGATGATCTCCATACGATGGGCGTCCGGGGACCGGTCCGGCCGCCACCCCCGGCTGCTGGCCGGGGCGGCGCGATTGTGTTAAAGAAGCGCGCCCTGTCAACCCGTTATGCCGGCTTTATTTGAGGGCCGGTATCGTCCCGCCGGAACTGTCCCGATGAGCGTTGCCGCCGACCAGAAACCCCGTCCGATCCGAGCCCGTCCGCCTGCCGCCGGCGCCGGTCTGCAGGGCCGGGCGGTCGTGCCCGGCGACAAGTCGATTTCGCATCGGGCCCTGATCTTCGGCGCCATGGCGGTGGGCGAGACCATTGTGACCGGCCTGCTGGAAGGCGAGGACGTGCTGCGCACGGCCGCCGCCATGCGCGCCATGGGGGCGGAAGTCGAACGTCTGGGCCAGGATGCGACCGGCAGCCAGTGGCGGGTCTGGGGCGTCGGCGTCGGCGGCCTGAGCGAGCCCGAGGATGTACTCGACATGGGCAATGCCGGCACCGGGGCGCGGCTTGTCATGGGGCTGGTGGCCAGCCACGATTTCACGGCGGTCTTCACCGGCGATGCCTCGCTGCGGCGGCGGCCGATGGGCCGAGTGGTCGAGCCGCTGAGCCGCATCGGCGCGCGTTTCGTCGGCCGGCGCGGCAACCGCCTGCCGCTGGCGGTGATCGGCACGGCGCATCCCCTGCCGATCGAATACGAACTGCCGGTCGCCTCGGCGCAGGTCAAGTCCGCCATCCTGCTGGCCGGCCTGAACGCGCCGGGCATCACCACCGTGATCGAGCCCGAGCCGACCCGCGACCACACCGAAAACATGCTGCGGCATTTCGGCGCCGAAATCGCCGTCGAGACGACCAGGACCGGCCGCCGCGTGATCCGCCTGACCGGCCAGCCCGAACTGAAGCCTTCCAGGATCGTCGTGCCGGGCGATCCGTCCTCGGCGGCGTTTCCGGTCGTCGCGGCTTTGCTGGTGCCCGGATCGGAGGTCACCATCGCCAATGTCGGCCTCAATCCGCTGCGCACCGGCCTGTTCACGACCCTGCAGGAGATGGGTGCCGCCATCAGCTTCGTCAATCGCCGCGACGAAGGCGGCGAGCCGGTCGCCGATGTGGCGGTGAAGCATTCGGCGCTGAAGGGCGTCGTTGTGCCGCCGGAACGCGCGCCCAGCATGATCGACGAATATCCGATCCTGTTCGCCGCCGCCGCCTGCGCCGAAGGCGAGACCATCGTGCGCGGCGCCAAGGAATTGCGCGTGAAGGAAAGCGACCGGCTGGCGGCGATGGCGCGCGGCCTGAAGGCCTGCGGCGTCGATCTCGAGGAATTCGAGGATGGCCTGATCATCCGCGGCAGGGGCAAGCCGCCCCGGGGGCTGCCCAGGGATGCCAGGATCGCGACCGAACTGGATCACCGCATCGCCATGTCCTTCCTGGTGCTCGGCCTGGCGGCACAGGATGGCGTCGCCGTGGACGACGTGCGCATGATCGACACCAGCTTTCCGGGCTTCATGCCGCTGATGCAGCAACTGGGCGGCACGCTCGAACCGGCCGGATAAAACATCGGATAAAACAGCCATCCGCCGGATTGCTGCGCTGCGATGCCGGCCGCCACGGGCCGCACGCGAATACGCCGAGCGATATGCTGCGGCGCGCAAAACAGCCAATTAATAGAATTGTGCTATCGCGCAACGGTTTTATCGTATTGATCGAGAGTACAAGGAAACCGAAGATTGAGTTTCACGGCACATGCCGTAGCATGACGGGGCAGGCGGCGCGATCCACCATTAAACCGTCCGTCATGTCTGCGGCCCGTAAACGCCCCTGATGGAACCGGTATGAATATTTCAACGTCTCTTCCCCGGCAGCATCGTAAAGGCGGGGATAGGAAGGGTCGCGCTTTGCCGCGCGGCCGCCAGGCAAGTCCCGCCGACCACGACGCGCTTGGCGCCATTCTCGGCAAGAATGGCAGCCTGGAGGATTTGCACCGCGACCTGCTGATCGAATATCTGCATCAGATTCAGGACGCCCATGGCCATCTGCCGGTGCGGCTGCTGGTCGCCCTGGCCGAAGCGATGCGCCTGCCGATGGCGGAGGTTTTCGAGACCGCCACCTTCTATGCCCATTTCGATATCGTCGACGCGGACGAGCCGGCGCGGGCGCCGTTCACCATCCGCGTCTGCGACAGCCTGACCTGCGAAATGGCCGGCGCCGATGCCTTGGCCGAGCAGCTCAAGGCGCTCGGTCCCGATGTGCGCATCCTGCGCGCGCCCTGCATGGGCCAATGCGACCGTGCGCCCTGCGCCACTTACGGCAAGAATGTCGTCGCGCCGGCGAGCCTGTCCGAACTGGGGGCGGCGCATGCGGCGCGCGCCGTGCAGCCGGTCCTGCCGCGCTACAAGGATCTGGCCGCCTACCGCGCCGAAGGCGGCTATGGCGTGCTGGAGAAATGCCGCTCGGGCGAGATCACGCGCGAGGCGCTGATCGCCGAGATCGAGAAGGCGGGCCTGCGCGGCATGGGCGGCGCCGGCTTTCCGACCGCGCGCAAATGGCGCTCGCTGCTGCAGGAGCCGAAGCCGCGCCTGCTCGCCGTGAACGCCGACGAGGGCGAGCCCGGCACCCTGAAAGACCGCTTCTTCCTCGAAACCGAGCCGCACGGCATGCTGGAAGGCATGCTGATCGCCGCCTGGGTGATCGAGGCCGACGCCGTCTATATCTATCTGCGCGACGAATATCCGGCGCTGCACAAGGTGCTTGCCGCCGAATTGCGCGCGCTCGACGCGGCGGGCCTTCTGCGGGGCGTGCGGGTCGAACTGCGGCGCGGCGCCGGCGCCTATATCTGCGGCGAGGAATCGGCGATGCTGGAAAGCATCGAGGGCAAGCGCGGCCTGCCGCGCCAGAAGCCGCCCTATCCAAGCCAGGTCGGCCTGTTCGGCCGGCCGACCCTGATCAACAATGTCGAAACCCTTCATTGGGTGGCGACGATCGCCCGCAAGGGCGCCGATTGGTGGCTGAGCCATGGCCGCAACGGCAGCAAGGGCCTGCGCAGCTATTCCGTCTCGGGCCGCGTGCGCCAGCCGGGCGTGAAGGTCGCCCCGGCCGGGCTGACCATCCTGGAGCTGATCGAGGAATATTGCGGCGGCATGGCGCCGGGCCACACATTCGCGGCCTATCTTCCCGGCGGCGCCTCCGGCGGCATCCTGCCCGCCAGCATGGCGGATATCCCGCTCGATTTCGGCAAGCTGGAGAAATACGGCTGCTTCATCGGCTCGGCGGCGGTGATCGTGCTCTCCGATCAGGACGACGTGAGGCAGGCGGCGCTCAATCTGATGCGCTTCTTCCGCCATGAATCCTGCGGCCAGTGCACGCCCTGCCGCATCGGCACCGAGAAGGCGAGCGAGCTGATGGCGGCCAAAAGCTGGGACGAGCCGCTGCTGCGCGATCTGGCCCAGGTAATGCGCGACGCTTCGATCTGCGGCCTCGGCCAGGCCGCCCCCAATCCGCTGATCAGCGTGCTGGAGCGTTTCAAATGACCCGCTTCACTCTCGATGGCAAGACGATAGAGGCGCAGCCCGGCGAGACCATCTGGCAGGCGGCGCAGCGCCACGGCACCGACATTCCGCATCTGTGCTACAGCCCGCAGCCGGGCTATCGCGCCGACGGCAACTGCCGCGCCTGCATGGTCGAGATCGACGGCGAGCGCGTGCTGGCGCCGAGCTGCAAGCGCCTGCCCAGCGAGGGCATGGTGGTGAAATCGGCCAGCGAGCGCGCCAGGCGCTCTCGCGAACTGGTCTTCGAATTGCTGGTTGCCGATCAGCCCAGGCGCGAGGTCGCGCATGACGGCGATTCCAAGTTCTGGCACTGGGCCGAAGCGATCGGCGTGACCGAAAGCCGCTTTCCTGCGCGCGAGCATCAGCCGGCGCCGGACCGCAGCCACAGCGCCATGGCGGTCAATCTGGATGCCTGCATCCAGTGCAACCTCTGTGTACGCGCCTGCCGCGAGGTGCAGGGCAACGACGTGATCGGCATGGCCTTCCGCGGCCATCACAGCGAGATCGTCTTCGACATGCAGGACCCGATGGGCAAGAGCACCTGCGTCGCCTGCGGCGAATGCGTGCAGGCCTGCCCGACCGGCGCGCTGACGCCGTCCACCCTGGTCGATGCGAAGAATGTCGCGGTTGCCAAGGCGGAACGGCATGTCGACAGCCTCTGCCCCTTCTGCGGCGTCGGCTGCCAGCTCACCTTCCACATCAAGGACGAGAAGATCCAGTACGTCACCGGCCGCGACGGCCCGGCCAATCGCGGCCGGCTTTGCGTGAAGGGCCGTTTCGGCTTCGACTACGTGCATCATCCGCACCGCCTGACCAAGCCGCTGATCCGCAAGGACGGCGTGCCCAAGCGCGGCGACGATGTGGTCGATCCGGCGAAACCGTTCACGCATTTCCGCGAGGCGAGCTGGGAGGAGGCGCTGGAGCGCGCCGCCGCCGGACTGAAGGCGATCCGCGATACGCGCGGCCCGAAGGCTCTGGCCGGCTTCGGCTCGGCGAAAGGCTCCAACGAGGAGGCCTATCTGTTCCAGAAGCTGGTGCGCGCCGGCTTCGGCAGCAACAATGTCGACCATTGCACGCGGCTATGCCATGCCTCGTCGGTGGCGGCGCTGATGGAAGGCATCGGCTCGGCGGCGGTCACCGCGCCGTTCTCGGCCGCGATGGATGCCGAGGTCATCATCGTCATCGGCGCCAATCCGACGGTGAACCACCCCGTCGCCGCCACCTTCATCAAGAATGCCGTGCGGCAGAATGGCGCCAAGCTGATCGTGATGGATCCGCGCGGCCAGGCGCTGGCGCGCTATGCCGCCTATAACCTGCGCTTCAAGGCCGGCGCCGACGTCGCCCTGCTCAATGCGATGCTGAACGTGATCATCAGCGAGGGTTTGACCAATCCGGCCTATATCCAGCGCTTCGTCGACGGCTTCCCCGATGTCGAGCAGGCCGTGAAGGACGCCACGCCCGAGGCGATGGCGCCGCTCTGCGGCATCGCGCCGGACGTGATCCGCGAGGTCGCGCGGCTTTACGCCACCTCGAAGGCGTCCATCATCTTCTGGGGCATGGGCGTCTCGCAGCATGTGCATGGCACCGACAATGCCCGCTGCCTGATCGCGCTCGGCCTGATCACCGGCCAAGTCGGCCGCCCCGGCACCGGGCTGCACCCGCTGCGCGGCCAGAACAACGTGCAGGGCGCTTCCGATGCCGGTCTGATCCCGATGGTCTATCCCGATTACCAGTCGGTGGAGAATGTCGAGGTCGAAAAGGCCTTCGAAGCCGCCTGGGGCGTGTCCTCGCTCGATCCCAAGCGCGGCCTGACGGTGGTCGAGATCGTCCATGCCATCCTCGCCGGCGAGATCAGCGGCATGTACATCATGGGCGAGAATCCGGCCATGTCGGATCCCGATGCCGCCCATGCGCGCGAGGCCCTGGCCAAGCTCGATCATCTCGTCGTGCAGGACATCTTCCTCACCGAGACCGCCTTCCATGCCGATGTGATCCTGCCGGCCTCGGCCTTCGCCGAGAAGACCGGCACCTTCACCAATACCGACCGCCGCGTGCAGATCGGCCGCGCCGCGCTGAAACCGCCCGGCGAGGCGCGGCAGGATTGGGAACTGATCCAGGAGATCGCCCGGCGCATCGGCCTGGACTGGCATTACCGCCATCCGCGCGATGTGTTCGCCGAAATGACGACGGTGATGCCCTCGCTGGAGGGGATCACCTGGGAGCGGCTGGAAGCCGAGGGCGCCGTCACCTATCCGCAGGGCCAGGAGATCATCTTCGGCGACGGCTTCCCGACGCAGAGCGGCCGCGGCCGCCTGGTGCCGACCAAGGTGACGCCGCCGGCGGAGGTGCCGGATGCCGAGTATCCGATGGTGCTTTCGACCGGGCGCCTGCTCGAACATTGGCATACCGGCGCGATGACGCGGCGGGCGACGCAGCTCGATGCGCTCGAGCCGGAGGCGATGGCGCTGCTGCATCCGCGCGACATGGCGAAGATGAATCTGCGGCCCGGCGAGCGCGTGCGCGTCTCCACGAGGCGCGGCACCATCGAGCTGATGGCGCGCGCCGACCGCGATGTGGCGGAAGGCATGGTCTTCATCCCCTTCGCCTTCTTCGAGGCGGCGGCGAATCTGCTGACCAATCCGCAGCTCGATCCCTTCGGCAAGATTCCGGAGTTCAAGTTCTGCGCCGCCAGGGTCGAGCCGGCCGCCGAGACCGTGCCGGCGGAATAGGCGTTCGCGTTCGTCATGCCCGGACCTGGTCCGGGCATGCGTTTTTCGCGGCTCAGGCGGCGCGCGCCGGCTTGAGGATCAGCGCCAGCGCGGTGGCCACCAGGGCGAGGGCGGCCAGTTCCGGCCAGCCCGGTTCCTCGCCCAGCATCAGCATGGACGAGAAGACCCCGACCACCGGGATCATTAGCGTGCTCAGGCCGCTGATGCCGGCCGGCAATTGCCGCACCAGGATGTTCCAGGCCCAGTAGCAGAAGACGAAGCAGATCGAGGCGTTGTAAAGGACCGCCAGCCAGGCGCCGGTGGAATAGAGCGCCCAGCGGTCGGATTCGAACAGCGGCGCCATGATGAAGATCGGGATGCCGCCGAGCAGCATCTGCCAGCCGACGAAGGGCACCGCCGCCATCGGCATGGGATATTTCTTCGTCAGCACGGTGCCGATCGCCCAGCTCAGGGCGGCGCAGAGCACCAGCGCCACGCCCAGCGGCGCCGCCGTCATCGCCTGCCATTCGCCGCCGACCAGCAGCGCCAGGCCGGCCAGCCCCACGGCAAGACCGGCGAGCTTCCAGCCGGTCAGCCGCTCATGCAGCACCACGGCGCTCATCGGCACGACCCAGAGCGGCATGGTGAAGGCCAGGATGGTGGTGCGGCCCGCCGGCAGCATCGACAGGCCATACAGCACGCAGACGTTCCAGCCGGTGATGTTGAACAGGCTGATCGCGGTCAGCTGCCAGCGATGGCCGCGCGGAATGCCGAGCCGCATCCGCTTGAAGAAGGCGATGGCGAACAGGCCGATGGCGCCGCCGGCCAGGCAGAAGAGGCGGAAGGTGAAGACGGGAATCTCGTTCAGCGCGATCTTCATGATCGGCCAGTTGATGCCCCAGAACAGCGTCAGCAGCACCAGCAGGCCGAGCGACGAGGCGGAAATGGTATGGCTGGGGCTGCGCTGGGCGGCCGCGACAGTGTCCGTCATGGGGAGGGCGCTTCCGTTTGTATACGGACACACTAGCGCCTGGGCCGGCGCGAGGCTAGCGCAGCCGCCTAAAGCAGCTTGAGCACGTTTTCCGGCGGACGGCCCAGCACCGCCCGCCCGTCATGCACGAAGATCGGCCGCTCCAGCGCGGCGGGATGGGCGACGAGGCCGGCGATCAGCGCTTCTTCGGGCATGTCGGCCGACAGGCCGGCTTCCGCGCCCTCGGTCTTGCGCAGCACGTCGCGCGGTTTCAGGCCGGCCAGGCGCAGGACGCGCTTGAGCTCCTCGGCCGAGGGCGGCGTCTTCAGATACTCGACGATCTGCGGCTCGACGCCGCGCTCCTGCAGCAGGGCAAGAGCCTGGCGCGATTTCGAGCAGCGCGGGTTGTGATAGAGAAGGGTCTCCGCCATGGTCACGATCCTGTCGCCATACTCTGCAAGAAAGCTTGTAGAATAGATACTTAGCATCGGGTGGGGACGGTTGCAATTTGATCGGCGATGGCTAAATACTGACATTATGAGCCACCGCTGGACCCTGGACGACATTCCCTGGGACCGGTTCGACCCGAGCAAGGTCGATCCAGAGTTGCTGCGCGCCGTCAAGGCTGCCGCCCTGGTCGAGCATAATGCCGACGATTACGTCACGTATCTGTGCAATGTCTTCGCCGACGACGCCGAATTCTGCGGCGTGGCGCGCTGGTGGGGCGAGGAGGAAGTCCAGCATGGCCGCGCGCTGGCGCGCTGGGCGCAACTGGCCGATCCGGGCTTCGATCCGGCACTGGCGCTGAAGCGGTTCAACGAAGGCTTCCGCCTGCCGCTGGATGCGACGGCCTCGGTGCGCGGCAGCCGCAGCGGCGAACTGGTGGCGCGCTGCGTGGTGGAATGCGGCACTTCGAGCTTCTACAGCGCGATCCGCGACGCCACCGACGAGCCGGTGCTCAAGATCGTCGCCGGCAAGATCGCCGCCGACGAGTTCCGGCATTTCAAGCTGTTCTACGATCATCTGCATCGCTATCTGCAGCGCCAGCCGCTGAGCCGCATGCGGCGCCTGCTGGTCGCGCTTGGCCGCATGCAGGAGGCCAGCGACGACGAACTGGCCATGGCCTATTGGTGCGGCAATGGCTGCGAGGGCAGCTACGACCGCAAGCGGCAAAGCGCGGCCTATGAGCTGCGCGCCAGCAGCGTCTATCGCTTCGGCCATATCCAGCGCGGGCTGGGCATGGCGCTGAAGGCCTGCGACATCGACCCGCAGGGCCGGTTCAGCCGCTGGTTCGCCGCGCTGATCTGGCGCGTGATGCAATGGCGCCGGGGCCGGCTTGCCGCGATCGCCACCTGAAGCGAAATTTAGGTTGCCCCGATTTCCATTCGGCTTAGGCTAAAGGGGATGGGGCAGGAAACGCCACCGCTCGGACGCTACAGCCTGGTTGCGGAATCGGACCTCGATCCGCGGCTGAAGGGATTGCTGCGGTACTGGGAAGGCAAGCGCGGCGGCCGGGCCTATCCCGCGCGTCCCGATATCGATCCGCTCGAATTGAAGCCGGTGCTGGGCAATATCGCCCTGATCGACGTCGTGCGGCAGGAGGATGCCGGCCTGCGTTTCCGCTATAGGCTGTTCGGCACCGAATTCGTTTTCTATCACGGCACCGACCTGACCGGGCATTGGCTGGATGAGATTCCGAATGCCGATTTCCGCGACGCGCTGATCGCGATGTACACCACCGTCGTCAATGACGGCCAACTCCGGATGGTGTCCTACGATTACATGCTGGAAAGCCGGCGCCACCGTTTCCAGGCCTTGATCCTGCCGCTCTCGAGCAACGATCAGGCGATCGACATCATCCTGGCCTGCGGCGTGCCGGTCGCCGTTTTCTAGATCTTGCTGTTGCTCAGCCGGCATGGCCGTCCAGCCAGTCGGCCAGCAGCGCGGTGACCCCGGTTTCGCGCGGCTCGCCGAATATGAAATGGCTCATCTCCGGAATCTCGCGATACACGGCGCGTTTGGCATAGGAGCGCGCCACGGCGCGGCAGGTCGGCGCCGGCGTGATCTTGTCCTCGCTGCCGGCGATGACCAGCACGGGAATCTGCACGCGATGGCTGCTGACATGGCTGGCTGCCTGCCAGTCGAGCCACCAGGTCAGCGCCTCGAACAGCACGCGGCCGGATTCCGGCACCATGCGCGCGAAGATGTCGCGCCGCAAGGCCGGCGGCACGCGATCCATCGAGAACTGTTCGGCGATCTTGAAATCGGGCATCAGGCTTTTGCGCCATAGGTCATGCGTCTTCCACAGCAGGCCGATTGCGCCCTCGATCTCCTCGCGCGTGCGCGGCAGCACGCCCCAGGGCGCCACCGGCGCCAGCAGGACGGCCGCCCTGGCCAGACCTTTCGCCGCAAGCTGCTGCGCCAGCAGGCCGCCGAGCGAATGGCCGATCAGCACCGGCTTTTGCGGCAGCCGCGCGATCTCGTCTTCCAGCGCGCGGCGGTAATCGGCGATGCCCAGATGGCGCAGCTTGGGATGCGGCGGCTGGCCGGCATGATCGACGCCATGCAAAGGCAGGTCGGGCGCATGGGTCTTCCAGCCGCGCCGGCTGAGTTCGGCGCGCAGCCGTTCAAAGACCCAGCCGCCGACGAAGGCGCCATGGATCAGAAGAGCCTCGCCCTTGCTCAGCTTCGCACCCGGTCGGCAAATTCCGCGACGATCATCTCATAGATCGGCCGCTTGAACGGCACGATGAGATCGGGCAGCGCGCGGAACGGCCGCCAGCACCATGCCTTGAACTCGGGTTCGGCCGTGGCGATGTTGATGTCGCTGTCGCGGCCCTTGAAGCGTGCCAGGTACCATTTCTGCCGCTGGCCGCGATAGCGGCCGTTCCAGACCTTGTCGGCGATCTCCGGCGGCAATTCGTAGCTGAGCCAGCCGCGGCTTTCGGCGATGACATCGACCAGGCCGGCGCCGACGCCGATCTCCTCTTCCATTTCGCGCAGGGCGGCGGCGCGCGGGTCCTCGCCGGGATCGATGCCGCCCTGCGGCATCTGCCAGGCTTCCGCCGTCTGATCGATGCGCTGGCCGACGAAGACCTCGTCGGCGGCATTCAGCAGCACGACGCCGACGCCCTCGCGATAGGGTCTTTGCTCATACGGCAGACATGCGCCGTCGCCGAAGGAAGAAGGCATGGAAATCTCCTTTGCCGCGCCCGCCAGGCTGTGTCGGTCACGCCGTTGCCCGGGCGGGCGGCGGGCTATTCCAGGGTCTGCCGGTTGGCCATCGCCGAGACCGGCGCGAGCGCAAAGCCCTTGGACTCGAGCGTGGCCGTCCAGGCGAGCAGCCGTTCCAGCGTGACGGGATAAGGGGAAGCCGAGCCGATGGCAATACCGTTCAGCCGGGCGATCCGTTCCAGTTCCTCCAGCCGCGCATCGACGAGCTGCGCGGTCGGCAGGGCATCGATCTGCCGGTTGGCAAAGGCATAGACGCCGCCGACATCGCGCATCATCCGGGCGGCGACGCTGTGCGCTGCCGAGCGGGTGTCGAAGAACATCAGCCCGCGCGCCTTGAGCGCGGCCGCGACGAAATGCATTTGCTCGGGCGAGGAGGTGTATTTGCCGCCCATCAGGTTGGTGAAACCGATATAGCCCGGCACCCGCGCCAGCGCCCAGTCGAGCCGGCGGGTATTCTCCTCGCTGTTCAGCGCGGTCAGCAGGGTATGCGGGCCCGGATCGCTGGAGGGATAATCGAACGGCTCCATCGGCAGGCCGAGCAGCACTTCATGGCCGGCGTTGCGGGTCAGTTCGACCTGGGCGGCAAGGTCGGGGGCGTAAGGATTGAAGGCGAAGCTGATCGCAGGCGGCAGCCGCTCGGCGGCCAGCGCGGTCAATTGCCGGTTCAGGCCCATGCCGCGCAGGACGACGGCGATGCGCGACCGGTTGGCCGGCTCCTGGAACGGCCGCGCATAGGCGCTCCAGGGCTGCCGGCCATCGGCGCCGATCTTCGGCACCAGGCCGCGCGGCGTACTCTCGCTCAGGGCCGGATCGGGCGCGATCAGCAATCCGCTCGGCAGCCGGCCGATGCCGGCCGGCGCGGCGGGGCGTTGCGCCTGCTGCTCCGGCGTCAGCTTGGCCTCGGGCGGCAGGGCGAGCCGCGCCACGCCGATGATGACTTCCGAGCCGGGCAATGCGGTCAGCGACTGCCCGGTGACGACCAGCCAGCCGCCGCTGCCGGCGAGCAGCAGCAGGACCAGGGTCCAGGCCCCCAGCAGCAGGCGGCGATTGACGGTCTCGGCATTGCCGCGCAGGAAGGGCGGCCAGAGGATCAGGCCGATCAGGCGGAAAAAACGCCCGAGCTTGTGCTTGAAGCCCTCGCGCCTTGGCAGGGGGCCGTCCGCCGGCGCGCCCTGCCCATCCGGGGGCGGCTCGTCGGGGCCGCCGGTGATGCTCTGGATCAGGTCGGCATCGTCATGCGCGCCGCCCAGGTCGATCGGCACCGCGGGCCTTTTCCGCCGCCTGAACAGGCGGCTGAGCAAGCCCGGCGGGCGCGCGGCTCCCGGCAGCGTGCGATCATCCGGGCTGGCATGCAGTTCAGACGGTTCGGCCATTGCAGCGTCTCAAGCCCTGCAGCATAGGCCGGTGCTTATTAACGATCGCTTGACGAAGCCCGCCGCGAATCCTCACTTCTTGGAGGATTTCGGCGGTGCGCGCAGCACTTCCTCCGCCGCCTTCAGCACCAGGTCGGGGCCCTGCTCGCCGGGCTGGGCAACATGGCCCGGAGGCGCGACCTCCTGCTTTTCCTGCTGCTGCTGCGGCGTCTCGTTCTCGTCGGTCTCGCGCGAGGCGGTCAGCTCGCGCCGCGCCTTCAGCGCCGCCGCGATCTGGTGATCGCGCTCGTTCCAGGCTTCGATATCCGGAGTGATGCCGACCTTGTCGATCGAGCGGCCCGACGGCGTGAAATAGCCGGCGGTGGTGATCTTCATGCCGCCGAATTCGCCGAGCGGGATCATCGTCTGCACCAGACCCTTACCGAAACTCTGGCTGCCGACGATGATGGCGCGGTGGTGATCCTGCAGCGCGCCGGAGACGATCTCCGAGGCCGAGGCAGTGCCGCCGTTGATCAGCACCGCGATCGGCTTGCCGTCGGCGATGTCGCCGCGCTTGGCGTTGTAGCGCTGGCCTTCGTCGGCATTGGTGCGCAGCGACCGCGTCGAGACGATCTCGCCCTGATTCAGGAAGGCGTCGGCCACCGAAATCGCCTGATCGAGCAGGCCGCCCGGATTGTCGCGCAGGTCGATGATATAGCCCTTCAGCTGCGGCCCCATCTCGGCCTTCAGCTTCTCGATCGCCGCCGTCATATCCTGCGTGGTATGCTCGTTGAACGAGGTGATGCGGATATAGGCGAACTCGTCCTGGCGATGCGAGCGCACCACCTGGGTGCGGATCACCGCCCGGGTCAGCTTGACGTCGAAGGTCTTGGCCGTGCCCTGGGTGCCGCGGCGGATCGTCAGCACGATGCTGGTATTCGGCGCGCCGCGCATCTTCTCGATTGATTCCTGCAGCGACTTGCCCATCACCGGCTCGCCGTCGAGATGGGTGATCAGATCGCCGGTGAGAATGCCGGCCTTCTTCGCCGGCGTATCGTCGATCGGCGAGACGACCTTGATCAGGCCGTTCTCCTGCGTGACCTCGATACCGAGGCCGCCGAACTCGCCGCGCGTCTGTACGCGGGCTTCCTGGAAATTGCGCGGCGGCAGATAGACCGAATAGGGATCGAGCGAGGCGAGCATGCCGTTGATGGCCGCCTCCATCAAATCCTCGTCCTTGGTGTCCTTGTAGTAATCGTTGCGCACCCGCTCGTATATCTCGCCGAACAGGTTCAACTGCCGATAGGTTTCGCTGGATTGCAGCGTGCCGACCTTGCTGGGCGCGGCGAACAGCGCCACCGAACCCATCAATGCGAAGGTGCAAACGCCACCGAGGAGGAAATTGCGCATCAGCCGCTTACCTTTCTGTCGCCCGAAGCCAGCCAGGGAAGGGGGTTCACCGGCTCACCCTTCCGCCGCAGCTCAAGATATAGAACGGGTTTCTCGCTTGTCGTGGCGGATCCGCCCATCTGGCCAACCGGCTCGCCGGCGAGAACCCATTGGCCGACCGTCCGGTCGATCCGTCCAAATCCCGCCAATAAACTATGATATCCACCGCCATGCGCGATGATCAAGAGTTGCCCATAGCCGCGGAAGGGGCCGGCGAACATCACTTTCCCGTCAGCCGGCGCGACGACCTGCCCGCCGGGCCGGGTTTCGATGCGGATTCCGCGCAGAGGCAAGCCATTTTCGTCCTGCTGGCCGTAGCGGCCGATGATGCGGCCATGCGCCGGCAGGGCGGCGCTGCCCTCCAATGCGGCATAGGCTTCCGGCGGCTCCTGGTCGGCGGCCTTCGGCGCTGAGCCGCCGGCCCTGGCCTTGGCGCGCGCTTCGGCGGCCTTCCTTTCGCGCTCCTGCCGCTCCTGCTCGAGCAGGCGATCGACCAGCGCGCGCAGATCCTTGGCCTGGGCGGCAAGCTGGCTGGAGCGTTCGCGTTCGCTCTCGCGCCGCTCGGCGGTCTGCATCGCCGCGGCATTGGTTTCCGCCTGCAGGAATTCCAGCTCACGCCGCTCGCGATCCAGTTGCGCGATCGCGGCGCCCAGCCTTTCCTGTTCGGCGGCGACGCCGGCGCGCAGCTTGGCGAGCCGCGTCAATTCCTCCTTCAGGCGCGCCGCGCGCGTCTCGATCTCGGGGATCAGCGCCGCCATGAGCTGGCTGGCGCGCACCATGTCGAGCGCCGAGCCCGGCGCCAGCACCATCGCTTCCGGCGGCTGGCGCGACAGGTGGGCGAGCGAGGCCAGCGTCTCCGCCATTTCGCTGCGCCGCGTCCCCAGGGCGGCCTGCGTCGTCTTTTCTTCCGCCAGCAGCTTGGCGAGCTTCTCCTCGCTCTGCGTCACCAGGTCTTCCTGGTTCTGCAGCTGGCGCGCCGCGGCGACCAGCTTGCGCTGCAGCTCACGCTGTTTCTGCGCCAGCCTGGCGGCTTCCTGCGACAACTGCTTCTGACGCTCGCGGCTTTCCTGCAGCTGCTTCTGCACGTCCTGCAGTTGCTGCTGCGGCGCGGCGGCGCCTTCCGCCCGCGCAGCGCCGGCGGCGACGCCCGCTGCGCCGAAAAGAAGGCATGCGGTCAGCGGTGCGACGAGCTTGCGCAAGTTCTTAAGCGAGGCGGCGTGCGGGTGCGCGGCCCGCCGCATCGGGCTGGGCGAGGTTGCGGCCGGTCATCTCGAGCGGCTGGGCCATGTTCAGGAAATGCAGCAAGGTCGGCGCGATGTCGCAGAGCCGGCCGTCCTGCAGGGCATAGCCATCGGTGCGCGCCCCGACCAGCAGCAGCGGCACCGGATTGGTGGTGTGCTGGGTATGCGGCTGCCCGGTGGCGGCGTCGCGCATCTCTTCGAGATTGCCGTGATCGGCGGTGATCAGCATGATGCCATTGGCCTTCTGCACGGCATACTCGACCTTCGCCAGGCAGCCATCGATGGTTTCCGCCGCTTGCACCGCCGCCGCCAGCGAGCCGGTATGGCCGACCATGTCCGGATTGGCGTAGTTGACGACGATCAGGTCGTATTTGCCGGATGCGATCGCGGCGGTCAGCTTTTCGGTTACGTCCGGGGCCGACATCTCGGGCTGCAGATCGTAGGTCGCCACCTTCGGCGAGGGCACCAGGAGGCGGTCCTCGCCGGGAAACGGCTGCTCCTCGCCGCCGTTGAGGAAGAAGGTGACATGGGCGTATTTCTCGGTCTCGGCGATGCGAAGCTGCGTCTTGCCGCGCTTGGACAGCGTCTCGCCCAGGGTGTTGGGATAGCGCACCGGCGGATAGGCGGTGGCGAGGAAGGCGTTGAGCTGCGCGGAATATTCCGTCATGCCGACGGCGGCGGCGACGCGCACCACGCGGGCGCGCTCGAAGCCGTCGAACTGCGGATCGAGCAGGGCCAGCAGGATCTCGCGGGCGCGGTCGGCGCGGAAATTCGCCATCAGCACGCCGTCGCCGTCCTGCATGCCGCCATAGCCGGCGACGACGCTCGGCGTGACGAATTCGTCGGTCTCGTTGTCCAGATAGGCCTGCTCGACGGCGGCCTCGGCGCTGGTCGCCGGCTTGCCCTTGCCGAGCACGATGGCCTCGTAGGCCTTGGCGACGCGGTCCCAGCGCTTGTCGCGGTCCATGGCGTAGAAGCGGCCCGAGACGGTGCCGAAACGCACGTCGCGGCGGCCATCCACGGCAGCGCGGAACTGGGCGAAGAAATCGAGCGCGCTTTTCGGCGGCGTGTCGCGGCCGTCGGTGAAGGCATGGATCATCACTGGCACGCCGAGGCTGTCGAACACCTTCACCAGGGCGGCCATGTGCTCCTGATGCGAATGCACGCCGCCGGGCGAGAGCAGGCCGAGCAGATGCAGCGTGCCGCCGGAGGCCTTCAGCTTCACGGCCAGATCGCGCAGCGCCGGATTGCGCTCCAGCGTGCCGTCGGCGACATCGTTGTCGATGCGGCCCAGATCCGGCACGGCGATGCGGCCGGCGCCGATATTCATATGGCCGACCTCGGAATTGCCCATCTGCCCGTCGGGCAGGCCGACATCGCGCCCCGAGGTGCCGATCCGGGAAAACGGCCGGGTCTGCAACAGGCGGCGATAGGTCGGCAGCTTTGCCTGGGCCAGCGCGTTATCGGCGGGATCGTCGCGCAGGCCCCAGCCATCCAGGATGCACAGGACGACGGGGCGGCGGTTTTCGGCGGTCTGGGTCATGGCATTCTGCGGTGAAAGCTTTGAAATTCAGGCATTACATAGCGCAAGCATGCGGTTCCGTCACGCCGGGCTTTCCCCTGACACTCATCGATTTGGCGATCATTCGCTAATCGCGATGGTAGGGATGCCCGGTCTGCAAGCTCCAGGCGCGGTAAAGCTGTTCCAGCAGCAGCACCCTGGCGAGCAAATGCGGCCAAGTCATGGCGGACAGCGACAGGACCAGCCGGGCCCTGGCCAGCACCGCCTTGTCCAGCCCGTCGGCGCCGCCGATCAGGAAGGCGACGTCCTGCTCGCCGCCATCGCGCCAGGCGGCCAGCGTTTCGGCGAATTGGCGGCTGGTGAGGCTTTTGCCCTTTTCGTCCAGGGCGACGATGACGGCGCCCTTGGGCAGGCCGGTCAGCAGCAGGGCCGCCTCGCGGGCGCGCCGCTCGATCGCGCCGCCGCCGGATTTGCGGTCCTCGACCTCGCGGATGACCACCGGCCAGGGCAGCCGGCTGCGGTAATCGTCGATCAGGCTTTGGGCCGCGTCATGCTTGGCGCGGCCGGCCCGGCCGACGCAGGCAATTGTGATCTTCATGCCGCCAGTCTAGCCGACCGGCGGCGAGCCGTCAGGCGGCGGCGGGCTCCGGAATGGCGGCGCCCCACATCTTCTCGAGATTGTAGAAGCTGCGCACTTCCGGCCGGAAGATATGCACGATGATATCGCCGGTATCGATCAGCACCCAGTCGCCGGCGCTCTTGCCTTCCGCCTTCACCTTGCGGCCGGTCGCCTGCGCGATGCGCTCGACCAGATGTTCGGCGATGGCGCCGACCTGACGCGAGGAGCGGCCCGAGGCGATCACCAGGAAATCGGCGATCGAGGATTTGCCGGTCAGGTCGATGGATACGATCTCCTCGGCCTTGTCGTCGTCGAGCGATTTCAGGATCAGCTTCTGCAGCTTCAGCACATCGGCGGGAATGCCGGTTTTCCTGGGGGCAGTTTTGGCCGCTGCCTTGGGGCTTTTCGCCTTCTTCGGTGCGGCACTGGCCGTCTTTTTGGCTGCGACAGCCTTGGTCTTGCTGGCCGGAGCCGCCTTCTTCCTGGCGTCCGGCTTGGTCTTGGTGGCGGCCTTGGGCTTGGACCCGGCGGCCGCGGCAGCGCGTTTGCGCGTCGTGGTGGTTGCGATGGCTCGGCCCTCCTGCGTTGCACATGCGATCCGGCTGGCCCGAATCGCCATCATTCTATCGCGACTCGGGGTTATCCACAATTACGGCCATGGGAAACCACCTAGCGCAACGGGCGGTTCAGAGAAGCCAGAGCCAGGTCACCAGCGCAAAAATCGGCAGCAGGACGGGCACCGACCAGGCCATATAGCCGAAAAAGCTCGGCATCCTGACGCCCGCTTGCTGGGCGATCGCCTTGACCATGAAATTCGGCGCATTGCCGATATAGGTCAGCGCGCCCATGTAGACGGCGCCCATCGAGATCGCCAGCAGGGTGGAGGCCAGCGGGCCCATCAGGGCCTTGGCGTCGCCGCCGGCCATGTTGAAGAAGACCAGATAGGTCGGCGCATTGTCGAGGAAGCCCGACAGCAGGCCGGCCAGCCAGAAATACATCTCGTCGCGCGGGCCGCCCTGGGCGTTGGTGGCCAGCGCGATGATGTCGTGCAGGCTGCCCTCGGCGCCGGCGCGCAGGATGGCGATTACCGGCACGATGGTGACGAAGATGCCGGCGAACAGCTTGGCGACTTCCACGATCGGCTCCCAGTCGAAGCCGTTGCCGGCCCGCGTCTCGCGGCGGGTGAGCAGCAGCGACAGCCCGGCCAGCGCCAGCAGGATGACGTCGCGCACCAGATTCTGCAGGGCGATCTCGACGCCCCAGACGTCGATGCTGACGTCGGGCTGCCAGGAGCCGGACAGCAGCACGGCGCCGACCACGCCGGCCAGCAGCAGGATGTTGATGCCGCCATGCAGCCGCACGTTGGTATCCGGCGTCGGATCGCGGGTGATGCCTTCCTTCACATAGAAATAGCGGTCGATGACATAGAAGAGCGCCAGCAGGATGGCGCTGATCAGCAAGGTCGGCGCGAACAGCGCCTCCATGGTCCAGAAGAAGCGGACGCCCTGCAGAAAACCGAGGAACAGCGGCGGATCGCCGAGCGGGGTCAGCGCGCCGCCGATATTGCCGACCAGGAAGATGAAGAAGATTACGACATGGGTGTTGTGCCGGCGGTTGTCGTTGGCGCGGATCAGCGGCCGGATCAGCAGCATGGCGGCGCCGGTGGTGCCCATCCAGCTCGCCAGCACGGCGCCGACGGCGAGAATGCCGGTATTCAGGCTCGGGCTGCCATGCAGGTTGCCGACGATGCGCACGCCGCCGGCGATGGTGAACAGCGACAGCAGCAGGATGGTGAACGGCAGGTATTCGTGCAGGGCGACCTCGAGCACCGCATGGGCCGCGGCGCCGGCGCCGTCGCGGACCGCGAAGGGCACCAGGAAGGCGAGCGCCCAGACGACGGCGATCTTGCCGTAGTGATGATGCCAGAAGGACGGCGCCAGCAGCGGAAACAGCGCGATCGACAGCAGGATGCCGATGAAGGGCAGGCCCCAATAGAGCGACAGGCCGGCGCCGTCGATGGCGGTGGCGGCTTCCGCCGCCGGCGCGGCGAGCATCGACAGGGTTACGCCTGCGCCGCCGACGCGAAGCACGGATGCCATCATCAATAAACCCCCTCCAGCCATACCTGTCGCAGTTTTCCGCGACAGATATGGGGACGGAAGAGCGAGATGACAACCCTTCGCAGCTGGCCGGGCGGGCTAGGACAGGAAGAACAGCAGCGTGACCAATGCGAAGCTGGGCAGCAGGATGCCGCAACTCCACATCATGTAGCCGAAGAAGCTCGGCATCTTCACGTTCATTTCCTCGGCAATCGCCTTCACCATGAAATTCGGCGCATTGCCGATATAGCTGTTGGCGCCCATGAAGACGGCACCGGCCGAGATCGCCATGAGGGTCTTGGCGAGGCTCTGCATCAGCGTCGCGGCATCGCCGCTCGCCATGTTGAAGAAGACGAGATACGTCGGCGCGTTGTCGAGGAAGCTCGACAATATGCCGGCCAGCCAGAAATACATCGCGTTGTTCGGCGAGCCGTCGGGATGCGAGGCCAGGCTGACCAGCGGGCCCAAGGCGCCGCCGGTGCCGGCGCGCAGGATGGCGATCGCGGGAATGATCGTCACGAAGATGCCGCCGAAGAGCTTGGCGACCTCGATGATCGGTCCCCAGCTGAATCCGTTGCCGGCGCGGGTTTCCTTCGTGGTCAGCCTCAGCGAGGCATAGGCGATGACCAGCAGCAGGATGTCGCGCGCCAGATCCTGCAGCGCGACCGTAACGCCGAAGATGCTGAGGTCGATGCCCGGCTTCCAGGTGCCGGACAGCAGCACCGACAGGATGATGCCGCCGAGCAGGATCAGGTTCACGCCGCCTTCGATGCCGATCGGGCTGTCCGGCGTCGGATCGGCCGCGACGATGCCTTCCTTGCGGTAGAGATAGCTGTCGATGGCGTAGAAGACGCCGAGCAGCAGCACGACCACGAAGAAAGTCGGCAGGAACAGCGCCTGGGTCGTCCAGAAGAAATCGACGCCCTTGAGGAAGCCGAGGAAAAGCGGCGGATCGCCCAGCGGCGTCAGGGCGCCGCCGATATTGGAAACCAGGAAGATGAAGAAGACGACGACATGCACGTTGTGCTGCCGGTTGTCGTTGGCGCGCACCAGGGGGCGGATCATCAGCATCGAGGCGCCGGTGGTGCCCATCCAGCTCGCCAGCACCGTGCCGATGAACAGCATCGCCGTGTTCAGGCTCGGGCTGCCCTGCAGGTTGCCGGTCAGCCGCACGCCGCCGGCGACGGTGAACAGCGCGAACAGCAGGATGATGAAGGGGATGTATTCATGCAGGGCCACTTCCAGCAGCACATGCGCGGTCGGGCCGATGCCGAGATCGAGTGCAAAAGGCACGACGACGCACAGGCCCCAGAAGGCGGCCACCTTGCCGTAATGGTGATGCCAGAATTTCGGCAGGAACAGCGGCATCAGCGCGATGGAAAGCAGGATGCCGGCGAATGGCAGCGTCCAGACGACGCCCAGCGCCGCGCCGTTGAGCGCTTCCGCGGCCTGCGCCGGTGCGGCTGCGCCGAGCGCCAGCAGCGCCGCCAGGCCGATTGCCTTGAAAATGCTGGATGAAGCGGCTGCCCTGGCGCCGCCGATGGCACGAAATACGGTCATGCTCCCCCCACAGAACTGGCCCGTACCTTAGCGGCGCGGCACGGGGGTATCAATGCGCGGGCGGAGTTGCCGCCGGCGAATGGTTCAGGTGGTTCGGCCGGCGAAAGGCGGGCGTTTTTCCGCCAGTCCGGCCGGATCCTGGTGAATGATCACCTCGGCGCCGGGGAACAGCCTGAGCAGCTCGGCCTCGACCTCGTCGGCGATGCGGTGCGCCTCGTGCAGCCGCATATCGGGATCGAGTTCGAGATGGAACTGGATGAAGGTCTGATTCCCCGACTGGCGGGTGCGCAGATCGTGCATGGCCAAAGCGCGCGGATGGGCGCGCACGGCCTGCTTGATCCGCTCGCGGTCGGCATCGGCCAGTTCGCGGTCCATCAGGTGATCGAGTGCGCTGCGCACGATGTCGATGGCGCTGCGCACGATGACGACGGCGACGATCAGCGCGCCGACCGGATCGAGCCAGGCGAAACCCGGGCGGCCGCCCAGCACGAGCGCGACGATCACGGTGGCATTGGTCAGCAGGTCGCCGAAATAATGCAGGCGGTCGGCGGAGATGGCGAGGGATGCGGTGCGGCGGATCACATGGCGCTGATACAGCACCAGCAGGCCGGTCAGCAGGATCGACAGGCCCATGACGGCAATGCCCGCCAGTCCATAGGCGACCGGCTTCGGAGTGATCAGCCGGTCGGCGGATTCGACGATCAGAAACAGCGCCGAGCCGATGATCAGCGCGGCCTGACCCAGCCCGGCGAGCGCTTCGGCCTTGCCGTGGCCGAAGCGGTGTTCGCGGTCGGCCGGCGTCAGGGCATGGCGCACGGCGAACAGGTTGAGCACCGAGGCGAGCGCATCCAGCAGGCTGTCGACCAGCGAGGCGAGCAGCGCCACCGAACCGGTCGCCAGCCAGGCCGCCAGCTTGGCGGCGATCAGGATCGCGGCGACGCCGACCGAGGCATAGGTCGCGCGCCGCATCAGCCGCGCCTTCAGCGCGGGATCGTCGATGCTGTCGCGGTCCGGCTGCTCGCTCACGGCACGATTCACGGAAACAGGCGCCTGCTCGTCCAGGCCGCCTTGCCATCGGGGCTTTCGCTGCGCCGGTAGACCAGGCGGTCATGCAGTCGGAAGGGCCGGTCGGCCCAGAATTCGATGCTGATCGGGCTGATGCGGAAACCCGACCAGTAGGGCGGGCGCGGCACCGCGCCGACCAGATATTTCGCCGCGTATTTTGCCACGGCGGCTTCCAGGGCGAAGCGGCTCTCCAGCGGCCGCGATTGCTGCGAGGCCCAGGCGCCGATCTGGCTGTCGCGCGGGCGCGAGGCGAAATAGGCATCCGCCTCGGCGTCGCTGACCGGGCTGACGCTGCCGCGGATGCGCACCTGGCGGCGCAGGCTCTTCCAGTGGAACAGGGCCGCCGCCTGCGGATTGGCCAGCAGCTCGCGACCCTTCTGGCTCTCGTAATTGGTGTAGAAGACGAAGCCCCGTTCGTCATGCGCCTTCAACAGCACCATGCGCAGATTCGGCAAGCCATCGGCGTCCGCGCTCGCCAGCGCCATGGCGTTGGGATCGTTCGGCTCGCTCTTCTCGGCTTCCGCCAGCCAGGCGGCGAAATGGGCAAAGGGTGTCGGAAAGGCTTCCATGACGGTGGACTATCCTTGCTGAACAGGCCGCACTGAACAGGCCGGACCGAATCGGTGGGATGAATCGGTCGGGCCGCGGCGAAATGCCTGATTCATATCTGATTCATATAGGGCGAGGCCGCAACAATACCTAACCCTTGCCGCATTCCCGCCGCAATCCCTTCGCATGTTTTCGCGGTGCCCGCCAGGGGCATGCCTTAGAGGAATTCACCACCATGCGCGCGCATGAGAATAAGAAACAGGTAGCGCCATTCATCGCCGTGCTGGCCATGGCCGGCCTGCTCGCCGCCTGCGCCAACGACACCGGCCCGAAACAGGGCGTCGGCACCGTGCTGGGCGGCGTCGGTGGCGCCGTCGCCGGCGCGCAATTCGGCAAGGGCACCGGCCAGCTGGTCGGCGTCGCCGCCGGCACTCTGATCGGCGCGCTGCTCGGCTCCGAGGTCGGCAAGTCGCTCGACAAGGCCGACCAGCAGTATATGAACCAGGCCAACCAGCGGGCTTTCGAAACCGCGCCCTCGGGCACGCAGGTGTCCTGGCGCAATCCCGATAGCGGCAACGCCGGCACCGTCGTGCCGCAGCCGGCCTATCAGGCCCGCAACGGCGAATATTGCCGCGAGTTCCAGCAGACGATCACCGTCGGCGGCCAGACCCAGCAGGGCTATGGCACCGCCTGCCGCCAGCCCGACGGCAGCTGGAAGGTCGTCCAGTAACCCTTATCCCCGCAGCATCCGTCACTGCTGCGCGTCTTCAGCGTTTCGTTCCTTTCCCCCCAGACTCAACGGCGCGTTCCCAGCCGGAACGCGCCGTCTTTTTTTGCTCAGGCCTTGCCGAGGATCAGCGCCGCATTGACGCCGCCGAAGCCGAAGGCATTCGACATCGCATAATCGATCGGCTTGCGCCGCGCCTCGTTCGGCACCAGGTCGATGCCGGCGCAATCGGCATCGATCGTGTCGAGATTGCGCGTCGGCGGCAGCAATCCGTCGCGCAAGGCCAGCAGGCTGTAGATCGCCTCGACGGCGCCGGCGGCGCCGAGCAGATGGCCGATCGCCGATTTGGTCGAGGACATCGACACCGTGGCCAGCGTATCGGCGAAAACCGCCTTGACGGCGGCGATCTCGGCGGCATCGCCGACCGGCGTTGCCGTGGCATGCGCGTTGATGTAGCCGATCTGGCGCGGCGTAAGCTGCGCGCCGGCGAGCGCGATCTGCATGGCGCGCCGCGCCCCGGCGCCGGATTCGGGTGGCGCCGTGATGTGATGCGCATCCGCCGTGGTGCCGTAGCCCAGCACGCGGCCGAGGATTGCCGCGCCGCGCCGTCGCGCCTGCTCTTCCGCTTCCAGCACCAGGATGCCGGCCCCTTCGCCCATGACGAAACCGTCGCGCGCCGCATCGAAGGGCCGCGAGGCCTTCTCCGGCTCGTCGTTATGCGCGGTGGCCAGGGCGCGCGCCGCGGCGAAGCCGGCGATGCTGACGCGGTCGATGCAGGCCTCGGCGCCGCCGGCGATCATGACGTCGGCATCATTGGCGCGGATCAGCCGCGCCGCATCGCCGATCGCCTGCGCGCCGGCGGCGCAGGCGGTCACCGGACAGCCGAGCGGGCCTTCCAGGCCCCAGCGGATCGAGATGTGGCCGGCGGCGAGATTGCCGAGGAAAGACGGGATCACGAAGGGCGACAGCCTGCGCGGGCCCGACTGCGCCACCGTGCGGGTCGCCGCGGCGATGGCCGGAAAGCCGCCGATGCCGGTGGCGACGATGCAGCCGGATCGCTGCCGCTCGGCCTCGCTTCGCGGCTGCCAGCCGGCCTGCTGCATGGCCTCCGCCGCCGCGGCGAGCGCGAACTGGATGAAGCGGTCCATCTTGCGGCGGTCCTTCACGGGCGCCGCCCGCTCGGGATCGAAGCCCGCGGCATCCTCGGCGATGTCGGGGACGATGCCGGCGATCTTGGCCGGCAGGTCGGCGGTATCGAAGGCGGCGATCCGCCGCAGCCCCGATTGCCCGGCGGCCAGCCGCGCCCAGTTCGTCGCCACGCCGGCGCCCAGAGGCGTGATCAGGCCGATCCCGGTTATCACCACGTTGCGCATGGTATCTCCTGCATATACAATAGATGCATATACAGCTATATGGCATGCTCCGGCTTTGCAAGAGGGAGCGGACGCGGTAATTAGGCATGATGACCCGCAAACGCAGCGATCCCGCCGATGCCGCCTTCAGGCAGCTCAACGAAGAGGGCTGCACCGTCATGCGGCTGCATATGGCCGCGCGGCTCGGCCAGCAGCTTTACGGCGAATACATGGCCGAGGCCGGCCTGACCAGCCCGCAATTCGGCACGCTCGCCTTTCTCTATCGCGACGGGGTCCATGCGGTGAGCGAGCTGGCGGTGCTGCTCGGCATCGACCCGACCACGCTGACGCGCAATCTGCGGCTGATGGAGCAGCGCGGCCTGATCACCCAGGCGCCCGCCGCGCAGGATCGCCGCCGGCGCGAAATCCGCCTCACTGCCGAAGGGCATCGCGTCTTCCGCAAGGCGCTGCCGCTGTGGCAGAAGGCGCAGGCCACCCTGGCCGAACGGCTCGGCCAGCTCCAGGTCGCCGACCTCAACCGCCGGCTCGACGATGCGCTGCCGCGGTTGCGCGGGACATGATTGATTGAGGCAGGAAGAGGACGCAGCCATGCAGAACCATCTGTTCGATCTCGCCGTCGAAGTCGGCCCGCCGCAGACCGTCGGCCGGACGGAAGCGGGCGAGCGCCGCTGCGTGCCGATCACCGGCGGCAGCCTGCGCGGCAGGCTCAACGGCCGCGAGGTATCGGGTCGCGTGCTGGCTGGCGGCGCGGACTGGCAGATATTGCGGCCCGACGGCATGGCCGATCTCGACGCCCGCTACATGCTGGCGCTGGACGACGGCGCGCAGATCGAGGTGTGGAGCCGCGGCCTGCGCTGGGGCTCGCCAGAGGTGATGGCGCGGCTGGCGCGCGGCGAGACGGTGCCGCCCGATGCCTATTACATGCGCACGGCGATGCGCTTCGAGACCGCGGCGGCGGATCTGCAATGGCTGGTGCACAGCCTTGCCGTCGGCCTCGGCGAGCGCCAGCCCGACAAGGTGCTGCTCAAGGTCTATGCGGTCGACTGATCGCGCGGATGCGCGCGCAGGATGCCATGGATCAGCACGGCTCCGTCGGCGCCGCGGCGCTCGGCCTGTCCGATCGCCTGCAGCCGGAGGCCCTGCCGCGCCGGATCGGCGAGCGCGAAGCTGACCTCGTCGCGCGCCGCACCGTCGCGCAGGCGCTGGTAATGGCGCCGCACGGCGTCGCGGTCGGCGGCGGCGACCTGCTCCAGCAGGCCGGCCAGCGAAGCCGGACGCGATTGCGGAACCAGACCGATCAGCCGGTAGAATTCGTCCGACCAGGACAGCCGCCCGGCCTCGCCGTCCCAGGTCCAGCTGCCATGCCCGGCGATCTGCTGCGCCGCCGTGAATTCGCTCAGGATGGCGTGGTAGGCCTGCTCCAGTTCCGCGTGATTGGCTTCCGCCGCGGCGCGGGCGCGGTCCAGCTCGGCGATCAGTTCGGCATTGCGCAGGCGCAGCGCGCAGCGCAGCCGTTCGCGGCGGTTGCTGTTATGGGCGACCAGGCTCATCGCCGTGGCCAGCACCAGGCCGAGCAGCAGCATGTAGATCACCGGCAATTCGCCCGAAAGGAACCCGCGCAGATAGATCGGCACCGACATCGCCAGCAGGAAGGCGTAGTAGGACGGCAGATGGGTCGAGCGTGAGTTCAGGCTGCTGGAGGAAAGGCCGGCCCAGGCCACCGCCATCACCGCCTGCAGCTTCGCGTCGCCGGCCGGAAAGTACAGAAAGCAGAGTAGGCCCCAGGTCAGGCCGGTGAGCGCCGAGCCGAAGGCGAAGCGCCAGCCCCAGGCGGCCGGGTCCGGCAGGTGGCCGACGACATTCTGCATCGCGCTGCGCTGGCGGTCGAGATACCAGGTGCCAAAGGTATAGAGCGCGGTGAGGCCGACGATGCTCCACCAGGTGGCGTAATCGCGGAACAGCACGAAAGCGCCGAACAGCATCGGGAAGGGGACATAGCGGACCGGCCAGCTCAGCTGGTACAGCCGCTCGACCATCAGGCCGTCGATCTGCGTCTCGCGGCCAGCAAGGAGCGTTTCATCCTCTTCCGCCAGCCGCTGCAGCAGCGCGGAGGGCATTCCGCGATGCTCGTTCACCTCACATGATCCCCCAACCCGACGATTGCACCCGGCGGCTACGCGCGGCAGGCAGCGAAGCCTAGCACCGGCCGGACAGCCCGGCCAGCGATTGTTGCCTCAGGCGGTTATTGCGCCAGGGAGTGTTGCGCCAGGAATTGTCGCGTCAGGCCGGATCGGCCATCTCGGCCCGCAGCTTCTGGCGCAGGATGTCGATCGGCTTGCGCTTGCCTTCCACCTCGATATGCCAGAAGGCCCAACCGTTGCACGCGCTGGCGCCCATGACATGCGCGCCCATCTTGTGGATCGAGCCGACGGCATTCGCCGTGGCCAGGCTGCCATCGGCGCGCACCTTCGCGGTGAAGCGGCCGCTCTGGTCGGTCAGCACGGTGCCTGGCGCGAGCAGGCCGCGTTCGACCACCCAGCCGAAGGGAATGCGCGGCTCGTCGCGCTTGGAGCGGGTGACCTCGATATCGTCGGGCGCGACCGGCTGCACGATGCTGATGCGCCGTTCGGCCGCCTTGGCATAGGTGGCGTCGCGTTCGATGCCGATGAAATGCCGGCCCAGCCGCTTCGCCACCGCGCCGGTGGTGCCCGAGCCGAAGAAGGGATCGAGCACCACGTCGCCCGGCTTGGTCGAGGCGATCAGGACGCGATGCAGCAGGGCTTCCGGCTTCTGCGTCGGATGCGTCTTGGCGCCGTCGGCGCCGCGCAGCCGTTCGGACCCCGAGCAGATCGGGATCAGCCAGTCGGAGCGCATCTGCAGATCGTCGTTCAGCGCCTTCATGGCGTCGTAGTTGAAGGTATAGCCCTTGGCGTCCTGGCTCTTGGCGCACCAGATCAGCGTCTCATGCGCGTTGGTGAAGCGCTTGCCGCGGAAATTCGGCATCGGGTTGGTCTTGCGCCAGATCACGTCGTTCAGCATCCAGAAGCCGAGATCCTGCAACTGGGCGCCGAGGCGGAAGATGTTGTGGTAGCTGCCGATCACCCAGATCGTGCCATTGGGCTTGAGCAGCCGCCGCGCCGCCTGCAGCCAGGCCTGGGAGAAAGCGTCGTATTCGCCGAACGAGCCGAACTTGTCCCAATCGTCGTCGACCGCATCGACCACGCTGTCGTTCGGGCGGCGCAATTCGCCGGAAAGCTGCAGATTATAGGGCGGGTCGGCGAAGATGCAGTCGATGCTTTCCGCCGGCAGCTTGTTCATCTCCGCGATGCTGTCGCCGATCAGGATCCTGTCGAGCGGCAGTTTCGCCGGTGCGGCCATCCGTCCCGGCACGGCGGCGGCGATGGTCTTGGCCTTGGCGGTGCGCCGATGGCTGTCCGGGCTGGTGGCGGTCACGAGGCGCAGATGGCCCTTGCGGAGCGGTTTGCGGACTTGGTCGGTCGTCGAGGCCATTGCGGATCATCCCCCAAAAATGGTCCGCAAGTCATTAGATTCTTTAGGTTATTAAGAGGTTAACTCTAAATCTAGAGTCAGTTGCTCCTGTACAGGCGCAAAACCTAGTCTGTGATGGGGGGTGATTCCGGCCGCCTTCAATCCGGCGAAATGCGATGGCGTGCTGTAGCCCTTGTTGCTGTCCCAGCCATAGGCGGGGTAGCGCAGATGCAGTTTGGCCATGGCGCGGTCGCGGGTGACCTTGGCGATGATCGAGGCGGCGGCGATGGACAGGCTGAGCGCGTCGCCATCCACCACGGCGGTGGCCGGGCAGCAGAGCTGCTTCGGGCAATGGTTGCCGTCGACCAGCGCATGGTCCGGCACGACGCGCAGGGCGGCGACCGCACGGCACATCGCCAGCATGGTGGCATGGAAGATGTTGAGCCGGCCGATCTCGGCCACGCTGGCCGCGCCGATGCCGATGCGGGCGCTGCGCATGATGCGCTCATAGAGGTCTTCGCGCTTTTCCGCCGTCAGCTTCTTGGAATCGTCGATGCCGCGCGGCACCCGCCTGCGGTCCAGGATCACCGCCGCGGCGACGACCGGCCCGGCCAGCGGACCGCGCCCGGCCTCGTCGATGCCGCAGACCAATCCCCCCAGCCGTTTCTCGAGCGCAAAATCCGGCAATCCCGCCCCCTTTTCGGCTTTGCCCTCATTCCGTCACCGCGCGGCATTATAGCGGCACCCGACTTGCTTGCAGCCGCAGCGCTGTGGAAAACTCGGTTAAATTTCATCCAGGAGGCAGATATGAGCGCGGCGCCGCCCAGCCCTTCGCCGATCGACCCGGATGGCGAAATCCTGACCCGCCGCGACGGGCCGGTTTTCGTCATCGGCATCAACCGTCCGGCCAAATTGAACGGTTTCACGCCAAAGATGCTGCGCGAGCTGGCCGCCGCCTACACCGCTTTCGAGCAGGATGCCGCCGCGCGCGTCGCCGTGCTCTATGCCGAGGGCGCGCATTTCACCGCCGGGCTGGACCTGCCCAAGGTGGCGCCCTTCATCGCCCGGAAGAACCTGCTGCGCGCGCCCGACCAGATCGACCCCTGCAACAACCTGCCGCCCTTCCGCACCAAGCCGGTGGTCTGCGCCGTGCAGGGCATTACCTTTACGCTGGGAATCGAACTGATGCTGGCGGCCGATATCGTGGTGGCGGCAAGCGATTGCCGTTTCAGCCAATTGGAAGTCAAGCGCGGCATCATGGCGACGGGAGGCGCTACCATCCGCATGGTCGAACGCGCCGGCTGGGGCAATGCCATGCGCTATCTGCTCACGGGAGACGAATTCGACGTCGCCACCGCGCTCAGGCTCGGCTTCGTGCAGGAGGTCACCGAGCCGGGCGGACAATTCGCCGAAGCGATGCGGCTGGCGCGCTGCATTGCCGAGCAGGCGCCGCTCGCCGTTGCGGCGACGCTGCGCAACGCGCGGCTGGCGGTGGAACAGGGACCGGCCGCGGCGGTCGCCGATTTCGCACCGACCCAGGCGCTGCTGATGGCAAGCGAAGACGTCAAGGAAGGCATCGCCAGCTTCGTCGGGAAGCGCGCGGCGCAATTCAAGGGATGCTGAACCGAATCATGCTGCGGTCCTTGCTGCTCAGTCTGTTCACCGTGTTCGCCCTGGCGGCGGCGCCGCTGCAGCCTGCCGCGGCGCAGATATTCATGTCGCCGGAAGAGGCCAAGAAAGTCGGCTCGCAGGAGCATCCGAAAATCCTGCAGCAATTCGGCGGCGCCTATGACGATCCCGATATCGGCGCCTATATCGCCGGCATCGCCGGTCGCGTCGCGGCGCAGTCGGGCGAGCCGCCCGGCAACTTCACCTTTACCGTGCTGAACTCGCCCGTCGTCAACGCCTTCGCGCTGCCCGGCGGCTATGTCTACATCACGCGCGGCACGCTCGCCCTGGCGAATGACGAGGCCGAGGTCGCCGGCGTGCTTGGCCATGAAATCGGCCATGTGATCTCGCATCATTCCGAGAAGCGCTACGACAAATCCGTCTTCACCAATCTCGGCGTTGCCGCCGGCTCGATCCTCGGCTCGATCTTTCTGGGCCAGGGCGCCGGCCAGGCGATCGGCCAGATCGGCCAGGTCGCCGGCGGCGCCTATCTCGCCTCCTTCAGCCGCGAGAACGAGACCGAGGCCGACCTGATCGGCGTGCGGCTGCTCTCCAAGGTCGGCTATGCGCCGGATGCGCAGGCCGCCTTCCTGCAGACCTTGAGCGATTACAGCGATCTGGAAAACAAGATGGCGGGCCAGGCCGGCAAGGACCGCCTGAACGATCTGTTCGCCACCCATCCCGGCGGACCGCAGCGCGTGCGCGACGCCATCCGCGAGGCGCAGACCTATCCGCCGAGTCCGATCTATCGCCGCGACGAGTATCTCGACCATATCGAAGGCCTGGTCTATGGCGACGATCCCAAGGAAGGCGTGGTGCGCGGCCACAGCTTCACGCATCCCGGCCTGCGCCTGAGCTTCTCGGTGCCGGACGACTGGAAGATCTCGAATCAGCCCGATGCCGTCATCGCCAGCAAGGGCGGCAATTACCAGCTTCAGTTCGACATCGAGCGCGACAAGAAGAAGGTGCAATCCTCGCGCAGCGCGCTGGACTATCTCACCCGGCTCTGGGTGACGCGGTTTCGCCTGAACGAGGCGGAAGCGATCACGGTGAACGGCATGCCGGCGGCGACCGGCTGGGCGCGCGTGCAGGCCAAGAGCGGCGACAATGTCGATGCGCGTTTCGTCGCCGTCGGTTTTCCCAGCGACGACATCGTGCGCTTCGTCATCATCGCGCCGGCCGGCCAGCTCAAGTCGATCGAGGCGACGATGATCAAGAGCGTGAACACGCTCAAATACCTCTCGCCGTCGGAGGCCGCCGCGGTCAAGCCGCTGCGGCTGCATGTCGTCACGGTGCAGGCCGGCGACACGGCCGAGAAGCTGGCCGAGAAGCTGCCGTTTTCGCGCTACAAGCTGGAGCAGTTCCGTGTGCTGAACGGCCTGCGCGCGGGCGATGAGTTGAAACCCGGCCAGCGCATCAAGCTGGTGGAATGAGCGCTTTTCCTTCCGGCGTATAAAGAGGCGGCCAAGAAACTCCCCGCGCCCGGCCATGACGGGGAGCGGTGAGAACTCGTTCACAAAGATCGTCACCCTTGGGCTTGTCCCGAGGGTCCAGGCGGCATCGCCGAGCCTCGCAACGAAGCCGCGCCCGTGATCAGTCGCTGCTGAAATCCCGCTGCAGGTCGGCGATGTCGCCGAGCCGCCGGCGCAGGCGTTTGAGCGCCTGGTGCTCGAGCTGGCGCACGCGCTCCTTGGAGATGCCGAGCCGGGTGCCCAGCCGTTCGAGCGTGACGGCCTCGTCGGTAAAGAACCGCGCCTGCACGATGATGCGTTCGCGTTCCGGCAGGGCGGCGACCGCTTCGCCCACCCAATGCGCGCGCAGGCGCGTATCGCGCCGCGCCATCGTGGTTTCTTCCGGATTGGGCCGTTCGTCGACCAGCAGATCCTGCCAGGCGGCCTCGCCGTCCTCGCCGACGGTGGCGTTGAGCGAGCGGTCGGAGGCGGCCAGCCGGCTTTCCATATGAATGACGTCACTTTCGCTGACATTGAGCTGCCGCGCCAGCTTGCGCCGGCCTTCCAGGGTCAGCGCCTCGCGGCCGCCGCGTTCGATCTTGGCGCGCAGGCGGCGCAGATTGAAGAACAGCGATTTATGCGCCGCCGTCGTGCCGGTACGCACGATCGACCAGTTGCGCAGCACGAAATCCTGAATCGCCGCGCGGATCCACCAGGCGGCGTAGGTGGCGAAACGCACCTCGCGCTCGGGCTCGAAGCGCGCCGCGGCCTGCATCAAGCCCAGGTTGCCTTCCTGGATCAGGTCGTTCAACGGCAGACCGTAATGGCGGAAGCGGACGGCGGTGGAAATCACCAGCCGCATATGCGGGGCGACCAGTTTGTGCAGCGCCCTTTGATCCTGGCGATTGCGCCAGCTCGCCGCCAGCGTCGCCTCCTCGTTGGGCGAGAGCAGCGGCAGCCGCATCGCGCGGCGCACGAAGGCGCGATCACTGGCATCGGAGGAAGCGGCGTTGACCCGTTCGGCAATCATGGCTGCTCCGCAATCTGGGAAGCTATTTATCCATGGAATTTACGACGGAATTAGGGCAGTGGTTCCCTCACGCTTGCGTGTTTAATCCAGGGCAGGCGGGCAACGCACGCTTCCGCGCCAAAGCGCACCCGTCCGGGTGCAAACCGGCGGCGGGATTTTCCACTGGCGGGATCGGCGGTTAGATCGCGAAACTCTCGACCACGGCGCCGTCGAGGCTGAAGCAGGCGACGTTGAGCGCGCCGCCGAAGCCGGCGCCGCCATCGAGGCAGCAGGTGAAGGCATCCAGATGGGCGCCTTCGCCGCGCGGGTTGCAGCCGCTGATCACCCGGCGGAAACCGGCATAGGGCTGATTCAGGCTGCGGAAGGCAGGCGATCCCCACCACAGATGGTCCGATTGCGCCGCCAGCGCGATATTGGGGTCGATGCCGGCATGCACGAACAGCAGCTCGCCGCCCTCGGTATAGGCGGCGCGGCGCAGGCAGCCGAACAGCTCGTCATGGCCGGGATGCCGCCGGATCGTGGCGCGCAGGGCGTTGGTCCAGCGGCTGATGCTGAGCGCGCCCTCGCGCAGCACGGCCTGGGCCTGGGCCGGCTCGATGCCATAGCCGCGCAGCATCGGTTCCATGCCGTGCCGCAGCATCCAGTCCAGCACCTCGCGCGGCGACGGGGCGAACTGGATCTGCAGCAGCTTGCGCCACATCTCCTCCTGCGCGCCGCGCAGGTAGACGATGTCCTCCGGCTCGGCGCCGGGCAGGCAGAGGAAATCGCGCCGGAACGCCAGCAATTCGTCCAGGGTTTCGATCGTGGCGGCGCCATGGCCGATCAGGTTGCCGAGATAGACCAGCCGGTCGCCGGGCAGCAGCCGGGCGGCCAGTTCGTGATGCGCCTCGCGCAGCCGCTCGATCTCGGCATGGATCGCCGCCACCGCCCAGACCCGGCGGGCATGGCGCAGCACGGCGAAGGCTTCCGAGGCGCCGGTGGAGGCGGCGGTTGCGGGGCTGCCCGGTTTCCCGCCCGGGATGGCGGAGCTCGTTTGTAGCGCGGACAAGTGTTCTCTGACGAATCGGGCCGTAAAAGCGGTGCCGACGCGGAATCCTAGCCGAGCGGCCTGGCAAAACGAAGAGAAAAGCAGGCCGATCGCGGCGCCGAGGTGTGACCTTTTCGCGCCAGGATTCGCATCCGGCCGGCTTTCGTCTTGTGCCGTCGCGTCAGGCGGCCTTGAGGATCTTTTCCAGCTTCTTGGTTGCGGATTCCTCATCGATCCGCTCGACGGCAGCGAGTTCGCGCATCAGGCGATCGAGCGCCGATTCATAGATCTGCCGCTCGGAATAGCTCTGATCGGGCTGGCCGGCATTGCGGTGCAGATCGCGCACCACCTCGGCGATCGAAACCGGATCGCCGGAATTGATCTTGGCTTCGTATTCCTGGGCGCGGCGGCTCCACATGGCGCGCTTGATGCGGGCGCGGCCTTTCAGCGTCTCCAGCGCGGTGCGCATCTTCTGCGGCGAGCTGAGCTTGCGGATGCCGACGGAGGCGACTTTCGACAACGGCACGCGCACCGTCATCTTGTCACGTTCGAATTCGACCACCATAAGGTCGAGTTCGAAGCCGGCGATCATCTGGCGTTCGATGCGCAGAATCTTGCCGACGCCATGGGTGGGATAGACGACATAGTCGCCGGCTGCGAAATCGACTTTGACTTTGGCTGGCACGGGCTTAAGCGAAACGACTTTATTCACGTTGGGGACTGGCTTGGTTTCGAGGGCTGCCGGCCGCATCGGCTGCGGCAGAGGACGGCTCGGCGGTGCCGAGACGGCCATGGGTTTGGCCGGTGCCGCGGGCTTGGCGGCAGCAGCCGGTTTGGCGTGGCCCGCCTTGGCGGCGGCGGCCTTCGCCGGCGCGGCCTTGGCCGGCGCCTTCGCAGCCGGCTTGGCGGGCTTGGTGTCGATTTTCTTCTTCGCCGGGGCCGGCTTGGCGGCCTTGGCGCTGGTCTTGGCCGGCGCCTTGGCGGCGCTTTTCGGCTTCGGGGCGGCCTTGGTGGCGGGCTTCTTGGCGGTGGCGGCGCGCGCGGCGGGTTTGGCCTTGGCCGGCTTGCTCTTGCCGGCGGCTGCGGTCTTTGCCTTCGCTGGGCTTTTTGTCTTGGCTTTCTTCACTGGCCACCCTCGCTGTTAACGCACTCCGTGCCCGGACATTCTGGTGTCTGAGGCACCCTGCTATGACGCCGCGTCGCTTCTCTTCCCCGCGGATGACCGAATACCGACCGGTCAGGCTCGTGAGAACCCGAGAGAAGACAAGTATCGGTCGAAACCTATCTCTCGGATGCTACCCAAAGTCGCCGACCAAACCCGGGATTCAGGAGCCATCCTCCCCTTCCGGCCCGATTGCGGCGGAAGGGTTATTGTTCATGGCCAAAATATATCACAGCAGGGCGGTAATGCACAGCAGCCGATGCGATGCAGAAAAGGCATTGACTGCACGCGAAGGTGGAAATCGCCTATTTCCCGGTTCCGTCGCCCGGTTCCGGGCTGAAGAATTTCTCGAACTTGCCCTCCACGCCCTTCCATTCGTCGGCATCGGCCGGGGGCGTGCCCTTGCGGGTGATGTTGGGCCATTTGGCGGCATATTCCCGGTTCAGCTCGACCCAGGCTTCGGCCCGGCTGTCGGTGTCAGGCAGGATCGCCTCGGCCGGGCATTCCGGTTCGCAGACGCCGCAATCGATGCATTCGTCCGGATGGATCACCAGCATGTTCTCGCCGACATAGAAACAGTCGACCGGGCACACCTCCACGCAATCCATGTACTTGCACTTGATGCAGGCTTCCGTAACCACGTAGGTCATCGATGTTGTCCTCGCTTATTGGTTCTGGATCTATGCGGCGTGCACAGGCATCGCCGGCCTCGTGGCGCGCCAGTTTGATGCAGGGGAGCCTCAAGGGCGCATATTGGCTTCACAATTTTGTCCTTCTGGTCGGCCCGATAATCGGCTCGACCACCACTGTCGGGCTCGAGTTTGGCAGGGCTATAAAGCAATATTTATAATACATCTTATATGCTGATCGGACAAAAGCAAGATGGCCTGTCCATGATTTTTCGCGACGGGAGGCATGCGCCGTGCGCCTGCATGCGCAATCGGGCAGAGGCCGCGATGACGTTGCGCGATCGGGTCACGCCCCGCCCGAAGGCCGACGCATCCTTCTAATGATCTTCACGAAAGATGTGTAACATTCGCTTGGTCAACATTGCTGTGAGTGGGAGGATGGCTGGCAGCGCGTGGCGGCCGGCGCGCCTGACGCCGGAGCAGATGGAGGAGCGCCGCTTGGCCGCGGCAGCCCTGTTGCGCCAGGGGCGGCTGACGCAGGCGGCGATCGCGCGGCGCCTCGGCGTGAGCCGGGCGAGCGTCTCGCGCTGGGCCGCGGCCCTGCGCCAGTGCGGCCGGCG
>NZ_DASVCJ010000009.1:0-40080 GCF_036381655.1 Ferrovibrio sp.
GGCACGCCTGAAGCTGGCGATCGACCTCACGCGCGAGCTGCTGGGTGTCCCTGACGACCATCGCATAGCGATCGTGCCGGCCTCCGATACCGGCGCCGTCGAGATGGCGCTGTGGTCGCTGCTGGGCGAGCGTGGCGTCGACGTGCTGGCATGGGACAGCTTCGGCTCCGGCTGGGCGTCCGACATCAGCAAGGAACTCAAGCTCAAAGATGTCCGCGCGCTGAAGGCCGGCTATGGCGAGATCGTCGATCTGAAACAGGTCGACTGGAATCGCGATGTCGTCTTTACCTGGAACGGCACGACCTCCGGCGTGAAGGTGCCGAACGGCGACTGGATCGCCGATGACCGCCAGGGCCTCGCCATCTGCGATGCCACTTCGGCGGTCTTCGCCATGGACCTGCCCTGGTCCAAGCTCGATGTCACCACCTGGTCGTGGCAGAAGGCAACTGGCGGCGAGGCGGCGCATGGCATGATCGTGCTCAGCCCGCGCGCCGTGAAGCGCCTCGAAACCTACACGCCGGCCTGGCCGCTGCCGAAGATCTTCCGCATGGCGAAAGACGGCAAGCTGATCGAAGGCATCTTCAAGGGCGAGACGATCAACACGCCGTCCATGCTCTGCGTCGAGGACATCATCGACGCACTGAAATGGGGCGAGAGCGTCGGCGGCCTGAAGGGCATGATCAAGCGCTCGAACGACAATCTCGCCGCGCTGACCAGATGGGCCGAGAAGACCGCTTGGGTCGATTTTCTCGCCGCCGATCCGGCGATCCGCTCGAACACCTCCATCTGCCTGAAAGTGGTCGATCCCTGGTTCACCGCCTTGGGCGCCAAGGACCAGGAAGCCGCCGCCAAGCAGATCGCCGCGCTGCTCGAGAAGGAAGGCGTCGCGCTGGATATCGGCGCCTACCGCGATGCCCCGCCGGGCCTGCGTATCTGGGGCGGCGCCACGGTCGAGGCTTCGGATATCGAAGCGCTCTGCCCCTGGCTGGATTGGGCCTTCGCCGAAGTGAAGGCCACGTTCAAGCCGGCCGCGGCCGCCTGATCCGACAGCTTTGAGCGGGTGCGCGCGATCGCACCCGCATTCCCTCTTTCCGACATTCGAGGACTATTCCCATGGTCAAGGTTCTGATCTCCGACGAACTGAGCCCCGCTGCCGTCGATATCTTCAAGACCCGCGGCGTCGAGGTAGACATCAAGACGGGCCTGAAGCCCGACGAGCTGATCGCCATCATCGGCGAGTATGACGGCCTCGCCATCCGCTCCGCCACCAAGGTCACCGCCAAGGTGCTGGAAGCGGCCAGGAAGCTGAAGGTCGTCGGCCGCGCCGGCATCGGCGTCGACAATGTCGACATCCCGGCTGCGACCGCCCGCGGCGTCTGCGTCATGAACACGCCGTTCGGCAACTCGATCACCACGGCAGAACATGCCATCGCCATGATGATGGCGCTGGCCCGCGAGATTCCGCAGGCCGACCGCTCGACGCAGGCCGGCAAGTGGGAGAAGAACCGCTTCATGGGCGTCGAGCTCTACGGCAAGACGCTCGGCCTGATCGGCTGCGGCAATATCGGCTCGATCGTTGCGGATCGCGCCCAGGGCCTGAAGATGAAGGTGGTCGGCTACGATCCGTTCCTGACGCCGGAGCGCGCCACGGCGTTGGGCATCGAGAAGGTCGAACTCGACGAGTTGCTGGCGCGGGCCGATTTCATCAGCCTGCATACCCCGCTGACCGACCAGACGCGCAACATGCTCGACGCCAGGGCCCTGGCCAAGTGCAAGAAGGGCGTGCGCATCATCAACTGCGCCCGCGGCGGCCTGGTCAACGAGGAAGACCTCAAGGCGGCGCTGGATAGCGGGCAGGTTGCCGGTGCGGCCTTCGACGTCTTCGTCACCGAGCCCGCGAAGGAGAACGTGCTGTTCAACCATCCGCGCTTCATCGCCACGCCGCATCTCGGCGCCTCGACGACGGAAGCGCAGGAGAATGTCGCACTGCAGGTGGCCGAGCAGATTTCCGACTATCTGCTGACCGGCGCGGTGACCAATGCGCTGAACATGCCTTCGGTTTCGGCCGAGGATGCGCCGAAGCTGAAACCCTACATGAAGCTGGCCGAGCAGCTCGGCAGCTTCGTCGGCCAGCTTGCGGAAGCCAATCTCACCAAGGTGATGATCGAATACGAAGGCCATGTCGCGACGCTGAACACGCGGCCGCTGACCGCCATCGTGCTGGAAGGCCTGCTGCGCCGCCAGCTCGACAGCGTCAACATGGTCAACGCGCCGCTGGTGGCCAAGGAGCGCAATATCGAGGTCTCCGAGGTCAAGCATGACCGCGGGGGCGACTACCACACGCTGATGCGGGTGACGATCCATGCCGACAAGGTGCGCCATCTCTCGGGCACCCTGTTCGCCAACCAGAAGCCGCGCGTCGTCGAGATCAAGGGCATCGACATCGATGCCGAGCTCGGGCCCAACATGCTCTACGTCACCAACGAGGATAAGCCGGGCTTCATCGGCCGGCTGGGCACGGTGCTGGGCGATGCAGGCATCAACATCGCCACCTTCCATCTGGGCCGCGCCGCGCGCGGCCAGGACGCCATCTGTCTGGTCGAGGTCGACAGCCAGATCCCGGCCGAAGTGGCCGAGAAGGTCAAGCAGATCCCCGGCGTGCGGCAGGCCACGCCGCTGAAGTTCTGAGCCGTACGTCGATTCACAGCTTTACGGGGGCGGACCAAGCCGGTTAACTGGCTTGGTTCCGCATCCCGGAACCTCTCCAGGAGCGTACCTGGGAGCGTACCTGGGAGCGTATTCCAGGAGCCTGTCCAAGGAGCCTATGCATGGCCCGATCAGTCCGTTCCCGTCTGGCCCGTCTGGTGCTTTCGCTGGCATTGCCGCTGGCGGTGGTTGCCTGCGGTCCGTCCTCCACCGAGGAGACGCTGAAAAAGGCCGAGCATGCCGATACGCGAGCCGACCTGGAAAAGGCGATCGGCCGGCCCACCGAAATCCAGAAGCTCGGGCCGATCGAACAATGGACCTATAAGACCAGCGACGGTTCGGTCACCTTCGTGATTGCCGGCGACAAGGTGACGCTGGCCTCGGGCGGCACGACCAAGAAAAGCCAGTAACGGCCGGGCGCAGCCGGCCGGCTGCGGATTTTCCCCTGAGAAATTGACCTGAAAAATTGATCAAGGTCATCGTTGCGGCGCCATGCCACACAAACGCGAATGACTTTCAATTGCGGTAGTCGGCGGGCTTTGCCACCATGCGCATCGCCCCGCCAGACATCCCAAAGAGGACATCGATGCGCTTGCTTACCGCAATGGCCGTCACCGCCTTGCTGCTCGGCGGCAGTCTTTCCGCTCAGGCCAGGGAATACCCGATCGGCGAGCTGCAGACCCGCGACGGCTTGGAGATCGCCGCCGTCTATCTGCAGCCGATCGAAATGGATCCGCCAGGCATGATGCGCGCCGCCGCCCAATCGGACATCCATCTCGAGGCCGATATTCACGCCACCCAGGATAACAGAAACGGTTTCGCACAGGACGCCTGGCTGCCGTATCTCGTCGTGCGCTACGAGCTCTCCAAGCTCGGCGGTCCCGACGTGCTGAAAGGCGACCTGATGCCGATGGTGGCTGCCGACGGGCCGCATTACGGCGATAACCTGAAACTGATGGGGCCGGGCAAGTACAAGCTTCGGCTGACCATCCTGCCGCCGAGCGAAAACCATACTGCCCATTTCGGCCGTCACGTCGACAGGGAGACCGGCGTCGAGCCCTGGTTCAAGCCGATTACGGTGGACTACGAATTCACCTTCGCCGGAACGGGCAAGAAGGGCGCCTACTGACCGCATCCGGCAATGAATGTCGGCGCTTTTCTGATCGCGCGCTCGCAGCCGGCGGCGCGGCAATTCGGCGAATGGCTGCGCTGCCACCAGCGCGCCATCCGCCGCATGCAATGGGGCGTCGTGGTTGTCTACCTCGTGCTTGTTGCCGTGCCGGCCTTCCTGCCGCTGCCGGACCGCACCGCGCATCTGTGGAACGATCTGACGCTGTTCGCCCAGTTCGCCTTCTGGGGCATCTGGTGGCCCTTCGTGCTGCTCAGCATGATCGTGGTCGGCCGGTCCTGGTGCGGCTTCTTCTGTCCCGAAGGCGCCCTCAGCGAATTCGCCAGCCGGCATGGCAAGGCCTATGCGCTGCCGCGCTGGCTCACCTGGCGCGGCTGGCCGTTCGTCTCTTTCGCGCTGACGACGGTCTATGGTCAGCTCGTCGGCGTCTATCAGTATCCCCGGCCCGTGTTGCTGGTGCTGGGCGGCTCGACGCTGGCCGCCATCGCCATCGGCCTGCTGTATGGCCGCAACAAGCGCGTCTGGTGCCGTTATCTCTGCCCGGTCAACGGCGTCTTCGCGCTGCTGTCCAAGCTCTCGCCGCTGCATTACCGCGTCGATCAACAGCGCTGGCAGCGCGCGCCGGCGCATGGCCATGCCGCTGCGGCACCCAATTGCGCCCCTCTGGTGCCGATCCGCACCATGCGCGGCGCCAGCAACTGCCATATGTGCGGCCGCTGCAGCGGCTTTCGCGATGCCATCGCCCTGACGCTGCGCGCGCCGAATGACGAGATTGTCGCCGTTGCCGGCGGGCAGCCGGATGCCTGGCAGACCCTACTCATCCTGTATGGGCTGCTCGGCATCGCGATGGGTGCCTTCCATTGGTCGGCCAGCCCCTGGTTCATCGCGGCCAAGCAGGCGGTCGCCGAGCGGCTGGTCGATGCCGGCGTCATCTGGCCGCTGGCGCAGTCGGCGCCATGGTGGCTGCTGACCAACTACCCGGCGCAGAACGACGTGATGACCCTGCTCGATGGCGGGCTGCTGCTCGCCTATATCGCCGCTAGCGCACTGACCATGGGGACGATGCTGGCCGGCCTGCTGGCCCTGGCCACCCGTGCCTGCGGCGCCTGGTCCTGGCCGCGCTTCCATCATCTGGCGCAGGCGCTGATCCCGATTGCCGGCTGCGGCGTCTTTCTCGGCCTGTCGGCGCTCAGCGTCACCATGCTGCGCTCGGAAGGCCTGGCGCTGCCGTGGGTCGGCGGCCTGCGCGCCGCCTTGCTGGCCGGCGCCGTCCTGTGGTCGATCTGGCTCGCCTGGCGCATCGCGCGGAATGCGGCGGCGACGATCTGCATGGCGCTGGCCGCGCTGCTGGCCGCCGGCGGCTGGGGCCTGCTGTTCTGGATCTGGTAACCGGTCAGCGCGCCGGATAGCTGCGCCCGCCGAAGATGGCGCTGCCGACCCGCACATGCGTGGCGCCAAGCTGCACGGCGGTCTCGTAATCGCCGCTCATGCCCATGCTGAGCCAGCCCAGGCCGTTGCGCCGCGCGATCTTGTTGAGCAGCGCGAAATGCGGCGCCGGTTCTTCCTCGGCCGGCGGAATGCACATCAGCCCCACCACGGGCAGGCCGAGGCGGTCGCGGCAATCCCGGATGAAGGCGTCCGCATCCTGCGGCGCGCAGCCGGCCTTCTGCGGCTCCTCGCCGGTATTGACCTGGATGAAGCAGGGCAGCCGCCTGTTGCTCCTGGCGAATTCCTTCGCCAGTTCCTCGGCCAGCTTGGGACGGTCCAGCGTGTGGATCACGTCGAAATGCGCGACGGCCTGCTTGACCTTGTTGGTCTGCAGCGGGCCGATCAAATGCAGCACCAGATCGGGACAGCGTTCGCGCAGGGCAGGATATTTCGTCATGCCTTCCTGCACGCGGTTCTCGCCGAAATGCCGCTGGCCGGCGGCGAGGGCGGCCTGCACCGCCGCGGCGGGAAAGGTCTTGGCCACCGCGATCAGGGTGACGGCCGCGGGCTCGCGCTTGGCTTCCACTGCGGCGGCGGCGATCTTCTCGCGCACGGCGGCGAGACTGGCGGCGATCTGAGAGGCTTCCGGGGCGGCGTCGGTCATGGCACGGTGCTGGAATGAAAAGGCAGGGCCGCACGCTAGCAATCCCGGGCCGCAGGCGAAAGCCCCGCGCCGCGCCGCGCCTGCTGGCGGTCACCGATCTGCGGCGCATGGCGGATCCGCGGCCGATGATCGAGCGGCTTCCGCGCGGCAGCGGCGTGCTGTTCCGCCATTACGAATTGCCGCGGGCAGCGCGGCTTCAACTCGCCCGCCAGATCGCGGCGCTGTGCCGCCAACGCGGATTGTTCCTGCTGGTTGCCGGCGATGCGCCGCTGGCGCAGGCGGTGGGCGCCGATGGGCTGCATCTGCCGGAATGGATGCTGCACGGGCGCCGGCGCCCGAGAGGCGGCTGGCTGGTCACCGCGGCCGCCCACAATGCCGCAGCGATCGCCCGGGCAGCGCGCGGCGGCGCCGCTGCCGTGCTGATCTCGCCGGTCTTCGCGACCGCCAGCCATCCGGGGGCGAAGGCGCTGGGGCCGGTCCGGTTCGCCGCCCTGGCGGCGCAGGCCCGGCGCCGGGGATTGCTGGTCTATGCCCTGGGCGGGATCGATGCCGCGACGCTGAAACGGCTACGGCCTGTCCCCAAAACGGGAATCGCCGCCATCGCCGGGATGGCGGCGCTCGCCGAATGCCGGCCTGACCGGCCGGGGATCAGAAGGTGATGCCGTAGCTCAGCGAGGCGATCACCGCGGCGGCGCAGAGGCTGCCGTTGCCGCCGCCGAAGCATTCGCTGCTGCTCAGGTTGTTGTCGACATACTGGATGCCGGCGGTGAAGCCCCAGTAGGAGGCGAACAGGCCGACATTCCAGTCGGTGTAGTCCGGCGTGCCGAAAGCGGCATTGTCGTCGATCACCTGATGGCCGATATTGGCGACCAGCCTCGGTTCGAACTGGGTCACCGGGATCGGCACGGTCACGCCGGCGGTATAGTAGATCGAGCGGCCGCTGCCGTTGAAGTAGTCGTTGCTCATGTAGACGCCGGCGACCGGAATGACGTAGCCGAAATCGTAGCTGCCGAGCAGCTTCAGCTCGGTATAGGGCTGATTGGGCGCGTTGTCGGTGTCGAGATACTCGTAGCGCACCACGCCAAGATCGAAGCCGAGCTTATCGAAGGTGAAGCGGAAGCCGCCGGTCACGTCCACCTCGGCCTTGGTGCCATTGTGGAAGTTGACGTTGCTGCCCCACAGGCCGAGATAGCCGCTCACCGTGTCGTTGATCTGGAAATCGCCTTCGATGCCGGGCTGGATCGCCGGGCTGCCATCGGTCTGGCTTATTCCGCGGAAATAGTATTCCGATACGGCGCCGAGCGTGGCGGTCGCGCTCAGCCGATCGTCCTCGGCCCTGGCCTGGCCGGCGATCAGGGCCATCGCCAGCAGGGCAGCCTGGAAGACCACTTTCTTCATCGATGTTACCTCCGAGATGACATTCCGAGCGAAAGATAAGCAGACCGGAAATTGCGCCACAAATGCTTCTCTCATGGCTCCGGATTGGACGGCGGAAACTGTGTCTCTTCGGTTACACTCATGCCGAAGCGCGGGCAGTCTGTGCAAAATATGGGCAAAATCCGCCACCCAAAAATTCGCCACCCATGCTGCGGGCGTATTGCGTTGACGCAGGGTAGCGGCTTTAGGCTGGCGAATCAAAAGACCGCGTCGAAATGGAGCGAGACATGAGCGAAGCATCCCTGGTGCAGATCGAATCACGTGGCGCGGTGCGCATCCTGCGCCTCAACTATCCGGCCAAGCGAAACGCGCTCTCGCTCGAACTGCGCGCCGAGCTGATCGAGGCGGTCCGCGATGCGATGGCGGCCAAGGCGGTCCGCGCCCTGGTGCTGACCGGCAATGGCGGCGCCTTCTGCGCCGGCGGCGACATTTCCTCCATGCAGGCGGTCGGCGGCGTCGCCGGGCGGCAGCGCCTGGCCAGCCTGCACGAACTGGTGCGCCTCCTGCTCGCCGGGCCGAAGCCGGTGATCGCCGCCGTCGAGGGCTATGCCTACGGCGCCGGCATGTCGCTGGCGCTGCTCTGCGATCAGGTGGTCGCCGCGCGCGACGCCAAGTTCTGCTGCTCGTTCAACAAGGTCGGCCTGATGCCCGACATGGCCGCGCTGTGGACGGTGCCGCAGCGGGTCGATGGCGGCTGGGCCAAGCGGCTGCTCATACTGGCCGAGGAAATCGACGGCGAGACGGCCCTGCGCATCGGCCTGGCCGACCAGGTGGCCGAACCGGGCGGGGCGCTGGATGCCGCGCTGGCCCTGGCCGGGCGCTTCGCCGCCCTGGCGCCGCTGCCGATCGCCTTCACCAAGGCCGTGCTGGCGCGCGGCCCGCAGCCGCTCGAGGCTCTGCTGGCGCAGGAGGCCGACGGCCAGGCGCTGCTGTTCAACAGCGCCGATTTCGCCGCGGGCCGCGACGCCTTCCTGGCGAAACGAAAACCGCAATTTCGCGGCTGTTAACGCGGCGTAACCTTCGCCTGAGCGCCGGCCTCCGGCTTGCAGCGCGTCTGGCGCGCCCATAGACTGGCGTTACATAAACAACCTGCACCTGTGTCTGAGGGAGGAAGTAGATGCTCGGCCTGATTCAGGACCGTCCGCTGTTGATCTCGTCATTGATCGAGTATGCCGCGCTGTATCACGGCGATACCGAGATCGTGACCCGTACCGTCGAAGGGCCGATCCATCGTTATGGTTACCGCCAGTTGCGCGACCGCTCGAAGCAGCTTGCCAACGCCCTGACCAGGCTGGGCGTGAAGATGGGCGACCGCATCGGGACGCTGGCCTGGAACACCTACCGCCACATGGAGCTGTATTACGGCGTCTCCGGCATGGGCGCCGTGCTGCACACCATCAATCCGCGCCTGTTCCCCGAGCAGATCGACTACATCGCCAATCATGCGGAAGACCAGTATCTGTTCTTCGACCTCACCTTCGCGCCGCTGGTCGAGAAGCTGGCGCCGGCGCTCAAGACGGTGAAGGGTTTCGTGCTGATGACCGACAAGGCGCATATGCCGTCGGACAGCAGGATTCCGAACCTGATCTGCTACGAGGAGCTGATCGGCGCCGAAAGTGCCGAGTTCGCCTGGCCGGATTTCGACGAGAAGACGGCCTCGTCGCTCTGTTACACCTCCGGCACCACCGGCAACCCGAAGGGCGTGCTGTATTCGCACCGCTCGACCCTGCTGCACAGCTACTGCGTCTGCACCCGCGACGGGCTCGGCCTGTCCTCCTACGACAGCGCGCTGGTGATCGTGCCGCTGTTCCATGCCAATGCCTGGGGCGTGCCCTACGGGGCGGCGATGTGCGGCGCCAAGCTGGTGCTGCCGGGCCCGTCCCTGGACGGCAAAAGCGTCTACGAGCTGCTGCGCGAGGAGAAGTGCAACTTCTCGCTCGGCGTGCCGACCGTCTGGCTCGCCTTCTTCCAGTATGTCGACCAGAATCCCAGCCTCGACACCAAGAAGGACATCCTGCTGCAGCGCGTGGTCATCGGCGGCTCGGCGGCGCCGCGTGCGATGATCGAACGCTTCGCCAAGCAGTTCAATTCCTACGTCATCCATGCCTGGGGCATGACCGAGATGTCGCCGCTGGGAACCACCGGCAACCTGCTGCCCAAGCATATGAGCCTGCCGGACGAGAAGCGCTTCGACGTGCAGCAGAAGCAGGGCCGCGTCGTCTACGGCGTCGAGATCAAGATCACCGGCGACGACGGCAAGGAACTGCCGCGCGACGGCAAGGCCTTCGGCGACGTGAAGGTGCGCGGACCCTGGATCACCAAGGGCTATTTCAAGGGCGAGGGCGGCCAGGTGCTCGACAAGGACGGCTGGTTCACCACCGGCGACGTCGCCACCCTCGATCCCGACGGCTACATGCAGATCACGGACCGCTCGAAGGACGTGATCAAGTCGGGCGGCGAATGGATCTCCTCGATCGATCTGGAGAACGCCGCCGTCGGCTATCCCGCCGTGCAGGAGGCGGCGGTGATCGGCGTCTTCCATGCCAAATGGCAGGAGCGGCCGCTGCTGCTGGTGATCCCCAAGCAGGGCCAGAGCATCGACAAGGCCGACCTCATGCGCTTCCTGGAGGACAAGGTGGCCAAGTGGTGGCTGCCCGACGACATCGTCGTGGTCGACGAATTGCCGCATACCGCCACCGGCAAGCTGCTCAAGACCAAGCTGCGCGAGCAGTACAAGGACTACAAGCTGCCGACGCCCGGCGCTTAAGCCGGCGCTTAAGAGCCCGGGCGCGTCAGCGCCAAAGAAAATGGCGGCGCGTGACGGCCCGGTCGGCCGCACTCGCATGAACCGCACTCGTATGAAAAATGGCCCCGGCGGTGCGCTCCGCCGGGGTTTTTTCTTTAAGTCATTGCCGGGATTGCACCGCGCTGCGGCAGGGCCGCCCGGCTGCAGGCCAGTTGCGAGCCAGCTGCGAGCCCATTGCAGCCGATTCGATGCCGCTTCGGCGCCAGGAGAAAGCCGGTCGCGGCCCAGTCCAATCCTGGCCCAGGCGATTGGCCTTCCGCGGCAAGGCCTTGATGTCCTGCCGCACCCTCTCGTCAAAGCGCCTCGTCGTCCCGCGAAGGCGGGGAGCCAGGGACGTATGCTCAGGCTGCAGCTCCCCGGGTTCCCGCCAAGAAGAGTTTCTTGGGCGGGAGCGACGAAAAGCCTGAAAGTCACCCCAGCCAATGGGACCTTGGGTCTCGCCGGCGAACGGCCGGCTCGCCCGGGGGTGACGTGCGGGGTTGTGTGACGGCCGATCGTTTCAACAACAACCAACCGTCATTCCGGCTCGCGCGGCGTGTTTGCGCCGCGCCGCGCGAGCCGGAATCCCATTTGAAGCCTGGGAGTGCCTGTTCCGATCCACGATGTCCAACAACAGCGACCGTCGTCCCGCGAAGCAGGTGCGGCGGTCGTCAGATCATAAAAGGAACATTTTGGCTTACAGTCAAGGTTATTTTATCCTATGTTCTAATCTCTGAGAACGGAAGGCATCGCCGCCAGCTCGCCGCCTGCGCCAAGCGGGGCGGGCGACCGCACTGGTCGACCGCACCTGGCGGACGCAGACCTCAACCCCGGCTTTTCACGGCCCGGCAAAGCCGGGCTCTGTTCCCCCCGCCGGGCGGATCGCTTCGCCGTCACCCGAGATGATACACCGCACGCTCGTCGGCCGGGCCGTCGCTTTTGACCCGGCCATCGCTCGCCATATGGATGAGGTGCGCCAGCACCGAGCGTGCGGCGGCCGGATGCAGGTACGCGGGCACGTCGGCATACATCGCCGCCACCATCTGCGGGATCGTCTGCGGCCCGGATTTCAGGCAGGCAAGAATCTGCGCCTCGCGCGCCTCGCGGTGGGCCAGCAGGGCCTGCACGAAGGCCTGCGGGGCGACGCCGGTGGTCTGCGCGTCGACCGGCGCGCCATGCGTCGGATAGAAGCGGCGCTCGCCGCGCGGCAGCAGTTTGTGCAGGCTGGCATAATAGTCCGACATGTTGCCGTCGGGCGGCGAGATCACCGTGGTCGACCAGCCCATGACATGATCGCCCGAGAACAGCGCGTCTTCTTCGCGCAAGGCGAAGCAGAGATGGTTGGAGATATGGCCCGGCGTATGTAACGCGGTGAGCGTCCAGTCCGGGCCGGTGACGGTATCGTTTTCGGCCAGGATGGCGTCGGGGCGGAAATCGTGATCGCCGCCTTCCTCGACCGCCAGGCCGCCTTTCGGCTGCGGGTGCGGCCCGAAGGCATAGGTTCTGGCGCCGGTGCGGCGCGCCAGTTCGGCGGCGGCCGGCGAATGATCGCGATGCGTATGCGTGATCAGGATGTGGCTGACGGTCTCGCCGTCCAGCGCGGCCAGCAGGGCCTCGAGATGGGCGGCATCGTCGGGCCCCGGATCGATCACCGCCACGGTGCCGCGGCCGACGATATAAGTGCCGGTGCCATGAAAGGTGAAGGCGGAGGGATTGCGGGCGATCACCCGGCGCACGCGCGGGCTGAGCGCGGCGACGCCGCCGTAATCGAAGGCAAGCTCCTTGACGAAGGGAATGGCCATGCTGGTTTCCTGAGTGGCGGCCGGGACGGTTCTGCATGCCGACAGATGGTGAAAATTGCCGTAACGTCAAGTCACTAGCGTTGCAGCCAACGTAAATCCGATTGACCGCCACGGCACGGCTTCCGTAATGTGCCATCAACGCAGAGCGGCACCAAGACCGCTTCATCCTCCGGGGAGGATACGCTGACCGAGTTCGTGCAATTGTTGCTGAATGGGGTATCGGCCGGCTGTATCTACGGCCTGATCGCCCTCGGCTTCGTGCTCATCTACAAGGCGACCGAGATGGTCAACTTCGCCCAGGGCGATCTGTTGATGCTGGGCGCCTTCATCGCCTTCACCCTGATCGAGAGCTTCGGCTTCAACTACTGGCTCGCCTTCGTCGGCGCCGTGCTGTTCATGGCGGTGTTCGGCTATCTGCTGGATACCTTCATCCTGCGCCAGGTGATCGGCCAGCCGCAATTCGCCGTGGTCATGCTCACCATCGGCCTCGGCTTCATCTTCCGTGCCGGCGCCTCGATGGTCTGGGGCACCGAGACCAAGGCCTTCGATACGCCGTTCACCGACGGCGTGACCAGGCTCGGCGGCTTCGTCATCGCCGATGTCAATCTCTCCATCGTCGCCGGCACGGCGATCCTCTGCGCCGTGCTCTATGGCTTCTTCCGCTATACCCGCATCGGCATCGCCATGCAGGCGGCCTCGCAGAACCAGCTTGCCGCCTATTACATGGGCATTCCGGTGAAGATGATCTTCTCGCTGATCTGGGCGATCTCGGCCGGCGTCGCCGCGGTCGCCGGCATCCTGCTGGCGCCGGTTTCGCTGATCGACGTCACCATCGGGCTGCTCGGCCTGAAGGCCTTCTCGGCCGCCGTGCTGGGCGGCTTCGGCTCGATCCCGGGCGCCGTGATCGGCGGCCTGCTGATCGGCGTGATCGAGCAGTTCTCCGGCGTCTATCTCGCTGAGGGCTTCAAGGATGTCGCCGCCTATGTGGTGATCCTGGCCGTGCTGTTCCTGCGCCCGCAGGGCCTGTTCGGCAATATCGGCCGCAAGCGCGTGTAGGGGAGGGAGCCAAACGCGATGCGCTTCTTCTTCAAGACCCGCTACGAGCAGGATATCGACCTGTTCCGCGACAATGTCGACCGCTTCTGGTACGGCCTGCTGCTGGCGATCCTGCTGGCGATGCCGTTCCTGGTGGAGCAATTCTGGCTCGGCGAGATCGCCAATGTCTTCATTCTGGCGATCGTCGGCATCGGGCTGATGCTGCTGACCGGCTTCACCGGCCAGGTCTCGCTCGGCCATGCCGCCTTCCTCGGCATCGGCGCCTATACCCATGCGATCCTGCTGCATCTCGGCCTGCCGATGATCGTCACCATACCGGCGGCGACTTTGCTGTCGGCGCTGATCGGCGCCGTCATCGGCTTTCCGGCGCTCAGGCTGACCGGCATCTATCTCGCGATCGCCACGCTGGCCTTCGCCTTCATCATCGAGCAGATCCTGATCCGCTGGGAAAGCGTCACCGGCGGCTTCGCCGGCTTCGCCGTCGACCGGCCCGAGCTGTTCGGCATCGGCATCGTCGACGACATCCCCTTCTATTATTTCTGTCTCGGCGCCGTGATCCTGGCCGTGCTGGCGGCGCTCAACCTGCTGCGCTCGCCGACCGGCCGCGCCTTCATCGCGATCCGCGATTCGGAGATCGCCGCGCAGTCGATGGGCGTCAACCTGGCGCGCTACAAGACGCTGGCCTTCGCCATCTCGGCCGGCTTCACCGGCTTCGGCGGCACGCTGTTCGCCCACCGCATCGGCTATCTGGCGCCCGACGCCTTCGGCATCCTGCTTTCGATCCAGCTTCTGCTGATGGTCGTGGTCGGCGGCCTGGGCTCGATCCACGGCGCGATCTACGGCGCGATTTTCGTCGGCGCGCTGCCGCAGATCATCGCCATTTTGCGCGACTATCTGCCGGAGAACGTGGCGCGCCAGCCGGGCCTGGAGCCGGGGCTGTTCGGCCTCATCCTGGTCTTTTTCATCCTGTTCGAGCCGCTCGGCATCTATGGCCGCTGGCTCAAGGTGAAGCTCTATTTCTCGCTGTTCCCGCTCTACAAGAAGGCGACCTTCAAGCGGCAGAAGACCTACACGAAATCGGAGCGCTTCCGATGACCCTGTTCGCGGCCGAGAACATCGCGATCAATTTCGGCGGCATCAAGGCGGTCGATGGCGTCAGCTTCGCCGTCGAGCCCGGCGAGGTTTTCACCATCATCGGGCCGAACGGCGCCGGCAAGACCACGGTGTTCAACCTGATCAGCCGGATCTACACGCCGAGCGAAGGCCGCCTGCTGTTCGAGGGCGAGGACATCACGCGCCTGCCGCCGGACCGCATCGCCGGCCTGGGCATTGCACGCACCTTCCAGAATATCGAGCTGTTCGAGCATGCCACGGTGCTGCAGAACCTTCTGCTCGGCCGCCATGCCCATCGCGGCGGCAACGCCATCGCCGACCTGCTGTTCCTGCCCGGCGTGCGCAAGCGCGAACTGGCGCATCGCGAGAAGGTCGAGCAGGTCATCGACTTCCTCGACCTGCAGCATTACCGCGACGCGATGATCGCCAACCTGCCATACGGCGCGCGCAAGGTGGTCGAGCTGGCCCGCGCGCTGTGCAGCGAGCCGAAGCTGCTGCTGCTGGACGAGCCGTCCTCGGGGCTGAACACCGAGGAGACCGAGGACATGGCCTTCTGGATCCAGGACATCAAGAACGATCTCGGCATCACCGTGCTGATGGTCGAGCATGACATGACGCTGGTCAGCGAGGTGTCGGATCGCGTGCTGGCGCTGAATTACGGCCGCATGCTGGCGATGGGCTCGCCCCAGGAGGTGCAGAGCCATCCCGAAGTGGTCAAGGCCTATCTGGGAGGCTGACAGATGGGTGCCGCGCCGATCCTCCGCCTGAGCAATATCGAGACGTTCTACGGTCCGATCATGGCGATCCGCGGCGTCAGCCTGGAGGTGCCCGAGGGCGCCATCGTCACCGTGCTGGGCGCCAACGGCGCCGGCAAGACGACGATCCTGAAGACCATTTCCGGCGTGATGGACCCGCAGAAGGGCAGCATCACCTTCGAGGGCCGCGAAATCCAGAAGATGGATCCCGACAAGGTGATGCGGCTCGGTATCGGCCATGTGCCGGAGGGGCGCGAGACCTTCCCCTTCCTGAGCGTGCACGACAACCTGATGATGGGCGCCTATACGCGCCGCGACGCCGACGGCATCAGGCGCGACCTGGAGATGGTCTACGATTACTTCCCGCGGCTGAAGGAGCGCGAAAGCCAGCCGGCCGGCTCGATGTCGGGCGGCGAGCAGCAGATGCTCAGCATCGGCCGCGCGCTGATGGGCCGGCCGAAGCTGCTGCTGCTGGACGAGCCTTCGCTCGGCCTCTCGCCCAAGCTGGTGAAGGAAATCTTCGAGATCATCGTGCGCATCAATGCCGAGCAGAAGACCACCATCCTGCTGGTCGAGCAGAATGCCAACGTGGCTTTGCATGCGGCGCATTACGGCTATGTCCTGGAGGTCGGCCGCATCGTCATGGACGATACCTGCGCCCGGCTGCTCGAGAAGGAAGACATCAAGGAATTCTACCTGGGCCAGAAGGAACAGGGCGTGCGCGGCAAGCGCCGCTGGAAGAAGCGCAAGACCTGGCGCTGAAACGCCGGACGGAAGGTTGCAGCGGTCCTCGGGGAGGATGGCGATGTTGGCGGATACCAAGATACTCGATCCGAAGACGGGCGTGGCCGTCGATGCGGATATCCTGGAGGTGATCGACCGCGATACGCTGCCGCGCTATTTCTGGCGCAAGGTGGCCGAGCGCGGCGACAAGGTGGCGATGCGCGAGAAGGAACTCGGCATCTGGCGCGCGATCACCTGGGCGGAGTACGGCACGCATGTCAGGCATGCCGGGCTCGGGCTGGCGGCGCTGGGACTGAAGCGCGGCGAGGTGATCTCGATCATCTCGGAAGGCAATCCCGAATGGCTCTATGCCGATCTCGGCTGCCAGGGCATCGGCGGCGTGACCAACGGCATCTACACGACGGATTCGGCCAAGCAGGTCGAATACATCGTCAACGACAGCCGCACGGTGATCTACGTCGCCGAGAACGAGGAGCAGCTCGACAAGATACTGCAGGTGCGCGAGCGCTGCCCCAGCCTGAAGATGATCGTCGTCATCGACATGGAGGGCCTGCAGGATTTCCGCGATCCGATGGTGATCAGCTTCGCCGAGCTGCTGCGGCTCGGCCGCGAATTCGACCGCCAGAACCCGGCCTTCTGGGAGCAGCAGCTCGCTCTGGGCAAGCCGGAGGATCTGGCCATCCTGATCTATACCTCGGGGACCACCGGCGCGCCCAAGGGAGCGATGATCAGCCACCGCAATCTGCTGTTCCAGATGGAGAATGCCGGCAAGGTGCTGCCGCAGATCGAGGCCGACGAGCAGCTCAGCTTCCTGCCGCTCTGCCATATCGCCGAGCGCGGCTTCACGCTGCTCTGGCCGATCCGCTCGGCTTCCATCGTCAATTTCGCCGAAAGCCCGGAGACGGTGGCGCAGAACCTGCAGGAAGTGCAGCCGACCGTCTTCTTCGCCGTGCCGCGGCTGTGGGAGAAATTCTATTCCGGCATCGCTATCCGCATGAAGGATGCCACGGGCCTCGGCAAATGGGCCTACCGCACCGCCCTGGGCATCGGCTACCGGCTGGCCGAATGCCGCATCGGCGGGCGCAGGCCGTCCCTCGGCCTCAGGCTGGCCTTCTGGCTGGCCGACCGTCTGGTGCTGAACAACGTCAAGCGCATCATCGGCATCCATCGCTGCAAATGGCTGGTCACCGGGGCGGCGCCGATTTCGCCCGACCTGATCAAGTGGTATCTCGCCCTCGGCCTGGACATGCGCGAGGTCTACGGCCAGACCGAGAATGTCGGCCTTGCCACCTGTCCGCCGCCGGACGAGATCAGGCTCGGCACCATCGGCAAGGCGGCGCCGAACACCGAAGTCAGGCTCAGCCCGGAAGGCGAAATCCTGCTGAAAGGCCCGCATGTCTTCATGGGCTATCTCAACAATCCGCAGAAGACGGCCGAGGCCATCGTCGACGGCTGGCTGCATACCGGCGATGTCGGCACCGTCGACAACGAGGGCTGGTATCGCATCACCGACCGCATGAAGGACATCATCATCACCGCCGGCGGCAAGAACATCACGCCGTCGGAGATCGAGAACCAGCTCAAGTTCAGCCCCTATATCTCGGATGCGGTGGTAATCGGCGACAAGCGCAGATACCTCACCTGCCTGATCATGATCGACCACGACAACGTGGTGAAATACGCCCAGGACCTGAACGTGCCCTTCACCAATTTCGCCTCGCTATGCCGCGCCAGGGAGGTGGTCGAGCTGATCGGCGCGGAGATCGAGAAGGTGAACCGCAACTTCGCGCGCGTCGAGACGATCAAGGCCTTCCGCCTGATCGACCAGTTGCTGACCGCGGAAGACGACGAATTGACGCCGACCATGAAGCTGAAGCGCAAATTCGTCAACGAGAAGTACAAGGCGTTGATCGACGAAATGTACGCCGGGGCATGACGCGGCTTCCGGCATTCAACCGAGCATGGTGCAAAACCAGCCTAGAGGAGGGAACGGGATCATGCGTATGACGAAGAAGGGGTTCGCGGCGCTCGTCGCCGCCGGAAGTATCATGGGAATGGCCGCGGCGGCCGAGGCGCAGAGCGTGCGCGGGGTGACCAAGTCGGAGGTGGTGATCGGCCAGCATACCGATCTCAGCGGGCCGGCGGCATCCTACGGCGTCAACGTCGCCAACGCGATGCGGCTCTATTTCGACAAGGTCAATTCGGATGGCGGCATCTACGGCCGCAAGATCCGGCTGATCGTCGAGGACCATCAGTATCAGGTGCCGCGCGCCGTGCAGGCGGCCAACAAGCTGCTGCACCGCGACAAGATCTTCCTGATGGCCGGCGCCCTGGGCACGCCGATGAACAACGCGGTCTTCCCCGAGCAGTTCAAGGCGGGGGTGCCCAATCTGGGTCCGCTCACCGCCGCCCGCTCGATGAGCGCGCCGTTCCATCCGCTGAAGTTCCAGACCTATTCGACCTATTACGATCATATCCGCGCCGGACTGAAGTATCTGGTCGAGACCAATCATCGCAAGAAGATATGCACGCTGTATCAGGACACCGATTTCGGCAAGGAGATCCTCGAAGCGGTGCAGGATCAGACCAAGGCGATGAACATGGCCATCGTCGAGACCGCGACCAACAAGCCGACCGACACCGATTTCACCGCGCAGATCACCAAGCTGCGCAATGCCGGCTGCGACCTGGTGGCGCTGGGGGCGATCGTGCGCGACGCGATCCTGTCCTACGCCACCGCGCGCAAGATGGGCTGGACGGATGTCGATTTCGTCTCGCAATCGGCCAGCTTCGATCAGATCGTCGCCAGCGCGCCCGGCGGCGTGACGCAGGGCCTCTATGTCGGTGCCGGCACGGTGATGCCCTATCGCGACACCGCCAGCCCGCAGGTCGCCGCCTGGTGGGACGCCTACAAGGCGAAATACGGCAACGATCCGAATATCGGCGCCGTCTATGGCCATGGCCTGGCGGATCTGATCGTCACCGCGCTGGACCGCGCCGGCAAGGACCTGACCACGCAGAAGTTCCTCAAGGCGCTGGAAAGCATCAGCGGCTATCGCGACATGTTCGGCGGGCCGGTGATCAACTTCAGCGCCACGCAGCATCAGGGCACCACGGACGTGCTGTTCTATCAGATCCAGAATGGCCGTTTCGTGCAGATTGCCGGGCCGCTGAAATACTGAAATCCGAAAAAGCGTCCCATACGGAGCGCCCGCGGGAAACCGCGGGCGTTTTTCGTTTGTTCGGCGGTGCGTTTCGGCGCAGGGCGGCGGCGCCGAAAAACCACGATGCCTCGGCCCCGCATCCGGTCTAGTCTTTCCGGGCATAACCAGAACCAGGGAGGTCCGCATGCGTAGGGTCCATGTGCTCGCAGTCGCTGCGGCGACTTGCGTTGCGTTCGCTGCCGCCGGCGCCACGGCGCAATCGGTGCGGGGTGTCAGCAAGACCGAGATCGTGATCGGCATGCATACCGATCTGAGCGGTCCGGCCGCGTCCTATGGCGTCAATTCCTCGAATGCGATGCGCATGCGCATCGACGAGGTCAACGCCCATGGCGGCGTCCATGGCCGCAAGATCCGGCTGATCGTCGAAGACAACCAGTATCAGGTGCCGCGCGCCGTGCAGGCGGCCAACAAGCTGCTGCACCGCGACAAGATCTTCCTGATGGCCGGCGCCCTGGGCACGCCGATGAACAACGCCGTGCTGCCCGAGCAGTTGAAGGAGCATGTGCCGAACATGTTTCCGCTGACCTCGGCGCGGCAGATGTACCAGCCGCTCAATCCGCTGAAATTCGCCGCGCTGTCGAGCTATTACGACCAGATGCGGGCCGGGCTCGCCTGGATGGTGGCCAACAAGGGCAAGAAGCGCATCTGCGCGCTGTACCAGGACACCGATTTCGGCAAGGAGATCTTCGAGGCGGCGCGCGATCAGACCAAGGCGATGAACATGCCGCTGGTGGAGGTCGCCACCAACAAGCCGGCGGATACCGATTTCACCGCCCAGATCACCAAGCTGCGGGCCGCCAATTGCGACCTGATCGCCTCAGGCTCGATCGTGCGCGATGCCATCGTGCCCTATGCGACGGCGCGCAAGATGGGCTGGACCGAGGTCGATTTCCTCGGCCAGGCGGCGTCCTACGATCAGATCGTCGCCAGCGCGCCGGGCGGCGTTACCGAGGGTTTCTACACCATGGCCGGCACCGTCCTGCCCTACCGCGATACGGCCTCGCCGGAAGTGGTCGCCTGGATGGACCGCTACAAGGAGAAATTCGGCTCCGAACCCAATATCGGCGCGGTCTACGGCTACAGCCTGATGGACCTCGTCATTGCCGGCCTGGATCGCGCCGGCAAGGACCTGAACGTCGACAAGTTCATCAAGGCGATGGAATCGATCAAGGGCTATCGCGACATGTTCGGCGGGCCCGTCACGTCCTTCGGGCCAAACAAGCATCAGGGCTCGAACGAGAGCTTCCTGTTCCAGGTGCATAACGGCCGCTTCGTGATGATCGCCGGGCCGGTCAATTACAGCAGTTGATGCACTGCTGCGGCAGTTGATGAACTGGCCGAACGGCCGGACATTTCCGCAACGCTGCGGCCGCCGCATGGCGGCCGCAGTCGTTTCCGGCTATACAGGATCGTCCGCTTGCAGAAGATGCGCCGCCGATGACCCTCGCCGTTCCGTACCGCCTGCAGCCGAATGTCCCGCTGGGCATCGGCTATATGGTGCTGGCCGTCTCGCTGTTCGGCTGCATGGACGCGCTGGTGAAATGGCTGGTCGCCACCTATCCGACCGTACAGATCATGTTCTTCCGCAGCTTCTGCGCCTTTCCGCCGATCCTGGCCATGGCGGCGCAGGGGCCGCGCGGCTTCGCCATCCTGCGCAGCAGGCGACTGGTTGGCCATGGCCTGCGCTCGGTCTACGGCCTGGCGGCGATGCTGGGCTTCTTCTTTTCCTACAGCTTCATGCCGCTGGCGGACGTGACGGCGATTTCCTTTTCCGGCCCGATCTTCATCGCCTTCCTCTCCATCTGGCTGCTGCGCGAGAAGGTCGGCCTGCATCGCTGGTCGGCGATCTTGGTCGGCTTCGTCGGCATGATCGTGATCATCCGGCCGGGCCAGGGGCTGCTGCATAACGGCGCGCTCATCGTCGTCGGCGCCACGCTGCTCTATGCGCTGGCCATGATCCAGATCCGCAAGCTGAGCGAGACCGAGCCTTCGACGACGACCGCCTTCTATTTCACCGCCTTCTGCACGCTCATCACCGGGCTGCTGCTGCCCTGGTTCTGGGTGACGCCCCGCCTGGGCGATCTGCCGCTGCTGGTCGGCGTCGGCCTGATCGGCGGCACGGCGCAGCTGTTCATGACGCGCGCCTACGGCCTGGCGCCGGCTTCGGTGGCGGCGCCGTTCGATTACACCCACCTGATCTGGTCGGTGCTGTTCGGCTGGTATATCTGGGGCGATTTTCCCGATCTGCAGACCTGGATCGGCTGCGCCATCGTGGTGGCGAGCGGGCTCTACATCCTGTACCGCGAGACGGTGCGGCGGCAGCGCGTGCCGCGGATGATCACGGAATAATCGGGAAAATCAGGGCGCGCTGGTCGGAGTGAGAGGATTCGAACCTCCGGCCCCTAGCTCCCGAAGCTAGTGCTCTACCAGGCTGAGCTACACTCCGCCGCCGGCGCGGGCGCCTGTATAGCGCCTGGGCGGTCGGGCCGCAAGCGGCAAAGGCCCGGGAAAATCAGGCCGTGATTCAGGAGGTTAGAGCGCCCGCTCGATGGCGAAGTCGATCGCCTCGGCCAGGGCGTCGCGCGCCGTTCCGGCCGGGAAGGCCATCAGCGCCTGGCGCGCCTTCTGGCCATACAGCCGGGCGCGGCCCAGGGTCTCCTCGATGGCGCCGTGGCGGGCGAGGTGGCGCTGCGCCTGCTGCCAGTCCTCCGGCTGCTGCTCCTCCGGCTGCTCGATGACCCGGCGCCAGAAGCTGCGCTCGGTCTCGCTGCCGCGGTTGAAGGCCAGCACGACGGGCAGGGTGACCTTGCCTTCCTTGAAATCGTCGCCGGTATTCTTGCCCAGGGTCGCGCCGTCGGCGGCATAGTCGAGCGCGTCGTCGACGAGCTGGAAGGCGATGCCCAGATAGCGGCCGTAATCGTCCAGCCCCTGCACTTCGTCGTCCGGGCGGTTGGCGATCACCGCGCCGACCCGGCAGGCGGCGGCGAACAGCGCCGCGGTCTTGGATTCGATCACTTTCAGATAGTCGGCTTCGGTCGAATCCATGTCGTTGGCGGTCATCAGCTGCAGCACTTCGCCTTCGGCGATCACCGCCGAGGCATTGGCGAGGATGCGCAGCACCTCCAGCGAGCCGGTTTCGACCATCAGCTGGAAGGCGCGGCTGAACAGGAAGTCGCCGACCAGCACCGAGGCCTGGTTGCCCCACAGCACATTCGCCGTGGTATTGCCGCGCCGGCGCTCGCTCTCATCGACAACGTCGTCATGCAGCAGCGTCGCGGTATGGATGAATTCGACGCAGGTCGCCAGCAGAACATGCTTGTCGCCGCGATAGCCGCACAGCTTGGCGGCGCCCAGGGTGAGCAGCGGGCGTATTCTTTTGCCGCCGGCGGCGATCAGATGGCTGGCCAATTCCGGAATCAGGCTGACATCGCTCGCCATGCGGCGCAGGATCTCGCGGTTGACCGCGTCCATGTCATCGGAAACCAGCAGGCGCAGCGGCTCGATGCTTGGCCGCGCGGCGGCAGTCTTCACTGCCGGACCGGCCGCGGCACCAGCCACCATATCTTGCTGTTTTTTCGGAGCGGTCTGCACTACCCGGAAGCCTGCAATTGTGTTGAACGGTCTGGCTGGAGCATAGTGGGCTGGCAAGGCCGGTCAAGCGCTGCTCCGGCCGCAAAAAATATCACAAACACGGCATTTATCACAAAAGAGCGTATGACATCCCACGAATTAACCTGCGATGCCCTGCTGGGCGGCCTGGTCCGCATCGAACAGCCGCGCAAGGGCCAGCGCGCCAGCGCCGATGCGGTCATGCTGGCTGCCGCCGTGCCGGCGGGCAATGCCACGGGCGCCGGCCTGCGCGCGCTCGATCTCGGCTGCGGCACCGGGGTCGGCATGCTCTGCCTGGCGGCGCGCCTGCCGGAGATTGCCGTCGACGGCATCGAGATCCAGCCCGACCTCGTTGCGCTCGCCGAACGCAACATCGCCGCCAACGATATGGAACGACGCCTGCGCATCGTCCATGGCGATATTTGCGAGCGCGGCGGCCCGCTTGCGCCGGGCCGCTACGATCAGGTCTTCGCCAACCCGCCTTACTTCGATACGCCGCGGCATCGCGCCTCGCCGCATGCCGGCCGCGCCACGGCGCGCAGCGGCAATGGCACGGCGGAGCTGTCACACTGGATTGCCGCCATGCTGCGCTATGCCAGGCCGGGCGGGGGGATCACGCTGATCCAGCGCAGCGACCGCCTGCCGGAGATGCTGGCGGCGCTGACCGAGCCGGAAAGCGGCAGCCGGGCCGGGGCGATCCGCATCATCCCGCTCTGGTCCAGGGCCGGCGAGCCGGCCAAGCGCGTGATCCTGCGGGCCGTCAAGGACAGCAAGGCGCCATTGACGCTGGAGCCGGGCCTGGTGCTGCATCGGCCGGATGGCAGCTATTATCCCGAAATCGACGCCGTGCTTCGGAATGGCGCGGCTCTTCCGATCTGACTTGGCGATCTGACTTGGCGATCTGACTTGGCTGATCCGGACCAGCCGATCTGACCTGGCCGATCTGTATGCGGCCCTTTGGCGGGGCGGATCCGAGCCGGATTGGCGTCGGTCCGGGCCTTGCGGCTATGGGAACGAACCCGCAAAATCGGCCCCTCATCTGCGAATGGCCGGCAGCTCCGCCGGCTGAAACCAAGGCTCTGCTTTTCCGATGTTGAAATTCCTCCTGCTGATCCTCGTGATCGCCGCTGTCTGGTATGGATATCGTTACGTCAATCGGAAGGAACAGACGGGGGCCCGGGTCGCCCCCGCGCCAGCACAGCCGCGGGTGAAGGCCGAGGACCTGGTGGCCTGCCGCATCTGCGGCGCCTATGTGGCGGAAGCGACGGCGAAATCCTGCGGCCGGCAGGATTGCCCCTATCCGCAGGCATAAAGCCCTCAATGCCTTGACCCCGGAACGGGCGGTGGTTAAGGTCCGCCCGTTTTTCGACCACCCCGCACCGCAACAAAGGGCGAGAGCGCAAAGGACTCCACGATGGCGCCCACCGGAATCGCCGCGGCTTCGTCGTTTCAGGACCTGATTCTTGCGCTGCAAACCTATTGGGCGCGCCAAGGTTGCATCCTGCTGCAGCCTTACGACATGGAAGTCGGTGCCGGCACGTCGCATCCCGCAACCACCTTGCGCGCGCTCGGCCCCGAGCCGTGGAACGCAGCCTATGTGCAGCCCTCGCGCCGGCCGAAGGATGGCCGCTACGGCGAGAACCCGAATCGCCTGCAGCATTACTATCAGTTCCAGGTGATTCTGAAGCCGAGCCCGGACAACGTGCTCGATCTCTATCTCGGCTCGCTGGAGGCGCTCGGCATCTCGCCGAAGCGCCACGATATCCGCTTCGTCGAGGACGACTGGGAGAATCCGACGCTCGGCGCCTGGGGCCTGGGCTGGGAAGTCTGGTGCGACGGCATGGAGGTGACGCAGTTCACCTATTTCCAGCAGGTCGGCGGCTTCGACTGCAATCCGGTTACGGCCGAGATCACCTACGGCCTCGAACGGCTGGCCATGTATATCCAGGGCAAGAACAGCGTCTATGACCTGGATTTCAACGGCCGCGGCAGCACCTATGGCGATGTCTTCCTGCAGGCCGAGCGCGAATTCTCGGCGTATAATTTCGAATATGCCGACACCGAGCAGTTGTTCCGCCGTTTCAGCGACGTGGAACAGGAATGCGGCCGGCTGATCGCCGCCGGCCTGGCGCTGCCGGCCTATGATCAATGCCTGAAGGCGAGCCACACCTTCAATCTGCTCGACGCGCGCGGCGTCATCAGCGTCACCGAACGCGCAGCCTATATCGGCCGCGTGCGCGCCATGGCCAAGGCCTGCTGCGCGCAATGGCTGAAATCGCGCGGCCATAACGGCGGCGATGAGGGGGCGGCCTGAGATGCTCGGCGAACTCCTGCTTGAACTGCAATCGGAAGAAATCCCCGCCCGCATGCAGCAGCGTGCCGCGGACGATCTGGCGCGGCTGACCGCCGAGGCGCTGAAGAAGGCGGGCCTGACCTTCGAGAGTCAGCAGAGCTACGTTACGCCGCGCCGCCTCGCGCTGGTGGTCAATGGCCTGCTGCGCAGCACCCGGACGGTGCGCGAGGAAAGAAAGGGCCCGCGCGTCGGCTCGCCGGATGCCGCCGTGCAGGGCTTTTTGCGTTCGGCCGGGCTGGCTTCGCTCGATCAATGCGAAAAGCGCGATACCGGCAAGGGCGAATTCTGGTTCGCCGTAATCGAGAAGCCCGGCATGGCGACGGCGCAGGTGCTGGCCAGGCTGCTGCCCGAGGTGCTGGGCCAGCTGCCCTGGCCGAAATCGATGCGCTGGGGCGCCTACGACATGCGCTGGGTGCGGCCGCTGCACTCCATCCTCTGCCTGTTCGAGGGCCAGGTCGTGCCGATCGCCTTCGGCCATCTCACCGCCGGCGACGATACCTGCGGCCACCGTTTCATGGCGCCGCATCGCTTCGCCGTGCGCGATGCCGCCGATTACCTGCGCCGCCTGCGCCAGGCCTACGTCGAGCCCGACTTTGCCGCGCGCCGCGCCGCCATCTTGAAGGATGCGCAATTCGCCGCCGCCAACGAGGGGCTGGAACTGGTCGACGATCCGGGCCTGGCCGACGAGGTGACCGGCCTGGTCGAACAGCCGGTGGTGCTGCTCGGCACGATCCCGCAGGAATATATGGACGTGCCGCGCGAGGTGCTGACCACCACGATGCGCGCGCATCAGAAGTATTTCGCGCTCAACACCAAGGACGGCAAGCTGGCGCCGCGTTTCGTCATCGTCGCCAACACGCTGACGGATGACGGCGGCAAGCAGGTCGTCGCCGGCAACGAGCGCGTGCTGAATGCGCGTCTGTCGGATGCCAAGTTCTTCTGGGACCAGGACCGCAGGCAGAGCCTGGAAAGCCGCCTGCCGGCGCTGCAGGACATCGTCTTCCACGCCCGGCTCGGCACCGTGGCGCAGAAGAGCGAGCGGGTCGAGCGCCTGGCCTACGAGATTGCCGGCGCCATCAATGCCGATGCCAGGCTGGCGCGCCGCGCCGCGCATCTGGCCAAGGCCGATCTGGTCAGCGGCGTGGTCGGCGAATTTCCCGAGCTGCAGGGCGTCATGGGGCGCTATTACGCGCTGCATGACGGCGAACCGGCGGATGTGGCCGAGGCGATCGCGCAGCATTATGCGCCGCAGGGGCCGAACGACCGCTGTCCGTCGGCGCCGGTCGCCGTCGCCGTGGCGCTGGCCGACAAGATCGACACGCTCGCCGGCTTCTTCGCCATCGACGAGAAGCCGACCGGCTCGAAAGACCCCTTCGCCCTGCGCCGCGCCGCCCTCGGCGTGATCCGGCTGATCATCGAGAACCGCCTGACCCTGCCGCTGCGGCCGCTGTTCCGTTCGGCGCTGTCGCTGCAGATCGTCGAGGCCGTCACGGACCGCAACGTCGTCGAGGAGCTGATGCAGTTCTTCGTCGACCGCCTCAAGGTGTATCTGCGCGAGAAGGGCGTGCGGCACGATCTGATCGCCGCCGTCTTCGCCAAGGGCGACGACGATCTGGTCCGCGTGCTGGCCAAGGTCGATGCGCTGCGCGGCTTCCTGACCGAGACCGATGGCGCCAATCTGCTGATTGCCTATCGCCGCGCCAACAACATCGTGCGCGCCGAACTGAAGAAGACGCCGGAGCTGAAGCTGGGTGCGGTCGACGGCAAATTGATCCAGCAGAGCGAGGAACGCGCGCTGGTGGATGAGCTTGCCGCCTTCAGCGATGACAAAGCGGGGGCCACGCAGGACGAGGCCGATTTCCGCCTTTATCTCGCCACACTTTCCCGCCTTCGTCTGCCGGTCGACGCCTTCTTCGATCGCGTGACCGTGAACAGCGACGACGCCGCCGTGCGTCGCAATCGCCTGAGTTTGCTGTCGGCCGTCGCCGGCAGCATGGACCGTATTGCCGACTTTTCCCAAATCGAGGGGTGACAGAGCTATGGCCAAGCCGAAGCAGAAAAAAGCCAAGACCAAGCTCAAGGCCAGGAAGGCCCAGGCAGGAGGCAAAGCCGCAAGGACCAAGGCCGCCGTGCGCAAGGTGACCGCCAGAGCCAAGAAGGTCGTGAAGGCGAAGAAGGCCGCCAAGGCGAAGGCGCCTGCCGCCGCCAAGGGCAAGCTGGTCTACAGCTTCGGCGACGGCAAGGCCGAAGGCCGCGCCGACATGCGCGAGCTGCTGGGCGGCAAGGGCGCCGGCCTCGCCGAGATGTCCAACCTGGGCCTGCCGGTGCCGCCGGGCTTCACCATCACCACCGAGGTCTGCACGGCCTATTACGACAACGGCAAGAAGTATCCCGCGGCGCTGAAGGGGCAGGTCGATGCGGCGCTGGCCAAGGTCGAGAAGCTGGTCGGCGCCAAGTTCGGCAGCGACGACATGCCGCTGCTGGTCTCGGTGCGCTCCGGCGCGCGCGCCTCGATGCCGGGCATGATGGATACCGTGCTCAATCTCGGCCTCAACGACACGACGGTCGTGGCGCTGGCGCGCCGGGCCGGCAACGAGCGCTTCGCCTGGGACAGCTACCGCCGCTTCATCCAGATGTATTCCAACGTCGTGCTCGGGGTCGGGCACGAGCATTTCGAGGAAATCCTCGAAATGCACAAGGAGGAGCGCGGCCTCAATCTCGATACCGAACTGACCGCCCAGGACTGGAAGGATATCGTCGCCGCCTACAAGAAGATGGTCGAGGGCGAGCTTGGCCGGCCGTTCCCGCAGGATGTCAACGACCAGCTCTGGGGTGCCATCGGCGCCGTCTTCTCGAGCTGGATGAACCAGCGCGCCATCACCTATCGCGCCCTGCATCACATTCCGTCCTGGTGGGGCACGGCGGTGAACGTGCAGGCGATGGTGTTCGGCAATATGGGCGAGACCTCCTGCACCGGCGTCGCGTTCACGCGCGATCCCGCCACCGGCGAGAAGAACTATTACGGCGAATACCTGATCAACGCCCAGGGCGAGGACGTGGTGGCCGGCATCCGCACGCCGCAGCAGCTCACCAAGGCCGCGCGGCTCGCCGCCGGCAACGACCTGCCGTCGATGGAAGAATCGATGCCGGGCACCTTCAGGCAGCTGGTCGATGTTTTCAAGAAGCTGGAGCGGCATTACCGCGACATGCAGGATATCGAGTTCACGGTGCAGCAGGGCAAGCTGTGGATGCTGCAGACCCGCACCGGCAAGCGCACCGCCAAGGCGGCGATCAAGATCGCCGTCGACATGGTGAAGGAAAGGCTGATCAGCCAGGCGGAAGCCGTCGATCGCATCGATCCGGCCTCGCTCGACCAGCTGCTGCATCCGACGCCCGATCCGAAGGCGCCGCGCAAGGTCATCGCCAAGGGCCTGGCGGCATCGCCGGGCGCCGCCAGCGGCAAGGTCGTCTTCCAGGCCGACGAAGCCGAGAAGATGGCGCAGAAGGGCGAGGCGGTCATCCTGGTGCGCGTCGAAACCTCGCCGGAGGACATCCACGGCATGCATGCCGCCAGGGGCATCCTGACCGCCCGCGGCGGCACCACCAGCCATGCGGCGGTGGTCGCCCGCGGCATGGGCCGGCCCTGCGTGTCGGGCGCCGGCGGCATCCGCATCGATTATGCCGCCAACCGGATGACGTCCGGCGATGTCGTGGTGAACAAGGGCGACGTGATCACCATCGACGGCTCGACCGGCGAGGTCATCCTCGGCCTGATGCCGATGATCGAGCCGCAGCTGTCGGGCGATTTCGGCCTTTTGATGTCCTGGGCCGACAAGCTGCGCAAGCTGAAGGTGCGCACCAACGCCGAAACCCCGGCGGATGCCGAGATGGCGGTGCGCTTCGGCTGCGAAGGCATCGGCCTGTGCCGCACCGAGCATATGTTCTTCGATGCCGACCGCATCACCGCGGTGCGCGAGATGATCCTCTCCGACAGCGCCGATGGCCGCCGCAAGGCCCTGTCGAAGATCCTGCCGATGCAGCGCCAGGATTTCGTGCAGCTCTTCAAGATCATGGCCGGCCGGCCGGTCACCATCCGCCTGCTCGATCCGCCGCTGCATGAATTCCTGCCCAAGACCGAGGCCGATTTCGAGGCCGTCGCAAGGGGCACCGGCCTGAGCGTCTCGGCGCTGAAGGAGCGCAAGAAGGCGCTGGAAGAGGCCAACCCGATGCTCGGCCATCGCGGCTGCCGCCTCGGCATCACCTTCCCGGAAATCTACGAGATGCAGGCGCGCGCCATTTTCGAGGCGGCGGTCGAAGTCTCCAAGGGCGGCGGCAAGGCGGTCGAGCCCGAGGTGATGATCCCGCTGGTCGCCACCAAGGCTGAGATCGACTTCCTCAAGAAGCGCGTCGATGCCGTCGCGGCGGATGTCTTCAAGGAGACCGGCAGGAAGGTGAAGTATCTGGTCGGCACCATGATCGAATTGCCGCGCGCCGCGCTGCGCGCCGGCGAGATCGCCGAGACGGCCGAGTTCTTCTCCTTCGGCACCAACGACCTGACCCAGACCACGCTGGGCATCAGCCGCGACGATTCGGCCCTGTTCATGGAAGACTACCTGAAGGCCGGCATCTTCGAGCGCGATCCCTTCGTCAGCATCGACCAGATCGGCGTCGGCGAGCTGGTGAAGACCGCGGTCCAGCGCGGCCGCGGCAGCCGCAAGGACCTGAAGCTCGGCATCTGCGGCGAGCATGGCGGCGATCCCGCCTCGGTCCGCTTCTTCCACAAGGCCGGCCTGGATTACGTGTCCTGCTCGCCCTTCCGCGTGCCGATCGCGCGTCTGGCCGCCGCCCAGGCCGCCATTTCGGAAGAGAAGGCGAGCGAGGCGTAACGGTTCTGCCGCGCTCTCCGCGCAAGCGGGGGAGACCCGGAGCAACAGTCAGCCAGGAAAAAGAAGGCCAGGATTTCTCCTGGCCTTTTTTATCGGATCGCGTTTTTACTGGATCACGATCCGCGGGCCCTGCGGCGCGCCTTGCCGGTCGAGCTTGGCGGCGACCTTTTCGGCAATGCCATGATAGGCTTTGGCCTCCTCGCTGTCGGGCTGCGAAGCGACGATCGGCGTGCCGGCATCGGAGGTTTCGCGGATCGCCATGTTCAGCGGCAGTTCGCCGAGGAAGTCGCAGCCGAGCTCGGCCGCCGTCTTGCGGGCGCCGCCATGCGAGAAGATGTCGCTGCGATGGCCGCAATTGGGGCAGCAGAAATAGCTCATGTTCTCGATGATGCCGAGCACCGGCACATCGACGCGCCGGAACATGTTCAAGCCCTTGCGGGCGTCGAGCAGGGCGATGTCCTGCGGCGTGGAAACGATCACGGCGCCGGCCAGCGGGACGCGCTGCGCCATGGTGAGCTGCGCGTCGCCGGTGCCGGGCGGCAGGTCGACCACCAGGATGTCCAGCTCGCCCCAGGATACGTCGCGCAGCATCTGCTCCAGCGCGCTCATCACCATCGGGCCGCGCCAGATCATCGGGGTGTCTTCCGGGACCAGGAAGCCCATCGACATGGTCGGGATGCCCCAGCCCTGCATCGGATGCAGGTGCTTGCCGTCCGGCGAATGCGGCTTGCCGGTGATCCCCATCATGCGCGGGATGGAGGGCCCGTAAATATCGGCATCCAGCAGGCCGATCCTGCGGCCCGTGCGCGCCAGGGCCAGGGCGAGGTTGACGGCGGTGGTCGATTTGCCGACGCCGCCCTTGCCGGAGGCCACGGCGATGACCGACTTGATGCCCGGAATGGCAGGGCGGGGGCCGACGGAAGGCGCCGCGCCGGCGGTGCCGGCCGGATGGGCGCGGCCATGGCTGGCCTGCCTCGGCGCCTGCGGCCGGGGCGGCGCGGCTTCCGCCTTGCCGGCCCGCTCTGCGGTCAGCACCACGGTGGCCGAGGAAACTCCGGGCAGCCGGGTGACGGCCTGCTCGCAGGCCTTGCGCAGCGGCTCCTTGCGGGCGCCGTCCTGCGGGCTGACCTCCAGCACGAAACCGACATTGCCGCCCTTGATCACCAGGCCCGAAACCATGCCGAGATCGACCACATTCCTGCCATGATCGCTGTCTACCACTTGGCGCAGCGCGTCCAGGATCTGCGCTTCCGTCACCCCGCTCATGCTTGAAATCCCTGTAAACGTTACAATATCCTCGGCAGGCCCGCGGGCGGCGCCCAGCCGGGGCCAGGGATTTAAACTATCGCGGTGGGGCGGACCGGGCAATTCGCCCGCCAAAATTCTCAAGGGCGTTCGGCAGGGCGCCCGATTTCACGCAAGCGGTGGGCTCGGAAACCGGGGACGGAACGGCCCAATCCTCGGCAAAGAAGGATTATAGGATGCCCTGGAGCAATCAAGGTGGGGGATGGCAAGGCGGCGGCGGCGGTCGTGGACCTTGGGGACAGGGACCGCGCGGCGGCGGCCCGTCGGGCGGCGGATTCGGCGGCCCGAATCCGCCCAATCTGGAGGAATTGCTGCGCCGGGGGCAGGAGCGTTTCCGCGGCATGATGCCGGGCGGCGATGTTTCCGGCCGCGGCATCCTGCTGCTGATCCTGGTCGCGGTCGCGATCTGGCTCGGCACCGGCTTCTATCGCGTCGATACCGACGAGCAGGGCGTGGTGCTGCGTTTCGGCAAGATCCACGCCGTCACCGAGCCGGGCCTGCGCTATCACCTGCCCTGGCCGATCGACACCGTGCTTACTCCGAAGGTGACCACGGTCAATCGCGAGGAAATCGGCTATCGCATGCTGGGCGAAGGCGGCGGCCGCACGCCGCAGCAGCGCGACGTGCCGGAAGAAAGCCTGATGCTGACCGGCGACGAAAACATCGTCGATATCAATTTCACCGTGCTGTGGCAGGTGCGCGATGCCGGGCGCTACCTGTTCAACGTGCTGGACCCCTCGCGCACGATCAAGCAGGTTGCCGAAAGCGCCATGCGCGAAGTGGTCGGCAAGAACAACATCCAGTTCATTCTGACCGATGGGCGCACCAAGGTGGCGGAAGACACCAGGCAGCTCATCCAGCAGATTCTCGATGGCTATCAGGCCGGCGTGGTGATCACCGAGGTCGCCTTGCAGCGCGCCGAGCCGCCCGCATCGGTGATCGATGCCTTCCGCGACGTGCAGGCGGCGCAGGCGGATCGCGAGCGTGCCCAGAACGAGGCGGAAGCCTACCGCAACGACATCATCCCGCGCGCCCGCGGCGAAGCGCAGCGCATCCTGCAGCAGGCGGAAGCCTATAAACAGCAGGTGGTCGCCGACGCCCAGGGCGAGGCGAGCCGCTTCACCCAAGTCTACGAACAATACCGCCAGGCCAAGGACGTGACCGCCAAGCGCATGTATATCGAAACCATGGAGCATATCCTGCGCGGCACCAACAAGGTGCTGATCGATCGCCAGGCCGGCAATGGCGTGTTGCCCTACCTGCCGCTGCCCGAACTGCAGAAGAAGCAGTCCCCGGCACAGTCGCAGCAGCAGCAGCAACAACAGCCGCAGCAGCGCTGAGGGAGGGCAGAGCCATGAACCGTTCCCTCCTCACCATCATCGCGGTGGTCGTCGTCGTCCTCGGCTTCATCGTCAAGGGCTCCGTCTTCACGGTGCATCAGGCGCAGCAGGCGCTGGTGGTCCAGTTCGGTGAACCGCGCCGCGTGATCACCGAGCCCGGCCTGAACTTCAAGATTCCGCTGATCCAGGATGTCATCTACTTCGACAAGCGCATCCTCAGCCTCGACGCCCAGCCCGAGGAAGTGCTGACCACGGACCAGCGCCGGCTGGTGGTCGACAGCTTCGTGCGCTATCGCATCACCGATCCGCTGCTGTTCTATCAGACTGTGCGCAACGAGTTCGGCCTGCGCGGCCGTCTCGCCCCCAGCGTGGCCAATGCGCTGCGCGGCGCCTTCGGCAAGCTGGATGCGGTCACCATCATTTCCGGCGACCGGCCGTCCGCCATGCATCAGGTCTTCCTGAGCCTGCAGGACAATGCCGAGCGGCTTGGCGTCGAGGTGGTCGATGTCCGGGTCAAGCGCGTCGATTTCCCGGATGCGATCAGCCAGGCGATCTTCCGCCGCATGCAGACCGAGCGCCAGCGCGAAGCCAACGAGCAGCGCGCGACCGGCTTCGAGCTGGCCGAGAAGATCCGCGCCGAAGCCGAGCGCCAGCGCACGATCCTGCTGGCCGAGGCGCGGCGGAAGGCGGAAATCCTGCGCGGCGAGGGCGATGCCGAGCGCACCAAGATTTTCGCCGAAGCCGCCAGCAAGGACCCGGAATTCTATGCCTTCTACCGTTCGCTGCAGGCCTATTCCAATGCCCTGCAGCAGAACGATACGACGATGATCCTGTCGCCGGATTCGGAGTTTTTCCGCTATTTTGAGAATGCGCCCGGTACTACGCCCAATACTGCGCCGCGTGCAGGCGGCCAGAAGTGAGCTATATTGATGGCGAGCTATATTGATCGCCGCACCAGTTGCGGCGAGGAGGTTTGGACGATGAGGGCGAGCATCAATCTGCGGCTGGTCCGCGCCTGCGTCGCGCTGACGGGATTATTGTTCGTCACGGTCTTGGGCAGCGCCGCCCAGGCGCGCGCGCCGGAAGGCGATTTCGCAGATTTGGCGGAAAAACTCCTGCCGGCCGTGGTCAACGTCTCGACGACGCAAACCCTGGTCAATCGCGGATTGCCCGACAACATGCCGCAATTCCCGCCGGGCTCGCCCTTCGAGGAATTCTTCAAGGATTTCTTCGAACGCCAGCAGCGCGGCCAGGGCGGCCGTCCGCCGCGGCAAGTGGCCTCGCTGGGCTCCGGCTTCATCGTCGATGCGCGCGGCTATATCGTCACCAATAACCATGTCATCGCCGATGCCGACGAAGTCCATGTCATCCTGCATGACAATACCGAGCTGCCGGCCAAGATCGTCGGCCGCGATCCGGAAGTCGACATCGCGGTCCTGAAGGTGGAGACCAAGGAGCCGCTGACCGCGATCCAGTGGGGCGATTCCGACAAGCTGCGGGTCGGCGAATGGACGCTGGCGATCGGCAACCCCTTCGGCCTGGGCGGCACGGTCACCGCCGGCATCATCTCGGCGCGCGGCCGCGACATCAATGCGGGCCGCTATGACGACTTCATCCAGACCGACGCCGCCATCAACAAAGGCAATTCCGGCGGCCCGCTCTTCAACAGGAACGGCGAGGTGATCGGCATCAATACGGCGATCTTCTCGCAATCCGGCGGCTCGATCGGCATCGGTTTCGCCGTGCCGGCCAATCTGGCCCGCCCGGTGGTGAAGCAGCTCATCGAATTCGGCCGCACCAAGCGCGGCTGGCTCGGTGTGCAAATCCAGTCGGTCACCGACGAGATGGTCGAGGCGCTCGGTCTCGACAAGGCGCGCGGCGCGCTGGTCGCCAAGGTGGTGCCGGGCGGTCCGGCCGAGAAGGCCGGCATCGAATCCGGCGACGTGATCGTCGCGCTCGATGGCAAGCCGATCGCCACCACCAATGCGCTGACCCGCAGCGTCGCCGAAACGCCGGTCGGCAAGACCGTCAATGTCGACGTGCTGCGCAAGGGCAAGAAGCGTACGGTGAAGGCGACGCTGGGCGAACTCGAGGCGGCGCTGGCCTCCGCCAAGGCGGAGGAGAATGCCGGCAAGGCGAATGGCCCGCGCAGCAGGCCTGGCCGCAACGAGACCGACCTGGCCGATCTGGGCCTGCGTATTGCGCCGCTGACCAAGGAGCTGCGGCAGAAATACGACATCAAGGATGACGTCAAGGGCGTGGTGGTGACCGATGTCGATCCGGACGGCGCCGCCGCGCAGCGCGACGTGCGGGCGGGCGACGTGATCATCGAGGTGGCGCAGTCGGAAGTGCGCAACGCCGAGGACGTGGTGGAGATGATCAAGGCCCTCAAGGACGCCAAGCGCAAGGTGGCGCTGCTGCAGATTCAGCGCAGCGGCGAGCCGCGTTTCGTGCCGGTGCCGTTCAAATCCTGACATCCCCTGGCCCGCGGGCCGGGCAGGCACAAAAAAGGCCGGCTTTTCAGCCGGCCTTTTCGTTTGGGCCGAAGCCGTTTCAGCCGATCTCGGTGACGTTCTGCACGATCCTGCCGACGAGGCCATAGGCGATGGCATCCTCGGCGCTGATCCAGAAATCGCGGTCGGTGTCCTTCTCGATCTTCTCGAGCGGCTGGCCGGTTTCGCGGGCGAAGATCTCGTTCAGCCGCCGGCGCATGCGGATGATCTCCTTGGCCTGGATGGCGACGTCCGAGGCCGGGCCCATGGCGCCGCCGGCCGGCTGGTGCAGCAGGAAGCGGGTGTTGGGCAGCGCGTAGCGGTTTTCCTTCTTCGCCGCCACATAGATCAGCGCGCCGGCCGAGGCGACCCAGCCGGTGCCGACGACGCGCACCTGCGGCTTCACGAATTTGATCATGTCGTAGATCGTATCGCCCGACTCGACATGGCCGCCCTGGCTGTTGATGAAGATGGTGATCGGATCATCGCTGTCGGCCTGCAGCGCCAGCAGCCGGGCGGTGACGTCCTTGGCCACCTTCTGGTCGATGCCGCCATAGATCAGGATGGTGCGCGCCTTGAACAGGCGCTCCTCGATGCCCGGCGATTTCTCGCGGACCTTCTCGGCTTCGCCGTTCTTCTCCGGCTCGTCGTCGTTCATGACCGGGCCGTTCATGACACTGCGGTTCAGCATGCGGCAGAAAACTCCTTGAAACAGGCTATTTTATATCCCATGGGGGCACGGGGGTTGCAAGGCTCACGGCCTCCATGGCGCTCGTGATCGGCCCCGCAAAACCGGCGGGTGCGACGGTGCGGCACTGGTTCGGGCGGGGTGTTTCCGCTACGCTTCCGGCCGATTTCCACTCCCCAACAGATGAGGTCGCCCATGCTGAAAGGCAAGTCCGCTGTCGTCACCGGCTCAACCAGCGGTATCGGGCTCGGCATCGCCCGGGCTTTGGCCAGGGAGGGCGCCAATATCATGCTGAACGGTTTCGGCGATGCCGCCGAAATCGAGAAGATCCGCTCCAGCCTCGCCGAAGAGGCCGGGGTCAAGGTGCTCTATGACGGCGCCGACATGAGCAAGGGCGACGCGGTCGAGGCCTTCATCAAGAAGGCGGAGGATGCCCTCGGCGGCGTCGACATCCTGGTCAACAATGCCGGCATCCAGTTCGTCTCGCCGGTGGAGGAATTCCCCGAGGCGAAGTGGACCGCGATCCAGAACATCATCCTCAATTCCAGCTTCCATGGCATCAAGGCGGCGCTGCCCGGCATGAAGAAGCGCAACTGGGGCCGCATCATCAACCTGGTTTCGGCGCATGGCCTGGTCGCCTCGCCCTTCAAGTCGGCCTACGTCTCGGCCAAGCATGGCCAGATCGGCCTGACCAAGACCGTGGCGCTGGAAGTGGCCGAAAGCAACATAACGGTGAACGCGATCTGCCCGGGCTATGTGCGCACGCCGCTGGTTGAAGGCCAGATCGACGATCAGGCCAAGGTGCATAACATGCCGCGCGACAAGGTGATCCGCGAAGTCATCCTCGCCTCGCAGCCGAACAAGCGGTTCATCGAGATCGAGGAGGTTGCCGCCCTGGCCGTGTTCCTGTGCGGCGAGATGGCCAAGTCGATCACCGGCACGGCGATTGCCATCGACGGCGGCTGGACCGCCCGCTGAAGCGGCGACGGGCGGGGTGAGTTCTCAGCCCCGCCCGAAAATCTCGTCCTTGCGGTAGCCCTGCGCGTAGAGCAGGGCGGTCAGGTCGCCGTGACGGATGTTGTATCTGGAGGCTTCCTGCACCTTCGGCTTGGCGTGGAAGGCGATCCCCAGGCCGGCATGGGCGAGCATGTCGAGGTCGTTGGCGCCGTCGCCGACGGCGGCGCAGTCCGCCTGGCCGATGCCGCGCTCGCGGGCCACGCGCTGCAAAGCCTCCAGCTTGGCCTCGCGGCCCAGGATCGGCTCGCGCACCGTGCCGGCGATCACGCCGTCCTCGATGATCATGTGGTTGGCCTGCTGCCCGTCGAAGCCGAGCTTCATGGCGATCGGCACGGTATAGTAATCGAAGCCGCCGGAGACCAGCACGCAGTAGACGCCGTGATCCTTTAGCGTCTGAATCAGCGGCACGGCGCCGGCCATCAGCTTGATCCGTTCGCCGGCCTTTTCCAGCAAGCTGGCCGGCTGGCCCTTCAGCAGCCCGACGCGCTCGCGCAGCGCGCCGCGGAAATCGATCTCGCCATTCATGGCCCGCCGGGTGATGTCGGCGACCTGCGGGCCGATATCGGCCTCGAAGGCGATCTCGTCCAGCATCTCGTTGCGGATGATGGTCGATTCCATATCGGCGATCAGCGCCTTCTTGCGCCGGTTCTCCGGGCTGATCACCAGCACGTCGATCGGGGCGCCGCGCAGGGCCGCGCGCGCGACCTTCTCCGCCTCGGCGGGCTCGACGCCTTCGAAGGGGATGTCGCAGGCGACGCCGGGATCGAGCCAATCGGCCGGGCCGACCTTGCCGCGGGCCAGTGCCAAGGCATCCCGCACGGCGCTCGCCTGCCGGTTGGTCAGGACGGCATTATGAGGATCGGTGATCAGCGTCAGAATGTTTTGCATCGGCTTGTTCTAGGACTGTAGAAGAGACGGCGCAACCGCCGTCCGGATCGCCGGTCAGGGTACCTCGTTTCCGCTCTATTTCCGTATGGATATCAACAGCATTCCTCTCATCGTCCTGGCCGGCCCGACAGCCAGCGGCAAATCCGCGCTCGGAGCTGCGATCGCGCAGCATGTCGGCGGCATAATCGTTAACGCCGACAGCATGCAGGTGTATCGCGACCTGCGCGTGCTGACCGCGCGGCCGACCGAGGCGGAGATGGCCGGCGTCCCGCACCGGCTGTACGGCGTGCTGGATGGCGCCGTGCATGGCACGGCGGCGCTCTGGCGCGGCATGGCGCTGGAGGCGATCGCCGAGGCGGCGCGCGCGGATCGCATCCCGATCCTGCTCGGCGGCACGGGCCTGTATTTGCGCAGCCTGTTCGAGGGCCTGGTCGAGGTCCCGCCGATCCCGGCGGCGGCGCGCGCCGAAGCCCGGGACAAGCTGGGCCTGCTGGGGCCCCAGGGTCTGCATGCGGCGCTGGCGAAGCTCGATCCCGATACCGCCGCCCGGCTGAAGCCGGGCGACAGCCAGCGCCTGGTGCGGGCCTATGAAGTGCTGGTCGGAACCGGCCGCAGCCTGAGCCAGTGGCAGGCCGCGTCCGCCGCGCCGCCGCTGCCCAATCCGGTTTTCCGCCTGCTGCTGCGGCCGCCGCGCAAGACCCTGTATGCCCGTATCGACCGCCGCTTCGAAGCGATGGTCCGGCAGGGGGCCGTGGACGAAGCCCGGGCCGTGCTGGCGCGCCAGGATGTTCGGGCCGATGCGCCGATGCTGAAAGCCCATGGATTGCCGGAGCTTATGGCCTATTTACGGGGGCGGATGAGCCTCGAGGAGGCGGTCCGCATCGCCCAGGCCAATACCCGGCATTACGCCAAGCGCCAGACAACCTGGTTCCGGCATCAGTTCCAGCCGGACCTGGTTGTGGAAAAAGACCTTGGTCAGCAAGAAAATTTCAACCCTGAGGCAGAAATCTTTCCATTCATTGTGGGATACCTATTGACCGCCCGCGGACGCGGCGTTTAGGTTGGCCGCCTTTCGCGGCGGGATATCTCTCCCCGGCTATCCTGGCTGCGTCAAATTTTCCTCAGGAGAATGGTGCGTTATGCAGTCCGGTAAGCAGACTGCGCTGGCCCAGATGCCGACTGAGCAGATGAGCGGCGCCGAATTGGTGATCAAGGCCCTTGTCGATCAGGGTGTCGAGGTCATTTTCGGCTATCCCGGCGGCGCCGTGCTGCCGATCTACGACGCGCTGTTCAAGCAGAACGCGATCCGCCATGTGCTGGTCCGCCATGAGCAGGGCGCGGTGCACGCCGCGGAAGGCTATGCCCGCTCGACCGGCAAGCCCGGTGTGGTGCTGGTCACCTCCGGCCCCGGCGCGACCAATGCCGTCACCGGCCTGACCGATGCGCTGATGGATTCGATCCCGGTCGTCTGCCTCACCGGCCAGGTGCCGACGCATCTGATCGGCACGGATGCCTTCCAGGAATGCGACACGACCGGCATCACCCGGCCCTGCACCAAGCACAATTACCTGGTCAAGAACGTCAACGACCTGGCGCGCGTCGTGCACGAGGCGTTTTATGTGGCCAGCAACGGCCGGCCCGGCCCGGTGGTGATCGACCTGCCCAAGGACGTGCAGATCGCGCAAGGGACTTATACGGGCCCGCAGAACGTCAAGCACAAGACCTACCGTCCGCGCATCGAAGGCGACGAGGCCAAGATCAAGGAGGCCATCGCGCTGATGGCGGCGGCCGAGCGCCCGGTCTTCTATACCGGCGGCGGCATCATCAATGCCGGCCCGCGCGCGTCGGAATTGCTGCGCGAATTCGTCAAGCTGACCCGCTTTCCGATCACCAACACGCTGATGGGCCTGGGCGGCTACCCGGGCACCGACAAGCAGTTCCTCGGCATGCTGGGCATGCATGGCACCTGGGAAGCCAATCATGCCATGCATGATTGCGACGTGATGGTCGCGATCGGCGCCCGTTTCGACGATCGCATCACCGGCCGCATCAATGCCTTCTCGCCGGGATCGAAGAAGATCCATATCGATATCGACCCGTCCTCGCACAACAAGACGGTGCATTGCGAAGTCAATATCGTCGGCGATGCCTGCAAGGTGCTGGAGCAGATGATCGCCGCCTGGAAACAGGGCGGCTTCAAGCCGAAGCAGAAGGCGCTGGATAAATGGTGGGCGCAGATCGATCAATGGCGCGCCCGCGACTGCCTGAAGTTCAAGCAGGACGACAAGATCATCAAGCCGCAATATGCCATCCAGCGGCTTTACGAGCTGACCAAGACGCGCGACACTTTCATCACCACCGAGGTCGGCCAGCACCAGATGTGGGCGGCGCAGTTCTACGGCTTCGAGGCGCCGAACCGCTGGATGACCTCGGGCGGGCTCGGCACGATGGGCTACGGCCTGCCGGCGGCGATGGGTGTCCAGATCGCGCATCCCGACGCGCTGGTGATCGACATCGCCGGCGAGGCATCGATCCTGATGAACATCCAGGAGATGTCGACCGCCTACCAGTACAAGCTGCCGGTCAAGATCTTCATCATGAACAACCAGTGGATGGGTATGGTCCGCCAATGGCAGGAGCTGATGCATGGCGGGCGCTA
>NZ_DASVCJ010000010.1:0-22475 GCF_036381655.1 Ferrovibrio sp.
GCGCCGCCGCGATGCAACGGGGTCGGGCGCTTGAGCAGTCGGTGGGCACCGCGCCCAACCCCGTTGCCCAACCAGCCCAGATGGGCTCAAATGGTGAAAGGACTCTACCGATCCCTGGATGAGACTTCGGGCTCAGGTCACGGATTTTTCTCGGTTTTCCACCGCTGTTTTTACGAAAATAACAATGACTTGAAAAAAAACAATGCCATTGTTATTTTCGGTTCGCAATGTTACGACATCCTGAACTCTCGATCGGCGGTTACCAGGCGGCCTTGGCCGAATACCTGGAGAAGTCCATGCATGTTGATCCGGAGATTCGTCCGGTCAGCAAAGACCATTTGCCATCTTTCCTACGGAAAGCCTTCGAAGTGTATGAGGGCTCTCTGGGGGGCAAGCGGGTTGTATTCGCCGCCAACCGGGATGCAGAGAGCGTTTCCGCCACCGAAATCAAAAAACAGCTTCAAGCACTGGAAGGTCAATACCGGAAGCGGGCGCTGTTCGTATCCATGACGATGAGCGCGTTACGTCGAAATCGGCTGGTTGAACAGGGCGTTCCTTTCATCGTGCCTGGTAAGCAGATGTATGTCCCGTCCTTGCTTCTCGATCTCCGCGAAAGCTTCCGAAAAAGCGACCCCCTGGCCAAGCGATCCGAATCGCTATCCCCGATCGCTCAAGCCATCCTTTTCCATCACCTGCTCGCACCTACGGTCGAGGGACGAACCTCCGCATATTGCGCGAGAAAACTCAAAATCAGCACCATGTCTGCGTTACGCGGATTCCACGAGCTTGAAAGATTCGAATTGGGGGAGATCCGCAAAAGCGGACGGCTCGATGCCATTCTATTTGAGCAGGACCTCGCGAAACTTTTTCAATCTGCCAAGCCGCTGCTCCGGAGCCCGGTCCGCGGAACCAAATACATTTTTGGCACCTCGGCCGACTACAAGGTCAAATTCGGGGGCGAATCCGCGTTGTCCCGTCTGACAAATCTCGGACCGCCCAAATTGCCTGTCTATGCGATAGCCGCTACCAAATGGAAGCAGGTCGCCAGCAATTACGGCTGGGCTGAGGTGTCCCCCGGCGACGCCGCTTTCATCGTCGAAACCTGGTGGTACGACCCGGCATCACTTTCAAGCGATGCCGACGTCGACAGACTGTCTCTGTATGCCCAATTCGCCGGTAACTCCGACGACCGGGTCGCCAAATCGGCTGACGAGCTCTTGGAAGGATTTCACTGGTGGAAGGCATAGGAAAAATACGTGAATTCTTCGCCGAGCACTCCGGCAAGTACGTGGTCATTGGCGGCGCCGCTTGCCACATGATCTTCTCCGAACTCGGTGCCGATTTCCGCCCGACCAAAGACGTCGACATGGTGCTCATTGTTGACACTGTCGAGCGCGGATTTGCCCAGGCCTTCAAGGCTTTCCTCGATGCAGGCCAGTACGAAGCGCGGGAACGAAGCGACAAGCGACGGGAGTTTTATCGCTTTCATCGCCCGCAAGTCGCTGGTTTCCCGGCGCAGTTAGAGGTGTTCGCGCGTTCGCCCGACGGCATCGACTTCCCTGAGGGGACGAATATTATCCCGATCGAGGTGGAAGATGATGTTCTTAGCCTGTCGGCGATCTTGCTGAATGACGTCTACTTCAAGGAGTTGGTGAACGGCCGTCGCGAGATCGACGGCGTCACCGTTCTCAATGAGGCAATGCTCATCCCGTTCAAGGCATTTGCTCACATTCAACTGCTCAATCCGCCTGAGGGCGCGCCGAAGCCCAATACCAAGGACATCCGGAAGCATCGTGCAGATGTATATCGGCTGCTCACGCTGATACCCGGCGACAGCCGGGTATCAATACCGGACGAAATAAAAGCCGACCTCAACCGCTTCATCGAGATCATTCAAGCGGACGGAGGCTTCGACCCGCGGAATCAGGACATCGACCTCGAGAAGGAGGAAGGCATCCGGCTGCTACGGTCAATCTATCAGCTCGAACCTGCGACCCAGGCCGATGCTGTAGCGGAAATGGCTGCTGGCTGACCAACGTTCCTCCGTCCAAATGGGAAAACGCCATAAGGGTACACCGCGTAAGCAGCGCGCGCTCTTCGTCCAGGCGACGACGACGAGAGAAGCCACCGAAATTGTTATCACCATCGACCGCGCAACTGGTGAGATCAGATTCGACCAGCCAATGGCAGACGTCTATCTCGGCGCGTCATACGACCGAGCCAAAGGGCCCAAGATTCTTTCACGGGTACCTCAGCATGGTAGCCCTACATTCGATGTCGCCGCCGCATTACGCCAAAACTTTGATGTCGTGTGCGCCGTCGATACAAACACAACACTATCCAATGGTATTAAGTACTCTGCCACCGGGGTGCTGATAGTCCGCGAAGCGCAGAACAACAGCCAGACGGGCCGCGTCGATTGGAATTTCGACGTGCCGTTCTGCATTCTGTTTCAGGGTCTGGCTCATCCAGAAGAAAACCGGGGCTGGCAACTTGCCCTTGAGATCCTATACGCACGCAACCTCATAAAGGAAACTGACCGCGTTGGATTGATCGTTGACTGCGACCTCGGGAATATCCCCGACTACAACAACAGGATTAAACCTGTTTGCGAGGCGTTTTATCTCCCGCCCACAGTACAGCTGATTTATGCAAGTACCGATGCCGGTAACGAGAACGTCGCAAATAATGCATTGTATTGGAGCGATCGGGTTGCGGCGCAGTGCCTCGAGAAGGCAAACGCCAATGCGATCCCGTTCAGAACGCAGGAGAATGCGCCATTCACGGCGGTTGCCATTGTAGGAGTCGACAGGGCGGAACCCTGACGAACGGAAGTTGCCGGAAAGAATTACTTGGCGATTGTCGCCCAAAAAGAACTGAGGCACAAAGGATCATTCGCCGTCCAAGGATTTTGGAGGCTGAAATCCTTGGTGCCCGATGGAAATCCAGACACTTACTATTTCGGACAAGTTGCATCCCGACGAAAGCGTTCAAGGCTTCATGGCGCGCCTTGCCCAGCTGAACGGAATCAAACACGTGAAGTGGGTCTGGTCGGCTGCCAACCTGGCCTTCCGCCAAGTCCAGTTCGACGATACCCAAATCAAAGGCCTGGCAACCTTAGCCGGACTCGATTTCGAACAGTTGCGGCTGCAAGCGCCATCGCCACTGCGCAGGAAAGCTCGGCGGACAGAGACATACGTATTCCAGGTTCTCGGCCACGACCTCCCTTTCAGCTGCATACCAACCCAGGATTCCCGGCGTGTCTGCCCGGAATGCCTCAAGCTGTCCGCTCACCACCGTCTCATCTGGAATTTCCGGTTCGCCCAGGTCTGCACCGACCACCGCATCCGGTTAGTGTCCGCTTGCCCCTCCTGCAAGCCGGAAAACCCTCGTCCCCTGGACTGGGTCGTCAGAGACGTCACCATCTGCAAATGCGGGCACGACCTCCGAACTGTGAGCGCCCTTGACGCTTCAGACGATGAAATCACGGGACAGCGGTACATTGAGGATGTGCTGTTCGACCGCAAGCCCACGGTTCCAGATCTCCTCCGCGGCCTGAAGCTCGATGAAGTCTTGGAGGTCATCGGCCTCCTGTCGGACCTGCCCTCCAAGGCGCGCTGGCTCCTCCTGGGTGACTCACACGAGCGCTTTGGGACATTTGACGGCCGCTACAATCTTGCCAGCAAGGAACCTGACCCCATGCTGGGCTTCCGCCTGAGCCTCGGGCTGGCCATATGCCAGCAGCCGCCAGAACATGTGAAGGCCGCGCTGATCAATGCGGCCGCAGATGAACAGATTTGGGCCGACTTCGACTTCAAACGGGTCCTCCAGACCCTCCGGTCCCAAATGATGGAATGGGACGGCAAGGGACATGAGGTCGGCCGCCTGATAAACGATGTGTTGGCAAGCCGTGGAATCGGCATTCCATGGTGAAATCGCGGTCCGTACGAGGGCTGGGAATTCAGAGAAGGTGCAGAAAATCCGATTTCGCCCGGTTGGCTAAGTACCTGATTTAGATCGATGATTTTTCATGCACACATCGAATGTCATTTTTTGCCGAATATCCTAGCGAAAATGACAGTTTATCCTGGAAAACCGGACATTGAGCTCTAAATGACTCTAATGAAATCAATGACTTATGGGGTGGTTTTTCCTGGTTTTTTCCGGATACGACATCGGGGCTGCCGTAAGAAGGTCAAGTTTGCGAGGCTTTTTTTCCAGACGCTCGCGCCGCCGCAGTCCCCGTCGGGACGCCCTCATAGAATCCTTGTATAGCCGCACGGCATTCTCGCAGGCGAATATATCCTTATTATATCGGCCGCCATGGAAATCGCGCAGCTCCGCACCCTGATGCATGTCGCCGAACTGGGCAGCCTCAGCAAGGCCGCCGACCGCCTCAATATCGCCCAGCCGGCCCTCAGCCGGCAGGTGCGGCTGCTGGAGCAGGAGCTCGGCGTAAGGCTGTTCGACCGCCATGGCCGCGGCATGGTGATTACCGAAGCCGGCCGCGAGGTGCTCAAGCGGGCGAGCCGCATCATGGCCGAATTGGAGGAAATCCGGGCCGCCGCGTCGGATCGCGAGGCGCCGCTGCGCGGCAGCATCTCGATCGGCATGCCGCCGACGGTCTCCGATATCGTCTCGGTTCCCCTGGTGGCCGCGTTCCGCAAGGCCCATCCGGATGTCACGGTCAGGCTGGTCAGCGCCTATTCCGGCTATCTGCTGGACTGGGCGCAGCGCGGCGATGTCGACGTCTCGATCCTCTACGACCCCCGGGCATCGCGCACGCTGCGATCCCGCCCGCTCCTGGAAGAAAGCCTGTTCCTGATCGGCCCGCCGCAGGCCGACCTCTCCCCCGATCGCGCGCTGCCGTTCCGCAGCATCCAGGACAGGCGGTTGCTGCTGCCCAGTCGCGGCCACGGCCTGCGCGACCTGGTGGAACGGCTGGCAGCGGAATGCGCCATTGCGCTGGATGTGCCGGTGGAGGCGAACTCGTTCACGACCTTGAAGGATCTGGTCAGCCTGGGGCATGGCTGGACGATCCTGCCTTTCGCGCCCATCCACGGCGAAATACGGGCCGGGCGCCTGAGCTGCGCACCGCTGATCGATCCGGTGCCGGTCCGCCGCCTTGCGCTGGCTTATCTTTCCGACCGCCCGGCAACCCGCCTGTCCCGTTTCGCCGGCAAAGCCGTCGAGGAGGTCGTCGCCGATCTGGTCGGCCGCGGCATCTGGGCCGGCAGACTCCTCGCGGCCGCGGAACCCCAAGCGCCACGCGATTGAATTTTGATATAGCTGATCTAGCCGTCTTTTCATTGTCGGCATAGCTGCGCTGGCCGATAAAGAGAGCCCTTCTCAACTCGAGTTATCCGATGACCCATCAGACCGAATCATTCCCCGAGATACGCGAGGCCGTCGCCAAACTTTGCGCCCGCTTCCCGGGCGAATACTGGCGCGACCTCGACCGGCGGATGGCCTACCCCACCGAATTCGTCAAAGCGTTGACCGCAGCCGGCTATCTCTCGGTTTTGATCCCGGAGGAATATGGCGGGTCGGGTCTGCCGTTGTCCGCGGCCGCGGCGGTCCTGGAAGAAATCCAGCGCGCCGGCTGCAATGGCGGCGCCTGCCATGCCCAGATGTACACGATGGGCACGGTGCTGCGGCATGGCTCGCCCGAACAGAAGGCCAAATACCTTCCCTCCATCGCCAATGGCAGCCTTCGCCTGCAGGCCTTCGGCGTCACCGAGCCGACCAGCGGCACCGATACCTCCGCGCTGCGGACGACCGCCAGGCGCGAGGGCGATCATTATGTCGTCAACGGCCAGAAGATCTGGACCAGCCGCGCCGAGCATTCCGACCTCATGCTGCTGCTGGCCCGCACGACGCCCGTCAGCGGCTCCATGAAACGGACCGATGGCCTGTCCGTCCTGCTCGTCGACATGCGGGATGCCATCGGCAAGGGCCTTACCATCCGTCCGATCCGGACGATGATGAATCATGCCACCACGGAAATCTTCTTCGACAACCTGCGCGTCCCTGCCGAAAACCTCATCGGCGAGGAGGGAAAGGGGTTCCGCTACATTCTTTCCGGCATGAATGCCGAACGCATCCTCATTGCCGCGGAATGCATCGGCGACGCCAAATGGTTCATCGCCAAGGCGGTCGGCTATGCGAAGGAGCGCGTCGTATTCGCGCGGCCGATCGGCCAGAACCAGGGTATCCAGTTCCCCATCGCCAAGGCCTATGCCAACATGCGCGCCGCCGAACTGATGGTGAAGGAAGCGCTGCAACTCTACGAGGCCGGACATAATCCCGGCCCGGAAGCCAACATGGCGAAGATGCTGGCCGCCGACGCTTCCTTCGAGGCGGCCAATGCCTGCATCCAGACGCATGGCGGCTTCGGCTTCGCCGAGGAATACGATGTCGAGCGCAAGTTCCGCGAGACGCGCCTCTATCAGGTCGCGCCGATCTCGACCAACCTGATCCTGTCGTATCTTGCCGAGCATGTACTCGGCCTGCCGCGGTCCTACTGAGATGGGCGCTTTGGACGGCCTGCTGGTAATCGCGATCGAGCAGGCGGTCGCCGCGCCATTGTGCACGGCCCGCTTGGCCGATGCCGGCGCGCGGGTCATCAAGATCGAACGGCCGGAAGGCGAAACCGCGCGCAATTACGATTCCGCCGTGCACGGCATGTCGGCCTATTTCGTCTGGCTGAACCGGGGCAAGGAGAGCGCGGTTCTCGATCTCAAGGCCGAAGCCGACCGGGCGCTCCTGTTCCGCATGCTCGGCCGCGCCGACATCCTGGTCCAGAACCTGGCGCCGGGTGCGATCGAGCGCCTCGGGCTGACAAAGGAAACGCTTCAGACGCAGTTTCCGCGGCTGATCGCCGTCAACATCATGGGATATGGCCGCCAGACCTCCTATGCGGCGATGCGCGCCTACGACATGCTGGTTCAGGCGGAAAGCGGCATTTGCGCCGTGACCGGCACGCCGGAGCAGCCGAGCAAGATCGGCGTCTCGGCCGCCGATATCGCCACCGGAATGAATGCGCATGCCGCCATCCTGGAGGCGTTGATCGAGCGGCAGAAGACCGGGGGCGGAAAATCCATCGACATCGCCATGTTCGACGGCATGGCCGATTGGATGAGCGTGCCGCTGCTGCATTTCGAACATGCCGGCCGCGAAACCGGCCGTTACGGATTGTCCCACGCCTCGATCTATCCCTACGGGCCTTTCGCCTGCAGGGACGGCAGCGTGATCGTCGCCGTCCAGACCAACGCGGAATGGAAGCGCCTTTGCCTGGCGGTCATCGACCGCCCCGATCTGACCGAACACGACAAATGCGCGACCAATGCCTTGCGCGTCGCCAACCGCAGCTTCGTGGATGCCGAAATCGGGCCCTGTTTCGCCGCCCTTTCGGTTCAGGATGCGACCAGACGGCTGGAGAAGGCGCAGATCGCCTGGGGGCGCCTGAGCGCCGTCAGCGACCTGCCCCGCCACCCTGCCCTGCGGCGCATCGATGTATCCCTGCCGGACGGGACCGTGATCCGCATGCCCTGCCCCGCCGGCCGTGACAGCGGCTTCAAGACCGGCCCCGTGCCGGCGCTGGGTCAGCAGACGGAGCAGATCCGGGCCGAGTTCTCCGCCTGAACGGCGACGGTAAGCAATGTCTTAAGGGATTGTCCGGCAAAACTACCCGTCGCTTCAGCCGGGGGATCGCAGGGTGAATCGCAGGCAACGCCGCGCACAGGAGAAATTGGCCGCCAAGGCCGGTCCGGTCAGGACGCCGGTTCAACTGAGCCCGGCCCAGCAGGCGGCCCTGCGGGACGCCAACCGGCTCAATGACGAGGCCTTGAACCTATACCATGCCGGCGATACCGCCCGGGCGCTTGACCTGCTGCGCCAGGCCATCGCGGCCTTTCCCCAGAACGCCATCTACTACAACAATCTCGGCGAATTGCTGCGGCTCGGCGGCGATGCCGAGGCCGCCCTGGCGCAGCTCGACCGCGCCATCGCCCTGGCGCCGCGCTATGCCGAGGCCCACAACAACCGCGGCAATGCCCTGCGCGATTTGAAACGCCCGGCCGAGGCGATCCCCTGTTACGAGGCCGCCATCGCGATCCGGCCGGATTATGCCGATGCGATGAGCAATCTGGGCGCGGCGCTGCTCGACTGCCGCGACTTCGCCGCCGCGATCGCGGCGCTGCAGCGCGCCGTCGCGCTCAATCCGCAGAATGCCATCTATCAGCAGAATCTCGGCCTGGCCCTGATCGGCCTCGGGCGGGAAACCGAAGCGGAAACCGCTCTGAAGACTGCGATCCGGCTGGCGCCGAAGATGATCGATACGGTGCTGGCGCTGGGCGATGTGGAGCGCATCAGGGGAGATATCGACGCGGCGCTGCGCTGGTACGAACAGGCCTGGCAAGCCGCGCCCGGACACGGCGAGGCGCATCTGCGCTACGGCGTGGCAAAGCTGGTGAAAGGCGATTACCGCGAAGCCTGGCCGCATTTTGGCGCCCGCTGGACGCTGGCCAGCATGGAGGTGGACAAGCGGCCCTTCACCCTGCCTTTCTGGCAAGGCCAGGCGCTTCCTGCCGGCGGCAGGCTGCTGCTGCTCACCGAACAGGGCGTTGGCGAAAATCTCGTGCTGCTGAGTCTTCTGCCGGAGCTGCTGGCGCGCGGCATCACGCCGGTCGTCGAATGCGATCCGCGCATGCTTCCGTTGTTGGAGCGTAGCTTCCCGGGTATCGAGGCCTATGGCCGGAGGAATCCGGCCAATCAGCGGCTGTTTCAGAACGATCTCGTCATGCAGGCCAGCCTGTTCGACCTTGCCGCCGTGCTGCGGCGCTCGCCGGAGGATTGCACCGGCGCCCTGCCGCTGCGCGCCGATGCCGGCCGCGCCACCGCCTTGCGCGCGCAGTATCTTGCCGGCCGGCAACAGCCGCTGATCGGCCTCGCCTGGTATAGCGGCAATCCGCGCATCGGCGCCCCGAAATCGGCGCAGCTCGTGGATTTCGCGCCATTCCTGTCGCTGCCCGGCCTTTGCTTCGTCGATCTGCAATATGGCAACCGGGAAGCCGACCGCGCCGCCTTGAAGGCGGCAACCGGCGTCGATGTCATCTACGATCCGGCAATCGACCAGATGGCCGATTTGGACGCCTTTGCCGCCCAGGTCGCGGCCATGGATATGGTGATCACCACCAGCAACACCACCGCACATATGGCGGCAGCCCTCGGCAAGCCCACCTGGGTGCTGCTGCACAAAGGCATTTCGCCGCATTGGTATTGGGGGCTGACGGGCGAGACCACGCCGTGGTATCCAACCGCACGGCTGCTGCGCCAGCGCCAGGCCAGCGACTGGCGCGGTCTGGCGGAATCGGTCGCCGAGCAATTGAAGGCCCATCTGGCCGCCACTACATCCTAGCATTATGGTCAATTCAAACTTCGAACCGACCGACGCCGCCTTCCGCACCGCCATGCGGCGCCTGGCCGCCACCGTCACCGTGATCTCGACCCGCTCGGAAGGCGGTTTGCGGCACGGCATGACCGCCACGGCCGTTACCTCGGTTTCCGCCAATCCGCCGGCGGTGCTGGCTTGCGTGAACCGTTCCGCAGCCCTGCATGCCCAGCTTGGCCTGGGCCGCCTGCTCTGCATCAACCTGCTGCATTGCAGCCAGCAGCGTCTGTCGGAAGTCTTCAGCGGCGCCCTGGAAGGCGAAATCCGCTTCACCGAAGGAGACTGGCGCAGCGACGCGGACGGCGTTCCCTATCTTGCCGATGCGCAGGCCAACATCTTCTGCGAGATCGAGGCCCTGCATGCTTATGGCACCCACTCGATCTGCATCGGGCGGGTGATCCGCGCCACCTCGCGGTCCGAAGTCGCGCCACTGGTCTATCAGGACGGCGCCTATATGTGCACCGGCCCGCTCAGCGATTCGAACAAGTAGATCTAGGAATACTGCGCGACGGTGCGCAGCAGGCGGCGGAACTCGTCGACCACGCGGCGCTCGACGGTTTCGTTCAGGGCCACGCCGCTTTTCAGCTTGCGCGGCCTGAGCGGCACGATCTGCGCCGGCCGGCTTGTTGCCGGCTGCGCCACCGGCCGGAGCGAAGCGGCGGCAACGGCCGGTCGCGGCGGCATGCGCATCACCTGCGCCGCGGCGGCGGCAGGCGCATCGCGCTGCGGCAGCGGGGCAAGCTTGAGCACCGGGCGGGTCTTGAAGCCCGACGACGCATGCACCTCGATGCGCAGCCTGCCGTCGTCCTCTTCGTCGATCAGCAGCAGGGTCGGAAACCGCGCCGCGAGCAGGGCGAATGTCTCATCGCGCAGGAAAGCCGGCTCCGGGATGGCGCACCAGCGCTGCTGTCCCTGGAAGCCGAGCGGCCGGCCATGCGCGCGATAGAGCTTGGCCAGCGATTCGGCAAACGGCCGGTCCTGCTGGAACACTATGACGATCTGGCGATGCAGGTCGGCCGGTTTGTAGCGCCGGCAGACGAGCAGCACCAATTCCGTCGGCTTGGCGCCCAGGGCTGCCGCAGCGCCAAAGAAGCCGAGCACCGTTCCGGCGGCGCGGACATCCTGGGTCAGGAAGTTCAGGCGCTCGGCATGGCGCAAGGTGCCGATGGCGGAAAAAAAGCGGGGCTCCAGTCTCATGATTCCATCCTAGCCCTTCCTTGGCCGGGCTGGCGACTGATTTCCCGGCGGATCGGCCGGGCCAACATGGTTAATGGCCGAACAGGGCCGCCATCCAGTTGTAGTGCCAGGCCAGGGCCAGGAGGATGACGATCAGCACGAGCAGAACAAGCAGCCGCCAGGGCGTCGTGCGCTCGGCATATGGATCGGTCAGCGCCCGTTCGGCCCCCGGCGGCAGCTTGGCGAGCTGGGTCAGGGAGCCGCCGAATGGAATGTTGATGCGCGCGCGCGCATTCACCGCCCAGCCATTGGCGTCGAGGATCGGCGCCAGGTTGCGCTGGCGCAATTGCATGGCCGCGATCAGCATCGACGGACCGGAAATCAGCAGGATCACGCCGGCGACCGCAAGCGGGATCTGCCACCAGGCCAGATTCAAAAGCCCGGTGACCACCGACGCCAGGGCGGTACCGATCGCCCCGATGGCCAGACCGATCGCGGCGAAAATGCCGGCGAACCGCCCGGCATCGAATGCCTGCGGAGGCTGTTGCGCGGCGGGAGCGGCAGCCGGTGTGCCGGTGACGGCCCGGGTGCCGGTTTCCAGCAGCTTGGTCGTCATCTGGGTCTCCGCCGCCTTGCTGCGGGCGGCGGCGAATTTTTCGATCTGATCGCTGATGAATTTCGCCACCCGCTTGAACGGCAGCCAGAAGGCTTCGCGGATGCTGATCGGATGGCTGACCACTTTCACCACCACAGCATCCCAGTCGCGGCCCGAGCGGTCGTAGAAAACGCCGTTGCGTCCGACCATGAGTTGATCGGCGTCGCCGGCGGTCACCCCCGCCGCGATCAGCATCTTTTCCTGACTGCCGCGGCGCAGGCATTCGCAATACAGCAGATAGATGCGGCTCAAATTCGCCAGCGTGGCATGCTTGGCCGGATCCTCGACGCGGATGCACAAGTCGCAGGACCGCCCGTCGATATAGAGCGTGCCGACCTGAAACGTCGCCTTCGCGCGACGCGTATAGAAATCGCGGAAGGCAATGAAGTTGTTGATCAGTGGCACCAGGTCGCGCAGATAGCGCGCCAGCATCTCGACCTGTTCGACGGCCTCGAATTCCGCCGCAAGGGCCGCATCGGCGGCGATCAGCCGGTTGATCTCATCGCGCATGCCGCCGGCCTGAATCTGGCGCAGGCGCTCGACGCCGATGCCCTCGACCATGGCGCCGGCCTTGCGCTGCAGCCAGGCGGCGGTGGGCGCCAGTTTGGCCTTCACCGCCTGCCAGTCGGCCTCGCTCAGGCTGTCGCGCGGCCCCAATAAGGGCTGCACCACCCCATTGAGCAGCCTTTCCACCGCCGCCGCCCAGGCCGGATTCAGTCCGCCGGTCAGCGGCAGCGGCTTGGCGGCTTCCACATGGGCCAGCGGAAGATGCGCCACCGCACCCGAGCCGGCGGCCTCCGACAATTCCGTATCGGCAAGCGCGGCGAAAGCCTCGGCGTCGGCATTCAGCGCCGGCGCCGCCTGCGGATCGAAAGCGGCGAGCCGGCAGCGGAAGAAATAATCGTCGATCTTGGCCTGCACCGATTGCAGCGCCGCCACCGCCGCTTCGGAGTCCGCTCCCAGCGGGCGGATATCGGCCTGCTGTCCGGCCTCGTCGTACCAGGCGAGATAGGCATCCACCGCGGCGAAGAAAGCATCGGACTCGGCCTGACCGAGACCGGCTTCGCCGCCGCGATCGGAACGCGAGCCGGCGATGGCCATGATGTCGCGCATCAGCGCCGCGGTTTCGGCATTCTCTGCCGCGGCAGCGGGAACGATTCCATCGCCGTTGAATTTCGTTTCGCTGAACAGACGCTTGATATCCGCGGCATCGTCAGGGGCAAGGCTGTCGTCATTCGGCCGGCCGAGACTGGCCAGTATGCGTTTTGCCGAAGCGCGTATCTTCGTTCCTTCCGGGTGGCTATCATCGATCAGCGACAGCGGCAGTTGCGAATGCCCGGCGAAAAAAGCATCGGCATCCCGGATCAGATGCAACGCCCAGCGCAGGGCGGCGAGCAGTTCCGGCGCGCGGATGCGGCCATCCTTGTCGGCATCGATAAGCGTGAGGGTGCGGCGGTCGAATTCCAGGCTGTCGATCGGACAGGCCAGCGCCAGCCACAGCTTCTGATCGAGGCCGCCCGCCTCGCCGCCGCTTGCCAATGCCTTCAGATCGGCGCCGGTTTCGATGCGGACCTGATCGAAGCCGCCCGCGCGGAAGAAACGCCAGCGATGCGGGGACGCCTCGGCGTCGGCGGCGATAGTCTGGGTCTGAGTTTGCGTCATGCGGCTCTCTTCCTTCATCCCCCGGGCCTGCTCAACGCCCGTGCCGATATTTCCCTGCCTTGGAAGAAGCGCCAAGCAAAATCAGCGGCATGCCGCCGGCCCAATGGCAGATGCCGGCCTGGGATGCCGGCCTAGGATGCCGGCCCGGCCAGACCAGGGCCGCCATGGACCGTTTTCGACCATGATTGCCCGCCTTATCCGTGACAGACTTTTGCGCCGGCGCGTACCGGCGCGACGCTTCCTGCCATTTAGGGAACATTTGGCGAAAATTCAAGAAAAGTCGCCGGCAACACGCTTTGAACGGTATCGCCGCGGCCGGGGCATTAAGATTCCATGATTAGCGAATCGGGCCTGCGCCGGATGGGCCGAAGACAGGGAGCACATTCATGCTGGTCAATTGCGTCGCCTACCGCCGGGGGCAAAAGCTGGCCGACCTGCCGATCAGGGATATCAGCGAATACGTGAAGCAGCCGGACACCTTCGTCTGGGTCGCGCTCAAGGACGCCACGCCCGAGGAACTTGCCGAGATGAAGAAGGAGTTCGATCTGCACGAACTGGCAGTGGAAGATGCCCGGCATGGCCACCAGCGCCCCAAGATCGAGGAATACGACAATTCCGTATTTGTCGTGATGCATCTGCTGGAGATGGTGAATGACGAGCTCTGCCTCGGCGAAATGAACGTGTTCGTCGGGCCCAATTATGTGCTCTCGGCCCGCAACCGCAGTCAGCAGGCCTTTCTTGGCGTGCGCGCCCGGGCCGAGCACGAGCCGCATCTTTTGCAATACGGCTCGGGCTTCGTGCTCTACGCACTGATGGATGCCGTGGTCGACCGCTATTTCCCGATCATGGATGCGCTGGAGACCGAACTGGAAGAGATCGAGGAGCAGATCTTCGCGCGCGATGAAAACTCAAGACACGCCGATGGCGCCCGCCGCAATATCGAACGGCTCTACGGCCTGAAGCAAAAGGTGCTGCTGCTCAAGCACGCCGTCGCACCGCTGCTGGATGCGGTCGGCAAACTGCATGGCGGCCGCGTGCCGCAAATCTGCGACAACATGCAGGAATACTACCGCGACATTTCCGACCATCTGCTTCGGCTGAACGCAACGATCGATACGACACGCGATACGATCGCCACGGCGATCCAGGTGAACCTCTCGATGGTGACCATCGAAGAGAGCGAAGTGACCAAGCGGCTCGCCGCCTGGGCCGGTATTTTCGCCGTCGCCACCGCCTTCGCCGGCATCTGGGGCATGAACTTCGAACATATGCCCGAATTGACCTGGCGGTACGGCTACCCCCTGGCGCTCGGCCTGATGGCGGCGGTCTGCGGCATCCTGTATTGGCGATTCAGGAAAAGCGGCTGGTTGTAAAACCGCGGCCGGAATTTCGCGCCACGTCTCACTGAGCAGGCGATTCGGCAAAGGCCCTATTCGCCAAAACAGCGGCGCCCGCCCCGAGAAGTGAAACAAATGTTTCGTCAGCCGATAAATGGCTGGTTGAGATGCTTTCCCCGCGTTATTAACGCCTTGATTTGATGTTACTTCTAATTCGCATCGTGTTTAATGCTGTCCTAAATGGGAGTGGCCGCAGGAGGGCGACCGCCTGAATGTCTGTCGCCTGTTCAGATTGCGGGCTGCGCCGCAAGCCATATTTCCGCCAGTTCGTCGGCAATGAACTGGATTTCGTCGCGTCGTCGAAAGAGTCGCATATCAATCTGGACGCAAAGACGGAAATCGCGCCCGATAGTCTTTACACGCTCTATGGCGGCTGGGCATTCCGCTACATGAGGAATCCCGACGGTGCGCGCCAGATCCTCGATTTCCTGCTTCCCGGCGACCTGATCGGCCAGGAAACGCTATTAAAATACAAACCGAACCACGCGCTGCAAACGCTGACCCCGGTCAGCCTCTGCGCCTTGCGGGCGTCCACCTTCGATCAAATCGTGCGGCGATACCCCGATCTCACCACGCATATTCTGTGCAATCTGCTGGACGACCGGCGGCGCCTCGACAATCGACTCGTCGCCATCGGCAAAAGCAACGGTGCGCAGCGGGTGGCCTATCTGATGTCCGAGCTTTACGAACGGCAAAGACAGCGCGGCATGGCCAACGAGACGGACCGCTGGTGCAATTTTCCGCTCCGGCGTCAGCATATTGCCGATGCGCTGGGAATGTCGGGTACCCATGTCAACCGAGCCCTGATCGACCTGCGCAGCGCCAGTCTGGCGACCTTGGCGAGCAACATGCTGGCCGTGGATGACTGGGAGCGGCTGGCGGCCTTCGGACGCTACTCCTGGTTTCGTCACGAAATGCCCCGCGCCATCATTTAAGCCGGTCTATGTCCATTTGTAATTGTTGCTTGCAAATCTGCCCTAGCCGGAGGGCAACGACGACGTAAAGTAGCAATCCAGTTGCTGTCGGCGGATAGAGGTTGCCGATGCCGGGTTTGATGAAGATCCTCATTGTCGGGGACGAGACGTTCGTCGCCGACAGGGCTGCCGGGATACTGACGGATGCCGGCTACGACATTGTCGGCATCGCGCATGACATGGCGGCGGCGCTTTCCCGGGTACAGCGGCAAAGCCCCGATATGGTGATCACGGGAATCCGTATCGGCTCCAGCCAGGACGGCATCGACGCCGCGACGGAGATCATGAAGGCAGGCAAGACGCCGATCCTGTTCGCCGCCCGCCGGCGCGACGCCGCCGTGCTGGCCCGGCTGGTGGCGACGAGCCGGGCTGGCGTGCTGCCAGGACCCCATGATTCCTCCATTTATCGCCTGCCATCGCCGCCAGTCGGCGATAGGCCACCTCCATTTCGCCTAGGGAGTTGCCATCGAGACAGCCTGCCTCCGATCCGCTAAAACCAGACAAAATTACGAAAAAATTGGCATTTTTCCGGTGCTTTTGCTTGTGCGGTCACCGTACGAACACTGGATTCTTGCACGTCATCGGGCTCATGCTCCTCGCGTTACAAAGGAGGGGTCCATGGCAGGTGATATATGCAGGCTACATGCCCTGTTAGTGGAAGCATGCAAAGCCGCCACAGAAAAATATGACAACGCGCAGAAAGCGGTGTCGAAAGCCAAGGCCGAACTGAAGGCAGCCCGCGCCGCGGGGGATCTGATGAAGACGAAATTTCTCCTTGAGATGCTTCGCGATCTGGAACGCGAAGCGGCGCGCGCCGAAAGCCGGCTGACCTGCGCGCGCGGAGACCTTTACCGCTTCGAAAACATGTATCGCCTCAACAAACGCCCCGGCTGGCGCAGGAGTTACCGCTCCGGCCGGCTGGCGGCGCGGGTCCGCCTGCCGTCGGCCGCGCTCCCCGCGGGCGCGCTGGTGCAATAGAAGGCCGGTGCAATAGGAGCGCGGGCCGCCGCCTGGCTATGCCGCAACACTCGCCTTGCCCGGCTGGCTCTCCTCCCGCTGACGACGCGTCGTCGATGTTGCGACGCCCGGCACCGTCCGGATGGCCTCGGCGTAAAGCGAGCCGGGCTTGCGCGGACGGCCGTTGACGCAATCCAATTCCATCTTATCGAAATTGGGAATCGCGCTGTATGCCGGGTCGACTATGGCGACGTCCTGAAACCCGGCCTCGCGCAGCAGGCGCGGCAGCGAATAACGGTCGTAGCCGACGCGGTGCAGCTCCCCCGCGCGGATCACCGATGCCGCCTGCAAGGCCTCGGCATAGGAATCCGGCAAGATCCGGAGCAGAATCGCCCGCGCCAGCTTCTTTACGCCGCTTGTCATGCCGCCGCGAAAATTCGCCGCCGGCGGCTTCGCCGGCCGGGCCGACTCCCGGGCGGTTTGCGCGCCGGCCCTTGGCGGCTGCGGCCGCCTGACGCCGTGCAATACATGGTCCTGCAGCATGTTCACCGACAGCCTATCGCGGATGCGGTCGTTGGCCACGAGATTGGCCTGTTCCGCGTAGGGCGCAAGCTCGCCGCCGCTGCGGCGCCGCACATGCTGATCGATCAGGTGCAGATAGGCCCAGTTATAGGCCATATCGTTTTCCTCGCTCGGATGCTCGATAACGGCGGCCAGCCGCTGCAGGTAATAGCGGCAGAAATCCTCCAGATCGGGAACAACGATGCGCACCACGCCGCCAGGCTTCAGCACGCGGCGACATTCCCGCAGCAATCGTCGCCCTTCGTCTCGATCGAGATGCTCCAGCACATGCGATGCGTATACCGCGTCGCAGGTGCCGTTCTCGAACGGCAAAGGTTTACGGATATCGAACGCCTTCACCTCCGGCGAGGAGGGCTGATGATCGAGGTTAATCCAGTCGCGATGCCAAACGCGTCCGCAGCCTACATTGACTAGCAAAAGGCTTCTCCATCCCAATTGTTTGTGTTTCCGTCGCGACTCGCCGACCTGCATTTGGACCGGCGAATCGGCCCGTGCTACCGAATAGCAACTCATCACAGGTATGACCGATCCGGCGGCGCCTGTGCATAACAATGACAGAGTCAGTTTGTGGCGTAGCCGTGACAGGAGGCGGGCATGATCGCGATTTGCTCAAATCATTTGCCGCATGAAAACCGTCCCCTTCAAGGTCGCTTGCTGCGCGGCTATGGAATCTGTACGCGGCAGGGAATCTGACGCTGCATATTTGTGATGGGGCGCGCATGCGTGACGCAGGCGATGTCGCAGCTCGGCCGCTCCTGCCGGCAGATCGACGCGGATTGCCCCCGAGCCCGCCGCCGGCGACGCATTGTTAAAATTCAGCAAACGAACGCGCAGAAACCGCGTACAGGCGCCGCATCATCCTGTGATCTTTTTGGGTGCGATGTGACGCATCCATAACAAGTGAAACGGGGCCGCAAAGGCATCCAATTAGTAATTTTACACATCCCTCATCACCCCGCAGTTTCGCCGCAAGGGCTGGGTTCAACCATCATTTGCGCCCGGCTAGGCGCGGCATCGAGGCCCGCAGACCTCGATGCCAGCCTGGCGGCGGATGGTGCCCGCCTGAAATTTGTCCGCAACCCTGCTTTCACGCTTTGAAAGGAAGACAAGTGTCTGTGACCACCAATCACCCTGTCGTCGCTTACGACGACAATTACAAGATCGATCCCGGCAAGTCGCTCTGGTTCAACACCCGGTATCTTACCTGGAACGACAAGGGCGCCGATGGCGGCCTGCATGTCACCAAGGTGAATACCAAAAGCGCGGCCGGCGCGACCATCACCTGGGATGCCAGCAACGGCACGGTGCGCTACATCCCGCCGAAAGGCTGGCAGGGCAAGGATTCCTTCGACTATATCGTCACCGACGCCAATGGCAGCACCGATACGGCGACGATCCATGTGCAGGTCGGCAGCGGCACGGCCTCCTCGTCGGGCGGGTCCTCATCGGGCGGCAGCGGCCATCCGGTCGTCGCCTATGACGACAACTACAAGATCGACGCCGACAAGTCGCTCTGGTTCAACACCAGGTATCTCACCTGGAACGACAAGGGCGCCGATGGCGGCCTGCATGTCAGTCATGTCGAAACCCACAGCGATGCCGGCGCGACCATCACCTGGGATGCCAGCAACGGCACGGTGCGCTACATCCCGGTGAAAGGCTGGCAGGGCAAGGATTCCTTCCAGTATACCGTGACCGATGCCGATGGCAGCACGGATACCGCGACGATCCATGTGCAGGTCGGCAGCGGCACCGGCACGCCGGCCCCCTCGCCGACGCCCTCGCCGACACCGACGCCCACGCCATCCGCGCCGCCGAGCAGCGGCTCGGGCGCCGGCACCGGCAATCCGGTTTTCGCCTATGACGACAACTACAAGATCGATGCCGACAAGTCGCTCTGGTTCAACACCAAATATCTCACCTGGAACGACAAGGGCGCCGATGGCGGCCTGCATGTCACAAAGGTCGAAACCCACAGCGATGCCGGCGCGACGATCACCTGGGCGAGCGATGGCACCGTGCGCTACATCCCGGTGAAGGGCTGGCACGGCACCGACTCCTTCGATTACACGGTAACTGACGCCAATGGCAGCACCGATACGGCGACGATCCATGTGCAGGTCGGCGGCGGCACCAGCGCGCCGGCACCCTCTCATGACGCCGGCACGGTCTACGGCACGCATACCGCCAGCTTCGCCTCGACGGGAAGCGCGGTGACCGCCGACCTGAACACGCATCAGGCGACCTACACGACTCACGACGGCCATGCGGTGCGCATCATGCCGATGGGCGATTCGCATACCTATGGCGTGATGGGCTACACCAACAAGGAGAGCGGCGGCTACCGCATCAAGCTGGCCGACAAGCTGGCCGATGCCGGCATCAAGTTCGATTTCGTCGGCAGCCAGCATAACGGCCCGTCGACCTTCGACAACGATCACGAAGGTTACGGCGGCTGGCAGGCCGATCAGCTCGCCGCCCGGGCGCCGGCCGCGCTGGCAACCTACAAGCCCGATGTGGTCCTGCTGATGGCGGGCAGCAACGACGCCCGCTACGACCACGTCGCGACCATGGAATCCGACATGGTCAAGCTGGTCGATACCATCGCCCATAACGCGCCGAACGCGATGATCCTGGTCGCCACCACGCCGCCCAGCCGGCCGGACAACGTGGTGAGCATGTCGCAGGCCAAACTGGACGCGTTCAATGCCTGGCTGCCCGGCATGGTGGCCGACAAGGCGGCCCATGGCATGCATATCAAGCTGGTCAGCAACGCCAACATCTCCGTCAACGACATCAACACCACGGATGTCGACTGGGGCGTGCATCTGACCAGCACCGGCTATGAAAAGCTGGCCACCAACTGGTTCAACGCCCTCAAGGGTATCGATCTGGACCAGGGCGGCGCCACGGTGCACCAGCAATCGTTGCCGGGCACGAACAACCTGACCGGCTCCGCCTACAATGACACGCTCAAGGGCGACAATACCCCCAACATCCTCAGCGGCGGTGCCGGCAACGACACCATCCAGGGCGGCGGCGGCAATGACAGGATCGACGGCGGCGCGGGCAACGACAAGCTCACCGGCGGCGCCGGGGCCGACAGCTTCATCTTCCTCAAGGGCAAGGGCGGCGCCGATACGATCCTCGACTTCAACCGGACCGAGGGCGACCATCTGCAGACCGACTACAAACTGGCGGATGTAACGGGCTGGGGCAGCCACACGCTCAGCCTCCATGCCGCCGGCGGTCCGACCGAGACGGTGCAGTCGAACCACGTTTGGTCACAGAGCGACCTGGTCCTCGTCTAGTATAATCGCCGGCGGACGGATTACGTCCGCCGGCCCTTTCCTGTCCGAAAGCCGGCAAGCGGAACCATCTCACGCCATGGCATCTCCCGGAGGGGGGAAGGCATGCCGCAACCGCAGACGGCAACGATCAGTTTTGCCGACGCGCCGGGCTCGATAACGGCCGATCTGGGCACCGGCGTCGCCACCCAGGCGGTACGCATCCTGCCGCTGGGCGATTCTCATACCCATGGCGTCATGGGCTACAGCAACAAGGAAAGCGGCGGTTACCGCATCTTGCTGGCGGACAAGCTGGACGCAGCCGGCCTCAAATACGATTTCGTCGGCAGCCTGAGAAACGGCCCGGCCCGATTCGACAATCAGCATGAAGGCCATAGCGGCTGGCAGACCGACCAGCTCACCGCCATTGTCCCGGAGGTCCTGGCCGCGACCAAGCCGGATGTCGTTCTGCTCATGTCGGGCAGCAACGACGCGCGGTTCAACACCCTGTCGACCATGAAGGCCGATACGGTCAAGCTGGTCGGCACCATCAGCCAGCATGCGCCGGATGCGCAGATTCTGCTCGCCACGTCGCCGCCGGCACGCCCCGACAACACCGTGAACATGTCGCCCGCCAAGCTGGCCGGCTACAACCGATGGCTGCCCGGCCTGGTGGCGGGCGAAAAGGCGAAGGGCGTCAAGATCGACCTTGTCGACAACGGCAACATCACGCTGGACGATATCGGCACATTGGTCGTCGACTGGGGCGTCCACCTCACCGGCCAGGGCTACGAAAAGCTCGCCACGAACTGGTTCAACGCGCTCACGAGCCTCGGCATCGAGCAGCAGACCATCGCCGCGAATCGCAAATCCCTCGCCGGCGCGCGAAACCTGATCGGATCGCCCAATGCGGATATCCTGCGCGGCGACGAGCACGCCAATATCCTGAAAGGGGGCGCCGGCAACGATGTGATCCACGGCAATGGCGGGGACGACGTGATCGATGGCGGGCCGGGCGACGATATTTTATCCGGCGGGCCGGGAGCCGACACGTTCGTCTTCGTGAAGGGTCAGGGCGGCGCCGATGTGATCCTCGATTTCGACCGGACCAGCGGGGACCGCGTCCAGACCAATTATTCGCTGAGCGAAATCCAGGGCTGGGGCACCCCGACGCTCATCCTGAAAGCGGAAGTGGGCATACCGGAGGCGCTGCACTCCGACCATATCTGGGCGCCGATGGATCTGATCGGGATGTAGCGGAGCCGATCGGGAATTGTTCGGGATTGCCCGGCGACCGCGGGATCATTTTCCGAACGGGCGGAAAATGGTGGGCGCACTAGGGCTCGAACCTAGGACCCGCTGATTAAGAGTCTCTTTCTCCCGATCCATGTCCGCCCTGTGTCCGTCACGGACAGTCATTGTATTGCGATATACCTTGCTTTTTTTGATGGTCCCCCTGATTATGCGTCATTGATAATCACGTTCGATCACGGACACAGACGGACACGGGGCGGACACGATCATGAACGACACTCCGGCACGGCCCGGCGCCAGCAAGGCGAAGATCACGGTTCAATTAGTCCGGAGCCTGACTGCGCCTGAGAAGTGGCCCATCAAAGGGAACCAGATCATTTGGGACGACGAAGTGACCGGCTTCGGGGTCCGCGTCACGGCCGCCGGGGCGATCGCCTTTGTCCTGCGGTACGTCTTTCATGGCCAGGAGCACCGGATCACCATCGGCAAGCACCCTGACCTGACCCCATCGGCGGCCCGCGAGATCGCCATTGGCATGCGAGGGGCCATTGTCGATGGCCGCGACCCTCTGACGGCGCGCATTCAAGCCCGAGAAGCGCCGACTGTCGCCATTCTCTGCGCCGATTATATGGCCCGGCACGCCGAGCCGAAGAAGCGGCCAGCGTCCATTTCGAACGACCGGCGCATGATCGAAGGAGTGATCAAGCCGAAGCTCGGCGCGAAGAAGGTTGCCATCGTCAGCCGGCGCGATATCGACGAACTACACCAGTCCATGAAGGACGCCCCATATCAGGCCAATCGGGTGCTCGCGCTGCTGTCGAAAATGTTCTCGCTCGCTGTGGCCTGGGGCTGGCGGCCGAATAACCCCGCGAAAGGTGTTGAGCGGTTTCAAGAGCATAAGCGCGACCGCTGGCTGAATGCGGACGAGATCGCTCGGCTGGCCAAGGCGCTCGACAAGCACGAGAGCCAGCGCGTAGCGAATGCCATACGCCTCATGCTGCTCACGGGAGCGCGCAGCGGCGAAGTGCTCGCGGCGACCTGGGATCAGTTCGACCTCGAGCGCGCGGTTTGGACCAAGCC
>NZ_DASVCJ010000011.1:0-7879 GCF_036381655.1 Ferrovibrio sp.
CGCCGTCTTCGCACCGGCCTCCTGCTCCCGCAGGATCCCGATGATCTGCTCTTCCGTGAACCGTGATGCTCGCATCGTCCGTCTCCTGACTGGCTGACGGACTCTACCCAAAAATGGAGGAGTTTTATGGGCTCAGGTCAGTGGTCATCGCAATTCCTTTCCAGTGTGCCGCCCCGAAGCGGCGGGGTGCTGGTAGGAATCATGTGCGACGGAGAGCCGAAAATCTAATGGAGTTGGATGCTTTTTAGGGCCTTGCAGATTGGGCTAATCCGCAAGGGACTAATCTGCAACTTCGGGTGCTTTCCTTTTTCGTGCCGCCCGGATCGCGTGGTTAATCGAATCGAACGTAGCTGGGATTTTGGCCTGCCTGCAAACTTCGGCAATGAATGCGTTGCAGCTTCCCGGGTTTGACGTGAACAGCGCAGACCCGCTCCCGTGTATTCCATGAACGACCATCAATGATTCCACCAAATCATCGAACGCCTTGCTTCGGGCATTGGTGGGGTCGGACCCCACCGCATCCAGCGCTGAGGAACACCACTCCTCCATAATGCGGATAATCCGAATAGCCTGACCCAACCTGGCTGTTCCGAACAGTTTTCCGCGAAGTCTGCTGTCGTCGAAGGGCGAGCGCTCCTTGCCGGGATCTGGACACCAGCTCGACGCAATTTTACTTACCTCATACGCTGAGACACTATCCAAACTAAGGATTGCCGAGCGCAGTTCTTGCGTTCGTTTGATTACGCTAGCCAGCCCAGCCCTTCTCTCTCTTGCCGACGGCTTCCCTACTTCGAGTGCAGCAAAGGCCAGATAATTACCAACGGCAAAATCCGTGTGCCGCCGTGCGCGGTTCTGCCTTTCCGCATTTCTTTTCGCGGTTTCCGTCGCCTGTTCCTGCAGTAGCGCCCTAACTGTTGCGTCCCACGGATTGCCGTCCTTACGCCTTCCGATGGGATTTTTGGTTGGCTTAGGCCGCCAGAGGGCCTGCGCAATTTTGCCCCATTGCTTGTCATCTAGCACGGGGCCACTCGGCAGGTGGTCCCATATCACGCCGGGATCGTATGTGCTCGTTTCAGAACGCTTCTTGCTCACAGCGCACCCCCCAGCAAAACGCCGCCCACTCATCCATCAACTCGGCCCGCTTCTTGAACAGGTCTCCACGCCGATACGCCGCCTCTACCTTGTCGCTAATCGCATGGGCCATGCACATCTCCACGACCTCACGCGGATAGTCAGTCTCTTCGGATGCCCAGTCTCTAAACGCGCTCCGAAACCCGTGGACGGTGATGTCCCCGCGTCCCATGCGATCTAACACCGCCAACATGGCATTCTCGCTAAGGGCCTTCTTGTCCTCTGGTCCGGGAAACACGTACCTGCCGCCAAGCTTCAGCGTCTTCTTAACAATAGCCTGCGCCGGGTCAGAGAGCGGCACCTTATGGTCCCGATTGCTCCCCTTCATGCGCTCCTTCGGTATCGTCCAGATCGTGCGGCTAGAGTTGAACTCACCGGGTACTGCCCACCGGATCTCGGAGGTTCTGAGGACAGTGAGAATGGTGAACTGCAGTGCGTATGCGGCAACCCCTTCCCTTTCCCGGAGCTCAGCCATAAAGGCAGGCAGCTCTCCATAGGGAAGCGCTGGGTGATGTTTCACGGGGCGGATACGCGACCAGGGCGGCAGGAGCTTATCGAGCGTCCCTTTCCAACGAGCCGGGTTTTCTCCTGTCCGCAGTCCCCGGACCTTGGCGTAGTCCAGAATAGCTTCGACCCGCCCCCGTACCCGTTTGCCGGTCTCGGGTTTCTTGTACCAGATCGGCTCCAGCACTTTCAGAACCTCATCCGTCCCAATCGCGCTTGCCGGGAGGCTGCCTAAATGGGCATAGGCGTAAGCCGTTAAGGTAGCCCGCCATATCTTGGCCTGCTTGGGGCTCTTCCATGACGGCTCCTGGGCGGCGATGTATGCTTCGGCAATCTCCTTGAACGGCGTCTGAGCCGCCCGTGCCCGCCCCTGCTTGGCTCGCTGCTCGCGCCTGTGTTCTATCGGGTCTATTCCATCGAGAATGAGCTTGCGGCATTCCCTGGCTTTCTCCCGGGCCTCTGCCAAGGTAAGGGTGGCCTCGCTGCCTAATCCCATGTCACGTGGCGTTTTGCGCCCGCCCATGCGATATCGAAAGATCCAAGACCGACCGCCGCCCTCAGTAATTTGCAGGTAAAGGCCGCCACCGTCGGCGTGCATCCCGGGCTCTTTAAGCCTCGAAACCGCCAATGCTTTCAGCCGATTGATGCCGAGGGCCATGCGTGCAATTACCCACTCTTCTACCCATCCCGTCGAATGAGACTGTACGCGACAGCGGGCTACAGTGGGAAGCTATAAATACTCCCGATGCCCTCATTTGCTGGGATTCGGTGAGTTCGGCGGAGACGGCCGGAGACGGCCAGCGAATCGTGTTCGAATCCCTCCCTGGGAGCCATTCTTCTCCGCGCCCATTCTCCTCCGCGCCCCTTCTTCCCCGCACGTCGTCCGATACGTCTTCATTGCCGCCAGGCCGCGGCCGGATGCGCGTGCCCGCATCTCGTGCGCAGGCGGCGCCAGGCAGCCGCATTATACATGCAGCGCCGTCAGCAACCGCGCCGAGACGAAGAGTCCGGCACCGAACACCAGATGGGTGATCAGGCTGCGCAGGCGCGCCGCAGCCGGATCCGGCGTGCGCGACGCGGCAATCCCCAGGCCGAAGGCAGGCTGCATCACCAGGAAAGGCGCCAAGAGGGTGACCAGCCCGGTCAGCAGGGCAGGCGCAATCGTCGGGGTCCGCAGCCAGCCCTCGCCCCGGACGGCGATCAGGCCGGTGGCAAAACCGATGCCGATGGCGTAATGCGCAACCCAACCGAGCGCGGCCTCGGCCGGCACCGATGCCGATTTGGCGATGCTGTCATGGCGGAGCCGTCCGCGCAGCAGATGACCGAGCCAACGGCCCACCAGGCGGTAATCCAGCCCGGCAACGCCATAGGCGCGCCGGACGAGCAATCCCCATAGATCCATCGCCGCTGTAGCGCCGGCGCCGATCAGAACAGTAAGCCCTGCAATCTCCATCATGTACGTCACCTTGCCTGCGTTGAGAACGATGCTACCCTACAAATTCAAGTTCACTTGAGGTCAAGCATGAAAGATCTGGATATTGCCGAGGTGGCCCGCCGCTCGGGCATGGCGGCCTCCACATTGCGTTTCTATGAGGAAAAAGGCCTGATCGCCTCGATCGGGCGGCGTGGATTGCGCCGGCTGTTCGATCCCGGCGTGCTGGACCGTCTGGCGTTGATCGCCCTTGGCCGCTCGGCGGGTTTCAGCCTGGAAGAAATCGCCGGCATGTTCGCACCGGACGGCAAGCCGCAGATCCGGCGCGACCTGCTGGCCGAAAAGGCGGACGAACTGGAGCGCATGATCAGACGGCTGTCGGTCCTGCGCGACGGCCTGCGCCATGCCGCCAGATGCGGCGCGCCGAGCCATCTGGAATGCCCGACCTTCCGCCGCCTGATGCGCGCCGCCGGCAGCGGACGGCTGCCGCCACAGAAGACGGAAATGGCGAGACCGAGACGACGGCCGGCCTAAAACCGACTTGAAGCGGATCGATAAGCGCCAATAGACGTCGGCAACGCAGCGCTTGTTTCCCCATCCTCATGACGGCAGTGTTGCCGCATGATCAGCGAACTGCATCTTCCCCTCATTCTCGCCGCCGCCCTGCTGGCCACGGCGAGCCCCGGCCCCGCCACGCTCGCCATCGCCGGCACCTCGATGAAATCGGGCCGCAGGTTCGGTCTCGCGCTGGCATCGGGCATCACCACCGGATCGTTGATGTGGTCGACGGCGGCCGCCTTCGGCCTCGGCGCGATCATGCTGGCGAATGTCTGGATTTTCGAACTGCTGCGTTATTTCGGCGCCGGCTATCTGATCTTCCTGGCATTCAAGTCGGGGCGTTCGGCGCTCAGGGCCGGCGATATCGAACCGACGGGCATGGCGCGATCCTCGCTGGCGCGCACCTATGGCAGCGGCCTGATGCTGCATCTGACCAATCCGAAGGCGATCCTGTTCTTCGGCTCGCTCTACGCCATCGGCGTGCCGGCGCAGGCCTCGCCCATGCAGCTCGCCACCGTCATTCTGGCGGTCGCCCTGCAAAGCGCGGCGGTCTTCCACGGCTATGCCCTGCTGTTCTCCAGCCGTGTTCTGGCGCGAGGTTATATGCGGCTGCGGCGCTGGTTCGAGGGCGCTTTCGCGATCGCTTTCGGTGCCGCGGGCCTGAAAATCCTCGCCGCGCGCCTTCAGTAGCACGAAGTGTCATAAGCAAGCCGTGGCGCCGGAATACGCATTCTCCGGTTATCTTGCGTGTGAACTGAAATCCGAATACGACGCTTTTCCGCGGAAATCCGCCGTCAATAGCTGAATGCATTCCCGCTGCAAGCGTATTTGGCTATACTGATGCCGCATATGGAGATTGGCATTTGCCGCATACTTCCGTCCGCTTCCTCGATGAGCATGACGACCGCCGCGACCGCACCCGGCCGCCGGGCAATGGCGGGGTGTGGAAGGTGCTGATCGTCGATGACGAACCCGATGTCCACTCGCTGACCAAACTGCTCCTGCGCAATTTCAGCTATCGCGGGCGCGGTCTGGAATTCCTGAGCGCCTATTCCGCTGCGGAAGCCAAGGATGTCCTGCGCAGCCATCCCGATACCGCGCTGGTGCTGCTCGACGTGGTGATGGAGACCGAACATGCCGGTCTGCTGCTGGTGGACTACATCCGCAACGAACTTGGCAACAAGTCGGTCCAGATCGTCATCCGCACCGGCCAGCCCGGTCAGGCGCCGCCGCTGACCGTCATCTCGAACCACGGCATCAACGATTACAAGGAAAAGACCGAGATCACCCAGCAGACGATGCTGCTGACCGTGGTGAAGGCGCTGAGGCTCTACGAGGATTATCTGCCAAGCTACATAGCCGCGGCGAAATTCGCCAACCTGGCGGAGCGCGCCCGCACCGGCGCCGATGACCGCGAGCTGCTGCAATGCTTGCGTCAGCAACTGGAAAGCGCCGAAGAGCCCGGGATATCGCGTGGTCTGGCCGAAGACGTTGCCGATCCGCGCCTGGCCGCACTGACCGAGCGCGAGCGCGAGGTCCTGCGCTGGGTCAGCCAGGGCGATTCCAACAAGGCGATCGCCATCCGCCTCGGCGTGCAGGAGGTGACCGTCAAGGCGCATCTGCGCCAGATCTTCTCCAAGCTGCAGGTCTTCAACCGCACCCAGGCGGCCTCGCTGGCGCTGCGCCTTCTGGAACGCGATGCCGAAATCGGCAGCCGTTAGCGCGCCAGGTATTCTCAAGCTTCCGTTGCCGCCGGTTGCTGGAACCGCGCTGGCGCCCCATTCCGCGCCTTGGACCCGGTTCCGGCCGCGTCATTCCGTCATAATGAGAATCGGATGCCGGAAACCAATCGGTCACAGCCCCGGGCTTTGCGAATCCGGCCCGAATGGGTAACAACGGAATACTCCCTCGATCCAAAATGCGACCATGCAGTATTTCTTTTACGGCACGCTTTGCGATCCCGACATCCGCCGGCTGGTGCTCGGCTACAAGCCCAACCGGCGGCAATTGCGGCCAGCCAAGCTGACCGGCTTTCGCCGCAAGCAGGGGCGCGGCCGGCTCTATCCGATCCTGATCCCAGCGCCCGGCAGCGTGGTTTATGGCGAACTGTTCCAGACGATGCGCCCGGCCGATGTCGCCCGCCTTGCCGCCTACGAGGGCAGCGAATATCGCGCCCGCCGCCTGCCGGTCCGGCCGCAGGGCGGCCGCGGCAGCCGCCGGGTGCAGGTCTTTCTGGCCGCCCATGCGCCAAACGGCGGCCTCGCCCTGCCGCCACATATCCAGGACTGGCATCCGGCGCGCTGGCGCCGGCTGCACAAAGCCGCCTTCCTCCGTTCTCTCCAAAGATAAGGGCCGGTGCCATGCGCGAACCCGTGAACACCAAGCTGCAACCCATGCCGGTCGAACTGATCCGGCAGGAGGCGCGTTTCCGCGGCCACCTGAACGTGGACGAACTGTTTCTGCGGCATGCCCGCTTCGGCGGCGGCATGAGCGATGAGATCAGCCGCGAGGTGATCTGGCGGCGCGATGCGGTCTGCGTGCTGCCTTACGATCCGAAGCGCGATGAGGTCGTCCTGATCGAGCAGTTCCGCGCGCCGGCTCTGTTCAACAACGACCGCGCCTGGATGATCGAGGTGGTGGCCGGCCTGATCGAGGATGGCGAACAGCCCGAGGAGGTCGGGCGCCGCGAACTGAAGGAGGAAAGCGGCCTCGATGCGATCGGGGACCTTCTTCCGATGTCGATGGTCTATTCCACTCCGGGCTTCTGCAACGAGCGGTTCTACATGTACTGCGCCCAGGTCGATGCCACCAAGGCGGGCGGCATCCATGGCCTGGAGGACGAGCATGAGGACATCCGGGTCTTCGCCCTCCCCTTCGCCGAAGCCTTTGCCCAGTGGGAAGCTGGAAAAATCTGGAATTCGCCGGCCACGATCGGCCTGCTTTGGCTCGGAAATTACCGGGAAAAGCTGCGCCAGCGCTGGGAGGATCCCAGGGGCAGGTTGCGGCCCTAACCCCCCATCGGTATAGGATGATCCGGGGAGAGATTTTTTAGCCCGAGACCCGCCATGGATATCCGCAAAGACTTCATCGACAGCATCGGCAGAACTCCGCTCATCCGCCTCAAGCGCGCCTCAGAGCTGACCGGCTGCGACATCTACGGCAAGGCCGAATTCATGAACCCGGGCGGTTCGGTGAAGGATCGCGCCGCGCTCTACATCGTCCAGGACGCCATCAGCAAGGGCAAGCTGCGCCCGGGCGGCACCATCGTCGAAGGCACCGCAGGGAATACCGGCATCGGCCTCGCCCTGGTCGGCAACGCGCTCGGTTTCAAGACGGTGATCGTCATGCCGGAGACGCAGAGCCAGGAAAAGAAGGACATGCTGCGGCTGTGCGGCGCCGACCTGCGGCTGGTACCCGCCGTGCCGTACAAGGATCCCAACAACTACGTGAAATTTTCCGGCCGCCTGGCCGAAGAGCTGGCCAAGAGCGAGCCGAACGGCGCCATCTGGGCCAACCAGTTCGACAACATCGCCAACCGCGAAGCCCATTACCGCACCACGGGGCCGGAAATCTGGCAGCAGCTCGACGGCAAGATCGACGGCTTCACCTGCGCGGTCGGCTCCGGCGGCACCTTCGCCGGCGTGCTGATGGCGCTGAAGGAGCGCAACCCGAAAATCCGGGTCGCCCTCGCCGATCCGATGGGCGCCGCGCTGTATCACTATTACAAGCACGGCGAATTGAAGGCGGAAGGCAGCTCGATCACCGAAGGCATCGGCCAGGGCCGCGTCACCGCCAATCTGGAGGGTCTCAAGATCGACCGGCCCTATCAGATTCCCGACGAGGAGTCTCTGCCCGTCGTGTTCGATCTCCTGAAAGAGGAAGGGTTGTGCCTCGGGGCCTCAAGCGGGGTGAATGTGGCGGGCGCCATCCGCCTCGCCAAGGATCTCGGACCCGGCCACACGGTGGTCACGATCCTGTGCGATTCCGGCACGCGCTACACCAGCAAGCTGTTCAATCCGGATTTCCTACGCTCCAAGAACCTGCCGGTCCCCGACTGGCTCGACCGTCGTTGAGGCCATGGACGCGATCTTCCGCACCGATCCCTATACGCGAAGCTGCGAGGCGACCGTGCTTCGGGCCGACGAGACCGGCATTCGCCTCGACCGCACCGTGTTTTATCCGATGGGCGGCGGCCAGCCCGGCGATCATGGCGTGCTGCGCCTGGCAGACGGCTCCGTCATCCCGATCCGGGAC
>NZ_DASVCJ010000012.1:0-51929 GCF_036381655.1 Ferrovibrio sp.
GCGAGGAAGCTTGTCCCGTCGACGCCATCGTCGAGACCCGTATCCACGAGTACCACATGGAGCGGAAAGGCGAGAACATCATGACGAAGGACAAGCTGCTCGCCGTGGGCGACAAGTACGAAGCGATGATCGCAGCGGACAAGGCGGCCGACGCCGCTTTCCGCTAGACCAAGAAAGATAAGGAACGAGACGTCTTGATCACCGGGGTGCTCTTCTACGCGTTCGCGGCCGTGCTCGTGGTGGCCGCGCTCGGCGTCATCACGTCGCGCAACCCCGTGCACGCGGCGCTGTTCCTCGTTCTCGCCTTCGTGCAGAGCTCTTTCTTGTGGCTGCTCATCGAAGCCGAGTTCCTCGCCATCGCACTGGTGCTCGTCTATGTCGGCGCCGTCATGGTGCTGTTCCTGTTCGTGGTCATGATGCTCGACATCAATTTCGTCGAGCTGCGCCAGGGGTTCCTGCAATATCTGCCGATCGGCGGCCTGATCGGCGCCATTCTGCTGATCGAACTCGGCCTGGTGCTGGGCGGCTGGGTGATTACGCCGATGGCCAAGGAGGTCGCCGCCGAACCTCTGGCGGCTGTCGGCCAGGTGACCAATACGCATGCGCTCGGGTCGGTGCTCTATACCAAGTACATCTTCCTGTTCCAGGGCGCCGGCCTGATCCTGCTGGTCGCCATGATCGGCGCCATCGTGCTGACGCTGCGCTCGCGGCCTGGCGTGCGGCGCCAGAGCATCGCCGAGCAGATCGGTCGCCGCCGCGAAGACGCCGTGGTGATCAAGAAGGTCGAACCGCGGCAGGGGATATAAGACGATGACCATTGGCCTTGGACATTATCTCACCGTTGCTGCGATCCTGTTCACGCTCGGGATCTTCGGCATCTTCCTGAACCGCAAGAACGTCATCGTCATCCTGATGTCGATCGAACTGATGCTGCTGGCGGTCAACATCAACCTGGTGGCGTTTTCCACCTTCCTGCAGGATCTGGTCGGCCAGGTATTCGCGCTGTTCGTGCTGACCGTGGCGGCCGGCGAGGCGGCGATCGGCCTGGCCATCCTGGTGGTCTATTTCCGCAACCGCGGCAGCATCGCGGTTGAGAATATCAATCTGATGAAGGGCTGAGGCGGCAAGATGACGATGTATCACCTGATCGTTTTCCTGCCGCTGCTGGCCGCGATCGTCGCCGGCCTGTTCGGCCGCCGGCTGGGCGATGCCGCCTCGATGGCGATCACCTGCGTTGCCGTCAGCATCAGCGCGGTCCTTTCCTGGGTCGCGCTCTATCTGGTGGTCGGCAAGGAGATGGTGGCCACCGTACCGGTGCTGGACTGGATCGATTCGGGCAGCTTCAGCGTCGATTGGGCGCTCAGGATCGATCAGCTCACCGCCGTGATGCTGGTGGTGGTCAATACGGTGTCGGCGCTCGTGCATATCTACTCGGTCGGCTACATGAGCCATGATCCGAGCAAGCCGCGCTTCTTCGCCTATCTGTCGCTGTTCACCTTCGCCATGCTGATGCTGATCACGGCGGACAATTTCGTGCAGCTTTATTTCGGCTGGGAAGGCGTCGGTCTGGCCTCCTACCTGCTGATCGGCTTCTGGTTCCACAAGCCGTCCGCCAATGCCGCCGCAATCAAGGCCTTCGTGGTCAACCGCGTCGGCGATTTCGGCTTCGCGCTCGGCATCATGGCGCTGTTTTTCACCGTGGGATCGGTAAACTTCGACACCGTGTTCCAGGCGGCGCCGGGATTGGCCGGCAAGACCTTCCATTTCCTGTGGAAGGATTGGGACATCCTCAATGTCGCGACCTTCCTGCTGTTCCTCGGCGCCATGGGCAAGTCGGCCCAGCTTGGCCTGCATACCTGGCTGCCGGACGCCATGGAGGGCCCGACCCCGGTTTCCGCCCTGATTCATGCCGCAACCATGGTCACCGCCGGCGTCTTCATGGTGGCGCGCTGCTCGCCGCTTTTCGAATATGCGCCGGATACGCTCAACATCGTCGCCGTGATCGGCGCCTCGACCGCCTTCTTCGCCGCGACCGTCGGCCTGGCCCAGCACGACATCAAGCGGGTGATCGCCTATTCGACCTGTTCGCAGCTCGGCTATATGTTCTTTGCGCTGGGCGTCTCGGCCTATCCGGCCGCGATCTTCCATCTGTTCACGCACGCCTTCTTCAAGGCGCTGCTGTTCCTGGGCGCCGGCTCGGTGATCCATGCCGTCGACGGCGAGCAGGATATGCGCCGCATGGGCGGACTGTGGAAGCACATCAAGATCACCTATGTGATGATGTGGATCGGCTCGCTCGCCCTGGCCGGCTTCCCGATCTTCGCCGGTTATTACTCCAAGGACATGATCCTGGAATCCGCCTTCGGCGCCGGCACCGGCGTCGGCCAGTATGCCTATATCCTCGGCATGGCCGCTGCGGTGCTGACCGCATTCTATTCCTGGCGTCTGCTGTTCCTGACCTTCCACGGCGCGCCGCGGGCGGACCATCACGTCATGGAGCATGTGCATGAAAGCCCCTGGGTGATGCTGATCCCGCTGATCCTGCTGTCGATCGGCGCCGTTTTCGCCGGCATCCTGTTCAGCGATGGCATGGTCGGCCATCACTGGCAGGAATTCTGGGGCCATTCGATCTTCATCCTGGAAGACCACAAGGCCATGGAAGCCGCGCATGAGGTGCCGGCCTGGGTCAAGTTCGGCCCCATCGTCGTCGGCCTGGTCGGCGTTGCGGTAGCCTGGTGGGCCTATATCCGCGATCCGGAACTGCCGGCGCGGGCCGCGAAGCAGCAGGCGGTGCTTCACCAGTTCCTGCTCAACAAGTGGTATTTCGACGAGATCTACGACTTCATCTTCGTCCGTCCCGCCATGTGGCTTGGCCGCCTGCTCTGGAAGGGCGGGGATGGGCGGATCATCGACGGTCTCGGCCCCGACGGCTTCGCGGCCACGGTCGTGCGGCTCGCCAGGCGCGCCTCGGTGCTGCAGTCCGGCTACGTCTATCACTATGCCTTCGCCATGCTGATCGGCGTGGTGGCGCTGGTGACCTATTTCTTTACCTTCATGGGGCACTGAGAAGATGTCGAGCATGCCCTTGCTGTCGATCGTCACCTTCCTGCCCCTGGTGGGCGCGGCTTTCATCTTCCTGGCGCGCGGCCCGGAAGAGATCGTCGCACGTAACGCCCGTTCGGTGGCCCTGTGGACCACGACGATCACCTTCGCCGTGTCGCTGCTGATCTGGCTGAATTTCGATACCTCGACCGCCAACTTCCAGTTTGTCGAGAACGTCGACTGGATCGGCGCCGGTATCAACTACCATATGGGTGTCGACGGCATTTCCATGCTGTTCGTCATCCTGACCACCTTCCTGATGCCGCTCTGCATCCTGGCGTCCTGGAATGCCATCGAGGTCCGGGTCAAGGAATACATGATCGCCTTCCTGGTGATGGAGACGCTGATGATCGGCGTCTTCTGCGCGCTCGACCTCGTGGTGTTCTATCTGTTCTTCGAGGCCGGCCTGATCCCGATGTTCCTGATCATCGGCATCTGGGGCGGCAAGCGGCGCGTTTATGCCAGCTTCAAATTCTTCCTGTACACGCTGCTCGGCTCGGTGCTGATGCTGCTGGCGATCCTGTACATGTATTTCACCGCCGGCACGACCGACATCCCGAGCCTGATGAAGACCGGCCTGTTCTCGGCCGAGGCGCAGAACTGGCTCTGGCTGGCCTTTTTCGCGTCCTTCGCGGTGAAGATGCCGATGTGGCCGGTGCATACCTGGCTGCCGGATGCCCATGTCGAGGCGCCGACCGCCGGCTCGGTCATCCTGGCCGCGGTGCTCCTGAAGATGGGCGGCTACGGCTTCCTGCGTTTTTCGCTGCCGATGTTCCCGCTGGCCAGCGAGCATTTCGCGCCGTTCATCTTCACGCTCTCCGTCATCGCCATCGTCTACACCTCGCTGGTGGCGCTGATGCAGGAGGATATGAAGAAGCTGATCGCCTATTCTTCAGTCGCGCATATGGGATTCGTGACCATGGGCATCTTCGCGCTCAACACCCAGGGCGTCGAAGGCGCGATCTTCCAGATGCTCAGCCACGGCATCGTTTCCGGTGCCCTGTTCCTCTGCGTCGGCGTGGTCTACGACCGCCTGCATACGCGCGAGATTGCGCGTTACGGCGGGCTGGCCAGCAACATGCCGAAATACGCCACCGTCTTCATGCTGTTCACCATGGCCAATGTCGGATTGCCGGGGACATCGGGTTTCGTCGGCGAGATTCTCAGCCTGGTCGGCGCCTTCCAGGCCAATACCTGGGTTGCGCTGATCGCCACCACCGGCGTCATCCTGTCGGCGGCCTATGCGCTGTGGCTTTATCGCAAGGTGATCTTCGGCGAGCTGACCAAGGCCGATTTGAAGGCCATGCTCGACCTGAGTCCGCGCGAGATCGCCATCTTCGCGCCGCTGATCGCCTTGACCTTGTGGATGGGCATCTATCCGGCGCCCTTCCTCGATGTGATTGCCGTATCGGTGAAGAACCTGCTCGATCAGCATCAGACGGCTTTGGCCGCCGCCAAGGCGGTGGCGATGGCCGCCCGCTAGGAGTTAGCCCGTGACCGCTTCGACCCTTCCCGCGCTCGCGCCCGTCTACCCGGAAGTCTGGCTGGCGCTTGCCGCCATGGCGCTCTTGATGCTCGGCGTCTTCCAGGGCGACAAGAGCACCCGCCTGGTTTCCTGGCTTGCCGTCCTCGCCCTGGCGGTGACCGCCGTGCTGCTGTCGATGCAGCCCGGGGCCGCCACGACGACCTTTGGCGGCATGTTCGTTGCCGACAGCTTCAGCCGCTTCTCCAAGATGCTGGTGTTGCTCGGCTCGGCTTTCTCCATCATCCTCTCGATCGGCTATATCCGCACCGAGCGGATGGAGCGCTTCGAATATCCGGTGCTGATCCTGCTCTCCAGCGTCGGCATGCTGATGATGGTCTCGGCCAACGATCTCATCGTGCTGTATCTCGGCTTCGAATTGCAGTCGCTGGCGCTCTATGTCACGGCGGCCTTCAAGCGCGATTCCGGCCGCGCCACCGAAGCGGGCTTGAAGTATTTCCTGCTCGGCGCGCTGTCCTCGGGCATGCTGCTCTATGGCGCTTCGCTGATCTACGGTTTTGCCGGCTCGACCGGATTCCCGGCGATCGCCAAGGCCCTGAGCGGCGCCGAGCATGCCTCGATCGGCCTCGTCATCGGCATTGTGTTCCTGTCGGCCGGCCTGGCGTTCAAGATTTCGGCGGTGCCGTTCCATATGTGGACGCCGGACGTCTATGAAGGCGCGCCGACTCCGGTGACCGCCTTCTTCTCGGTCGCGCCCAAGATGGCGACGATGGCCCTGTTCGTGCGCGCCATGCTGGCGCCGTTCTCGGATATCGGCGCCGATTGGCAGCAGATCATCATCGTGATCAGCGCGCTCAGCATGATCCTCGGCGCATTCGCCGCCATCGCGCAGAGCAACATCAAGCGACTGATGGCCTATTCCTCGATCGGCCATGTCGGTTACGCCCTGATCGGGCTGGCGGCCGGCACGGAAGAGGGGATTCGCGGCGTGCTGGTTTATCTGGCGATCTACCTGGCCATGAATGTCGGAACCTTCGCCTGCATCCTCGCCATGCGGCAGAAGGATCAGATGGTGGAGGGCATTTCCGATCTGGCCGGGCTGGCGAAGACCCATCCGGGCATGGCCTTCCTGTTCGCGGCGTTCATGTTCTCGATGGCAGGCATTCCGCCGCTCGCCGGTTTCTTCGGCAAATTCTATATTTTCGTCGCCGCCATCAACGCGCATCTGTACGCCTTGGCGATCATCGGCGTGCTGACCTCGGTGGTGGGCGCCTACTACTACCTGCGTATCGTCAAGATCATCTATTTCGACGACGCGGTAGAGCCTCTGGCCAAGCCGGTGCGCAGCGAACTTGGTGCGGTGATGGCGGTCACCGGACTGTTCACCATCCTGTATTTCGTTTGGCCGGCGCCGCTGCTGGCGGCGGCGCAAACCGCGGCCAAAGCGCTCTTCCCCTGAGAAGGTCCGAGCCGATGACCGCGCAGGCTGCCTGATGATCTGGGATCTCAGGGCCTTCGAGGTCATCGACAGCACCAACGAGGAAATCCGGCGGCAGGCGGAAGCCGGCGCCGCCGAGGGCCTCGCCGTTACGGCGAAACGGCAGACCGCCGGCCGCGGCCGGCGTGGCCGCGCCTGGGAATCGCCTGAAGGCAACCTGTTTCTCTCGGTGCTGCTGCGCCCCGCCACCACGGCGGCGGAGGCCGCCAGGCTGTCGTTCCTGGCCGCAGTGGCTTTGGCCGACGCACTGGAACTGGCCGCTCCCGCGCTGCGCCGCCGGCTTGGCTGCAAATGGCCCAACGATGTTCAGGTGGACGGCGCAAAAATCGCCGGTATCCTGCTGGAATCGCGAACCAAACCCGATGGTTCGCTGGATTGGGTTGTGATCGGTATTGGCGTGAATTTGGCATATCATCCAACCGATACGCCTTATACGGCGACCTCGCTTTCGGCGCATGGCGTAACCGTTGCGCCGCGTGAGTTCGCCGAATGGCTGCTGGCCCGGTTGGGCTACTGGTACGGCCGCTGGCAGGCGGAAGGCTTCGGCCCGGTCCGTGAGGCCTGGCTGCGGCGGGCGCAGGGCCTGGGGCAGCCGGTCGTCGTGCGGCTGCCGGATGGCGAGTTGCATGGGCGCTTCGCTGCTTTGGACGAGAGCGGGGCCCTGCTGCTGGAGTTGCCCGATGGTCGTCGGCGGGCGATTACCGCCGGCGATGTCTTTCCCGCCGCCTGAATATCGGCCGGTTGAAAGGAAAAGCCATGTTGCTTGCCATCAATGCCAACAATACGAACGTCAAATTCGGCGTGATCGACGGCGACCGCATCGTCGGCGAATGGCGCCAGCATACCTCGGCGATGCGGACCGCCGACGAACATGCCGTCTGGCTCATGCAGCTCATGGCGATCGAGAAGATCGACCCGGAGCAGATTACCGATGCGATCATCGCCAGCGTGGTGCCGCAGGCGACGTTCAATCTGCGCCGCCTGTGTCAACGGTATTTCGGCACCGAACCCCTGATCCTCGGCGAGCCGAATGTCAGATACGGCATCCAGATCAAGGGCCAGGGCGCCGGTGCCGACCGCATCTGCAACACCGTGGGCGCCAGCGTGTTGTTCCCCAGGACGCCGTTGATTGTCGTCGATTTCGGTACGGCGACCACCTTCGATGTCGTCGATGAAGAGGGCAGCTACTGCGGTGGCGTGATCGCGCCCGGAATCAATCTGTCCATCGAGGCGCTGGTGAACGCCACGGCGTTGCTGCCGCGCATCGTCGTCGAGCGGCCGACCCATGTGATCGGAACCAATACGGTGGATTGCATGCATTCGGGCGTGTTTTGGGGCTATGTCGGACTGATCGAAGGCATCGTCAGCCGCATCCGGTCGGAATTCGCCCGTCCGATGAAGGTGATCTCCACCGGCGGCCTGGCGCCGGTATTCGACGGCGCCACCAATGTCATAGAGCAGATCGTGCCTGACATCACGGTTCGCGGCCTGATCGAAATCTTCCGGCGCAGTAAAGGGTGAAGCAACCAAGCATGTCCGAGAGTCTCGACCAGCAGTCCCTCTATTTTCTGCCGCTCGGCGGCGTGAACGAAATCGGCATGAACCTGAATCTCTACGGGTATGCCGATCAGTGGATCATGGTCGATCTCGGCACCAGCTTCGCCGACGAGGGCATGCCGGGCGTCGATTTGGTGGCACCGGACGTGACCTGGATCGCCGCCCGGCGCGAGCGCCTGCTCGGCATTGTCCTGACCCATGCGCATGAGGACCATCTCGGCGCCGTCAGCCATCTGTGGAACGATCTGCGTTGCCCCATCTGGGCAACCGGCTTTGCCGCATCCGTGCTGCGCCGCAAGCTGGCCGAGAAGGCGATGGAGAATGACGTTCCCGTCAACATCTACAAGCCGGGCGAGGTGATCAAGCTCGGACCGTTCGAGATCCGCTCGATCAGCATCACCCATTCGACCCCGGAGAGTCAGGCGCTCGCGATCGAAACGCCGTGCGGCACCGTGCTGCATACCGGCGACTGGAAGCTCGATCCGCGCCCGATGCTGGGGCCGCAGACCGAGGTGGAGGTGCTGCGCAGCTATGGCGACAAGGGCGTACTGGCGCTGGTCTGCGACAGCACTAATGTGTTCAACCAGGGCTCATCCGGTTCGGAAGGCGACGTCCATGACAGCCTGATGAAGGTGCTGGCCGGCCGGAACGGCCGCATCGCCGTTACGACCTTTTCCTCCAATCTGGCGCGGCTGGAAACCCTGTTCGCCGTGGCCAGGCATCTCGGCCGGCATATCTGCCTGGTCGGCCGTTCGCTGCATCGCTTCATCGCGGCGGCGCAGGAGAATGGCTATCTGCAGAGCATTCCCAATCTGGTCGAAGAGCGCGAGGCGGGCTATCTGCCGCCCGAACGGATCATGTATGTCTGCACCGGCTGCCAAGGCGAGCCGCGCGGTGCGATGGCGCGGATCGCATTCGGCAGCCATCCCAGCGTGGTGCTCGAGCGGGGCGATCTGACGGTATTTTCGTCGAAGATCATCCCGGGCAACGAGCGCGCGCTCTATCGGGTGCATAACGAACTGGTCAGCCGCGGGATCGAGGTGATCACCGAGAAGGATGCCTTCGTTCATGTCTCCGGCCATCCCTCGCGCGACGAACTGGCCGAGATGTATCACCTGGCGCGGCCGCAGATCGCCATCCCGGTGCATGGCGAGCCGCGTCATCTGGTCGAGCATGCGCGCTTCGCCCAAAGCCTGCAGGTGCCGCATGGTCTGGTGCCGCGCAACGGGGATTTGATCCGCCTGGCGCCCGGCGTGCCCGAGGCGGTCGAGCAGGTGCCGGCCGGCCGGCTGGCGATCGACGGCGATGAGCTGGTATCGATCCAGGGCGGGGCGCTGCAGCAGCGCCGCAAGCTCGCCTTCAACGGTGCCGCCTCGATCAGTCTCGTGGTCGACAGGCACGGCCATCTGCAGGCCGGGCCGCAGGTCAAGCTGACCGGTGTCGTCAACGGTCAGCCGGAGCTGACCGCCGCCGAGATCGCCGGCGAAATCGCCGCGGCGATCGACCGGCTGGGCAACGGGGCGGAACGCAACGACAGCAATCTCGAGCAGACGGCGATCCGTACGCTGCGCGCCAATCTGCGCACGTTGACCGGCCGCAAGCCGACCGTCCAGGTGCACCTGGTGCGTCTGCCGTAGCGGAAGACGCCGGGATGAGAGACATTTTGCCGCCTTGAAGCGGGCGCGGCAGCCCTTCATATTGCGCTGCAGTCAACGACCGCAGGAAACGACCCGGAAGGAAACATCCGTCATGATCGGCCGTCTTAATCACGTCGCCATCGCCGTTCCGGACCTCGCCGCCGCTGCGGCCGTCTATTCGGGAACGCTGGGCGCCAAGGTGTCTCCGCCGCTGGCCCAGCCGGAACATGGCGTGACGGTTGTCTTCGTCGAATTGCCGAATACCAAGATCGAGCTTCTGCATCCGTTGGGAGAGAATTCGCCGATCGCCAATTTCCTGGCCAAGAATGTCGCAGGCGGCATCCATCACGTCTGCTACGAGGTGGACGACATCATCGCCGCGCGCGACAAGCTCAAGGCCGAAGGAGCGCGGGTGCTGGGCGATGGCGAGCCGAAAACCGGCGCCCATGGCAAGCCGGTCCTGTTCCTGCATCCGAAGGATTTCTGCGGCACGCTGATTGAAATCGAGCAAGTGTGACGGATCGACATGACCTGGTTCAACAACGCCGTCGCCTTCGTCATCATCTACATGGTGGTGCTGTTCTGCGTATTGCCGATCGGCGTCAAGCCGGCCGCGGAAGCGGAAGAGGAAATGCTGCCCGGCCAGGCCACCTCGGCACCGACCAACCCGCGCATGGGTTTCAAATTCCTGCTGACCTTCGCGATCAGCCTGGTGCTGTTCGGGATTTATTACGTGATCGGCTATTACGATCTGCTGGATTTGAACGACGTCTTCGGCCGCGGCTGACGTAGCCGCGCAGAGCGCTGAAAATCCACAACCTTTGCGGGAATCGTTCCGGGCGGGCCCGGATATACGAAAGAGGGCGGTACAAAAAAGAAAGGAGCAAGGACGCGCCTCGCTCCGTACCCCGTCTCGCACGGGTAAGTTTAAGCCTCCCCAGACTTGGGCCGCCTGTTACCAAGCGGTTGCGTAAATTCTATACCGAATGATGAAACCAGTGTCATCTGAAAAGTGACACCAATCACACAGATTATGGATTGCTTAATACCGATTATTAATAGCGGCCCGCCATGGTTGTAAAATGAAACGAGTTGCGTCTGCTACTCTCGTCGCCGCAGCCCTGCTGGGGACCGGTATTGCCATGGCCCAGCCCAAGCCCGAGGCGGGGCCGGGCCAGCCGGCACTGATCGTCAGCCTGGATGCCGCCGACTGCCGCCGCCTGCTGGCGGAACGCGAAGCCGCCGATGTCGCGCATCGCTCAGATGCGGGCGTGGAATACAGGCCGGGCCGGGATGTCGATTCCCGGGGCCGCCCGATCCCCCCGGCAGATCTGCCGGGCGCCAATCCGCTGCCTCTGACCGGCCCTCTGACCTTGCCGCTCACCATGCGCCTGCAGGATCTACTCGGCAGCCGGACGCCGGCGAATTTGGGCGAATCCGATCTTGGCGTTGCCAGGGTCGCCATAGACCCGATGACCGGCAGGCTCGCCTTCAACGGCCAGCCGCTGGAGCGCCCGGCGGAGGATGCCATCGCCCAGGCCTGCCGTGCGTATTTGGCCAGGCATAAGCCGCCGAAGTAACGGCGAAGTTCGCAGCTGGGCCATTGCGGGGCTTTGGCTGCGGCCTTAAAAACGCCCCATTACCTAGCCACAACCGCGTCTTAGCAGGAAAACCAGAACATGCGGCTCAGCAGCTATTTCCTCCCCGTTCTGAAGGAAAACCCGAGCGAGGCCCAGATCGTCAGCCATCGGCTGATGCTGCGCGCCGGCATGATCCGGCAGACCGCGGCCGGCATCTATACCTGGCTGCCGCTCGGCTTCCGCGTGCTGAAGAAGATCGAGCAGATCGTGCGCGAGGAACAGGACGCCGCGGGCGCCCAGGAACTGCTGATGCCGACGATCCAGCCGGCCGAGCTGTGGCAGAAGAGCGGCCGCTACGAGGATTACGGCAAGGAGATGCTGCGCATCACCGACCGCCACGAGCGGCCGATGCTCTACGGTCCGACCAACGAGGAGGTGCTGACCGACATCGTGCGGGCCGAGATCAAGAGTTACCGCGAGGTGCCGAAGATCCTCTATCACATCCAGTGGAAGTTCCGCGACGAGGTGCGCCCGCGCTTCGGCGTCATGCGCGGCCGCGAATTCCTGATGAAGGATGCCTATTCCTTCGATCTCGACCAGGCGGGGGCGCGGCGCTCGTACAACCGCATGTTCGTGGCCTATCTGCGCACCTTCGCCCGCATGGGCCTGAAGGCAATCCCGATGCAGGCCGATACCGGCCCGATCGGCGGCGATCTCAGCCATGAATTCATCATCCTGGCCGAGACCGGCGAGAGCGCCGTCTTCTGCGACAAGGCGCTGATCGAGCGCGACGTGCTGGGCGAGGCCGTCGATTACGGCAGCGACCTGCAGCCGCTGGTCGATAGCTGGACCGCGCCCTATGCGGCCACGGAAGAAAAGCACGATGCCGCCCGCTTTGATGCGTTGCCGAAGGAGCGGCAGGTCGCCGCCCGCGGCATCGAGGTCGGCCATATCTTCTATTTCGGCACCAAATATTCCAAGCCGATGGGAGCGGTGGTGCAGGGGCCGAACGGCGAGAGCATCATGCTTGAGGGCGGCTCCTACGGCATCGGCGTCTCGCGGCTGGTCGGCGCCATCATCGAGGCGAGTCACGACGACAGCGGCATCGTCTGGCCGATGGCCGTGGCGCCGTTCCATATCGGTCTGATCAATCTCAAGGCCGGCGATGCGGATTGCGACAGGGCTTGCGAGGACCTCTACGCCAGACTGAAGGCGGCCGGCTTCGACGTGCTTTACGACGACCGGGACGAGCGCGCCGGGGCCAAATTCGCCACCATGGATCTGATCGGTCTGCCGTATCAGGTCACCATCGGGCCGCGCGGCCTGAAGGCGGGCACCGTCGAAATCAAGAACCGCGCCACCGGCGAGAAGGAAGAACTCGGCCTGGACGCGGCGCTGAACAAGCTCAACGCCGCGCGAGCCGCGTAACAGGAGCCGCGATGCCGTTCTTCTCCCGCTTCGAGTGGATGCTGGCGCTGCGCTATCTGCGGGCGCGGCGCCAGGAAGGCTTCATCTCGGTGATCGCCATCTTCAGCTTTCTCGGCATCATGCTGGGAGTGGCGACGCTGATCATCGTCATGAGCGTGATGAACGGCTTCCGCGTCGAACTGATGGGCCGCATCCTCGGCCTGAACGGACATCTGACGATCCAGTCGGAAGCCGGGCTGACGGTGAAGGATTACGACCGCGTCGCGGATATCGTCGCCAGGCTGCCCGGCGTGGTGATGGCTAATCCGATGATCGATGGCCAGGTCATGGCGACCGCCAACAATGCCGCCGTCGGCGCCATGGTGCGCGGCGTGCCGCCGGCCGACCTGCGCCGCGAAAGCGCCATCGCCAACGGCATTCGCCAGGGCTCGCTGCAGGATTTCCAGGGCGAGGACGCGGTGGCGATCGGCCATCGGCTGGCGCGCAAACTCGGGCTCAATCTGGGCGATCAGATCACGCTGATCTCGCCGCAGAGCACGACGACGCCCTTCGGCAGCGTGCCGCGGGTAGCGCGCTATCGCGTCGCCGCAATCTTCGATGTCGGCATGTTCGAATACGATTCCAGCTTCATCTACATGCCCTTCGAGGCGGCGCAGACCTATTTCCGTCTGCCGAAACAGGCCTCCGCCGTGGAGGTGCGGGTCAACGACCCCGACAAGGCACGCAGCGTGGCGCGCGAAATCAGCCAGGCGATCGGGCCGCAATACCGGCTTTATGACTGGCAGCAGGCCAATGCCCATTTCGTCAATGCGCTGGATGTCGAGCGCAACGTGATGTTCCTGATTCTCACGCTGATCATCGTGGTGGCGGCCTTCAACATCATCTCCAGCATGATCATGCTGGTCAAAGACAAGGGCCGCGACATCGCCATCCTGCGCACCATGGGCACCTCGCGCGGCGCCATCATGCGCGTTTTCGTCATTTCCGGCGCCAGCATCGGCGTGCTGGGCACGGCGACCGGCTTCGTGCTCGGGCTGGTCTTCTCGCTCAATATCGAGACGATCCGGCAATGGCTGCAGAACCTGACCGGCACCGAGCTGTTCTCGGCCGAAATCTATTTCCTCTCCAAGCTGCCGGCCAAGGTGGAGAATACCCAGGTGCTTGCCGTCGTGCTGATGGGACTGGCGCTGTCCTTCCTGGCCACGCTGTATCCGTCCTGGCGCGCCGCCCGCCTCGATCCGGTGGAGGCGCTGCGCTATGAATAAAGGGGGCGAGGTGCTTCGCCTCGAAGGCATCCGCCGCACCTTCAAGCAGGGCGGCGAGAAGATCGAGGTGCTGCGCGGCGTCGATCTCACGGTCGCCCGCGGCGAGATCGTGGCCTTGCTGGGGCCGTCCGGTTCGGGCAAGTCGACCTTGCTGCAGATCGCCGGCCTGCTCGAGCAGCCGAGCGACGGCAGGATTTTGATCGCCGGCCAGGATTGCAGCCGGATGGGCGATCGCGAACGCACGCTGACGCGCCGCCTGCGGGTCGGCTTCGTCTACCAGTACCATCACCTGCTGCCGGAATTCTCGGCGCTGGAAAATGCCGCCATGCCGCTGCGCGTGCGCGGCGAGAGCAAAGCCGAGGCGCATGGCACGGCGCGCCAGCTTTTGAGTCACCTCGGCCTGAGCCACCGCCTGTCGCACCGCCCGGCGCGGCTGTCGGGCGGCGAGCAGCAGCGCGTGGCGATCGCCCGCGCCTTGATCGGCCGCCCCAGCCTCCTGCTGGCCGACGAGCCGACCGGCAATCTGGACGAGAAGACCGCAGATGTGGTGTTCGGCGAACTGACCGACCTGGTGCGCAATTTCGGCGTCGGCGCCCTGATCGCGACCCACAATACCGACCTGGCCGAGCGCATGGACCGTATCGTCGTGCTGCACGAAGGCGTGTTGCTGGCGGCCTGATCCCGGCGGGGACCGCGATGCGGCCACCGGCCGTCAGTCCGGATTGCTTTTCAACGCCGCTGCCGCCGTTTCCCAGCTTCCTGTCCTGGCCAATTGCGGCGCGTAGTCCGGCTCGGTCCAGCGCAAGGGCACGGCGCCGCGCAGCAGGTAGCCGGCTTCCGGCTCGAAGCGCAGCAGCCGCTGCGCGCCCTGGAAAGCGGCAATCAGGGGATCATCCAGGATCACGCTGGCGGCGCCGGTGAGTGCCAGCAGATTGCCCGAATCGAAATCGATGAACAGCAGCCCGGCCTTCGGATTGATCGCGATATTGCCTAGCGTGTTGAAATAGAGATTGCCGGCATAGTCCGGCACGGCCAGCACGCTGCGACCGGCTTCCTCCGTGATCCGCACGAAGCCGGGTCTGCCGCCGCGATGGGAGATGTCCACGCCATCGCTGCGCCCGCCGTGATCGGGCTCGGCCGAGGCCGTGGCGATGAAGAAGGTATCGGCCTGTGCCGCCAATGCCGCCGCGTCGGCCGACAGAAGCGGTCCCTGTTCCTGCCAGGGATGCGCCTGCGCGAATGTTTCCGGCAAATCGACGAAGCGCGGCCGTCGCGCCTGGATGTATTGCGGACAATTGCCGAAGCTCTGGTCGACATGCAGCGTGAAGGCGCCATCCTCGACGGCGGTGATCCGCCCGTTCATGCGGTTGCGCCGGCGCGTATGCAGCTCGATGCCGAGCAGCCCCAATGCGGCGCCGGGCCGCAGGCTTTCGGTCAGCGGATCGTTCGGCGCCGGCCGTGCCGCGATGCGCATGGTCTGTGCATCGGGCGTGCGGACGAAGCCCGGGCGGCCCACCAGCAGCGATGCCCAGGGCCGGCCATATGTGTCGCGGCTGCCGGCCAGCAGGTAGGGCAGTTTCTCGAACAGCTCGCGATGCTGGTCCGGCATGAAGTCGCGGATGACGCGCTGGCCAACCTCCGCCATCCGCTCGCGCACGCCGGCAAGCAGTTGCATCGCCTGCTCACCGGCATGGAAGGCCTCCTGGACCTCGGCCATGGCTAGGCCGCCTCCGGCACCGGCGAGCGCTGCATCGGCACGAAGCCTGGCAGGGCTTCGATGCGGGCCAGCCAGGCGCGGATATTCTGATACGGCTCCAGCGCGATGCCGCCTTCCGGCGCATGCGCCGTGTAGCTGTACAGCGCCACGTCGGCGATGGTCGGTGCCGCACCGACGAGGAATTCCTGCCGGGCGAGCGTTGCCTCCATCACGGCGAAGAGTTGGCCGGTGATAGCCATGCACATCTTGGCGTCCATCGGGCGCTTGAACAGACGGATCACCCGGGCAAGCGCCGGGCCGAAGGCAAGTTGGCCCGCAGCCACGGAAAGCCAGCGCTGCACATGGGCGGCGCCGACCGGATCGCGCGGCAGCCATGTGCCGGCATGGTCGTAGCGCTGCGCCAGGTAGACCAGAATGGCGTTGCTGTCGGCGATGGCGACATCGCCATCCTCGATCACCGGAACCTGGCCGAAGGGATTCTTGGCCAGGAAGGCGGGGGTCTTCTGCTCGCCCTTGGCAAGATCGATATTGATCCGCTCGAAGGGCAGGCCGAGCAGCGAGAGGAACAATTCCGCCCTGTGCGCATGGCCGGACAGGGCGAAGCGGTAGAGCTTGATGGGCTGGGCGGGTTTGGTCATGAGGAGCGATTCCCTGCTGGCATTGCCGTTGTCGCCGCCAAAGATGCCCGTTTCATTCGTTAAGTTTAATACCCGCAGTTGACAAGGTATTATTTCGATATATGGAATAATCTATGGATCAGCTTGCCGCGATGCGCATTTTCGTTGCCGTGGCCGAGGCGGAAGGCTTTGCCGCCGCCGCCCGGCAACTGGCTTCGTCGCCGCCGGCGGTGACGCGGGCGGTTGCGGCTTTGGAGGAGCGGATCGGCGCGCGCCTGCTGCTGCGTACGACGCGCAGCGTCCGGTTGACCGAGGCAGGGCAGCGCTATCTGGCCGATTGCCGCCGCATCCTGCTGGAAATCGACGAGGCCGAAGCCACCGCAGCCGGCGTGCAGGCCGAGCCGCGCGGCCAGATCGCGATGACGGCGCCGGTCATGTTCGGCCGTCTGCATGTCGCGCCGATGCTGCTCGGTTTCCTGGATCGCTTCCCGGAGGTCACGGCGCGGCTGGTGCTGCTGGATCGTGTCGTCGACCTGATGGAGGAGGGCTTCGACGTCGCCGTGCGCATCGCGCATCTGGCCGATTCATCGCAGCAGGCGGTCAAGGTCGGTCATGTGCGGCGCGTGATTTGCGCCTCGCCCGATTATCTGGCACGGCACGGCGAGCCGGAAACCCCGGCCGATCTCGTCCATCATCGCGCGGTCTTCACCTCGCCGCTGGCCAACCTGCGCGACTGGGGCTTCGGCGGGCGCGGCGGCTCGCGCATCGCGCCCTCGGCGCAGCTCATGGTGAATTCCTCGGATATCGCCATCGCCGCCGCGCTCGAGGGCAGGGGGCTGACCCGGCTGTTGTCCTATCAGATCGCAGCGGAACTGCGTGCCGGGCGGATCAAGATCGTCCTTGCCGATTACGAGCCCCCTCCGGCGCCGGTGCATATCATGCAGATGGAAGGCCGGCGGCCTTCGGCGCGGCTGCGCGCTTTCGTCGATTACGCCGTCGAACACTTGCGCGCAGACCTCGCCCGGCTCGACGCCGAGACCAGCAGCGCCTCTAGGCCTTCACAGCCTCCCGCGCATACTCGTCGTGACGTTTCACCCAATCGGTGAGATTGCCGTTCCTGGTTTCGTTGCGCCCCTTCGGCGTCATGTCGAGGAACATGTAGGCGCCGAGCCCGCGTTCGTCGCCGCGGCCGAAGGCGGAGTAGGTATGATAGATCGTGCCGGATTCGTCCTTGTAGAAGACGCTGGCGCCAGGCAGGTCCTCCATCGTGGTCTCGATCATGTCGTAGTTGTAACAGACCTTGCCCTTGGCCAGGTCTTCTTTGCGGAACGAGACGTTGAAATCATAGTTGAAGTCGCTGTGCGCGGAAGAAACCCAGGTGAATTTCCAGCCCATGCGCTTCTTGTAGGCTTGGATCTTCTCAAGCGGCGCGCGTGAAACGGCGATCACCGTGAGGTCGTGATGGGCAAGATGCTGGTTGGGCCCGTCGATATGGTCGGCGAAGAACGAGCAGCCGAGGCAGCCCTGCTTCCAGTCCGGCGCGAACATGAAATGATAGACGAAAAGCTGGCTGCGGCCGCCGAACAGCTCGGCCAGGATTTTGCGGCCCTGGGGCGTGTCGAAGATGTAATTCTTGTCGACCGTGACCCAGGGCAGGGCGCGACGGGCTTCGTTCACCTGGTCCTGCAGCCGGGTGAGTTCCTTTTCCCTGGCCAGCAAATCCTTGCGGGCGGCGATCCAGTCCTCGCGGGAGACGATGCGGTGCGGTTGTATGGGGGGCGGTTGTATGGGGGGCGGTTGCATGGGGCGCTCCTCCGGGCGGCGTTGCATGCGGCACCGGGTTGCCGTGGTTGACACAAAAAGTTGATATCAACATAATATCGCCATGTCAAAGCCGAATGAGCTGCCCTACGAAATCACCCACATGGTGCGCGACACCTGCGTCTGCATGCATGTGCAGCGGGCGGCACGGGCGCTCGCGCGGCGCTTTGACGACGCCTTGCGGCCGCTGGATCTGACCAACGGGCAGTTTTCCTTGCTGATGTCGCTGAACCGGCCCGAGCCGGCAAATATCGGCGCCGTGGCAAGTCTGCTGGCGATGGACCGCACGACGCTCACCGCCAATCTGAAACCGCTGGAGCGGCGCGGCCTTGTCGAAGTGACGGTAGACCCTGCGGACAAGCGCAGCCGCCGGCTGATGCTGACCGCCCAGGGGCGGCGGTTGCTGGTGAAGGCGCTGCCGATCTGGAAGAAGACCCATAGCGAGATCGGCAAGCTGGTCGGCAACGACAATCTCGACCAGTTGCGCGCCGATCTCACCGCATTGTCCTGACCGGGCAACCGGTTTCACAGCCCGCTTTCCATCCGGACCGCTGGGCCAGCGAGCCAGCATGGACGCCCGGTAATCTTTATCGACAGAGTCTCGACGGCGGCGCAGCCTCTTGTCCGGACGGATGTTCGCCTTATATTCCTCGAAGGCGTCGCTGCGGCTGCCGCCGGGAAATGGGGCACCTCCGCGGTCGGCAGGGGGCCGCAGCGGTTCCGGGCGGGCTTCGGCGGTCTGGTATGGGCCGCAGCGGTTCCAGGCGGTCCGGAATGGTCAGCAACGGTCCGCGGCGGTGAGAAACGGGCTGCAACGGTCCTCTCAGTTGCATTGACAGCCTTGCAATCATTCCACGCGCCACGCAGTAGAATGGGCAGCATGCCCAAGGCCTAGACGGGTTTTCCGCTTCGTTCGCCAGCATCTGGGATTCGTCCGCAGGCGTTCTCGAAGTCGTCGACGGAGTTCCGGACTTATCCACAAGATATTGTGAATCAACGTGAATCCGCTACGCCTCTGGTGGGATTCGGCGCGCGTCCGTTCTGGTCTGCGGCCCCTAGGTCGGCTATCGTAAAAGGTGAACGGGAATCGAAAACGCCTCCATGAGCCACGCCGATTTTGTCCATCTCCGCGTCCATACCGCCTACTCCCTGACGGAGGGGGCGATCCGCATCGGCAAGCTGGCCGAGCTGTGTCTGCAGAACCGCATGCCGGCGGTGGCGATCACCGATACCAACAACCTGTTCGGTGCCCTGGAATTCTCCAAGGAGATGGCCGGCAAGGGCATCCAGCCGATCATCGGCTGCCAGCTCAACCTGGCGCGGGCCGATGCCCAGGCGGTGCTGAGCAAGAATGCCCGCAAGCCCGATCCCGACCGCATCGTCCTGCTGGCCCAGGATGCCACCGGCTATGCCAACCTGATGAAGCTCTCCACCAAGGCCTATCTGGAGCCGCCGCAGGGCGAGGCGGCGCAGGTGCAATGGGCCGATCTGGCGGCGCTGAATGCCGGGCTGATCTGCCTCACCGGCGGCCCGCAGGGGCCGATTGCGCGGCTGCTGGCGGAAGGGCAGACCGACGCCGCGCGCGAGCAGATCGAGAAGCTGGCCGCGATCTTCCCGGGCCGGCTCTATGTCGAACTGCAGCGGCATGGCTGGGCCCTGGAAGCGAAGACCGAGCCCGGTCTGCTGGATCTGGCTTACGCGCTCGACCTGCCGCTGGTGGCCACCAACGACTGCTACTTCCCCGACGAGAGCATGTACGAGGCGCATGACGCGCTGCTTTGCATCGCCGAGGGAACTTACGTGGGCGAACAGAATCGCCGCCGCGTCACCCCCGAACATCGCTTCAAATCGGCCGAGGAGATGCGGGTGCTGTTCGCCGACCTGCCGGAGGCGATCGACAATACGCTGGTGATCGCCAAGCGCTGCGCCGTCAAGGCCGACGAGCGCAAGCCGATCCTGCCGAACTTCGGCGACGGCACCGGGGAATCCGAGGCCGACACCCTGCGCCGCATGGCGCGAGAAGGGCTGGAAAGGCGGTTGCAGCAGATCGGGGTGAGCGGCGAGGCGGCCAAGCCGTATTACGACCGGCTCGATTTCGAATGCGAAACGATCATCAAGATGAAGTTTCCCGGCTATTTCCTGATCGTGGCCGACTTCATCCAGTGGGCCAAGCGCAACGGCGTCGCCGTCGGACCGGGCCGCGGCTCGGGCGCGGGCTCGCTGGTCGCCTGGGCGCTGACCATCACCGATCTCGACCCGTTGCGTTTCGGCCTGCTGTTCGAGCGCTTCCTCAATCCGGAACGCGTCTCGATGCCCGACTTCGACGTCGATTTCTGCCAGGAACGGCGCGACCGCGTCATTCATTACGTGCAGGAGAAATACGGCGCCAGCAATGTCGCCCAGATCATCACCTTCGGTAAGCTGCAGGCGCGCGCGGCGCTGCGCGACGTAGGCCGCGTGCTGCAGCTTCCGCTGGGCCAGGTCGACCGCATCTGCAAGCTGGTGCCGAACAACCCGGCCAATCCGATTTCGCTGGGCCAGGCGATCAAGGAAGAGGTGCGTCTGCGGGAGGAACGCGACCGCGATGAGGCGGTGGCCCGCATGATGGACATCGCGCTGAAGCTGGAAGGGCTGTACCGCAACGCCTCGACCCATGCAGCCGGCGTCGTGATCGGCGACCGGCCGCTGGTCGAGCTGGTGCCGCTTTACCGCGATCCGCATGCCTCCATGCCGGCGACGCAATTCTCGATGAAATACGCCGAGGCCGCCGGCCTGGTGAAATTCGACTTCCTCGGCCTGAAGACGCTCGACGTGCTGGAAAAGGCGGTCGAGCTGATCCGCAAGAAGGGCGTCGATATCGATCTGGCGACGATACCGCTGAGCGACCAGCCGACATTCGACCTGCTCGGACGCGGCGATGCGGTGGGCGTGTTCCAGTTCGAAGGCAGCGGCATGCGCGACATGCTGCGCAACATGAAGCCGGACGCCTTCGAGGACCTGATCGCCCTTGTGGCGCTGTATCGCCCGGGCCCGATGGAGAATATCCCGACCTACATCGCCCGCAAGCACGGCAGGGAGAAGCCCGACTATCTGCATGAATGGCTGAAGCCGGTGCTGGAAGAGACATACGGCGTCATCATCTACCAGGAACAGGTGATGGAGATCGCCAAGATCCTGGCCGGCTATTCGCTCGGCGAAGCGGACCTGTTGCGCCGCGCCATGGGCAAGAAGATCAAGGCCGAGATGGATGCGCAGAAGGAGCGCTTCATCTCGGGCGCCAGGGAAAAGGGGGTCGATCCCAAACAGGCCGCCTTCATCTTCGAACTGGTCGAGAAATTCGCCGGCTACGGCTTCAACAAGAGCCACGCGGCGGCCTACGCGCTGGTCGCCTGGCAGACCGCGTATCTGAAAGCCAATTATCCGGTCGAGTTCATCGCCGCTTCGATGACGCTCGACATCTCCAATACCGACAAGCTGAACGTCTTCCGCCAGGAATGCGCCCGTCAGGGCATCGCCTTGCTGCCGCCGGACATCAACAGATCGGATGTCGAATTCTCGGTGGAATACGACGCCGCCGGGAAGGGCGCGATCCGTTATGCCTTGGCGGCGGTGCGCAATGTCGGCGCCGCACCGATGGGGCAGATCGTGGCCGAGCGCGAGAAGGGCGGAACTTTCAAATCGCTGTTCGATTTCGCCGGCCGGGTCGATCCGACGGCGCTCAACAAGCGCATGCTGGAGAATATCGCCAAGGCGGGGGCCTTCGACGGTCTGGAGAAGAGCCGCGCCAAGGTCATGGCCAGCCTGGAAACCCTGATCCGCTATTCCCAGACCAAGGCGGAGGAGCGCGGCTCGAACCAGGTTTCGCTATTCGGCGGCGGCAGGACGGAAGAACGGCTGCCCAAATTGCCCGAGGGCGAGATTTGGACGCCGATGGAGCAGCTTGCCAAGGAATTCGAGGCGATCGGCTTCTACCTTTCGGCCCATCCGCTGGATGCCTACCAGGCCACGTTGAACCGCGTCGGCGTGAAGCGCTACAGCGAGATGCTGAAACAGCTCCATTCCGGCGAGCAGATTTTCAAGCTTGCCGGCACGGTGATCTCCAAACAGGAGCGCACCTCGCAGAAAACCGGCAACCGCTTCGCTTTCGTGCAATGCTCGGATGCTTCCGGCATGTACGAGGTGATGCTGTTCTCGGAAGTGCTGGCGCAGCATCGCGACCTGCTCGAGGCCGGCACCAACGTCGTCTGGACTCTTTCGGCGCGTGCCGATGGCGAGCAGCCGCGGCTGAGCGCGCAGAAGGTGGAAAAGCTCGACGATGTCGCGGCGCGCGCGGCGGCCGGCATCAAGATCCTGGTCGAGAATGACCGCTCATTCGAGCAGATCCGGGTTTTGCTCGACAAGGCCGGCAAGGGCCGCGGCCAGGTGCTGCTGGGGCTCAAGCTGGAGGAACCGGGCGTGCCCGGCGGCATCGAGGCCGATATCAAGCTGCCGATGGGCTACGCGATCAATCCGACGGTGCGGCATCAGATCCGCGTTCTGCCGGGCGTCGTCGAGGTTTATGACATTTGACGGGTATTGCGATGTCGGAACAGCCCAGGGCGATCTACCGCAAGGATTACCGCGCGCCTGATTACCGGATCGAGACGGTCGATCTCGATTTCGACCTGCAGCCATCGGCCACTCTGGTCAAGTCCCGGCTGAAGATCACGGCAAGCGACAATTCCAGGCCTTTGGTGTTGGATGGCGAGGATCTGGAGCTGGTCTCGCTCAGGCTCGACGGCCGGCCGCTGGAAAAAGGCGAATACAGCCTCGACGACAAAAGCCTGACGATCGTCAATCCGCCGCCGGCCTTTACGCTGGAAATCGAAACGAAGATCAACCCTGCCGGCAACACGCAGCTCTCCGGCCTCTATCAGTCGAGCGGCAATTTCTGCACCCAGTGCGAGGCGGAAGGCTTCCGCCGCATCACGTATTTCCTCGATCGCCCGGACGTCATGGCCGTCTACCGGACCATGATCCGCGCCGACAAGGCCGCCTACCCGGTGCTGCTGTCGAACGGCAATCTGGTGGAGGAAGGCGCGCTCGAGGGCGGCCGGCATTACGCGATCTGGCACGATCCATTCCCGAAGCCGAGCTATCTCTTCGCGCTCGTTGCCGGCGATCTCGCCTGCAATGAGGATGTGTTTGTTACCCGCAGCGGCCGCAAGGTGCGCCTGCGCATCTTCGTCGAGCATGGCAAGGAAGGCCGCACCGGCTATGCAATGGACTCGCTCAAGCGCGCCATGCGCTGGGACGAGGAGCGGTTCGGCCTGGAATACGATCTCGACCTGTTCAACATCGTCGCCGTCAGCGATTTCAATATGGGCGCGATGGAGAACAAGAGTCTCAATATCTTCAACGACAAATTCATCCTGGCCGACCCCGAGACCGCCACTGACGGCGACTATGCCGGCATTGAGACGGTCGTGGCGCATGAATATTTCCACAACTGGACGGGCAATCGCATTACCTGCCGCGACTGGTTCCAGCTCAGTCTCAAGGAAGGGCTGACGGTTTTCCGCGATCAGGAATTCTCCTCCGACATGCGCTCGCGGCCGGTCAAGCGCATCAAGGATGTGCGCATGCTGCGCGCGCGGCAATTCCCGGAAGATGCCGGTCCCCTGGCGCATCCGGTGCGGCCGGACTCGTATATCGAGATCAACAATTTCTATACCGCCACCGTCTATGAGAAGGGCGCCGAGGTGATCGGCATGCTGCGGACGATCCTCGGCGAGGAGGGCTTCCAGAAGGGGATGAAGCTCTATGTCGAGCGCCATGACGGTGAAGCAGCCACCTGCGACGATTTCGTCGCCGCGATGGCCGATGCCAATGGCGCCGACCTTTCCCAATTCAAGCTCTGGTACAGCCAGGCCGGCACGCCGCAGATCGAGGTCGAAGGCCGCTACGATGCCGGTACCGGCACGTATGAACTGACGGTCGCGCAAAGCTGTCCGCCGACGCCGGGACAACCCGACAAGGCACCGATGAATATTCCGCTGGCGGTCGGATTGCTGGACGCGCAAGGCCAGGACATCCCGCTGACCTTGGGCGATGCTCCCGCGCAAGCGGGTGTGGTCCTTCCGGTGAAGCTGGCGCGGCAGACCTTCTGCTTCGCCAATATCCCGGAACCCAGGGCTTTGTCGGTCAACCGCGGCTTCTCCGCCCCGGTGAACGTGAAGATCGCTCAAGGCGGTGCGGAGCGCGCCTTCCTGATGGCGCATGATTCCGATCCCTTTGCGCGCTGGGAAGCGGGCCAGCAATACGCCACCGAACTGCTGCTCAACGGCGTTTCCGCGATCCAGGCGGGGAAGCAGGTTGCCTTCGATCCGGCCTTCATCGATGCCATCGGCCGGATCCTGCGCGATGAGACCCTCGACAAGGCTTTTGCCGCCGAGGCGATCATGTTGCCGGACGAGGATTACGTTGCCGAGCGCATGGCCGTGATCGATGTCGATGCCATCCACGCGGCGCGGGAGGCCCTGCGGAAGCGGATCGCGGCAGCATATCGGGACGATCTGCAGCGGATTTACGAGAGCGACCATAGCCGCCAGCCGTTCAGCCCCGATGCCGCTCAGGCCGGCCAGCGGGCCCTGAAGAATGCCGCCCTGGCATATCTCTCGACGCTGGCCGACGAAGATAGCGGTGTGCGCCGGCAGATTGCGGCGCAATATGCCCAGGCGGATAACATGACCGACCGCATGGCGGCGCTGCGTCTGCTGGTCGATCTTGCCGGGCCGGAGCGGCAGCAGGCCTTGGATGATTTTTACCGGCGCTTCCGCGGCGACGCCCTGGTGCTCGACAAATGGCTGGCCTTGCAGGCGGTATCGTCCCTGCCGGATACGCTGGCGCGGATGAAGGAGCTGCTGCGCCACCCGGCTTTCTCGATGCAGAAACCGAACAAGGTGCGGGCGTTGGTCGGCAGCTTCACCGCCAATGCGCTCCGCTACCACGCTGCGGATGGCTCCGGATATTCATTTCATGCCGACCGCATCCTGGAGCTTGATCCGATCAATCCCCAGGTGGCCGCCCGTCTGCTGGCGCCATTGGGGCGCTGGCGGCGGTTCGACAGCCGCCGGCAGGAACTGATGAGGCGGGAGCTGGAGCGGATTCTGGCGGCGCCGAAGCTTTCGCGCGATGTCTACGAGATCGCGTCGAAATCGCTCGGCCGCTGACGGAGCCTATTCTTCAGCCGTGTAGGCGCGCAGGAACGCCGTTACGGCGCTTTCGACGCGCCGCTTGATCTCGGCCTGGGGCATTTCGCCGTCCATGCGCAGCAGCCGTCGCATGGCCCGGTGGCCGACCAGCATGCCGAAGAACTGCTCGGCTGCCAGAACCGGATCGGTGATCGCCAGCCGGCCGGCCACGGTCTCCCGATCCAGATAGGCAGCAAGGCGCGCGATGCCGCGACCCGGGCCATTGGCGTAGAAGGTCGGGCCCAGGGTGGGGAAGTTGGCCGTCGAAGATGCCAGCAGGCGCTGGAAGGCGACCGTGCGTTCGGAGGTGATCTTGGCCAGGAAGCTTTCTCCCAGCGTGGACAACACCTGGCGCGGCTGGGCATCCGGCGCCAGTTCGGCCAGGGCCTCGGTGATCTGATTCGAACTTTCCTGCACGATGGCGGCGAACAGATCGTCCTTGGAGGAAAACAGGTTATAGATCGTTTGGCGCGATACGCCGGCTTCGGCGGCGATGACATCCAGTCCGACGCCATAGCCATGTTTCAAGAACAGCCGAAGCGCCGTCTCGAGAATGGCGGTGCGCTTGGCGGGATCGGCCGGCCGGCCCCGGCGTGTGGTATCGACAGCGTGTGCCTTCAATGTCCACCTCCACCGGCCTGCTGCTGCTTGGGCCGCTGTGCGAATGCGACGGCAAGGGCGGCGGCAGCGAAGATCAGGCTCAGGATGAAAAATACATCGATGAAGCTCATGATGTAAGCTTGCCCCTGGACCTTGTTGCCAAGCATCTTGATGGCGACCTGCATCGGCTCGGCAGGCAGCCTGTCGCCGAACATACCGGCGATCTGGTCCATGTATTGCTGAACTTCCCAGCGGCCCGGGTTGATCGAGTCGACCAGGCGGTTCCAGTGAAACGCCGTCCGGTCGGTCATCACCGTGTTGATGCCGGCCAGACCGAAGGCGCCGCCGAGATTGCGCGTAAGATTGTACAATCCGCTGGCGTTCTTCAATTCATTTGGCGGCAGCGTGCCAAGCGCGATGACGTTGATCGGCACGATTGCGAACATCAGCGCCGCGCCGCGCATGATCTGCGGCCAGAGCAGCTCATCGAACTGCCAGTCGCCGGTCAGTCGGGTCATCGACCAGGTGGAGGCGGCGAGCAGGGCGAAGCCGAAAGCCAGTACCGGCCGGGGGTCGACCTTGCGGGCGAGGATGCCGGCAGCAGGGGCGGTCAGAAACTGCGTCATGCCGGTGACAAACATGATCTCGCCGATCTGCAGACTGTTCAGGCCGCGCACGCGCGCCAGGAATAGGGGGAGTAGGTAAACCAGACCGTAGAGGCCGATGCCCAATGTCAGGCTGAACAGGCAGCCGGTGGCAAAATTGCGGTTCCGGAACGCCTTCAGGTCGACGATCGGATTCTTCGACGTGAAACTGCGCCAGAAGAACAGGACGGCGCCGATTGCGGTTGCGATGGCGAAATTCCGGATGGTTTCGTCGTTGAACCAGTCATTGCGGGTGCCTTCTTCCAGCACATATTCCAGGCTGCCGAGGAACAGCGCCAGCGCTCCCAGGCCGACATAGTCGAACCCCTTGAACAGCGCATAATTCGGCTTGTCGATATCGACCAGGGCGCCGACGGTGAGGCAGACGAAGATGCCGGGGATGACATTGACCAGGAACAGCCAATGCCAGGACATGAGCTGGGTGAGATACCCGCCCAGGGTCGGGCCGACCGTCGGCGCCAGAGTCGCAACCAGGCCGATGATCACCGTTGCACTGGCCATCTTCTCGCGCGGGAAGATCATATAGGTGCTGGCGAACACGGTCGGGATCATGGCGCCGCCGAGAAAGCCCTGCAGCGCCCGCATCACGATCATGCTGTCGAGGCTGCTGGACATCGCGCAGCCGACGCTGGCCAATGTGAAGCTGGCGGCGGAGATGACGAAGAGCACGCGCGTCGACAGCAGCCGCGAGAGGTAGCCGCTGAACGGGATCATGATCACTTCGGCGATCAGGTAGGAGGTCTGAACCCAGGCGATCTCGTCCGCCGAAACGCTCAGGCCGGCCTGAATCTCCGACAGTGAGGACGACACGATCTGGATATCGAGGATCGCCATGAACATGCCGAAGACCATGGCGAAATAGCCGAACAGCAGGCCCTTCGTAAGAACCGGAGTCGGCATCGCCTGCGGAGCCGGCTGCGGCCTGGGCGCCGGTGCCGGCTCGGTCGGCAGCGCCTCGTCCACGCGGATTGCGGCATCGGCCATTGCGGAATCCCCCGCCTTTATGAACGGCTCGCCGTGGCTGTGTTGCGCGAGGAACTCGGCCAGGCAACGGCCGTACCCGGACTGCGCAAGTCGACATCCACCACCACCGACATGCCGGGAACCAGCATCGGCAGCGGGCCGGCATTGTCGGCGCGGTCGATGCGCAGCTTCACCGGAACACGCTGCACGATCTTGGTGAAGTTGCCGGTCGCATTGTCCGGCGGCAGCAGGCTGAATTTGGCGCCGCTGGCCGGTGCAAAGCTTTCGATCCGGCCACGCAGCACGTGGTTGGGAAACGCATCGACATGCAATTCCGCCAACTGGCCTTGCTTCATGTCGCGCAACTGGGTTTCCTTGAAATTGGCCACGACATAAAGATCGTCGACCGGCACGATGACCATGATCTGCGTGCCCGGCTTGACGTATTGGCCGACCTGGCCGGTGCGGTTGCCGATCACGCCGTCCACCGGCGCCCGGACCACGGTATTCTCCAGGTCAAGTTTCGCCGACGCCAGGTCGGCTTCGGCCTGGGCAACCTGTGCGACGGCCTGCTCGCGGTTGGCACGAAGCACGGCGATCTGGTTCTTTTGCAATGTCGTTGCCGCCAGCGTCCGGTCGACCGCAGCTTTCGCCTTGCGCTGATCCGCCAAAGCCATGTCCAGCTTCTGGTTGGAAACGAAATTGGCGGCGGCGAGCTGGCGATAGCGCTTCAAATCGTCATCGGCGCGCAGCAGGTCGGCCCGGGCACTGCGCCACTGGGCCTCGGCTTCGGCGATGGCGGCTTCCTGGGCGCCGATCTGGCGGTCGATGACCTCCAGCGCCGCGCGGCGGGTGGCAACGGCGGCCTCGGCCTGCGCGACCTTGGCCTTGTAGTCGCTGGGATCGATTTCGAAGAGGATGCTGCCGCTCTTGACCGGCTGATTGTCGTCGACCGCCACGCTGTCGATATAGCCGGTGACTTTCGGGGCAATCACCGTGATATCCGCTCCGACATAGGCATTGTCGGTGCTTACGATGAAGCGGGCGTAGCTCCACCAATACCAGGCGCCGTATGCCGCGCCGGCACAGGCCAGGAGGCCGAGAACGGAGAAGACGATTTTTTTCTTGGTCATGGCATGTCCCGAAGGGGCAGGATTTTCGCGATGACCTATAGAATTATTGGACGGCGGGGTCCATGAAATAGGAAGAGTCCGTGATCGAAATCACAGGGTTGGCAGTCCGAACACGACGCAGATCGCGGAAAACCGCTATATTTTCACGCCGATGGCGCCACGCAGGTCGGCGCCTTCCAGGTCGGCTCCCCGCAGATCGGCATTGGTGAGGTCGGCGTCCAGAAAGGAGCAATTGCGCAGATTGGCGCTGCGCAGGTCGGCGAGGGTGAGAATGGAGCGGTTGAAGACCGCCCCCTCAAGGTCGGCCCCCTGAAACTTTATTTGCGTCAGATTGCATTCCTGCAGGCTCGCCGCCTGCTTGCGGTGAATGGCGCCGGCAATGCTGACCGGGGACAGCCGGGCGCCGCGGAAATCGGCATTGGTCATGATCGCGCGGTCGAACTTGGCGCCCTGCAGGTTGCAGGTGGCGAAATTGGCGTTCAGCATCATCGCGCCGCGCAGATCGGCCAGCACGAAGCGCGAGCCGGAGAAATCGGTGTTGCGCAAGATCGCATAAGAGAAGTCGCCGGCCGAGAAGTTGATATTGGTAAGCTTCAGATCGGAAAGGTCGTAGCGGCTGAAATCGACGCGCATGCCCTGCTTGCCCAAGGTGTCGATCCAGGTGAGATGTTCGCGGACGATGAATTGCAGGGAGCGATCCAGGTTGTCCAGGCTGCGCGGCAGGATCGCCTTGGTCAGATCGGTATCGCGCAGATCGATCGGTCGGAAATAGGCCGCGGTCAGGTCGGCACCGTCGAAATTCGTCTCATTGAGCACGGCACCCGCCAGCACCGAGCCGTGCAGCACGCAATGGGAAAGGTTGGAGCCGGTCAGGTCGGCGCCGGTGAACAGGCAGCCGGACAGATTGGAGCCTGACAGGTCGGCGCCGTTCAGCTTTGCGTTGGAGAAATTGCAGTTGCTGAGGTCGGTATTGCGGCCGATCACCTTGCCGAGCCGTGCCGATGTCAGGTTGGCGCCGGCCATTTTGGCATTGTCTATCGAGGTCGCCCGTTTCAGCACGGCGATCAGGTTGCCGTCCTCGTCGGGCCGCAGCAGGACGCCGTCACGGATATCGGCATTGGTGAGATTGGCGGATTCCAGATTGGCGTTGCGCAGGTTGACGCCGCGCAGGTCCGCCTGGGTCAGGTCGGCGCGGCGAAAATCGGCGCCCTGAAGGTCGGCAGCGAAGAATGACGCACCGGCCAGAATGGAATGACTGAAATCGCCATAATTGATCTTGCTGCCGACGAAATCGGCGGAGCTCAGATCCTTGCCACTGAAATCCAGCCGCGATGCATCGCGGAAATGCAGCACCATCCGCTTGCCGCCCCGCACCCCGCGCACGTAATTGGCGTGGTCCTCGAACAATTCGTCGATCTCGTACTGGGCAATGACTTTGATGGGATTGTTCATGCGGGCGGTTTGATTGCGGGCAACGGCGTTACCCTAGCATAGAAAGCCTGGGTCACGACAAGTTCACGCCGGTGGCATTGGTGAAATCGGCACCGGTAAAGTCGGCATTGCGCAAGTCGGCGCCGGAGAGATCGGCGCCACGGAAACAGGCTCCGCGCAGGTTGGCGTCGCGCAGATCCGTGCCCATGAGAATCGAACGGGTGAAGTTCGCGCCTTCCAGATGGCTGGCCGAAAGATTCGCCTGGCTTAAATTCGCGTTCTCCAGATTGGCGTGCCACCGCTTGCTTTGCATGGACGAGATCGGCATCGGCGTCAATTTGGCCCCCCGGAAGTTGGTCCCGATCAGGTTGGCACCGGCAAATTTGACACCACGCAAATCTGCGCCGGAGAAGTTCGAGTTCAGCAGCATGGCATCGCTGAAGTCGGTCATAGTCAGCGAGGCGCCGCTGAAATCGGCCTCGACCAGGGTGGCCTGTACGAACAGGGCGGCGGACAGATCAATCAGCGGCAGTTTCACGCCGGACATGTCAATGCGGCTGAAATCGGCGCGCCGGCCTTTCGCACCCAAAGTATCCGTCCAGGCAAGATGCTCGCGCAATATGATCTGCAGCGGCTGGTCCAAATCGGCGATTGCCTTCGGCAGAAGGGCGCCGTTCAGACGGGCATCCCGCATTTCCGATTGGCGGAAAAATGCGCCGGCGAGATCCGCGCCATCGAAGCAGGTGCCATTCAGCAATGAGCCGGCCAGCACCGCACCCGAAAGGCTGCATCCGCTCAGGTTGGTATTCGTGAGGTCGGCGCCGACGAAAATGGCGCCCCGCAGATCGGAATTCGACAGATCGGCATCGACCAGCTTGGCATTGGCCAGATTGGCATGGCTGAGATCGGCCTGCTGACTGAGGATGCGCCCCAGTTTGGCGCCGACCAGCTTGGAATGGGTCATCTGCGCCTTTTCGGTCACGGCGCCGCCCACGGCTATGGGCACCAGATTGCCGGTTTCATCGGGCTTGAGCAGGCGGCCGTCGCGCAGATCGGCTCCGGAAAGGTCGGCAAATTCCAGATTCGCACCCCGCAGGATGGCACCGCGTAAGTCGGCCCGGACCAGATCCGCCGAGGCGAAGTCGGCCCCCTCGAGATCCGCTCCATAGAAATTGGCGCCGCTCAGCTTGGCAAATTTGAAGATACAGCCCCGGAAGCGGCCGCCGACCAGATTGGCTTCGCGCAGGTCCCGGTTGGCGAAATTCAGCCCGGATGCGTCGCGGAACTGCAAATTGAGGCGGCTGCCGCCGCGCATGCCCCGGGCAAAGCGTTCCTGGCTGACCAGCAGCGGATCGAGTTCCTGTTGCCTTACCGTATCGTTGGGCATAACGGCATATGATCACGGCAGCCGGCCGGACGCCAGTGCTCGTATTCCGGGTACAGCGGGGGCGTACTCGCTGGGGACAGGGTAGGTCTTACGAAGGCTTGCCTTTTCAAGGGGAACCCGCTAAAAGCCGCCCGTTCAAACCCACACGCAGGCTTACGCAGCCCAGGGGAGACATCCCTCGGCGGCGTTCCGGTGTCCGACCCTCCCAGGAGGCGGACGTGCCTGCGGCGGCCCAACCGGAGAAGGATCGAGAGATGACCCTGCCGACATTTACCATGCGTCAGCTCATTGAGGCTGGCGTCCATTTCGGCCACCAGACCCATCGGTGGAACCCGAAGATGAAGCCGTTCCTCTATGGGGAGCGCAACAATATCCATATCATCGACTTGCAGCAGAGCGTGCCTTTGCTGCATCGCGCCTTGCAGGCGGTGCGCGACACCGTGGCCGGCGGCGGCCGGGTGCTGTTCGTCGGTACCAAGCGCCAGGCCTCCGAGGCGATTGCCGAGGCGGCTCGCAAATGCGGCCAGTTCTATGTCAATCACCGCTGGCTCGGCGGCATGCTCACCAACTGGAAGACGATTTCCCAGTCGATCAAGCGGCTGAAGGAGCTGGAAGAGCTGCTGTCCTCCGAGCAGAACACCGCTGGCCTGACCAAGAAGGAAGTGCTGAATCTCACCCGTGAGCGCGAGAAGCTCGATCGGGCGCTGGGCGGCATCAAGGATATGGGCGGTCTTCCGGACATCATGATCGTGATCGATACGGTCAAGGAAGACATCGCCATTGCCGAGGCCCGGACGCTGAATATCCCGGTCGTGGCGATCCTGGACTCCAATTCGGACCCGCAGGGTATCACCTATCCGGTGCCGGGCAATGACGACGCGCTGCGCGCGATCAACCTGTACTGCGACCTGTTCTCTCTGGCCATCCTGGGCGGTATCGAAGAGCAGCTTGCGGCCAGCGGGGCTGATCTCGGCGCCGCCGAGGAAATGCCGGCCGAAGCTCTGCCTGAGGCTGGTGCGGAAGGCAGCGAAGCCGCGGCTCAGGCTTAAGCCGAATGAACCTGGTCGCGGCGCCCCCTCGTTTTGCGACGGGGCGCCGCAGCCGTTTCCGTGACCGGATGACGACCGGTTCACGATTTGCTGAATGAAAGGGACGAACATGGCTGAGATCACTGCGGCCCTGGTGAAGGAGCTCCGCGAGAAGACCGGCGCTGGCATGATGGATTGCAAGAAGGCGCTGGCGGAGAGCGGCGGCGACCTGGATGCAGCTGTCGATTGGCTGCGCAAGAAAGGCCTTTCGGCTGCGGCCAAGAAGGCGGGCCGCGTGGCGGCCGAGGGGCTGGTGGCGGTCGCCGTCAAGGGCGGCAAGGGCGCCATTGTCGAGGTGAATGCCGAAACCGACTTCGTGGCTCGCAATCCGCAGTTCCAGGCCCTCGCGGCCGGCATCGCCAATGTGGCGTTGACGACGGGAGACGACCTGGCCAAGCTGGAAGCTGCGCCTTTCCCGGATACCGGCCGTACGGTCAAGGACGAGGTGACGCAGGCGATCGCCACGATCGGCGAGAATATGACCCTGCGCCGCGCCAAGACGCTGAATGTCGATGGCGGTGTCGTCGTCGCCTATGTCCACAGTGCTTTGGCCGAAGGCCTTGGCAAGCTGGGCGTTCTCGTCGGTCTGAAGTCGACCGGCAAGCGCGAGGTGCTGGAGCAGTTCGGCAAGCAGATGGCCATGCATGTCGCTGCCGCCAATCCGCAGTCGACCAGCATCAAGGACCTGGACCAGGCAGCCGTCGAGCGTGAGCGCGCCGTTCTGACCGAACAGGCTGCCGGCTCGGGCAAGCCGGCCGAGATCGTCGCCAAGATGGTAGAAGGACGTATCCGCAAGTTCTATCAGGAAGTCGTCCTGCTCGAGCAGACCTTCGTGATCGACGGCGAGACGCCGGTCGGCAAGGCGGTCGAGAAGGCCGCCAAGGACGCCGGCGCCCCCATCGAGATCACCGGCTTCGTCCGCTTCCAGCTGGGCGAGGGAATTGACAAGAAGGCGGACGATTTCGCCGCCGAAGTCGCCAAGATGGCCGGCTAAAAAAGACGAAAGGAGGGGGGGCTCCGGCCCCCCTTTCTACGTCCAAAATGATGAAGCACGGCTTGGGCGTGGTATAAGTTCCGCCACCAGAATCGTTGCGCCGGTCCCATGCCGATCGGCGCCATGCTGCGCCGAGGATTTCATGGCCATCAAATATCGCCGCGTTCTGCTGAAATGCTCGGGAGAAGCCCTGATGGGGCCGACCCCTTACGGGATCGATTTCGAAACGGTCGATCGCATTACAGCCGAGGTAAGATCGGTTCACGCCCTGGGCGCCCAGGTCAGCCTGGTCATTGGCGGCGGCAACATCTTCCGGGGCGTGGCCGGCGCAACCCGCGGAATGCAGCGGGCGTCGGCCGATTACATGGGCATGCTGGCCACCGTCATAAATGCCTTGGCTGTTCAGCACGCTCTGGAGTCGCACGGCGTCGCAACCCGGGTGATGTCCGCCATCCGCATGGACACCGTCTGCGAGCCGTATATCCGCCGGCGCGCCATCCGCCATCTGGAAAAAGGCCGGGTGGTGATTTTCGCCGCCGGAACGGGAAATCCGTTCTTCACCACCGATACGGCGGCAGCGCTGCGGGCGGCGGAAATGGGCTGCGATGCGCTGCTCAAGGGTACCCAGGTGGACGGCGTCTACAGCGACGATCCGAAAAAGAATCCGCAGGCCACCCGGTATGAGACGTTAACCTATATGGACGTCCTGCAGCGGGACCTGAAGGTGATGGATGCGTCGGCGGTCAGCCTGGCAAGGGAAAACAAGATCCCGATTCTGGTGTTTTCCTTGCACGAACCGGGTGGCTTCGCCAAAGTGCTGGCCGGCGATGGCCGCTGCACCATCATTCAGGATGTGTAAGCGTCAGCTGGCCAATTTATTGACATAATTAGAGAAATACTGAGTTTACGGGAGAGGACAAGTGGCCGAACCGGATATCGACGACATTGAGCGGCGGATGAACAAGGCAGTCGAGGTGCTGCGGCATGAATATGCCGGGCTGCGGACGGGCCGGGCATCGATAAGCATGCTTGATCCGGTTCGCGTCGACGTCTATGGCAGCACCATGCCGATCAACCAGGTTGGCACCGTCAGCGTGCCCGAACCGCGCATGATCAGCATCCAGGTCTGGGACAAGGCCAATGTGAAGGCGGTCGAAAAAGCCATTGTCTCCAGCGGCCTGGGGCTTAATCCGCAAGCGGATGGTCAGCTCATCCGCATCCCGATCCCGGAATTGAACGAGCAGCGGCGCAAGGAATTGACCAAGGTGGCCGGCCAGTATGCCGAGCAGGCGAGGGTGGCTGTTCGCGGCGTCCGCCGGGACGGAATGGACAGCCTCAAGAAGCTCGAAAAGGACGGGGACCTCGGTGAGGACGATGCCAAGATGTGGCATGACGAGATTCAGCGCCTGACGGACGAGTCGATCAAAAAGATAGACGACATGCTGGCGCAGAAGACCAAGGAGATCCTGCAGGTCTGATCATGTCGCAACCGATCGCTTCGCCTGCTGTTGCGCTTGCGCCGCCGCGCCACGTCGCCATCATCATGGATGGCAATGGGCGCTGGGCGAAAGCGCGCGGCTTGCCGCGCAACCTGGGGCATCGGCAAGGCGTGGATGCCGTGCGCGAGGTGGTGCGGGCCTGCAAGCGGCTCGGGATCGAATATCTGACGCTGTACGCATTTTCCTCGGAGAACTGGAAGCGGCCGCAGAGCGAAGTCGCCGGTCTGATGGATTTGCTGCGGCTGTATATCCGGCGCGAACTCGATGAATTGGCGCGGAATGGTGTCAGCATTCGCGTCATCGGCAATCGCAGCCGCCTTGCGCCAGATATCGTCGCCTTGATCGCCGAGGCGGAAGCAAAGACCCGCGACAACCGGACGCTGACCCTGGTGATAGCTCTCAGCTATGGCGGACAGGACGAGATCGTCGATGCCTGCCGGCGGATCGCAGAGCGGGTCGCAGCAGGTGCCCTGCGGCCGGAAGACGTCGATACGAATGTTGTTGCCAGCCATCTGCAGACGGTCGGCATTCCTGATCCGGACCTCGTCATCCGGACCAGCGGCGAGCAGCGGCTATCCAATTTCCTGCTCTGGCAATCGGCGTATAGCGAATTGATCTTTGTCGATAAGTTATGGCCGGATTTTTCGGCGCAGGATCTTGCCGATGCAGTCGGCGAGTTCCAGCGCCGTGACCGGCGCTATGGCGGCAGCGGTGCCTGAAACCCAGAATCCGGCGAAAGCAAGTGCATTAAAGCTTCGGATCCTTTCCGCAGCCGTTCTGCTCCCCCTCGCCATAGTCGCCACATGGATTGGCGCCTGGCCTTTCGCGGCGCTGGTTTTCCTTGCCAGCATTCTGATGCTGCATGAATGGCTTCACCTGCCGGGGCGATACGACAAGAGCGTCCTGATCATCGGCAGCCTCGGCCTTGCGGGCGGCCTTCTGCTGGTGATGCTCAAGCATCATAATTTCGCCATGGGCTTCCTGTTGCTCTGCGCGGTGGCGGTGGGCGTTTATGTCCGGCATCGGTTTATCTGGCATGCCGTCGGACTGGTGTATGTCGGATTGCCGTGCCTGCTGCTGCTATGGCTGCGAGAAGATTCGATCCAGGGACGCCACCTCGTGTTCTGGGTGCTCTGCGTCATCTGGGCGACCGATACCGGCGCTTATTTTGCCGGCCGGGCGATCGGCGGGCCGAAGCTGATTCCGAGGATCAGCCCGAACAAGACCTGGGCCGGGTTGGCCGGGGGAATGGCCGCGGCCGCGCTTGTCGGCTGGGGGATTGCCCGGTTCGATCCGGATTGGCCGGCAGGTATTCTGGCGGCTCTCGGCGCCGTCGTCGCCGTGACGGCTCAGGCCGGTGATTTCTTCGAATCCGGCGTCAAGCGGCATTTCGGCGTCAAGGACGCCGGCACACTCATTCCGGGACATGGCGGCGCGCTGGATCGCCTCGACGGATTGCTGTTCGCCGTACCCTTTGTGACGGTATGCTATCTGTTCTGGCAGGGGCAGCTTTGGCCATGATATCGGATAGCGATACGCGTCGCGTTACCGTTTTGGGATCGACCGGGTCAATCGGACGCTCCACGGTGGATCTGCTGCTGCGCGAGCCGGAGCGTTTTCCGGTCGAGGCTCTGACCGCCCAGAGCAATGTCGCGCTTTTGGCCGAGCAGGCGCGTGCGCTCGATGCGAAGCTTGCCGTGATCGGCGATGACTCGTTGCTGCCCGAGCTGAAGGCGCGCTTGGCCGGCAGCGGCGTCGAAGCGGCGGCAGGGGCCAAGGCCATTGTCGAGGCGGCCGACCGTCCCGCCGATTGGGTCATGGCCGCGATCGTAGGGGCGGCTGGATTGGGGCCGACCCTGGCCGCGATCCGGCGCGGCGCGGTGATTGCGCTGGCCAACAAGGAATCCCTGGTCTGCGCGGGGGCTTTGGTGATGCGCGAGGCGGCCTTGCACGGTGCCACCCTGCTGCCGGTCGATTCCGAGCATAACGCCATTTTCCAGGTCTTCGATTTCCAGGCTGCCGGCAGCGTGGACCGGGTGATCCTGACGGCTTCTGGGGGGCCGTTCCGCACCCTCAGCCTGGGGGAGATGCGCGAAGTCACCCCAGCGCAGGCCATTGCCCATCCGGTTTGGAGCATGGGGGCCAAGATTTCCGTCGATTCGGCCACGCTGATGAACAAGGGGCTGGAGCTGATCGAAGCCAGTTTCCTGTTCCCCGTGCCGGAGGAGCGCCTCGATGTGCTCATTCATCCGCAATCGGTCGTGCATAGCATGGTCTGCTATGTCGATGGGTCGGTGCTGGCGCAACTCGGCACCCCGGATATGCGGACGCCCATTGCGGTTACCCTGGCCTGGCCGCGCCGGATGCCGACACCCGCGGCCCGGCTCGATCTGGCCGCTATCGCCAAATTGACCTTCGAAGTGCCTGATTCCGCTAGATTTCCGGCCCTGAACCTGGCCCGGCAGGCCTTGCAAACGGGAGGCGCGGCCCCTACAATTTTAAATGCCGCCAACGAGGTCGCGGTGGAGGCTTTTCTGAATGGCCGGATCGGGTTCCTCGACATTACGCGGATCGTCGAGCAGACGCTGACCCGCGCGCCGTCGGGGGTATCGCTGAATAGCCTCGACGCGGTGCGCGAAGCGGATAACCAGGCGAGGCGTTACGCAGCGCAGCTGATCGACCCGGCCGCAGATGACCGGGTGGTGCAGATGCAAACAAGAGGACGAGGCCGCGCATAGGATGCCGGCAGTCGAGGTGCTATGGATTTCATCACCAATCTCGCTGGATACGTCATCCCCTTCGTCATCGTCCTGACCATCATCGTTTTTGTCCACGAACTGGGGCATTACTGGGTGGCCCGCCGCTGCGGCGTCCGGGTCGAGGTTTTTTCCATCGGGTTTGGCCCGGAACTGTTCGGCTGGAATGATCGCCATGGCACGCGCTGGAAGGTCAGCGCCATTCCACTTGGCGGCTTCGTCAAGTTTTTCGGCGATGCGGATGCAAGTTCCGGAGCGGACGATGCGGCCATTGCCGCAATGAGCGACGCCGACAAGAAGGTGTCCTTTCATCACCAGCGGCTACCGGCGCGTTCAGCCATTGTCGTGGCCGGGCCGGTGGCCAATTTCATTTTCGCGATCCTGGTCTACGCGGCGCTGTTCAGCCTGGTTGGCCAGCCCTTTACGCCGCCGGTCGTCGGCAGTGTTGTCGAGGGCGGTGCCGCCGCTGCCGCTGGATTGAAGCCGGGTGACCGGATTTTGAGGGCGGATGATACGACCATAGAGCGGTTTGAAGATCTGCGGGCCTATGTGGCCCTACGCGCCGAAACGCCGATCCAGTTCCATATCCGGCGCGACGACCGGGAGATCGATGTCACCGTCGTTCCGAAGCGCGTCGATGTGCCGGATGGGATGGGGGGCAGCCAGCGCGTTGGCCAGATCGGGATTCGGACGGCGAACGTGGAATTCGTGCGCCGCGACCCGGTGACTGCGGTCGTTCAGGCCGGCCACGAGACCTGGCAGGTCGTGGCCAATACCTTCACCTATCTTTCGCGGATCGTCCAAGGCCGGGAATCGGGTGATCAGCTCAGTGGGCCTCTCGGCATCGCCAAGATGTCCGGTGACGTGGCGCGGGCGAGCTGGCTTGGCCTGGTGTCCCTGATGGCGACCCTTTCGGTGGCCATCGGTCTGATCAACCTGTTCCCGGTGCCGATGCTGGATGGCGGCCATTTGCTGTTTTATGGCATCGAGGCACTGCGCGGCCGGCCATTGGGCGAACGCGCTCAGGAATACGGTTTCCGCATTGGTTTTGCCCTGGTGCTTTCCCTCTTTCTGTTTGCCACGTGGAACGACCTGAATCGCCTGCCAATTTTTAATTTCCTGACTGGGCTTTTCTCGTGAAACGGGCTAAGTGAGGGGCGGTCGACGGCGGTTATTAAGGGGGATTTTCCGGGGATGATCGGCTGCAGAGGATCGCGCGTTTCGCGCCTGGCGACCCTCGTCGTCGCATTTTTGGCCGTTGTTTTCTGCGCCTCGCTGGCCATCGCGGACGGCCAGCGGATTCGCGACGTCGTGGTCGAGGGCAATCAGCGCATCGAGGTCTCGACGATCGAGAATTACCTGACGCTGCATGCAGGGTCGACTTATACCGGCGCCGAAGCGGACAAATCGCTGAAGGCTCTTTTCGCCACCGGATTGTTCTCAGACGTCAACCTGGCCTTGCAGGGCGACACGCTCGTTGTCCATGTCACCGAGAACCCCGTGGTCAATCGCATTCTGCTTGAGGGCAATCGCCGAATTCAGGCGGATCAGATCCGCAACGAGCTGCAGCTGAAGCCGCGGCAGGTCTACACCCGGTCGAAGATTCAGGCGGATACGCAACGCATCCAGCAGATTTACCGACGCTCGGGCCGTTTCGCCGCTACGATCGAGCCCAAGGTCATCCAGCTTCCGCAAAATCGCGTCGATGTCGTTTTCGAGATTCATGAAGGGGCGTTGACCGGCGTCAGCCGTATCCGCTTCATCGGCAATCGGCGCTTCAGCGATTCCCGCTTGCGCGAGGAGATCCAGACGAAGGAATCGGCTTGGTGGCGTTTCCTGAGTTCGGATGACAGCTACGATCCCGACCGGCTGACCTTCGACCGCGAGAAGCTCCGGAAGTTCTATCTCAGCAAAGGGTATGCGGATTTCCGCGTCATCAACGCCGTTGCCGAGCTGCTGCCCAATCGCGAGAATTTCATCATCACCTTCACCATCGAGGAAGGCGAACGCTACAAGTTCGGCAAGATGGACATCGTCAGCGACCTGAAGGGCGTCGATATCGAGCAGCTCAAGCCGCTGATCACTACCAAGACGGGGGAGGTCTACAACGCCGATCAGGTGGAGGATACGGTTCAGGCGATTACCACCGAACTCGGCAATAAGGGCTACGCATTCGTCGATGTGCGCCCCGAGGTCAAGAAGGACCTGGAAAAGCGCATCATCGACGTGACCTATACGATCGGCGAGAGCCCGCGGGTTTTCGTCGAGCGCATCGACATTGTCGGCAATGTTCGCACTCTCGATAAGGTCATCCGCAGGGAATTCCGCCTTGCCGAAGGCGATGCATTCAATGCGGCCAAGCTGCGGCGTACTCGGACCCGGCTGCGCGGCCTCAATTTCTTCGACAAGGTGGAAATCAACCAGAGCCGGGGCAGTGCGCCTGATAAGGTCGTTCTGACCACCGAGGTGACGGAGAAATCGACCGGCGAATTGTCCGTCGGCGTCGGCTACTCGACGACGGAAAGCGTGTTGGGCGACATCTCCATCCGGGAGCGCAATCTGCTGGGCCGCGGACAGGATCTGCGTTTGGGCTTCAGCTTGTCGACCCGCCGTCAGCAGGCCGATCTGGGCTTTACCGAGCCGTATTTCCTGGATCGCGAATTGGCGGCAGGCTTCGACTTGTCGCGGCGCCGGACCGACTATGAACGCCGGAGCAGCCTTGACGAGACCACCACGCTGTTCTCGCCGCGCATGTCCTACCCGATCACCGAACATCTGTCTCAGCAGGTCTTTTATCGAATCAGACATGACGAGATAAGCAATATCGATTTCAGCGCTTCCCGCTTCATTCAGGCGCAGAGGGGCGGAACCGTTACGTCGTCGATCGGGCATGCACTGACATACGATCAGCGCGATGACCGCATAGAACCGACCGGCGGGTACCTGCTGCGTCTGGCTCAGGAAGTGGCGGGACTTGGCGGCACCGAATATTTCGTCAAGAACGTTCTGACCGGTTATAAGTACTTCTCGGTGGCCGAGGATGTTGTCCTGTCGCTTGGCGCAGAAGCAGGAATAATCAACGGCCTGAGCGACGAGGTGCGCCTGCCAAACCGCTTCTTTATCGGCGGCGATTCCTTCCGTGGCTTCGCCCAGGGCGGCATTGGCCCTCGGGATATAACGACGGATGACGCGCTCGGTGGCCAGAGATACTATAAGGGCTCTGCCGATCTGAGTTTCCCCATCGGGTTGCCGAACGAATTCGGCATCAAGGGGATATTGTTTACGGAGGTTGGCTCCCTGTGGGATACCTCCGATAGCGGCCCGGAGGTCGCCGACGATTCAAGCCTGCGCATGTCGGCCGGTACGGGCGTGCAATGGAAGTCTCCGCTTGGCTTGATCCGCGTCGATTTGGGCGTTCCCATTATCAAGAAGGACTACGATGAAAGGGAACTCGTCCGGATCAATTTCGGATCACGATTCTAACAAGGTGCAGAAATAAATGTCTTTGATGAAGAGGGTTTTGCTGTTGATCGCGGTCCTGGCCGGACCGGTGTTGATCGGTACTGCAAGGGCGCAGACCGCAGCAAAGGTGCCGCCGGCGATCATAGCCGTGATTGATTCGCAACGGATCAACCGGGAGGCCGCTGCATTGAAGAATGCGCGCCAGCAGCTCGAGCAGTACCGGGCCGGCTTCCAGTCCGAAATCGCGAAGGAAGAAGAAAAGCTGCGGAACGAGGAGCAGGAGATCTCTCGCCAGCGATCTGTCGTCACGCCGGAAGTCTTCCAGCAGAAGCGGCAGGCCTTTCAGGGAAAGGTCGTTGATCTGCAGAAGCGGATCCAGGAACGGTCCCAATCGCTTGAGAAGATGCTCAACAGCGTCCGCGATCAGGTTACTGTCCAGGTGGTCGACATCCTGAAGGAACTGGCAACCGAACGCGGGTTCAATTTTGTTCTGGATCGGGCGCAAGTCCAGCTTTTCGTTGGCGACAGCATCGATATAACGCCAGAGGTGCTGAAACGGCTCGACAAACGGTTGCCGACGGTCAAGGTGGCGTTGCCCAGCGGGAAATGAGCGATGGCTGATCCGCGCTTCTTCGAGCGGGCAGGCCCTTTCACGCTGGGCGAGTTGGCGGACCGGATCGGCGCCAAGCTGGCCGCTTCTGAAAAGGCGACGCAGCTTGTGGCGGATGTCGCTTCGCTCGATCAGGCCGGGCCCGACCAGATCACCTTCCTCGACAATCCGAAATACGTGGCGGCTTTTGCTGCGACGAAGGCTGGCGCCTGTATCGTCCATCAAAAACATGCCGGTTCGGCGCCAGTGGGATTGGCGCTTCTGGTGTCGCCGAATCCATATCTAAGTTACGCCCGCGCCGCCCAGCTATTCTACCCGCCACCGCGGCCGGTGGCTGGCATTCACCCCACGGCGGTCATCGGGGCAGACGTCAAACTCGCCCCCGATATTTCTATTGGTCCATTCACCGTGATCGGCGATGGCGCCGAGATCGGCAGCGGGGCGTCGGTAGGGGCGAGCTGCCATATCGGACGGAATGTGGTCATCGGGTCAGGATGCCGGATCGGCCATTCCGTCACCCTCACCCATTGCCAGATCGGCGCTCGTGTGACCCTGCATCCGGGGGTGAGGATCGGACAGGACGGGTTCGGCTTTGCCCCGGACCCTTCCGGCCATGTCAAGGTGCCTCAGCTTGGCCGGGTTCTGATCGGCGATGATTGTGAGATCGGCGCCAACACGACGATCGACCGTGGCTCCGGCCCCGATACGGTCATCGGACCGGGGTGCTGGATTGATAATTTGGTGCAGATCGGGCACAACGTGACCCTCGGGCGTGGTTGCATTGTTGTGGCGCAAGCGGGAATTGCAGGGTCGACGCAGCTCGGCGATTTCGTGGTTCTTGCGGCCCAAAGCGGCATTGCGGGCCACCTTAAGTTGGGTACGGGAGCGCGCGTCGGGGCCAAGGCGGGCGTTATGACTGATATCCCAGCCGGGGAAAGCTTTGTCGGCATCCCTGCAACCAAAGTGAAGGAGTATTTCCGCCAAGTCGCCACTCTGCGGCGGCTAGCGCAAAAGAAGGGCACAGATAATGAGTGAAACCCAAGCCGGGGCGAGCGCAGGGACCGTCGAGATTCTCCGTATCATGGAGATGATCCCGCATCGGTATCCGATGCTGCTGATCGATCGCGTTATCGATATGCATGCCGGCAAGAGCGCGGTCGGGGTCAAGAACGTCACCATCAATGAGCCGCAGTTCACGGGGCATTTTCCGACCCAGCCGGTGATGCCAGGGGTGATGATCGTCGAGAGTATGGCGCAAACGGCTGCCGTACTGGTTGTCTACACACTGGGCAAGGAAGCCGAAGGGAAGCTGGTCTACTTCATGACGATCGATGAAGCCAGGTTCCGTAAGCCGGTCACCCCTGGCGACCAGATGCACATCCATGTCACGGCCCTGAAACAGCGCGGTCCGGTCTGGAAATTCGAAGGCAAGGTTATGGTCGAGGGCAAGTTGGCGGCGGAAGCCATTTTCTCCGCGATGATCCTCGATAAGTGACGGTATGACATTCATTCATCCAACGGCAATCGTCGAAGACGGGGCTCGGCTCGGCAACGATGTTCGCATTGGCCCCTACTGCCATATCGGCTCCGAAGCCGAATTGGGCGACGGCGTCGAACTGGTCAGTCATGCCGTGGTTGCCGGCATTACGAGTATCGGAGCCGGAACACGGATATTCCCCTTCGCGTCCATTGGCCATCAGCCGCAGGACCTGAAATACAAGGGCGAGCGCTCGCGGCTGATCATCGGCCGCAACAATGTCATCCGCGAAGGCGTGACGATGAATCCGGGCACTGAGGGCGGCGGCATGCTGACCCGGATCGGCGATGGATGCCTGTTCATGGCGGGCGCGCACGTTGCCCACGATTGCCAGCTTGGCAACAATATCATCATGGCGAACAACGCCACCTTGGCGGGGCATATCGAACTCGGCGATTTTGCCTTTGTCGGCGGTCTTGCCGCGATCCATCAGTTCTGCCGTATCGGGCCGCATGCCATGATTGGCGGCATGTCGGGTGTCGAGCAGGACGTGATTCCCTATGGCATGGTGATCGGCAACCGCGCCCATCTGACGGGCTTGAATCTGGTTGGCCTGAAGCGCCGTGGATTTGGGCGTGACGAGATCGCCGGCCTGCGCGCTGCCTATGACCTGCTGTTCGGAAAGAACGGCACCTTCGTGCAGCGGCTGGATGATGTAGCCGCGAAGTTCACGGAGATTGCGCCGGTGCAGGAGGTGGTTTCCTTTATCCGCAATGCCTCCAAGCGGGGCATTTGCCAGCCTCTGGCGGATGGCACAGCCGCTGCCTAAGCTTGGACTGATTGCCGGTGGCGGACAGATCCCGGCACTGGTGCGGGACATCTGCAGCGAGCAGCGGCGTGAGCTGTTCATCGCGGCATTGAATGGATTCTGCGATCCGGCAACCATCGCCGGCGCCGACCACGACTGGTTCGACCTGCCGCGGGTCGGCCGGCTTCTGAACGCTCTGCACACTGCCCGTGTCGAGCAGGTCTGCCTTTGCGGGCGAGTCTCGAAGCCGGATTTCGCAACCTTGAAGCCGGACTGGAAGGGCGCCCTGCTGCTGCCGAAGATCATCAAGGCGGCCAGGTTTGGCGACGACGCCATTCTTCGGGTTGTGGTCGAGGTTTTGGAGAAGGAGGGCTTCGGCGTCGTCGGCGTCGAACAGATTGTCTCGGATCTTCTTGTCCAGAACAGGCCATATAGCGGGCAGGCGCCAACTGCATCTCAATGGGCGGACATTCGCATCGGCATAGCCGCGGCGCGGGAATTGGGACGTGCAGATCGCGGACAGGGTGTGATCGTATCTTCCGGCGTCGTTGTCGCCCAGGAAGATGATGCCGGCACTGACGCAATGTTGCGCCGAATGAAAGATGAAGCTTCGGCAAGACAGGGTGTGCTCGTTAAATGCGCCAAACCTCAACAGGATCGCCGCGTCGATCTGCCGACGGTCGGGGCCACGACGATTGAAAATGCTGCGGCAGCAGGATTGGCGGGGGTTGCAGTGGAAGCGGGGGCTGCTTTGATGGTGGATGCAGCAGGAACCGCAAGCGCTGCAGACAAGTTTGGCCTGTTTCTGATCGGCTTCGATGGCGATGGCTGAGGATCGTCCGCTCCGGGTCGCATTGATCGCTGGAGAGCCTTCGGGTGACGTCCTGGGGGCCGGCCTGATGAGGGCGTTGCGGCAGCTTACGGACGACCGCGTGGTCTTCAGCGGGGTTGGCGGCGCGCAGATGGTGGAGGAGGGGCTGGCCAGCTTGTTTCCCGTTGCCGACCTGGCCGTGATGGGGCTGGTTGAAGTCTTCCCGCGTATCCGCTTGCTGCTGCGTAGAATCGACGAAACCGCCAGGTTGCTGCAGGCCGATCCGCCGGACATAGCGGTCACGATCGACAGTCCGGGATTTACCCGACGGGTCGCGCAGAAGCTGCTGGTGCGCAGCTTTCCGCTGCTTCATTACGTTGCGCCGACGGTATGGGCCTGGCGGCCCGGTCGCGCGAAGCGCCTGGCGAAGCTTTACGATCACTTGTTGGCATTGCTGCCTTTCGAGCCGCCGTATTTTCAGGCGGTGAATCTGCCAACGACTTTCGTCGGGCATCCTGCGGTCGAAACGCTGGCGAAGGCCCGCCAGGCCGAGGAGGTATCGGCTCGGGAAGGGCGTGGCTTTCGACACCGCCATCAGATTCCGCCGGAGCGGCTTTTGCTGGCCGTTCTGCCCGGCAGCCGCAGGGGAGAGGTCAGCCGCCTTCTGCCCATCTTCACGGAAGTTCTCCGACAGCTGAAAAGCAGCGGGCTTGATCTCCATCTTTTGATACCGACCGTCGAGACCGTCGCCGATACGGTGAGGGCCGCTGCCGCCTCATTGCCCTTTCCGGCGACCATTCTCGGCACGGCGGCGGAGCGCTATGGCGCCATGATTGCTGCGGATGCGGCTTTGGCCGCTTCTGGGACCGCTACGCTCGAGCTTGGCCTAGCAGGCACCCCGACTATATTGGCCTACAAGGTCCATCCGCTTACGGCGGCTATCGTCCGGCGGCTGATCCGTACCCCGTATGCCGGCTTGGTCAACATCTTGCAGAGGCGCGAGATCATGCCTGAGTTTGTGCAGGAGAGGTGCCGGGCGGATTTCATTCTGCCGGCAATGCATCAATTGCTGACCGACCCGCTTGCCCGGCAGACGCAAAAAGATGGCTGCGCCGCGGTTGCCGCTCAGCTGGGGGGAGATGAGGAAGAGCCACCGAGCATGCGGGCGGCAAAAGTGGTGTTAGCTCTGGCCGCCAAGCGGTTGCCATCTCGCGAAACTTGAGGATCGATAGCGGTCATCGCCGATCATAGGAGAATAGAGACATGAGCGAAGTCCAAAGCACCGTCACATCCACAAATGACGAAAGGGCGGCACCTTATCAGATGCTGCACACGATGCTGCGCGTGCTCGATATCGACAAGTCGTTGGATTTTTACGTCAACAAGATGGGCATGCGGCTGCTGCGGAAGAAGGACTATCCGACGGGCGAATTCACCCTGGCTTTTGTCGGCTATGGCGACGAGAGCGATCATGCCGTCATCGAGCTTACCCATAACTGGGGACAGAAGGAGCCGTATACGATCGGTAGCGGCTTTGGACACATAGCCATCGGCGTGCCCGATATTTACGGGCTCTGCGAGAAGCTGCAGCAGGCCGGCGTCAAGATTCCCCGCCCGCCGGGGCCGATGAAGCATGGCGGTTCGGTGATCGCCTTCATTGAAGACCCGGATGGCTACAAGATCGAGCTGATCGAACGTAAACCCGCCTGAAATGGCAATAAAAAAAGCCCGGCATGCCAGGCTTTTTCATATTCATCCGATGGGGTCAGAAGCGGGTTGCGATCCACGTCGCTCCAACCATCACGGCCGTCAACCACAGCCAGAAATGCGGGCGACGCAATAAGGAGCGCGGTGCCCTCCGGTTGTCGTTGGCAGCCGGCGGCATTGTCAGAAAACCGGGTCGAAGCCAACCGTAGCCTGTCGCCTGGCGACCCGATGACGGTTGACCACCCTGTATTTCCGCTCCCTTGCGCATCGGCCCGCCTCCCATCGGCGCCGTTTCCTTTCAATAAAACGACGATCAGGAGCGCTTGTCGAGCGGAATAAACGGCCGCTTCGGCGATCCAGTGAAGAGCTGACGCGGGCGGCCGATTTTCTGCGCCGGATCCTCGATCATTTCGTTCCACTGGGCAATCCAGCCGACGGTCCGCGCCAGAGCGAACAGGGCGGTAAACATGGCGGTCGGGAAGCCCATCGCACGCAGGATGATGCCGGAATAGAAGTCGACGTTCGGATACAGCTTCTTTTCGACGAAGTAATCGTCCTCGAGCGCAATGCGCTCCAGTTCCATCGCCAGCTTCAGCAACGGCTCGTTCTTGACGCCCAGTTCGTCCAGCACCTCATAGCAGGTCTGGCGCATCACCTTGGCGCGCGGATCGTAGTTCTTGTAGACGCGATGGCCGAAGCCCATCAGGCGAAAGCCGGAATTCTTGTCCTTAGCCTTCTTGATCGCTTCTCCGACCTTGTCGACCGAGCCGATCTCCTCCAGCATCTTCAGCACGGCTTCATTGGCGCCACCATGGGCCGGACCCCAGAGGCAGGCGATGCCGGCGGCAATGCAGGCGAAGGGATTGGCGCCGGACGAACCGGCCAGACGCACGGTCGAGGTCGACGCATTCTGCTCGTGATCGGCATGCAGAATGAAAATGCGGTCCATGGCCTTGGCCAGGACCGGGCTGACCTTGTATGGCTCCGCCGGCACGCCGAACGTCATCTGCAGGAAGTTCTCGGCGTAGCCGAGATCGTTGCGCGGATACATGAACGGCTGACCGACCGAATATTTGTAGGCCATCGCCGCAATCGTCGGCATCTTCGCGATCAGCCGATGCTGGGCGATCATGCGTTGATGCGGATCGTCGTAGTCCGTCTGATCGTGGTAGAAGGCGGACAGCGCACCGACCACGCCGCACATGACGGCCATCGGATGCGCATCGCGGCGGAAGCCGCGGAAAAGGAAGTGGATCTGCTCATGCACCATCGTATGCATGGTGATGGAGCGCTCGAACTCGGCGCGCTGTTTCGCGTTGGGCAATTCGCCGGTCAGCAGCAGATAACAGGTCTCAAGAAAGGTCGAATGCTCCGCCAAATCGGCGATGTCGTAGCCGCGATACAGCAGGATGCCCTGATCGCCGTCGATATAGGTGATCTTGCTTTCGGTGCTGGCAGTCGACGTGAAACCCGGATCGTAGGTGAAATATCCCGATTCTGCGTAAAGCTTGCGGATATCAATCACCGAAGGACCAACCGTTCCTTCGAGGACCGGGAGGCTGATGGTCTTGCCGGTATTCGGATCGTTGAGCGTAACAGGCTTTTTGCCGGCGGTCATAAGGCTTACCCCCAGGGTTGAAATAACGCATCTAGTTGCAGTGCCAAGAATTATAGGGCGCACCTCGGGACCGAGGAAAGCCTTCGCACCGGCAAAATCATTCGACAAAAGCAGTAGCAACATCTTGTCGCTCGTACTGATCGCCGCGTTATTGCAGCGTGACATTCCTCGTTCGGGACAGTTTGCGCCGATTGCCGGGATCGCTGGCCGCTTCGTTGCCTGTTGGTCGGTTGTGATACCGTAGCGGCAGCCTGTGCCAGGAAGAAATCTGGTTCACCTTGGCGCCATCCCGCTGTGAGGGACGGGCAGCCGGATAAGGGGCGCCCGAAGGTTCCCGGGCGGGAGAAGGCCTCTTTAATGAAGATGAATGGGGAAGTTTTTAATGATCCCTGGGAGGGCATGCTCGCGAGTCGGGATCAAGGGAGAAATGTTCTCTTTATATTCTCATACTGTCGGTTCCCAGCTGGCCTGCCGGGGTGAGAAAATACAGCCCGGACGACGAGGGAATCGGCGTCTTTTCGCTGGCGCGAAAACTTCTGCAAAAAGCCGATAAATCCCGCTTGACCCTGCAAGTCCCTCAGAGTAGTTTCCGCCCCGCGATTCGACGGCGGTGGTAGGGGTTCAACCTAGACGCGCTGGTCGATGAACGGCCAAGGCCTCCGTAGCGCTCACGTCGAGGCTGGGCTTACGCAAGAGACATACTGACCCCTCTCCGCGGCCGATGGGCCGTAAGGATGGGTCTGGAGCGAAAGTTTGAGGCGGGCCGCCAGGTTGGAAGACCGGTGGTGGTTCGCCTCGGATCGTTTTTGTTGGACCAACCTGGCGGAGTTCTGACTCGTATGCCGACGATCAACCAGCTTATCCGGAAGCCTCGCGCGCCGAAGCCCACCCGCGACAAGGTGCCCGCGCTGCAGGAATGCCCGCAGCGTCGCGGCGTTTGCACGCGCGTCTACACGACCACGCCGAAGAAGCCGAATTCCGCGCTTCGTAAGGTTGCCCGCGTGCGCCTGACCAACGGTTTCGAGGTCACCAGCTACATTCCGGGTGAGGGCCACAATCTGCAGGAACACTCGGTGGTGATGATCCGCGGCGGCCGCGTCAAGGACCTGCCGGGCGTCCGTTACCACATCATCCGCGGCGTGCTCGACACGCAGGGCGTCAAGGATCGCAAGCAGCGCCGTTCGAAGTACGGCGCCAAGCGTCCGAAGTAATCCAGGAGAGACTCGATGTCGCGTCGTCACGCTGCCGAGAAGCGCGAAATTCTGCCGGACCCGAAGTTCGGCGATGTCGTGCTGACCAAGTTCATGAACATGCTGATGTACGAGGGCAAGAAGTCGGTCGCCGAGGCGATCATCTATGGCGCCCTGGACCGCATCAAGGCCAAGACCGGCAACGATCCGGTCAAGCTGTTCCATGATGCGCTGAACAATGTGCGCCCGCAGATCGAAGTGCGCTCTCGTCGCGTCGGCGGCGCCACCTATCAGGTGCCGGTCGAAGTCCGTCATGACCGCGGCCAAGCCCTGGCGATCCGCTGGCTGATCTCGGCGGCTCGCGGTCGCGGTGAAAACACCATGATCGACCGTCTGTCGGGCGAATTGCTGGATGCCGCCAATGGCCGCGGCGGTTCGGTAAAGAAGCGCGAAGATACCCATCGCATGGCCGAGGCCAACAAGGCCTTCTCGCATTACCGCTGGTAATGGCCATTTAGAGTACCCGGAGATCGTCATGCCTCGCACGACCCCTTACGAGCGCTACCGCAATATCGGCATCATGGCCCACATCGATGCCGGCAAGACCACCACGACGGAGCGCATCCTCTATTACACCGGTCGGTCGCATAAGATCGGTGAAGTCCACGACGGTGCTGCCACCATGGACTGGATGGAGCAGGAGCGCGGCATCACGATCACTTCGGCTGCCACGACCTGCTTCTGGAACAACCACCGCATCAACATCATCGACACCCCGGGACACGTCGACTTCACCATCGAGGTCGAGCGCAGCCTGCGCGTGCTGGACGGTGCGGTCTGCCTGTTCGACGGCGTTGCCGGCGTTGAGCCGCAGTCCGAGACGGTGTGGCGTCAGGCCGATAAGTACGGCGTGCCGCGCATGTGCTTCGTGAACAAGCTCGACCGTATGGGCGCCAATTTCTTCCGCTGCGTCGACATGATCGTCGATCGCCTGGGCGCCACCCCGCTGGTCACTACGCTGCCGATCGGTTCGGAAGCCGATTTCAAGGGCGTCGTTGATCTGGTCCGCAATCGTGCGATCATCTGGAAGGACGAGAGCCTCGGTGCCGAGTTCTTCTACGATGAGATTCCGGCCGACCTGAAGGAACAGGCTGCCGAGTGGCGCCAGAAGATGATCGAGGCGGCGCTCGAGGTGGATGACGCGGCGCTGGAAGCCTATCTCGAGGGCAACGAGCCCGACGAGAAGACGCTAACCGCTTGCATCCGCAAGGGGACCATCGCCAGCAAGTTCGTGCCGGTATTGTGCGGCTCGGCCTTCAAGAACAAGGGTGTTCAGCCGCTGCTGGACGCGGTCATCGATTATCTCCCGTCGCCGGTTGATGTCGACGCCGTCAAGGGCGTCAAGCCGGGCACTGACGAAGAGATGATCCGCAAGACCTCGGACGATGAGCCGTTTGCCGGTCTGGCATTCAAGATCATGAACGACCCGTTCGTCGGCTCGCTGACCTTCGTGCGCATCTATTCGGGTGTTCTGGAGGCCGGTTCGGGCGTGCTGAATACCGTGAAGGAAAATCGCGAGCGTATCGGCCGCATGCTGCAGATGCATGCGAATACCCGCGAAGAGATCAAGGAAGCCCGCGCCGGCGACATCGTCGCGCTGGCCGGTCTGAAGAATACCACCACGGGCGATACGCTGTGCGATCCGAACCATCCGATCGTGCTGGAGCGCATGGAGTTCCCGGATCCGGTCATCGAGGTCGCGGTCGAGCCGAAGACCAAGAATGATCAGGAGAAGATGGGCATCGCCCTGAATCGCCTGGCGGCCGAGGATCCGTCCTTCCGCGTCTCGGTCGATCACGAGAGCGGCCAGACCGTGATCAAGGGCATGGGCGAGCTCCATCTCGAGATCATCGTCGACCGCATGAAGCGCGAGTTCAAGGTTGAGGCCAATGTGGGCGCCCCGCAGGTGGCCTACCGCGAGACTCTGACCAAGGTCGCCGACATCGACTACACCCACAAGAAGCAGTCGGGCGGTTCGGGTCAGTTCGCGCGCGTCAAGATCAAGTTCGAGCCGCAGGAGCCCGGCGCCGGCATCACCTTCGTCAACGAGGTCGTCGGCGGCAACGTGCCGAAGGAATACATCCCAGCAGTCGAAAAGGGCATCCGCTCGGTTGCCGAGAGCGGCGTGCTCGCCGGCTTCCCGGTCATCGATTTCAAGGCCACCCTTTATGACGGTGCCTACCACGACGTCGACTCGTCGGCGCTCGCCTTCGAAATTGCCGCCCGGGCTGCGTTCCGTGAAGTCGCCCCGAAGGCTGGCGTCAAGCTGCTTGAGCCGATCATGAAGGTCGAAGTGGTGACCCCGGAAGAGTTTGTCGGCGACGTGATGGGCGATCTGTCGTCCCGCCGCGGTCAGCTGACCGGCACCGAGCCGCGCGGCAACGCGCAGGTCATCAACGCCATGGTGCCGCTGGCCAATATGTTCGGCTACGTGAACAACCTGCGTTCGATGACGCAGGGGCGCGCCCAGTACACCATGACGTTCGATCATTACGCCCAGGTGCCGCAGAACGTGTCCGACGAAGTCGTCGCCAAGATGGCCGGTTAAGACACGAGCGGTAGAGACAGAATAAGAGATAGCGGAGAAGTCAGATGGCCAAGGCAAAGTTTGAGCGTACGAAACCGCATTGCAACATTGGGACGATTGGTCACGTTGACCATGGGAAGACGTCGCTGACGGCGGCGATCACGAAGGTTTTGGCTGAGACGGGCGGGGCGTCGTTTACGGCGTAT
>NZ_DASVCJ010000013.1:0-2090 GCF_036381655.1 Ferrovibrio sp.
AAAGCGAGACACTCACGATACAGCAGCGCACCGCATGCAGCGGGCGCGGCTGAACTGAATAAATCCGCCGGGAACCACGGCGTTAAACACGGAGAATTGACCATGAGCGAATACACCGAAGCCGCCGAGAAATTCCTTGCAGACCACGGGCTGCAATTCCGCGCTGTCTACGTGAGCAGCGCTTGCCCGCGCTGGTGCGAAGACGCCAAGCACATCCACGGCGACCGCTACCGCTGCACGATCAGCGGCAAGGGCCGCGGCCGCATCTCGTTTGATTTCTGGAACTCGTACAACGACAGCCGGGCCGGTAAGGCGCCCACGGCTTACGACCTGCTGGCCGCGATTCAGAAGTACGACCCGGAGAGCTTCGAGACCTTTTGCAGTGAGTACGGCTACAGCACCGACAGCCGCAAGGCGCTGAGCGCCTACCGCGCCGTCGCCAGGGAGTGGCGCAAGGTTGCGGCCTTCTTTACCGAAACCGAACTCAAACAGATCCGAGAGATCAACTAAGGCGCTGTATATCCCGCCTCCGCTGCCGCGTCCGGACCATCCGGCGCGGTGGTGGGGTGAAGAGTGAGGAGATGATGATGACCACCAAAGAAATCCTGATCGCAGCCCGCGCCAAGATCGAGCGCGAGGAGAATTGGACGCGGGGCGCGTATGCGCGCGATTGGGCCGGAGGGGTCCGCCTTCCGCAATCAGAAGCCGCCGTCTGTTTCTGCGCCCTTGGCGCAGTGCGCAGTGTGCAATGCCATTATGAAGAAGGCGATAGAGCCATATTTGCACTGCGTCACGAGATCAGCGGAACCCCTGTCAGCGACTTCAACGACAACCCCGCTACCACCCATGCGGACATCCTCGCCCTCTTTGATCGGGCGATCCGGAAGGCAGGTGAACTGTGACCACGCGCCACGCGATCAACGCTTTGGCTTCGCTGGAGTTCAGCCTTCGCCGGCAGGCCCCAGCCTTCCCCGCCGGCAGCCGGTACCGCTGGCTGCTCCTGGATGCCTGCGTGCGGGATGTGACGTTCCCGCACCTGGGTGACCGTAACCTCGCGTTTGCCCGTGCCGCCGTGGCTCTGCACCGCGCGACCGGCTTAACCCTCGCTGACCGCTGCCACGCAGCGGCGAATAACTTGGAGGTGAGCAAGTGAGCCAAAAACTGACACTCGAGGAAATCGTACTCTTGGCTGGCGGCCATGACGCCGATTCCGGCGAGATGTGCGCAATGGAGGCCGTTGCATATCTTGCCGGCGAACCTCATTCAGACCATCCAGCCTGCGCGTGCCCGGTCATCTCGGCCTTCATGCGCTCGTGGAATGATGCGCTCCCCCACGCAGACAGGAATCGCCTCTTGAAGCCGCTCCTGCCGCTTTTGCTCGGTACGAGATCCACGCCCGAAGTCGAGGGCCAACGTGCCTATATGGCCATCGACTGGTTGGTAAGATCGCATACTGTCGCGTGGTTGCGTCTTGCAAAGTTGCAAGATTGGGCGGACAAGGTTGCCGCGCTTGCGCCGATTACGGACGCGCAAAGTGCCACTGAGGCGAAGCCAACACTTAACGCCGCCCTGGATGCCGCTTGGGCTGCCGCTCGGGCTGCCGCTGGGGCTGCCGTTCGGGATGCCGCTCGGGCTGCCGCTCGGGCTGCCACTTGGGCTGCCGCCCTGGATGCCGCTCGGGATGCCGCTCGGGATGCCGCTTGGGCTGCCGCTCGGGCTGCCGCCCTGGATGCCGCTCGGGATGCCGCTGGGGCTGCCGCTCGGGCTGCCGCCCTGGATGCCACTTGGGCTGCCGCTGGGGATGCCGCCCTGGATGCCACTTGGGCTGCCGCTGGGGATGCCGCTGGGGCTGCCGCTGGGGCTGCCGCTCGGGATGCCGCTCGGGATGCCGCCATGGATGTCGCTTGGGCTGCCGCTCGGGCTGCCGCTCGGGATGCCGCTTGGGCTGCATTGAGTCCCACTGTCGAGCAGTTACAAAACGAGGCCGTCGAACTGGTCCGCCGCATGTGCGCGGTTAAACACGGGGGAGTATGAAGAACTGGACCTGTCCCCATTGCGGCCAGCCCGTGCCGAACGACTGGCCGCTCGAC
>NZ_DASVCJ010000014.1:0-91766 GCF_036381655.1 Ferrovibrio sp.
GCTCCGAAAGGCAGCTGAACGCAGTGTCGAGGCAACATGGCAACGTATCGGAAGCCTGCTGGACCGCTTCCCGCCACAGGAATGCGCAAACTATCTCAGGAACGCTGGCTATGCTTCGATCTAACGGGATTCCGGTCTAGAACCGCCCCTCTTTCAGGAAGCGCAGCACGGCGGCGATCACGCGCGGATCGCCCGGCAGGAAGCTGTGCCCGGCATCGACGGCGACGCTGTCGCTGGCCCCGGCCAGCGCGGCGGAGTCGCATTCCACGGTGCCGTCGCTCGGCTCCTGCGCATGATGCAGCCAGTTGATCCAGGCGCTCGGGTTGAGCGGATGAAAGCGCCGCGTGCCGAAGACGATGCCGATTTCGGTTGCCGGGCAGCCGAGATCGGCCAGCCCGACGGCATCGCGCGCAAGCTCATGCGCCGGACGGCCCAGCAATCCGGGCAACCAGCGCAGCAGCGGCTTGCGCTGCAGGCGGGAGACCGCGAGCGCGCCGCGGTTGGGCGTGCCGATCAGCACGATGCGGCCAAGCCTGAGCGAAGCCGGCGGCTCTCCGCCGAAGGAATTGCTCAAGGCGGCGCGGACGATCAGGCCGCCGAGCGAATGGCCGACGAAATGCGTGCGCGCATCGCCCGGCAGGGCGGCGCAGCGCGCGCGGCATTGCCGGACAAGATCGGCGATGCCGCGGCTGCGGCTCGGATAGCCCCAGTTCTCGACCATGTAGCCGGCCTCGCGCAGGGCCGCCGCCAGACGCGCCATGCTCCATCGCGTGCGCGACAGGCCGTGCAGAAGGACCACGCGTTCCCGCTCCAGCTCCATACGGGCAAAATAGCAATATTCCCCAAGTGCCGATACGCGGCTGCTGCCAGGCTCGCCGCCTTGCAACGAGGGGAGATGCAGCATGAATGCCTTTCTCGATGCCCTGCAGGCGCAGGGGCCGGCCGATGACTGCGGCGGCAAGATGGCTCTTTACGCCTGGCTGATCGGCAGCTGGGAGATCGACACGGTGGAGACCGCGCCCGATGGCGACGTGCGCCGCCGGATCGGCGAATGGCATTTCGGCTGGGCGCTGGAAGGCCGCGCGATCCAGGATGTCTGGATCGTGCCGAAGCGCGGCGCGCGCCATGCCGCCGATGCCGTGGCCGATGCGGCCTATTACGGCACGACCTTGCGCGTCTACGATCCGCGCATCGATGCCTGGCACATCCGCTGGACCGATCCGGTCGCGCAGGCCTATCTCAGCCAGATCGGCCGCAAGGAGGGCGATGCGATCGTGCAGGAGGGCAAGGACGCGCTCGGCAAGTCGCGGCGCTGGAGCTTTACGGAGATCGCGCCGGATTCATTCCTGTGGCGCGGCGAGGTCTCGGAAGACGGCGGCACGACCTGGTTCACGCATATGGAATTCCGGGCCCGACGGACGGCGGGATGATTACGCCGCCTTGTCGGCGCCGACCTTGGCGGCGAGCTGGGCCGCCATGAAGGGATCGAGCTTGCCGTCCAGCACGCCCTGCGTGTCGCTGGTCTCCAGCTCGGTCCGCAAATCCTTCACCATCTGGTACGGGTGCAGGACATACGAGCGGATCTGGTGGCCCCAGCCGATATCGCTCTTGCTGTCGAAGGCGGCCTGCTTCTCGGCCTCGCGCTTCTGCAGTTCCCGCTCATACAGCCGGGCCTTGAGCATCTTCATCGCTTCGTCGCGGTTGCGATGCTGGCTCTTGTTGGTCTGGCAGGCGACGACGATGCCGGACGGGATATGCGTGATGCGCACCGCCGAGTCCGTCTTGTTGACGTGCTGGCCGCCGGCGCCCGAGGCGCGGTAGGTATCGACGCGCAGATCCTTGTCCAGGATTTCGATCTCGATGGTGTCGTCGATCACCGGATAGGCGCCGACCGAGGCGAAGCTGGTATGCCGCCGCGCGTTGGAATCGAATGGCGAGATGCGCACCAGGCGATGCACGCCGCTTTCGTTCTTCAGCCAGCCATAGGCATTCGGACCGGAAACCTTGATGGTGGCCGACTTGATGCCGGCCTCCTCGCCTTCGCTCTCTTCGATGAACTCGACCTTGTAGCCGTGCCGCTCGGCCCAGCGCACATACATGCGCAGCAGCATCGAGGCCCAGTCCTGGCTTTCGGTGCCGCCGGCGCCGGCATGCACCTCGAGGAAGCTGTCATTGGCATCCGCCTCGCCCGACAGCAGGCTTTCCAGCCGCGCCGTGCCGACCTCCTCGCGCAGATGCTCGATCGCGGCTTCCGCCTCGGCGACGACGGCGGCATCGTTCTCCGCCTCGCCCAGTTCGATCAGGCCGATATTGTCCTCCAGCGCCTGTTCGAGCCGGCGCTGGGTGCCGATCTGCCGGTCCAGCCGGTTGCGCTCGCGCATGACCGCCTGCGCTTCGGCCGGATTGTTCCAGAGGCTGCTGTCTTCCGCTTTCGCGTTCAGTTCTTCGAGGCGTTTGACCGAGTGATCCCAGTCAAAGAGACCTCCTCAGCAGTTCCAGCGACTGCTTGATTTCATCGGCCATCGCCTTGATTTCGGCGCGCATAACCTAACCCGTACGTCGATTGTCGTCGTTGCGCCGGACCATACGGAGTCCGACCTGTTTCGTCAAATATCCCGATTACCCGCGCGCCTGTTTGACCAGCTGGCGCAGGGAATCGAGCGAAACGGCGCCGGGGATCAGTTCGCCGCCGACGATGAAGCCCGGCGTGCCCTCGATGCCGAGCTTTTGCGCCAGCGCCAGATTGGCGCGCAGGGCCTGCTCGACCCTCGGGTCTTCCATATCGGCCTTCAGGGCGGTCACGTCGAGACCCGCCTCGCCGGCCATGCGGAAGACCTCGGCTTCGGTGAGCTGGCCATGGAAGCCCATCATGGCGTCGTGGAAGGCGTAGTATCTCGTCCCCTTCTGCTGCGCCAGCGCCGCCACCGCGGCACGCGAGGCCAGCACGCTGTCCGGCCCCAGCACCGGCAGCTCCTTGAGGATCAGGCGGATCTTGCCGTCCTCCTTCAGCAGCGCCTGCAGATGCGGCTGCATCTGCTTGCAATAGGGGCAGCGGTAATCGAAGAACTCGACGATCGTAACGTCGCCCTTCGGATTGCCGGCCACGAAGGAATGGCCGTCGTTGAACACTTCCTTGGCATTGGCGGCGATCGCCGCCCGCGAAGCCTGGGCCGCCTGTTCCTGCTGCCTGGCATCGAGCGCATGCATGGCATCGACCAGGATTTCCGGATTCTTCACCAGGATCTCATGCACCAGCGTCTCGAGCGCCTTTTTCTGCTCGGGCGTGAACGGCTCGGACGCCTGCTGGGCAACAGCGGCCGGGCCGGCGAACAGGGCGAACAGCACCAGGGCCGGGGCCAGGACCGCCCTCAGGAAACCGGCGAAACGGAAAAACGACATGTCTGATGATCCTTGCTGATGTTGCCGCACTATCCCCCGCCACACCGGTTCGGGCAAGCCACGAGACCGTGAGTCGGCTGATACCGGATCAACGCCGGTTGCGCTGTTCGCGCTGTTCGTCCTTGGCGGCAGAGATGATGTCCTGGGCGCGCAGCCAGCCCGGCGAGCCCTCTGGCAGGATATGGGCGGCGCGCTCGGCAAGTCCCCTGGCGTCGCGCAGGGCGCCGATCACCAGATAGCGCTCGGCCGAGGCCAGCGAGGCCTGGCCGATATCGCCGGTGCGGCCATAGGCCGAGGCAAGCTGCTGCCAGGCCATGCTGTTGTCCGGCTCCTTCAAGGTGACGTCCTTGAGGATGCGGATCGCCTCCGGCAGGCGGCTGCCGTCCTCCAGCGCCACCAGCCTTTGGCCGACGCCGAGCGCGATCAGCGGTTCGTTGGGCGCCAGCCGGTAAGCCGTCTCGATGGCCGGCAGCGATTCCGCCACCTTGCCCTGATTGAACAGGATGTCGGCCTTCAGTTCACGAAAGTAAGGATCGTTCGGATACTGCCCGATCAGCGACTCGGTTTCGCTCATGGCGCGGCTGAAATCGAGGGCGCGGAAGTAGGCGAACGCCCGGGCATAGCGGCCGTAGAGGCTGGTATCGCTTTCCGGATATTGCTGCAGCGTGCGTTCCAGCCCGTCGAGATAGCCGACCAGCTTGGCCTGCATGCGCTTGAACCGCTCGATATTCTCCGGCGTGTCCTTGGCATTCCTGTAAGGCGAGCGCGATAGCCTGGATTCCAGCGCGGCGACGCGCTCCGGGGTCAGGGGGTGGCTGCGCACATACGGATCCTGGCGACCGACGGTGAGCGCTTCCTGATTGCCGATGATGCGCAGAAACTCGATCAGGCCGCTGACCGACTGATGCGTCGCTTCTAGATAGGTGGCGCCGGCCTGATCGGCCGAGGATTCCTGCCCGCGGGTATAGGCCAGGAAATTGCGTTCGGCGACCTGCTGGCCGCCCAGGATCGCGGCCGCCGCGCCCTCGCCCGAGCCGGCGACTGCGGCGGCGGCGCCAAACAGCATGGAGAGGATCATCACCGTGCTGGCGCTATCCATGGCATCGCCCATGCGGGCCAGATGGCCGCCGGCGATATGGCCGATTTCGTGGGCCAGCACGCCGATCACCTGGGCCGGCCGCTCGGCCCGCATCAAAAGGCCGGTATTGATGAAGATGCGCTGGCCGCCGGCGACGAAGGCATTGAGCACCCGGTCATTGACCAGATGCACCGAGATCGAGTCATTGGCCAGCCCGGCCGCCGCGAAGAGTGGCGCGGCATAAACCCGGATGGTATTTTCGACTTCGGCGTCGCGCACCAGGGAAGCGCCGCGGCGCTGGGCCTCGGCCGCGGTTGGCAGGACCGTCGTGGAGGCCGCCATCAGCACGGCGCAGCCGATAGCGAGAGACGAACGGATGAGGGACCTGCGAGCGGCCATGGTGAAGTATTGCCCCGAGAACACGGCGAAACGACGGCAGTCCGGCTTAGGTAAGCGCACCGCGCTGGTGCGTCAATGCGCCCTGCCCGTCCTGGTGGTGACTCTGCTTGCCAGTTGCTCGAATTCCGACGAAAACGCCGGCGTGAACCCGGGTCAGATCGATTACCTGAGCGGCTTCATCGGCGGTGTGGTGGCGGACGAGCCGCGCGCCGCCCTCATCGGGCGGGACATTCTTTCCGCCGGCGGCTCGGCCGCGGACGCCGTCACGGCGGCCGCCCTGACCCTGGCGGTGACCTATCCGAATGGCGCCGCCCTGGGCGGCGGCGGCATCTGCGTCGTCGGCGATGCGGCGCGCAAGCGGGCCGAGACCATCGAGTTTCCTGCCGTGGCCGCCAAGGCCGGCGGGCCGATAGCGGTGCCCGGCATGGTGCGCGGCCTCGGCCTGCTGCAGGGCCGTTACGGCAGGCTGCGCTGGGCCCAGACGGTGGCGCCGGCCGAGCAGATCGCGCGCTTTGGCGACGGCGCCAGCCGCGCCTTCATCCAGGCGACCCAGCAATCGCAGCCGCCGGCCGCCGGCGATCCGGCGCTGCAAACCGTGATCGGCGGCCAGAACGGCATCCTGGCCGAGGGCGAGCGCCGCACCCAGCCGAAACTCGCCGCCGTGCTGGCCCGCCTGCGCGGCGCCGGCCCGGCCGATTTCTATCAGGGCGGCCTGTCGCAGACCCTGCTGTCGGATATCGCCGCGGCCGGCGGCAGGATCACGGAGGAAGAGCTGCGCAGCTATGCCGCCGATATCGGCAAGCCGCTCAAGCTGCCGTTCGAGAACAGCGTCGAACTCTACACCTCGAACAATGCCGGCGGCGGTGCGATCGCCGCCTGGCTGATCGAGCAGTCCTATGATGGCGGCAGCCTGATCGGCACGGCGAAATTCCAGCCCGAGAAATTCGTCGCGGCGCTCGGCCAGGCCTATCGCGGCACGACCGCCGCGCCGCAGGAAGGCTATGGCTCCAGCAGCATCGCCGCCATCGACCGCAACGGCCTGTCGGTGGCCTGCGCCTTCAGCATGGGAACGGATTTCGGCGCGCGGAAGGTGGGCCGGGAAACCGGCGTGCTGTTCGCCTCGCCCTATGGCGTGCCGGGCGACGAGACGCCGTATCTGACCGTGCTGGTCGGCATCAATCCGCGCGTCAATCAGAGCTTCTTCGCCGCCGGCGCCGCCGGCGGACCGACCGCCGCGGCGGCCTTGGCGGAAAGCGTGTTGCGGGCCGGCCTGACCAGGGTGGAGAAAGGCGCGGCCTCGGTGGCATTGGCCGCGCCGCGCCAATTCCAGGCCGGGCCGCAGGCGCCGCTTTTATACGAGCCGGGCACCGATCCGGAGGTGCTGAACGCCATCGGCAGCCGCGGCATCACGGCGACGCAGAGCGGCCCGATCGGCCGGGTCAATCTGGCCTATTGCAGCAACGGCGTGCCGCGCGCGCCGGAAACCTGCAGCTTCGCCGCCGACCGCCGCGGCTATGGCCTGGCGACCGGCCATCTGTTCTGAAATTTCGTGTTCCGGGTGCGGAGTAAGGGTATGCAACCATCGAAACGCGGCGCCATCGATCCCTTCTTCGTCATGGAAGTGATGAAGGCCGCTGCCGAACGCAAGGCCGCGGGCGGCGACGTCATCCATATGGAGGTCGGCCAGCCCTCGACGCCGGCGCCGCGCAAGGCGATCGAAGCGGCCACGGCGGCAGCCCGGCGCGATCCGCTCGGCTATACGCTGGCGCTCGGCATCCCGGAGCTGCGCAACGCGATTGCCAGGCATTACCGCGACTACTACGGCCTCGCCGTGCCGGCGGAGCGTATCGTGGTCACCACCGGCTCCTCGGCGGGCTTCCAGCTTGCCTTCCTTGCCGCCTTCGATGCCGGCGACAAGGTTGTCCTGGGCGAGCCGGCCTACCCGGCCTATCGCAACATCCTGCGCGCACTCGATCTGATGCCGGCGATGATCGTCACCGAACTGGAGACGCGCTTTCAGCCGACGCCGGCGATGATCAACGCCCAGGCGCCGGATGCGAAAGGCGTGCTGGTGGCGAGTCCGGCCAATCCGACCGGCACGATGCTGACGCCGGCGGCCCTCAAGGCGCTGGTCGACGACTGCGCGGCGAAGAAGCGCTGGCTGATCGTCGACGAAATCTATCACGGCATCACCTATGGCGGACGCGCGCAATCGGTGCTGGCGCTGACCGATCAGGCGATCGTCATCAACAGCTTCTCGAAATACTTCTCGATGACCGGCTGGCGGCTCGGCTGGATGGTGGTGCCGGAGACTTTGCTGCGGCCGATCGAATGCCTGACGCAGAATTTCTATATCTCGGCGCCCGGCATTTCGCAGGTTGCCGGCGTGGCCGCGCTCTCGGCCTATGACGAGCTTGAGGAAAACGTCGCGCGCTACGCCAGGAACCGCGAGATCCTGCTCAACGAACTGCCGCAGGCCGGCTTCGACCGCCTGGCGCAGGCCGACGGCGCCTTCTACCTCTATGCCGATATCAGCCGCTTCACCAACGACGCGGCTGCCTTCTGCCAGAAGATGCTGAGCGAGACCGGCATTGCGGCGACGCCCGGCTTCGATTTCGACCGCGGCCGCGGCCATTACTTCATGCGCTTTTCCTTCGCCGGCGCCACCGAGCGCATGATCGAAGCGGCGAAGCGGCTGAAAGACTGGCGGAAGTGAGGCGACAGGCGGCTAGGCCGCTGCGTCCAGCCGGAACGCCACGAATTCGCCCTCGAAGCGCCCGGCCGCTTCGCCCTCGGAACGGATGAGCGAGACCGCGCGGATGCGGGCGCGGCCTTTGCGCGCCAGCATCTTGCAGAAGGCCGGCCAGGCCGATGCATCCGCAAGCGATGCGGTGGCGGTAAAGGCCGCCGGAACCGGCCGGTCGTAATCCATCCGGTTCGACTGGATCACCAGCCGGCTTCGAAGCCCTTTTGCATTGAGGCGCAGGTTTATCAGGGACCAGGCCGAGAGGATCGCCAGAGCCGATATGCTGCCCCCGAAAGCCGTGTTGCGGTGATTGAGGTTCGGCGCAAGCGGAGCGGACAAGGTCACTGCATCACAAGCGGCGGAAACGACCGCAACCTGCATCGCCGCCGAGAGCGGGATATGGGCATGCAAATAGGCCTCGAGTTGGCCTGCTGCGTCGTTCGTCATTCGCCGCCCATGGCGCCCTCGCCCCGCCGGAACGGATCAGAGCAGGACGCGCCGGTTGAGGCCTACACCGCCGCCGCGAGCGTCTTGGCCATATGGACCAGTTCGCGGCCTTCATGCAGCTCGATGCCGGTCTCGACATAGCCGAGATGGGCATAGAGCTGCCGGTTGTCGGTGAACAGCGCGTTGGTGTAAAGGCGGATTTCGGTCAGGCCGCGCTTGCGCGCCTCGGCCTCGGCGAAATCGAGCAGGCGGCGGCCGAGACCGACGCCCTGCTGCGTCGGATCGACGGCGACGCTCCAGATCAGCAGGTGATCCGCAGCCGTGCGCAACACCAGCGCACCGGCCAGCACGTCTTCGGCGCCATCGACCACCCAGACCTCGTATTCCTCCAGGAGGCGCCTGGCGTCTTCCGCCATCGGCTGCGGCGCCGTGCCGAGCAGCGGGACATACTTCACATATGCCCGCTTCTGCAGCGCAGCGAGATGCGCCTCGTCCTTCTGGCTGGCGCGGCGGATCGGCGCTTGCTTCACGTGACCACTCTCATCGGCGCCACCAGCCCTTCTTCGGCGCCGGCGGCTCGGCCGGCTTCTCCGCGGCGCCTTCCGGCGTGATCACCACGGCCTCGAAGATGGGTCCCGTGGTCAACTGTTCCGCGGGCGGTGCGGATGCCGGCTCCGGAGGCGCCGATTCAGCGGGCGCCGATTCGGCTGGCGTCGATTCAGCCGGCATCGGTTGAGCGGGCGGCTCGGCAGCCGCGGCCGGTTGCGCCGGCGCCGCTTCGGGGGCGGTTTCCGGCAACACGACATCGTCGGTCACCACCGACGGCGCCGGTTCGACATGCACGCTGCGCTCGGCGGCCTGCGGAATTTCCTGGGGCCGCTTCGCCGGCGGGGAGTCTTCATCCTCGAATTCGTAAGCCGGCAGGCCATCGAACATGGCGCCAAGCGCCGCCGGGGTCATTATCCCGCCCTGGCCACCCGGGTATTCCTGATCCGCGTGGCCCTCGCGCGGCGCTTCGCCCTCGCCCCGGCGCCGGCGCCGGCCGCCACGCCGGCCACGCCGGCGGCGACGACCATCGCCATCGCGCTGATCGAAGGCGGCATCGCCGGCTTCCTCGTCCTGCCCCTCGGCCGTTTCGTCACCGGCTTCCGCCGCCTCGGCCACGGGTTCTCCGGCGGTGTCTTCCTCTTCCGCTCCAGCCGCCTCGGCGCTTGCACCCTCTTCACGCTCATCGCGTGCGGCTTCGTCGCCGCGCCGGCGGCGGCGGCGGCGGCGGCGGCGGCGGCGGCCTTCGCCCTCGCCTTCATCCTCGCTCTCGGCAGCTTCGACGGTCTGAGCATCCTCGGCCTCGGCTGCTTCCGCTTCGCCCTCGGCCTCGGCGGCATAGGCCGTCTCCTGGGTGATCGGACGCGGCGCCTCGCTGCGCGAGGCCAGTTCCGGCCGGTTCACCTCGCCCGGCTGGCGGGTCTTGCTGCGCTCGATGCGGTAATCCGGCGGCACCAGGCTGGCATCGGCCGCGACGATCACCTTCATCACGTAGCGGCGCTCGATATCGGAGATGCGCTCGCGCTTGTGGTTGAGCAGATAGATCGCGACCTCGGCGGACACGGCCACCGTGATCTCGCTGGAGCGGTCGCGGATGCCCTCCTCCTCGATGGCACGCAGTACCTGCAGCGCCGTCGATTCGATCGAACGCACATAGCCGCGGCCCTGGCAATGCGGACACGGCATGGTCGAGCTTTCGATCAGGCTGGGCCGCAGGCGTTGGCGCGACATCTCGAGCAGGCCGAAGGCGGAGATGCGGCCGACCTGAATGCGGGCGCGGTCGCTGCGCAGGCATTCCTTCAGCTTATGCTCGACCTTGCGGATGTTGCGGCCTTCCTCCATGTCGATGAAGTCGATCACCACCAGACCGGCGAGATCGCGCAGGCGCAGCTGGCGGGCGACCTCCTCGGCCGCTTCCAGATTGGTCTTGTAGGCGGTCTCCTCGATATTGTGCTCGCGCGTCGACTTGCCCGAGTTCACGTCGATCGAGACCAGCGCTTCGGTCGGATTGATGACGATATAGCCGCCCGACTTGAGCTGCACGGTCGGCGAGAACATGCTGTCGAGCTGCTGTTCGACCTGATAGCGGTGGAACAGCGGGATCTTGTCCTGATACGGCTTCACGCGGTCGGCGTGATTGGGCATCAGCATCTGCATGAAGTCCTTGGCGCGGCGATAGCCCTGCTCGCCCTCGACAAGAACCTCGTCGATCTCGTCGGAATAGAGGTCGCGGATCGAACGCTTGATCAGATCGGCTTCCTCGTAGATCAGCGCCGGCGCCGAGGATTTCAGGGTCAGCTCGCGGATGCTGTCCCAGGTGCGCAGAAGGAATTCGAAGTCGCGCTTGATCTCCTGCTTCGAGCGCTCCATGCCGGCGGTGCGCACGATCACGCCCATGCCTTCCGGAATGTCCAGCTCGCTGGTGATCGCCTTCAGGCGCTTGCGGTCGGCCTGCGACTGGATCTTGCGCGAAATGCCGCCGCCGCGCGCGGTGTTCGGCATCAGCACGCAATAGCGGCCGGCCAGCGACAAATAGGTGGTCAGCGCCGCGCCCTTGTTACCGCGCTCTTCCTTGACGACCTGCACCAGCATGATCTGCCGGCGCTTGATCACTTCCTGGATCTTGTAGCGGCGGAACACATTGGTGCGGCGGCGACGGCGGCCCTCGTCGTGATCGTCGCCCTTGCCGTTGCCCCTGCCTTCGGCTTCCGGCGCCTCGGCGTCATGAGCTTCGGCATCCTGAGCTTCGACGTCGTGGGCTTCGGCGTCCTGGGCCTCGGCCTCTGCGGTTTCAGCCTCTGCTATTTCGGCGTCCTCGGCTTCGTCCGGCGCCGCATGCCGCTCCTGCGGCGTCAGTTCGGACGGTTCGGCCTCGGTGCGCTCGCCCTCGGCTTCGCCCAGAGCCGCACGGGCTTCGGCGCCTTCGGCCGGCTCGACCTCGGCGGCGACGGTCGGCGGCGCAGCGGCATCGGCCGCGACATTCCAATAGGCAGGCTTGACGATGTCCGCATCCTGGCCGGCGGCCTCGTCGTCGCCATCGCCGAGCGCCGGCGCATCCGGGCTGATCTCTTCGACGGTATCGTAATCGCTGTCGACGATCTCGACGCCTTCGCCGCTGTCCTCGCCGTCGGCCTCATCGGTTGCGGCGGCCGATTTGGCGGCTGCCTTCGCAGCAGCCCGCGCCTCTTCGGCTTCCAGTTCGGCTTCCTCGGCTTCGGCGGCGCGCGCCTCTTCCTCGGCCTGCTGCGCCAGCAGGGCTTCGCGGTCGGCGATCGGAATCTGGTAATAATCGGGGTGGATTTCGCTGAAGGCCAGGAAGCCGTGGCGATTGCCGCCATATTCGACGAAAGCGGCCTGCAGCGAGGGCTCTACGCGGGTGACCCGCGCCAGGTAGATATTGCCCTTGAGGACCTGTTTGGTGGAGGTCTCGAAATCGAATTCTTCGAGACGGGTTCCCTTGACGACAACGACCCGAGTTTCCTCGAGGTGCGTTGCATCGATCAGCATACGCATGCCCATACGGCATAATTCCTACGGCGCGGCGCCGCCCGCGCGAATAACAAACGGCGGCGCGCCTTTGTTGTCGAAGCCAGCAGCGGGCGGGCCGGCCCAGTGCGGCAAGGCCGCAATGGTAGTGGTCCGCAGGGCCAATCGGGGGGCGCTGAATTCGCGGGTCACAACCCCGCCCAAGCGCGCCGCGCCGGTAGCCTGCCGCGCCACCATCAGACCGAGCCGGACCGGCTGGCCGAGGGACGCTTCGAAGTTCACTCCAGATCCGGACTGTCTTGAGCGCAGCTGCCGAGGCCTCTCTGCCCAGGCCGCCTCCTTCGGGCTGGCATCTGGATATGCAGGTGGGCTCACCGCCGATGCGCCGATCTTGCGGCCATTGGGCTATGCTTGGGGGCTATGCCTGGCTGGACCGCGAGATCTGACTCGGATATTCGCGACTGCATGCTACGCTGTCGCGGGGCAGCGCCACAAGGTCTTTGTTGCCACAGTCCTGTCGCAACCGGGGGTGACTTCCATCAAGCTACTGTTCCAATTGGTTTTTCTCGTCGCCTTGACAGCCCAGACCGCATTGGCGGAAGGCCGCCCCGATTCGCGGCAGGACAGCTTGAGGATCACAGGCCTGGAACTTGGCCTCAATGCCGGCCTGACCCGCCTGGTGATCGACGCCTCGGCGCCGCTCGAGGCAAGCCTGGCGGCCGCCGAGGACGGCCTCGGCCTGGTGCTGACCCTCCCGGCGGCGAGCTGGGCGGCACCGCCGCCGCGCCGGCAGGCGGCCGGCCTGATCGGGCGGGCGGACCAGCCGGTCATCGCCGCCGATCATATCACGCTGGCGCTTCAACTGATCGAACCGGCCGTGGTCGAGCGGGCTTTCCGCCTGCCGCCGGCCGGCACTGCCGCCGCCGGGCCGGTCGGCGGCCGTTACCGGCTGGTGATCGACCTGCGTCCGGCCGATCCGGCCGCATTTGCCGCCGCCTTCGCCGCGCCGGTCGCCCTGCCGCTGCAATCGAGCGCCGATATCCTGCCGCCGCCGCCCCTGCACCAGCAGCGCCGGCTGGTTGTGCTCGACCCCGGCCATGGCGGCCAGGATCCCGGCGCGATCAGCGCCTCCGGCCGCTATGAAAAAGACGTCACGCTGGCGGTGGCGCAGGCGGTGGCGGCGAGACTGAAGCGCACCGGCCAGTACCGCGTGCTGCTGACCCGCGAGAGCGACCGCTTCATCCGTCTGCAGCAGAGGGTTGCCTTCGCCCGCCAGCATGAGGCCGACCTGTTCCTGTCGGTCCACGCCGACAGCCTCGCTGGCGATCACGGCCTGCGGGGCGCCGGCATCTATACTTTGGCCAAGGCGGCGACCGACATGGAGGCCGAGGCGCTGGCGCTGCGCGAAAACAAGGCGGACATGCTGGCGGAAAGCGCGCCGGAAGCCGAACTCGACGACGTCGTCTCCATCCTGCTCGACCTTGCCTCGCGCGATACGGCGCGGTTGTCCAGCCGCTTCGCCGGCCTGCTCGGCGCCAGCTTGAGCGCCCATATCCCGCTTCGGCCCAAGGCGCTGCGGGCGGCGAATTTCCGGGTGCTCACCGCGCCGGATATACCCTCGGTGCTGCTCGAACTGGGCTATCTGTCGAATCCGAAGGACGAGGCGCTGCTGTTTTCCGATGCCGGCCGGGCCGAACTGGCCGACGCCGTCGCCGCCGCCATCGACCGCTTCTTCGGCGTCGAGGTGCCGCAGGCGGTGCGGTAACCGGGCCGGTCGCCAAGCCGCCTGGCGATTTCGAGGTAGTTCCGAAAAACCCGCCGCTATCCGTATGAGCGCCTCGGCGGCGCCTTCGCCTTTGCTAGAATCGCGGCCTCGATTGAAGGCAAGGAAGATGCTCTGCCGTTTCGCTGCCGTCCTGACGCTCGCTCTTCTCATCGGCATGCAAAATGCCGCGGCGCAATCCCAGACCGCCGCGGCGCAATCTGCCATCCCGGACGAGCAGCGCGTGGAGGCCGAGCGCGGCCAGTATTTCGCCGAGCTGTATTGCGCACGCTGCCATTCGATCGATCCGCTGGCGGTGGCGGCGCTGGACGCGCCGCCCAGCTTTTCCGATATCGCCGCCCAGCACTACACCCGCGAGCAGTTCCGCCAGCGGGTGATGTTCCTGCCGCATAATCCGATGCCGCGCCTGATCGCCTCGGAGCGCGATTTCGACAGCGTCTTCGCCTATATCGAAAGCCTGGAGACCGCCGAGTAAGATGTGGCTGGCTTGCGCTCACGCGCCGGCGGCGCCCGATCTTGCGATCGGAAAGAGATAGATGTTGCGCGCGAGCGGCCGCATGGTCGCGGCACGCGCCAGCGCCTTGCGCGCCTCGAAGGAACGCCCCTGGTCGAACAGGACCGAGGCGAGATTGGCATAGGCCGCGGCATAGTCGGGGCGCAGCGCGATGGCGCGGCGGCAATGCGCTTCGGCCTGCTTGAGCTTCTTCTGCAGACGCAGGACATCGCCCAGATTGCTATGCGCCTGCGCCAGCCGGGGCTTCATCGCGATCGCCCGGCGCAGGGCCTCTTCCGCCTCGTCGAGCCGGCAAAGCAGTTTCAAGGCGTGCCCCAGATTGTTATAGGCGGCGACCAGGCGCGGCTCCAGCGCGATCGCCTGCTCGTAGACGGCGACCGCATCCTCGATCCTGCCGTCCAGCTGCAAGGCTACGCCGAGATTATAATGCGCCCGGGCGCAGTGGGGGTCGAGCAGGATGGCATGGGCAAGGCAGTCAATCGCCGCTTCCAGCCGGCCATCCTCGCAGGCGATCACGCCGAGACCGCGCCAGGCGGAGGCGATGCCCGGATAGGAGCGCAGCACGAGCTGGTAGAGGTTGCGGGCCTGATCGCGGTCTCCGGCGCGGTGGCGGCGATGCGCCAGCCCGTTGACGCGCTCCGCCATGCCGCGGTCGAGGCCGAGGCCGATGGCAGCAAGGCCGCGTATCTCGCCGCTGCCGGCCGCCGTCAGGAGGTCGGGCCGGTCCGCCGTCATTGCGCCGCTTCCCATTGCCAGGCCGGCGGGCGGCTGATTTCCGCCTGCGCCAGCGTGTCGCTCGGCTTTTCCGGCAGGGCGCAGACGCGCATGGTCAGCGGCGCCTTCGCCCCAGGCAGGCAGATCGGCCGGGTGTCGCATTGCCCCGCGGCCAGCGGCGGCAGATCCGGCAGGGCCTGGCGGCAGATCGCGCTGACCGCGGCGTTGTCGGCAAGGTCGAGGGCCTTCATCACGCTTTCATCGGCCGCGCCGCCATTCTGAATGGTCGGTGCGTCGACGCCGCCCGGCGACATCGCGCCGCCCTTTCCTTCGCCGCCGCCGATCAATGCCTGGGCCACGCCGGCAACTGCCAACGGCGTGCAGGCGCCAAGCAGCAGCGCGGCGAACAGAACCGTCGCCGTGCCGCCGCGGATCACGACTTGCCGTCCTGCCGGGCGGCGTTGGCGCCGGCGCCGCTGCGGATCAGCCAGAGCCGGGCGGCTTCACCGGCATCGAGAATCTGCTGCTTCGGCATCTTGGCGGAGAGGCGGCGGACCAGTTCGGCAGCGCGCCGGCCGGTTTCGCCGTCATTGCCTGCCGCAGCCAGCATCAGCCATTTCATGCCGTCCACCGGGTCCGCCTTGCCGCCCTGTCCCTGCATCTCCATGAGACCCAGGTTGAACTGCGAAGGCGGATAGCCGAGTTCGGCGGCGCGCTTGTACCATTCCAGCGCCTTGGCCTGATCCTGCGTGACGCCGCTGCCGGACTGATACAGCCAGGCGAGATTGTGGATCGCGCCCGGCAGGCCGGCCTGGGCCGCCTCATGGATGAGATTGAAGCCGCGCGGCGCGTCCTCGGCGATGCCGCGTCCTTCGACGAGCAGCATGCCGAAATTCGCCTTGGCCTCCATCAGGCCCTGCGCCGCGGCCTTTTCCATCAGGATGGCGGCCGTCCCCTCATCCCGCTGCACGCCCTCGCCGCGCAGCAGCAATTGCGCCAGCGCATTCTCGGCATTGGGATTGCCGCGTTCGACGGCGGCGCGGTAGTAGTTGACGGCGGCATCCAGATTCTTCTGCACCAGCACGCCGCGGTGATACAGCGCGCCAAGCGCAAAGGCGGCATTCGCCTGCCCGCCTTTCGCCGCCTTCTCCAGGAGGGCAACGGCCTTGCCGATATTCTCCTGGCCGGCATTGCCGGTCAGATAGATCACTCCCAGCTTGTATTCCGCTTCGTGATCGCCCTGCGCCGCTGCCGCCGTCAGGTCATTGAGCTGCTTCTGGTCCGGCGTGAGCGATGGCTGCGCGCCGGCGGCGGCCGCCCAGAGCGCGAGACAGAACGTGGCCGCGAAAAACGCTTTTGCCCGGGATCGCAGTTTCGACATCTCATCCCACTCCCAAGTCCGCAAGACACTCGCCCATTCGCCGCGACCGAGTTGTGATCGTTCAGTGGTGGTGCGATCCGTTGCTGGTGTTGTTGACCTGTAGCGAGTTGTCGTAGGTGACACCCGTGCTGGCGTCGGCGCCCTGATTGCCGTTGCTGGCCTGGTTGGCCCCGTTGCTGACCGTCCCGGTCGAGCCGTCGGACAGATTCTGCGTCACCTGATTGAGGTTGCCGATCGAGGTGGACGACGAATTGTAGGTGGTGACGTATTGCTGAAGCGCCGCCAGGCCCGCCGAATTCTGATCCTGCTGCATGCGCCGCGTGAAATCGAATTGCGCCGCCATCGATTTGTTGCGGCCATTGAAATTCCACCCTTCGCGGCCCATCTGCTGGGCCTGCGCCGCAGCGGCAATGCCAAGCGATGCCAGGAGCGTCATCGCGATCGCGGCAACGGCGAACGGCCTGTGGATTTTCCGGTACGACATGATCATTTCCTCCAACAGCGGATAGATGAGCGCCACGGCAGCCGGGAACGGAGGGCGGGATGCCCGCCCTCCGCCGCCGGCGCTGCTTACGGACTCGGAGCCTTGACGGTGATGGACAGGTTGTTGCCCACCGCGGTCGCCACCGAACTGACGATCGGACGGCCGAGCACGGTCTCGGTCGGAGCAAGGCTCTTGTAGCCCTTGATCCAGACGTCGTTCACCGAGGAGGTCGCCGACACGTCGGCATAGGCGAACTGGGTCACGTCGCCGATGAACAGCGAGTTCGAATCGCTGGTAGGCGCGACATTGACGTTCAGGTTGTTCGCGACCGCAGTGGCCGAGCTGTCGACCGTGGCGTTCTTGATGTCATACACGGTCGACGTGGCCGAGATCTCGGCCTTGTCCAGAGAGCCCAGGATCGCCGCCAGGGTCAGCGCGCCGGCGCCAACGATATTTTCGTTGGGTCCCGGACCGCCATGACCATGACTGTTATTGGAACTCGCCGGGTAGACGTTGTCATTGGCGTCGAAGGCGAACTGGCCGATATGGAGCTGCGTCGCAGCGTCGGTATCGATATTGGCGTTGTTGGCCACCGCCACCGCCGTGCTGATGACTTCCGGCAACTCCTTGGTCGCATCGAGGACCTGCTGCGACGGGTTATGCCCGGTCGGCACGAACCAGGACAGCCCGTGGCTGTTACCGTGGCCGTGGCCATGATCCTTATCCTTGGTCGGATCGCCCGGCAGGTTGTAGATGTCGTAGACGGTCGAATCCGCCGTGACATCGCCGATCTGGATCTGAACGGCCTCCAGGTTCAGCAGGCCGGTCGGATCGAACTGGGCGCAGATGTCGATATAGGCCTTGATCAACTCGCGGACATCGAGATCCCAGCTCCAGTCGACCTTGTCGAAGGCGGAGGCATTTGGCGCCGCCGTCATCAGCCCAACGGCAAGAGCGGATGCTCCGGCCAGATAGGCAAACTTACGTGTACCCGTCATTTGCTGTCTCCTTGTTGGTTCTTGAGGAAGTCACTCATGAAATCGGTCTTCTCGAGTTGGCACTCCGGCCGCTTCGGAAGCCCCAGATAGTCCGTCATGATCTGGTATACGGCCATTTCAACGACGGATCTCACGCCGAGCTGAAGCGGTTCGTTCTGAATGCGTCCCGCATCGAACTCGACGAGCCTCGAGCCGAAGAAACGGAAGACGTTCGCTTCGACTTCATATCCAAAGATCTGCTTCTGCAGAGAGCTGACGTAGCCGACGTCGAAGGTCTGGGAATTCACCACCCGGACATCGAGGCCGACATTGATCACCACCGTGCGGCCGCCGCCGCCGATGCCGTCGATCCACAATCCGGCGCCTTCGCTGAGGATGTTGTAGTTGAGCTCGGTGAGCGCCCCCATCACGACATAGTCGCTGGCGCGCACCGGCAGCGGCGCGGTGCTGCGCGTCGTCATCTTCTGCTGCACCATGCGCGCTTCGGCGAGCGGAATGCGCAGATCGAAGCGCTCGACCAGACGCGCTTTCCCGGTCTTGTAGAAAGCGCTGATCATCATCTCGGTCACGCCCTGGCTGAGCACGGTGCCGTTGGTCGTGCGGTCGATCTGGCCCGTCTTGTCCGCCACTTCGCCGACGGCGAAGGTCGGCAGGTTATTGCCCGGCACGCTGGCGAGCGAAGCCAGGCAACTGCTGTAGGGCGTCTCATTGTTGGTGACCGGGAAGCCCAGCGCCGGCTTGACGCCCTGGCGCGGATAGACCGTCGTCCCTGAACACGCCGTTAGCGCCAAACCGCTCAGAGCGAGGCTGATGAGTATTCCTGTCTTCATGACTGCTCCCGTCCCTTTGGCGATCGATGTCAGCGCGATCTGCGGTGCCAATGCTTGCGAAAGAGCAGCGAAGAATGAAGGAAGCAGAAGGCTAAGAACGGGTCATGACGGACTATCCCGGATGGGCAGGCGCCTAGCCTTATGGGAGTCACCCCTCACCTTTGCGGTCGTGCCGGGGGGCATTCGGCGGATGACCTGAAGATCGGCTTGTGCCGCACCGTATCTCTGAAAGGATCGGCTCGCCTTACACGATCCCGTAGCCGACCGACCCAGGGCAGACCGAAACGCGATGCGCAAGGCGCAAAGGATACTTGTCGTCACGAAGAATTCCGCATTGTCGGATTCACTGTGCGATGTGATCAACCACAGCGACCGCAGGCTGGCCGGCGTGACCACGCGCATCGATCTCGACGCAGCCAGGCATTGGCGCAGGCAGGCCGACGTGGTGCTGATCGGCATTGCCGATCTGCTGGCGTTTTCGCGCTACAAGCGCCGCGCCCTCATGCTCCTGACGCAGGTTGCGCCGCCCCTGCTGATCGTCCTGCACTCAGACCAGTTGCTGGACCTGGTCGGCTACCTGGATCGCAGGCATGCGTTGATCTTCCTGGACGACGGCCTTGGCACCCTGCTCGAGGCGTGCGATCTGGCGCTCGACGGCATGATGGCCATGCCGGCTCGGGTCTGGCGCCGCATCCGGGATCGCGATCTATGGTACAGCAGGCTGAGACTGCTTACCGACAGGGAGCAGCATATTCTGAAACTTCTGGCCCAGGCGCTGCCGAATCGGCAAATCGCCGCCGTCACGGGTTTGGCGCCAGGCAGCGTCAACACGATCGTGCGCACCATCATCCGCAAGCTCGGCCTGACCAACCGGACGGCCGCAGCCATGCTGTTTCGGCGATTAGGAGATCGACCTACCGGCTTGCGGCAGTGACGGCCAGTGCAATTTGGAGGTATGGCCGACCCAACCGCCTATTCTGATTGAACATGGCCTGTGACTTTCCCATGTTGCTGCTATCTCTACTACGGCAGACGAGATCGGAGACGGACCATGCATTTCTTTCGCTATCTTATCGCCGCCCTGGCAATCGGCGCCGGCTTCACCAGCCTGCCGGCCGAGGCGCAGTGGAACAACCAGCCCTATCAGCTTCCCTCGCGCGGCAATACCTTCGGCATGAGCCCGGCCTATCGCCAGGTCATCCTCCAGCGGAAACTGAACGGCACACCGAGCAATCCGATCCTGCGCGACGGCGCCGGCAATCTGGTCGACATCGAGCGGCGCGGCAATCTGGCCTTCCTGCGCGCGCAAGCCTCGCCTTTCCTGGTCTCTTCCTCAGGACTGGGTTTCGGCGCGGGCCTCGGCATTGACGGAGTCTCGCTGGGATGGGGGCTCGGCGGAAGCCTCGGCTATGCATCCGGTGCGGCTGGCGGCGCGATATCGAATGGCGGCGCGGTGATCGCCTCATGGACCGGCATGCTGGATGGGGCTCCAACGCTCATCGGCGCTTACGGGTTTGGCGGCCCCGGCGCAGTGATCGATTCCTGGATCGGGCAGCTCAGCAGCATGCCGAGCAGCTAGGCCCGGCGATAATGCCCCTGTTACGTCAGCGGATCGACCGTCCGGCGGCGGGGACCGGCGGCGGCTCCTGATACCTGAACTGCATCGCACGATGGGCTTCGGTCAGGCCATGATTGAGCGCCCATATTGCCGCCTGGGTGCGGTTCTGCACGTTGATCTTCTTGAGGATGCCCTTGAGATGAACCTTCACCGTGCCTTCCGAGATTTGCAGCCGGTTGGCGATCATCTTGTTGGAGAAGCCACCCAGCAGACAATTCAGAATCTGCATCTCGCGGTCGGATAGCGCGCGCCCGGGCATCGGCCCGCGGTTCGTCACAGCCGTGACCGGAGCATGAAAGATGCCGTTGATCAGGCAACGCGCCAGATCGGTGGGAAAGACCTTTTCGCCCAGCAGAACCAGATGCAGCGATTGCAGCAGCGCATCCGCCGACATGTCCTTGAGCAGATACCCGTCGGCGCCGGCCTCGAGCGCAGTGGTCAGGCGCGCACCGTCCATCCCGGATGTCAGCACCACGACTCGGATGTTGCCGCGTTGCTGTCTGAGGGCGCGAATCTGTTCGAAGAACGACATGCCGCCTTCGCCGAATTCGGTGAGAACGAGATCGATCGGCGTGCCATCCATGGCTGACAATGCTTCATCGAGATCGGCGGCCTCGATCTTCACGTCGAAGTCGCTGTCGCTGAAAATGCGTTTGACACCTTCGCGGAACAACCTGCTTTGATCAATCAGCATCAGTGAAACACGCCCACCCATGTCTTCCCTCCTCCTTTTGGTTGCTCGAATCCAATCGAGCTAATTCCGTTTCTCCTACTCATCCTCTTTGCATCGACACGACTGGCTGCGTGAAACCCATATGCGACGATAAGTCGTTTTCTAAAGCGTCATCCACAATTCGAACGGCTAGTTTTCGTTGCCGTCGGGGTACCCCGTCGATGGCAGCTACCTCCTTTGCGATATGAAGCACTTCTGAGATAGCGTTCCGATCGACATCCTCGTCTGCGGCATTCGACTGCGACATTCGCGCCGCCGGTTGATTGGCATTGACGCGATTACATCGCCAGATGCCCGCATCCAGCAGATATCGCCTCCGCACCGTCCACTCAAGAATCGATCGGCCATAACTCATGGTTGTCACAGCCTGCCTTATCGAAGTTGCGCGCGATTGGCTGTGACATCATCGAGCCTTTTGCAGAGCCGCTGCGTCGAATGTGCGAGGCGCAGCATCGATGCCGCGCGCCTCATCGCGGCGCATCCGGCCGTCTCGGATGCCCGGCCGCCCTGGGGTAAATCAACCGATGAGGGAGAGCTCTGCCGCCGCGCATTGCGGCGGGCCGGGACGTCCGCTGTGCGATTTTCGCCACAGTATTCGTATTATGTTCTCTCACCCTGGGGGTCGGCAGGCTCACCCGCCCCAGGAACGCCATAATATTCCAGCTATAAGAGCGCTATACAGAAAGCCGGCAGCGGCGTAGGAGTTTGCACCGCCGACAGTTCCGGCCTCGTCATATTCGGGGAAGTGCGTTTCGTCATGTGGTTGCTGCGTCATCTGGTCATCCTGCTGTTCCTCATCGTCTTGGCCGGTATCGGCGCGGCTGGCGCTGTTCTCGCGGGGCTGTGGTATTTCGGTCGCGACCTGCCCGACTACCAGCAGCTTGCCGATTATCAGCCGCCGGTGACGACGCGCGTGCATGCCGGCGATGGCCGGCTGATCGCCGAATTCGCCCATGAGCGCCGCCTGTTCGTGCCGATCGAGGCGATCCCGCCGCTGGTGAAGCAGGCTTTCCTCGCCGCCGAGGACAAGAATTTCTACGAGCATTCCGGCATCGATCCGGTCGGATTGATCCGCGCCGTGATTCAGAACGCCGTCAACGTGGCGCAGAACCGCCGGCCGGTCGGCGCCTCCACCATCACGCAGCAGGTGGCAAAGAATTTCCTGCTCACCAACGAGGTGTCGCTGACCCGCAAGGCCAAGGAGGCGATTCTCGCCTTCCGCATCGAGAAAGCCTTCTCGAAGGACAAGATCCTCGAACTCTATCTCAACGAGATCTATCTCGGCGCCGGCTCCTATGGCGTGGCTGCCGCCGCGCTCGCCTATTTCGACAAGTCGCTCTACGATCTGACCGTGCCGGAAGCGGCTTTTCTCGCGGCCTTGCCGAAGGCGCCCAGCAACTACAATCCGGTGCGCCACCCCGAACGCGCCAAGGACCGACGCGACTGGGTGATCGGCCGCATGCTGGAAGATGGGGTGATTACCGCCGAGCAGGCCAGGCAGGCCGTCGCGACGCCGCTGACCACCCGCACCCGCCCCGATTCGGAAGTGGCGCGCGCCGACTGGTTCGCCGAGGAGGTCCGGCGCGAACTGGCCGACCGCTACGGCGAGAAGCGGCTCTACGAAGGCGGCTTGAGCGTACGCACCACGATGAATCCGCGGCTGCAGGCGATCGGCGAGCAGGCGCTGCGCGACGGCCTCGTGGCCTATGATCACCGCGCCGGCGGCTGGCGCGGCCCGCTCCATCACATCGCGCTCAATGACAACTGGCGCGCCAGCCTGGCGGCGCTCGGCACCATTCCGGGCGTATTGCAGCCCTGGCGGGTTGCCGTGGTGCTCGACCTCAACGACAGCGCCGCCGAAATCGGTTTTGCCGATGGCAGCAGGGGCCGCATTCCCTATTCCGGGCTGCGCTGGGCGCGCAAGAAGCTCGGACCCGACAGCTTCGGCCCGGTGCCGCGCAAGCCGGCCGACGTGCTGGCCAAGGGCGATGTCGTCGCCGTCGAGCCGATGAACGGCAATCCGCAGGACGGCTACATGCTGCGCCAGATACCCGAGGTCGGCGGCGCGCTGGTGGCGCTCGATCCGCATACCGGCCGCGTGCTCGCCCTGGTCGGCGGCTTCAGCTATGCCGTCAGCCAGTTCGACCGCGCAATCCAGGCGCAGCGCCAGCCCGGCTCGGCCTTCAAGCCTTTCGTCTATGCCGCGGCGCTCGACAGCGGCTTTACGCCGTCCAGCCTGATCCTCGATGCGCCTTTCGTGATGGACCAGGGTCCCGGTTTGCCGCTGTGGAAGCCGGGCAACTACACCAAGCGATTCTACGGCCCATCGACCTTGCGCGTCGGCATCGAAAAGTCGCGCAACCTGATGACGGTGCGCCTCGCACAGGCGATCGGCATGGACAAGGTGGTCGATTACGCCAAGCGCTTCGGCGTGGTCGACGATATGCCGCCGGTCCTCTCCATGGCGCTCGGTGCCGGCGAGACCACTTTGCTGCGCCTGACCACGGCCTATGCCGAGTTCGTCAATGGCGGACGCAAGATCACGCCGACGCTGATCGACCGCATCCAGGACCGCAAGGGCCATACGATCTACCGCCACGACAACCGGCCCTGCCCCGACTGCGTCTCGCCCTTCCATGCGGATGAGATGATGCCGGTGATCCCCGACATGCGGCCGCGCGTCATCGACCAGGTCACGGCCTATCAGATCGTGTCGATTCTCGAGGGCGTCGTGCAGCGCGGCACCGGCGTGCGCATCCGCGAACTCGGCATCCCGCTGGCCGGCAAGACCGGCACCACCAACGACAGCAACGATGCCTGGTTCATCGGCTTCAGTCCAGACCTCGCCGTCGGCGTCTATGCCGGCTACGACACGCCGAAGAGCCTGGGCAAGCATGAACAGGGCGCGACGATCGCCGTGCCGATCTTCAAGGAATTCATGGCCAAGGCGTTGGCCAACAAGCCGGCGATCCAGTTCCGCGTGCCGCCCGGCGTGCGGCTGGTGCGCGTGCAGGCCGATACCGGCGAGCTGGCCCGCCCGGGCGACCGCCATGTCATCCTGGAAGCCTTCCGCCCCGGGACCGAGCCGCAGCCCGGCGAGCGCAGCTCGGTGCTGGACGGCTCGATGATGGCGGAAGACGACAGCGGCGGCGCGGATACCGGCGGCGGCGCGGCCCCGATTTCGGGCACCGGCGGCCTCTATTAGCCGCCGGTCGGAACTCCAGCCGACGCCTTGACACTTTTCCGCGGCGCCTCTATACGCTGCCTCTCTGGCGGGCGGTTAGCTCAGCGGTAGAGCACACCCTTCACATGGGTGGGGCCACAGGTTCAAATCCTGTACCGCCCACCATGAAATTCCATAGATCACAATAACTTACAAAAAATCACGGCCGGCCGTACCGATGCGATTCCATCGGAACCCGGTCTGATATTTCCCGTATCGAGCCTCACGCAGCCAGGGGCTTTCGCCAATGACACATAAATCCCCCGTCGCCGCCGACGGCCATGTTCGTTGCTCGATCGAGGGCCCGATCGCCCGGCTCACCATCGACCGCACCGCCGCGCGCAACGCGATGACCTGGCGCATGTACGAGGAACTGGCTGCCGCCTGCGCCAGCCTGAGCGGCAATGGCGGCATACGCGTCGCCGTGCTGCGCGGCGCCGGCGGCAAGGCCTTCATTGCCGGCACGGATATCGAGCAATTCCGCGCCTTCGCCTCGGGCGAGGACGGCATCGCCTATGAAAAGAGGATCGAGGCCTATATCAGCGGCCTGCAGGCCCTGCCCTTTCCGACCATCGCGGTTGTCGAGGGCTGGGCGGTCGGCGGCGGCTTGGCGATCGCCAATGCCTGCGACATCCGCATCGCGACGCCGGGCTCGCGCTTTGGCGTGCCGATCGCGCGCACGCTCGGCAATTGCCTGTCGGCGGCCAATCTGCGGCGCCTGACGGCGACGCTTGGCACCGCGGTGGTGCAGCGGATGCTGCTGCTGGCTGAAATGCCGACCGCGGAGGAGTTGCCGCGCGGCTATGTCTCGGTCGTCGCCGCAGACGAACTGGATGCGCATATCGACGATCTGTGCCGCCGCATTGCCGGCCATGCGCCGATAACCTTGCGGGTTACCAAGGAAGCGCTGCGCCGGCTTGCCACCGATCCAAACCCGGACGACGCCGACCTGATCCGCGCCGCCTATGGCAGCGCCGATTTCCGCGAGGGCATCGAAGCCTTCAGCGCCAAGCGCCCGCCGCACTGGCAGGGCCGCTGAGGTTCGGCTAGGCGTTCTTCGGCGAGGCTTCGTAGCGATAGCGCGAGGCGCCGTCGCTATCGATGCCTTCGAGCTGCACGTTGTAACCCCAGAGATCGGCGATATATCCGAGCACCGCCTTGGCTTCCTGCTCCGACAGCAGGACGTCGTTGGTGATGCGATGCACCAGTTCCAGCCGGCGGTCGCCCTTCAGGCGGACATCCGCGACCTCGATATTCGGCTCGCGGAAGGCGAGATCGTAATGGCGCGCCAGAGCGCGCCGCACCTCGATGTAGCCGCGCTCGTCGTGGATCGCATCGACCCGGTAATGCGGTTCGTCCTGCCGGTCGCCGAGCTTGAACAGATGCAGCTTGCGGATCAGATGCGGCGTCAGGAATTGCGCCACGAAGGCGTCGTCACGGAAACCGGCCCAGGCATGTTTCAGCGTCCCCATGACATCGCCGGTTCCGGCGATGTCCGGCATGAAGGCACGGTCCTCCTCGGTCGGATCGGTGACGACGCGCTCGATGTCGCGCATCATCTCGAAACCCAGGGCATAGGGATTGATGCCGCTGTAGCGCGGGTCGTCGAAATCCGGCTGGAAGACGACATTCGAGTGGCTGGTGAGGAATTCCAGCATCGAGCCCTCGCCGATCAATCCCTGATCGTAGAGCCGGTTCATGATGCGGTAATGAACGTAGGTCGCACAGCCCTCGTTCATCATCTTGGTCTGCTTCTGCGGATAGAAATACTGCGCGATGTTGCGCACGATGCGCACCAGCTCGCGCTCCCAGTTCTCCAGGCGCGGCGAGAATTTCTCGATGAAATACAGCAGATTTTCTTCCGGCAGGCCGAGTGCGGCACGGCGGGAATCATTATCCTTTTCGTCCGGCGGGGTTTCCGTCTCGCCCAGCTTGGGCACGGTCCGCCACAAATCGTTGTAGGTTTCCTGGTGATGCTGCCGGCGCGCCTCGGCACGCTTTTCCTCGTCGGCGAGTTTCTGGCGTATGCGGCTGTAGCGGTTGACGCCCTGATCCATCAGCGCATGGGCGGCATCCAAAACACGCTCGACTGCGGCGATGCCGTGCTTCTCCTCGCATTGCGCCACATAGGATTTGGCGAAGCTGAGATAGTCCAGAATGCCCTCGGCATCCGTCCATTCCTTGAACAGGTAATTGTTCCTGAAGAAATGGTTATGCCCGAAAGCGGCATGCGCCATCACCAGCGCCTGCATGGTCATGGTGTTGTCTTCCATGATGTAGGAGATGCAGGGATTGGAATTGATGACGATCTCGTAGGCGAGGCCGGAATAGCCCTTGCGGTACATCTTTTCGTCGCGGACGAAATGCTTCCCGAAGGACCAGTGATTGTAGAAGATCGGCATGCCGATCGACGAATAGGCATCCAGCATCTGCTCGGAGGAAATCAGCTCGATCTGGTTTGGATACGGCTCCAGGCCAAGTTCGCCGATCGCAATCGCCTCTATGGCGTCGAAGGTGCGCTTCACCGTGTCGAAGGTCCACTCCGCACCTTCGAAAAGAAGCCTGGACGATCCCGAACCGCTCATATGCTAGCTCCGGCTCACGCCGCTGCCCGGCGGGCCTTGGCAAAAAGTTGATGGAAAACCGGGAAGATATCCGCCTTCGAAAACACACGCTTCATGGCGAAATTCGGATTCTGGTCGGCCAGTTCCTTGTAGTCGCGCCACAGCACGCTGGCATTGCTTTCGGAGCGAAAGATGTCGGCCGAGGATTCATCGAGCACTTCGATATAGGCGAAATACTGGCAGAGCGGCAGAAGATCCTCCTGCATGATGCGCGTGCAGGCCTCGCGATCGCCCGAATAGTTGTCGCCGTCGGAAGCCTGCGCTGCATAGATGTTCCACTCTTCGACCGGATAGCGTTCGGCCACGATGCGCCGCATCTCGGCCAAAGCGGAGGAGACGACCGTTCCGCCCGTTTCCCGGCTATGGAAGAAGGTGTCCTCGTCCACTTCCTTCGCCTCCGATGTATGCCGGATGAATACGACCTCGATATGGTCGTACTTGCGGGACAGGAACAGGTGCAGCAACAGGAAGAACCGCTTCGCCAGATCCTTCATCCCCTCCGTCATGGAGCCGGAGACATCCATCAGGCAGAACATCACGGCCTGGGCCTCCGGCTTCGGAATCGGTTCGTAGCGGTTGAATCGAAGATCGATCGGATCGATGAAGGCGATGCGCTTCATCCGGCGCGTCAGGGTCGCGTGCGATGCCCTCAGCGCGGTCAGCCGCGCATCGTCCTCCGGTTTGCATTCCCCAAAGGTCTCAAGCGCGGCGATCTCCGCTTCAAGAGCGTCCAGTTCCGCTGCCCTGGGGCGATGCAGACAAAGCCGACGCGCCAGGCTGTTGCGCATCGTACGGACCAGATTCAGATTGTTCGGCGAGCCGCTCGCGCTGAACCCGGCGCGGACGTTATGGAACGCCGTCATATCCTTCAGATAGGTCTTGGCCAGATCGGGCAGTTCCAGCTCCTCGAACAGGACGTCGAGATACTCGTCCCGGCTGAGCGTGAATTGGAAATTGTCCTCCCCCTCGCCATCGGGGCTGCCCTCACGGCCGCCGCCCCCGCCCTGCTGGTCCGGCCGCGGCAGGGTATCGCCCTGCACATATTCCTTATTGCCGGGCAGCACATAGTCGCGCTGGCCGCCCTGGCTGGAATGCCTGAAGCGGGGCTCCTGGATGCGCTTGACCGGGATATCGACCACCTCCCGTGTATCGACATCGCCCAGCGCCCGTTCCCTGATCGACCGCCGAACCGCTTCCCTGATGGTTTCCTTTGCTACCCGGATGAATCGCTGTCGATTTGCGTGACTCTTTCCCTTCGGATTCGGACGTCGATCGACAATGATCATTCCCATGCTTCAACCTGCCTTGTTCACCCTCATATACCACTCCACCAAACGCCGCGTTTGCCGCGCGGTATAGCCCCTGCTCATCATGCGGTTGACGAATTCGGTATGCTTGCGCTCGGTTTCCTTGTCGCTCTTGGACGTGAAACTGATGACGGGCAGAAGATCCTCCACCTGCGAGAACATCCGCTTCTCCACCACTTCGCGGATTTTCTCGTATGACGTCCAGGACGGATTCTTTCCGTTATTGGCGGCGCGCGCGCGCAAGGCGAACTTCACCACCTCGTTACGGAAATCCTTCGGATTCGCGATGCCGGCCGGCTTCTCGATCTTGGACAATTCCTGATCCAGCATCTTGCGGTCGAACAACTGCCCGGTATCCGGGTCCTTGAAATCCTGGTCCTCGATCCAGGCATCGGCATAGGCAAGATAACGGTCGAACAGATTCTGCCCGTAATCGCCGTAGCTTTCGAGATATGCCTTCTGGATTTCCTTGCCGATGAACTCGGCATAGCGCGGCGCCAGTTCGCTCTTGATGAAGTCGACATACTGCTTCTCGGTCGACTCCGGAAATTGCGTGCGCCGGATCGACTGCTCGAGCACATACATCAGGTGCACCGGATCGGCCGCCACCTCCTCGATGTCGAAATTGAAAGTCTCCGACAGAACCTTGAAGGCGAAGCGCGTCGATACGCCCGTCATGCCTTCATCGACGCCGGCGACATCGCGGTATTCCTGCATGGATTTCGCCTTGGGATCGACATCCTTCAGGTTCTCGCCGTTGTAGACGCGCATCTTCGAGAAAAGATTCGAGTTTTCATGCTCGCGCAGACGGGTAAGCACGCAGAACTGGGCCAGCATGTCGAGCGTCGCCGGGGCGCATGGGGCCTTGGCCAATTCGCTGGCCTGCAGAAGCTTCTTGTAGATTTCGGATTCCTCCTGGGCGCGCAGGCAATAGGGCACCTTGATCACGCAGATGCGGTCGATGAAAGCCTCGTTGTTCTTGTTGTTCTTGAAGCTCTGCCATTCCGCCTCGTTCGAATGCGCCAGCACGATGCCCTGGAACGGAATGGCGCCGATGCCTTCGGTGCCGACGTAATTGCCTTCCTGCGTCGCGGTCAGCAGCGGATGCAGCATCTTGATCGGCGCCTTGAACATCTCGACAAATTCGAGCAGGCCCTGGGTCGTCATGTTCAGGCCGCCGCTGAAGGAATAGGCGTCCGGGTCGTTCTGGCTGAAGAATTCCAACTTGCGGATATCCACCTTGCCGACCAGCGAGGAGACATCCTGGTTGTTCTCATCGCCGGGTTCCGCCTTGGAAACGCCGATCTGGTTGAGTTTCGACGGATACATCTTGACGACGGTGAATTTCGAGATGTCGCCGCCGAATTCCTGAATCCGCTTCAGCGCCCAGGGCGAAGCCAGCCCCGTCAGATAGCGGCGCGCGATGCCGTATTTCTGCTCCAGCACGCCGCCCATCCGCTCCGGATCGAACAGGCCGAGCGGCGATTCCAGGACGGGGCTGATCTTGTCGCCGGCCTTGAGCACGTAAATCGGCAACTGCTCCATCAGGGTCTTCAGGCGCTCGGCGAGCGACGACTTGCCGCCGCCGACCGGACCGAGCAGATAGAGGATCTGCTTGCGCTCCTCGAGGCCCTGAGCCGCATAGCGGAAGAAGCCGACGATGCGCTCGATGGCTTCCTCCATGCCAAAAAAATCCCGGAAAGCCGGGTAGCGTTTGATCGACCGGTTCATGAAGATCCGCCCCAGGCGCGGGTCCTGCGCCGTGTCGATCACCGTGGGCTCGCCGATCGCAGCGACCATCCGCTCTGCGGCGGTCGCGTATGTCGATGAGTCCTCGCGACAGAGCGACAGATAGTCCCGCAACGACATCTCCGTCTGCATCCTGTCTTCGTAGATGTGCGTATAGAGGTCGAATACGTCCGGCTGCTGACTCATCGCATACCCGCTGTCTGAGATGAATGGAGGGAAAGTGGAGGAGCAACCGCACCTGAGTAGATGGTGCCCCTGGGGTCGATCATTGCGTCGATCAATTCTCGATCCGGTGCCGTGCACATTCAGATGCGCTCCGCACAGTGACGCTATCGTAACGAGGGTCGCACCCTTCCCAGCCGTTGCGGTTCGGTCCCAAGATAAGGTCCTCTTTCCGCAAATAAGCCGGCCGGCGCAAACATCAACGCGACGTATCGGAATCTTTGCTCTTGTCGCGGGCAGACGGCAAGTTTTTTTCTGGCTACCCCTCGACCAAGGGCGGTTATCAGCCAATATCGCTCGCTGCTGCCGTCGCTACATTTGGCGCACAAAGCAGGAAGCGGTACTGAAATTTTTCTTTTGGCGATTCGACACGCCTGCGAGTCGCAGACGCGACCAGACGCCATGAAGAACGCTTCAGCGGCGCTGACGTTCCAGTATGCCGCGGGTCCTTCCGGCTAAGCCGTCGCGCTCGTCATTCCGCCGCCGAGGAGCGCCGCACCAGGGCGCGGGAATCACGCGCGGCCAAACGCGAGAGGAGATAGTCGACTTCACTCCGCGCGGCCGCCGACAATGCCGCGCCCGGCTTGCGCTGCGCATCCGAGGCCAGCAGGCCGCGCTGCATCAGCACGTATTTGCGCACCGCAAGGCCGACGCCTTGCTGCTGCTCGTAACGCAACAGCGGCAAATGCGCATCGAACAGATCATGCGCTTCATCGCGCCTGCCGGCCTTCTGCAATCGCACCACATCGGCCAGCATCTCGGGGAAGGCATAGCCCGTCATCGCGCCATCGGCGCCGCGCTCCATCTCGAAATCGAGGAACAGCCCGCCATTGCCGGTCAGGATCGAAATCGGCCGCATCGATCCGTCGCGCTGAAAGCCGCGCAAAGCGCTGATCTTCTCCAGCCCCGGCCAATCCTCGTGCTTGAGCATCATGCAGGAGGCATTCTCCTGCACGATGTGGCGGATTACCTTCGGCGTCATCTGCACCGAGAGCGTAAGCGGATAATCCTGAATGACGAAGGGAATGTCCGGCCCGATCGCCTCGACCGCCTGGCGGTAATAGCCGATGATCTGCTCGTCGGTGCGCAGCGAAGGCAGCGGAGCGATCATCACGCCGGCGGCGCCGCGATCCATGCTGTGCCGCGCCAGCTTGCGCATGGCGGCGAAGCCCGGCGACGAGACACCGACGATCACCGGCAGCTTGCCCATGCCCTTGATGAAGCGCGTTGCCACCGCGAGCGATTCCTCCGGCTCCAGCTTCGGCGCCTCGCCCATGATGCCCAGCACGGTCACGCCGGTGGCGCCCGCCGCGATATAGGCGTCGATCAGCCGGTCGATCGAGGCTTCGTCGATGCTACCGTCCGGATGAAACGGCGTCGGTGCGATCGGATAGACGCCGGCAGCGGATGAGTCGAGGCGCATTGGCGGTACTCCTGATGGGGCGATGGCGGCTTATGCACTCGCCATGGCTTGCGGGAATATCTGCGCCGCAAAGCGCGGATAGGTTTCGCCTATTTCCCGGGCAATCCGGCTGCGCATCAATGCCAATGTCGCGGCATCGGGCGCCTCGGTCTGCGGCCCGGCGGCCGGACAATCGAAATCGAAGCCGGTATTGTCGCGCACCTCTTCCAGACTGTGGCCGGGATGCACGCTGGCCAAGACAAAGCGGCGGCGCTGGCGATCGAAGGTGAACCAGCAAAGATTGGTCAGCAGGCCGATCGGCCCGCCCGGCCGGTAGGTGCCGTCACTCTTCGGACCGGCCGCCGAGATGAAATCGACCTTCGGCACCATGACCCGCCGGCTGTGCTCCTCGCGGAAGAGGATGACGCGCGGCACCAGGGAATATAGATAGGCCGAGCCGAACGAGCCGGGCCAGCGCACATTCGTTCGCGGGTATTCGCCCCCCGCACCGACGAGATTTATATTCGCCTCGCCATCGATCTGGCCGCCGCCCAGGAAGAAAGCATCCAGCCGCCCCTGCCCGGCCAGGTCGAATAACTCGACCCCGCCATCGCAGAGAAAGTCGTTGCGCACGCTGCCCAGCACATTGACCCGCAGGCGGCCGCCGGATTGCGCGCGGGCCAGCAGCGCCCCGGCGCCCGGGATGGGCGACGACGCGCCCGTGGCGACCAGCCGGCAGCCCTGCAGCAGGCGCGCGATGACGGCGATCAGCAATTCCTGACGGCTGAAATCCGGATCGTTTGCCATTGCCCTACTCCGCGGCGCGCTGTTCGCGCACGAAAAGGTCGAGATAACGCTCAAAGCCTTCGTCGCTGCGCGCCATCTCGGTGTATTGGCGCAGATGCGCCTCGTCTTCCGGATAGATATCCCACAGGCGCAGCGGCCAGGCGCCGCGCGGTGCCTCGGCGATGCCGCCGATGTAGGCTGCCGTCAGCGTGCCGGCGGCGGTCTCCTCCGAGGCGAGCAGGTCGATGTCGCGCACCTCCTCCACCGTGACCAGCGATGCGGCGGAGGCATGCGCCATGGCGACCAGCTCGCGCCGGCGCCCGATGAAGACATTGCCGTTGCGGTCGGCGAAAGGCGCGTGAAAGACGGCGAAATCCGGGCGGATCGCCGGCAGCAGGACGATGGGATCCTTCTCGCTGGAGAACGGATTGTCGATCACCATCCAGTCGGGGCGGCTCTTCAGGAGATCGCTGCCGATGATGCCGCGCAGCGGCATGAAGGGCAGGCCCTTGCCGCCGGCCTGAATCGCTGCATGCACGGCGGGACAGGTGGCATCCATCATCCTGAAGGCATTCTTGCGCAGGCCATTGATGAAGCGATGCGCCGGGCCGTATTCGCCCAGGGTGATGGCGGAGGTCTCGAGCGTGGCGACACAGCCGGCGCCGATCAGCAGTTCCGCCTGCAGGCCGGAAACCGGTACGCAGACGACATGCAGATCGCGCACGCCGCGCCGCAGCAGCGCCCGCGTCAGCGCCATGGCGACGCCGGAATAATCCGGCGGCACGGCGATCTTGGCGCCATTCGGGATCTGGGCTGCAAGCTGTTCGATACTGCTCGTCATAGCGGTCATGGCGGGCGGTCCTCCCAATGTTCCGCCAACTGATTGTCGCGCGGATACCCGGACTTGACAACTGCGCGGCTAGGCCCCTCGCGGGTCTAAAAAAAGGCCGGGGCACCTGCCCCGGCCGTCAGTAGGGAGGGAAATCTTGTTACTTGTTACGACCGTGTCGGCGGCTTCGCCGGCCAGCTCTTGATCAGGGCATCGTAATCCACCGTTTCGCCCTTCGGCTTCTCGTTGGCCAGCTTGCGCTGCGGCGCGATATTGCCGTCCTTCTGGGCCTTGTCGAACCAGTATTCGGCCGACTGCTTCTTATGCAGCCTGGGTCCGCACTCGCCCTGGACCTTCGATTTCTCCAGGCGCTCGAGCACCGAATCCTGGGCCGCCGCCAGGGCATTCATGGCCTGCTGCGGCGTCTTTTCGCCCGAGGAGGCATCGCCGATATTCTGCCACCAGAGCTGCGCCAGCTTGGGGTAATCCGGCACGTTCACGCCGGTCGGCGTCCACTGCACGCGGGCGGGCGAGCGGTAGAATTCGATCAGGCCGCCCAGTTCCGGTGCCCGTTTGGTGAATGACTTGTCCCAGATGTCGCTCTCGCGGATGAAAGTCAGGCCGACATGGCTCTTCTTGAGCGACACCGTCTTCGAGACCGTGAACTGGGCATAAAGCCAGGCCGCCTTGCGGCGCTCCAGCGGAGTGGATTTCAGCAAGGTCCAGGATCCGGCATCCTGATAGCCCAGCTTCATGCCGTCCTTCCAGTAGGCCCCATGCGGCGAGGGCGCCATACGCCATTTCGGCGTGCCGTCCTTGTTCATCACCGCCAGGCCGGGTTTGACCATGTCGGCGGTGAATGCCGTGTACCAGAAGATCTGCTGGGCGATATTGCCCTGCGCCGGTACCGGGCCGGCCTCGGAGAAGGTCATGCCGGCCGCCTGCGGCGGGGCATATTTCTTCAGCCAGTCGACATATTTGGCCACGGCATAGACGCTGGCCGGCCCGTTGGTGTCGCCGCCGCGCTCGACGGACGAGCCGACCGGGTTGCAGCCTTCCATGCGGATGCCCCACTCGTCGACGGGCTTGCCGTTCGGGATGCCCTTGTCGCCATTGCCGGCCATCGACAGCCACGCGTCGGTGAACCGCCAGCCGAGCGACGGATCCTTCTTGCCGTAATCCATATGGCCATAGACGCGGACGCCGTCGATCTCCTTCACGTCGTTGGTGAAGAAGTTGGCGATGTCCTCATAGGCCGACCAGTTGACCGGCACGCCGAGATCGTAGCCGTATTTGTCCTTGAACTTCTTCTTCAGATCCGGACGCTGGAACCAGTCGTAACGGAACCAGTAAAGGTTGGCGAATTGCTGGTCCGGCAACTGGTAGATTTTGCCATCCGGCGCCGTCGTGAACGAAATGCCGATGAAGTCCTTCACATCCAGCGTCGGCAGGGTGACATCCTTGCCATCGCCGGTCATCCAGTCGCTCAGCGGGATGGCCTGCTTGTAGCGGAAATGCGTGCCGATCAGGTCGGAATCGTTGACCCAGGCATCGTAGATATTCTTGCCCGACTGCATTTGGGTCTGGATCTTCTCGACCACGTCGCCTTCCTGCAGAAGGTCGTGGCGTACCTTGATCCCGGTGATTTCCGTGAACGCCTTGGCAAGCGTCTTGGACTCGTATTCATGCGTCGTGATCGTTTCCGAGACGACGTTGATCTCCATGCCCTTGAACGGTTCGGCAGCCTTGATGAACCATTCCATTTCCTTCATCTGCTCTTCTTTGGACAGGGTCGAAGGCTGGAATTCGGTCTCCACCCATCGCCGCGCCGCTTCCATATCCGCGAAGGCCGGCGAACTGACTAAGATCGCCAGGGCGGATGCCCCTATAAACCTTAATGCCCTATTCATCGCTTCCTCCTCAGGTTGATTTTCTGCGCAGACAAAGGCTGCGCGTTACGTCCGCACTCACACAAACCGGAATACGCCGACACCAACCAAAACCGAGATTCCGAGCGCCCAGTAGAGGTCTTCGTTGACCAGGCCCAGCCAGGCCAGATTGATGAACGCCGTCAGCAGCAACGTGATGAACAGCCGATCGCCGCGCGTGGTCGGGATGCGCAATATCCCGATCCGCTCCGCCTCCGGCCGGCACAGGGCCAGGACCGTCATCGTCGCGAGCAGACAGGCGACGACACCGAAGAACAGCGCCGTCTCCCAGGTCCATGCCATCCATGCGAATCGTTCCATCGCGGCCTCACACCCGCCCGAGGGCAAAGCCCTTGGCTATGTAGTTGCGGACGAACCAGATCACCAAAATGCCGGGGATCAGCGTCAGCACGCCGGCGGCAGCCAGCAATCCCCAATCCATGCCGGCGGCGGAGACGGTCCGTGTCATCGTCGCGGCGATCGGCTTGGCGTCGATCGTGGTCAGCGTGCGCGCCAGCAGCAGCTCGACCCAGGAGAACATGAAACAGAAGAAAGCCGTGACCCCAATCCCGCTGGCAATCAACGGCACGAAGATCTTCACGAAGAAGACGGGGAAGGAGTAGCCATCGATATAGGCGGTCTCGTCGATCTCACGCGGCACCCCGGACATGAAGCCTTCCAGGATCCAGACCGCCAGCGGCACATTGAATAGCGTATGCGCCAGCGCCACCGCCCAAGGCGTGTCGAACAGCCCGATCGCCGAGTAGAGGTTGAAGAAAGGCAGCGCAAACACCGCCGGCGGAGCCATGCGGTTGGTCAGCAGCCAGAAGAAAAGATGCTTGTCGCCGAGGAAGCGATACCGCGAGAAGGCATAGGCCGCCGGCAATGCCAGACAGATCGACAGGATCGTGTTGATGACTACGTATTCCAGCGAATTGATGTAGCCGGAATACCAGGAGCTGTCGGTGAAAATCTGGACGTAGTTCTGGAATGTCAGCTCGCGCGGCCACAATGTCAGGGTGCTGGTGATCTCTTCATTGGTCTTCAGGCTCATGTTGACGAGCCAGTAGATCGGCAGCAGAAGGAACAGCAGATAGAGTGTCGTGACTGCCGCGCCGCGCCGCATGATCAGGCCCTCCTCTCCGCGTCCAGATTGTTCATCACGGTGTAGAAGACCCAGCAGGCCGCCAGGATCATCAGGTTGTAGACGATCGACATGGCCGCCGCCTTGCCGAGATCGAACTGGCCGAGCGCCAGCTTGACCAGGTCGATGGAGAGGAAGGTCGTCGTATTGCCCGGACCGCCGCCGGTCACGACGAAAGGCTCGGTATAGATCATGAACGAGTCCATGAAACGCAGCAGCACGGCGATGATGAGGACGCGGCGCATTTTCGGCAGCTGGATCATGCGGAAAATGGCCAGGCGCGAAGCGCCGTCAATGCGTGCCGCCTGGTAATAGGCTTCCGGTATCGACTTCAATCCCGCATAGCAGAGCAGCGCCACCAGGGAGGTCCAATGCCAGACGTCCATCAGGATGATGGTGAACCATGCCGAAAGGCCATCCTGCGCGTAGTGGTAGCCGATGCCGAGCATGTTGACCGCCCAGCCGAACAGACCGATGTCGCCACGGGCGAAAATCTGCCAGATGGTGCCGACGACGTTCCAGGGTATCAGCAGCGGCATCGCCATGATCACCAGGCAGGCGGCGACCGGCCAGCCATGCCGCGGCATCGACAAGGCGATGATGATGCCAAGCGGTATCTCGATCAGCAGGATGATGCCGGAGAAAAGCAGATTGCGCCAAAGCGACGCGAAAAAACGGCCGCCGAGTTCGGTGGAGGGATCGAGCAGCTCCTTATACCAGCCGATGCCGTTCCAGAAGAAATTGTTGTTGCCGAAGGTGTCCTGCACCGAATAGTTGACCACCGTCATCAGCGGGATGATGGCGCTGAAGGCGACAATCAGCAGCACCGGCAGCACCAGGAACCAGGCTTTGTTGTTGACGGTCTTTTTCATCCTCCAGACCCTCACGCCACCAGTCGGCCATCGGCATAGATGAAGACTTTTGCCGGATTGAATGCGACGATTCCGGCATCGCCACTGACATCGGTATCCGGCGGCACGGTCGCGGCAATGGGAAAGCCGGCAAGGTCGAGCCGGGCGATGCGCGTGCGGCCCAGATCGTCGATTTGCTTGATGCGCACCGGCAGGCCCTCGCCGGCATTCGACAGCGCGGCGAATTCAGGCCGCACACCGAGTTCGATGCGGCCGGCCAGGCCGTCATAGCGGCGCCCAAGCTTCACCGAATGGCCGGCAATCCGCGCCGTATCGCCGTCAACGGCGCAGGGCAGCAGATTCATGCCGGGCGAGCCGATGAAATGACCGACGAAGGTGTGCGCCGGGCGGTCGAAGAGTTCATCGGGCGTGCCGACCTGCACGACCTGCCCCTCATGCATGACTACCACCGTGTCGGCGAAAGTCAGCGCCTCGGTCTGATCATGCGTGACATAGATCATCGTCACGTCGAGCTTGCGATGGATCTCCTTCAGCGCCGAGCGCAACTCCCATTTCAGGTGCGGGTCGATCACCGTAAGCGGTTCATCGAACAGAATTGCGGCGACATCGGGCCGCACCAGCCCGCGGCCAAGCGATATCTTCTGCTTGGCATCGGCGGTCAGGCCGCGCGCCTTGCGAGGCAAATCATGGGTCAGTTCGAGCAGGCGGGCGATCTCCTTGACCCGCGCCATGGCGGCTTCGCGCGACATGCCGCGATTGCGCAGCGGGAATGCCAGGTTCTCGGCGACAGTGACGGTGTCGTAGATCACCGGGAACTGGAAAACCTGGGCGATGTTGCGCTTCTCGGTCGGCAGGTGCGTAACATCGATATCGTCGAACAGAATGCGCCCGCGGGTCGGAACCACCAGGCCGGATATGATATTGAGCAACGTCGTCTTGCCGCAGCCCGATGGCCCGAGCAGGGCATAGGCGCCGCCGTGCTCCCAGACGTGATCCGACGGCTTCAATGCCCAATCCGCATCCGCCTGCGGTTTTGCTTCGTAGGAATGCGCGACATTGTCCAGGACGATCCGTGCCATGATCCGCCCTCCTACGCTGCCATCGCCTGGTCGGCGATCGCCGCGATCCGGCCATCGGCGGCGAACGCGAACAGCCGCCGAGGCTCGAGATAGACATCGATCCGCTGCCCCGGCTCGTACCGGCGCACGCCGGCGGCCAAAGCCACCCAGCGATGCGCGCCGACATCGACATGGACGTAACTTTCCGAGCCGGTTATCTCCGAAACCGCCACAATAGCCGGCAGCATGACGCAATCGGATTTCGGCCGGTCGAGCAGCAGATGATGGGCACGGAAGCCGATCGTGTATCGTCCCTCCGGCAGACCCGCCAGGGCGGTCGTCATCGGCAGGCTGTGGCCGGTATCGAGCCGGAGATCGCCATGGACCTTGGTGGCCTCGACGCGGTTCAGCGGCGGATCGGAAAAGACCCGCGCAGTCACCAGGCTGGCGGGCCGGTGATACAGCTCGGTCGTCCGGCCGAATTGGGCCACACGCCCCTCGAACAATGCGACGGTATTGCCGCTGAGCAGCAGGGCCTCGGATGGTTCTGTGGTGGCATAGACAAAGACCGCGCCGGTCGTCGCGAAAATGCGCGGCAGTTCGTCGCGCAGCTCCTCGCGCAACTTGTAATCCAGATTGGCAAGCGGTTCGTCCATCAGCACCAGTTCGGCGCGCTTGACCAGAGCGCGCGCGATTGCCGTGCGTTGCTGCTGACCGCCCGACAGTTGCAGCGGCAGCCGGCTCAGCATGTTCTCAAGCTTCAACAGCTTGGCGGCCTCGCGCACCCGCGCCTCGATTTCCTCCTTCGCAAGGCCGGCGACGCGTAGCGGAGAGGCAATGTTTTCGTAGACGGTCAGCGTCGGATAATTGATGAATTGCTGGTAGACCATGGCGACATTGCGCTTGCTGACCGGCAGACCGGTCACATCGCGGCCATCGACCAGAATCCGGCCGCCGCTCGGCTGATCGAGGCCGGCCATCAGCCGCATGAGCGAGGTTTTACCCGCCAGCGTCGGGCCGAGCAGGACATTCACCGTGCCCGGCCGCAAGGTCAGCGTCGTCTCGGCGATATGCGTCTCGCCATCGACGATCTTGCTGATATTTTCGAGCGTCAGTTCCATGCGGTTCCTACGCCGTCCGCGCCGTCAATGAGCCGTCTTTTGCAGCACGCTCGGCCATCCAGGCGCCGAGCCGGGCGGCCTGCTCTGGCGTCAGGCGCAGGCCGAGCTTGGTTCTGCGCCACAGCACATCCTCGGCAGTCCGGGCCCACTCATTGTTCATCAGATGGCGGACCTCGGCTTCGGTCAGGTCATGACCGAAATCGACGCCGAGATCTTCGCGCCGCTTCGCGCCGGCCAGAATATCGTTGGCGCGCGTGCCGTAGAGGCGCACCAGGCGCGTCGCCCAGCTCTTATCGAGGAAGGAATGGCGGCCCAGCAGATCGGCAATGACCTGATCCCGACCGTCATAGGGGAAATCGCCGCCCGGCAACGCGGCTGTCGCCGTCCAGGCCGGGCCGATATTCAGATAATCGCTCAAACGATCGAGGACGGCTTCGGCAAGACGCCGATAGGTCGTGATCTTGCCGCCGAAGACGGACAGCAGCGGCGCCTGCCGGCGCGGCACATCCAGTTCGAGGACATAATCCCGCGTCGCCTCCTGCGCTTTTGAAGCGCCGTCGTCATAGAGCGGGCGGACGCCGGAATAGCTCCAGACCACATCCGAAGGTGCGATCGGCCGGCGGAAATAGTCGTTGGCGGCATGGCAGAGATAGGCGATCTCCTCCTCCGAGGCATGCACCGCGGCGGGATCGCCTTCGTAATCCTGATCCGTGGTTCCGATCAGCGTGAAATCGTCCTGATAGGGGATGGCGAAGATCACCCGGCCGTCGGCATTCTGAAAAATGTAGGCGCGTTCGTGCTCGAACATCCCTCGCACGACGATATGGCTGCCCTTGACCAGCCTGACCCTGGCGGCGGCATTCGCCTGCACCACGCCCGACAGCATATCCGCGACCCACGGCCCGGCCGCATTTACCAGTGTGCGCGCCGAAAGAATCTCGCGCATCCCCGCCGCGGTCTCCACCACCAGCCGCCAGATATCGCCGTCGCGCCGCGCCGAAACCATGCGCGTGCGCGGCCGGATCACAGCGCCGCGCGCCGCCGCGTCGACGGCATTCAGCGTCACGAGCCTGGCATCATCGACCCAGCAATCGGAGTATTCGAACGCGAATTTCAGTTCCGGCCGCAAGACCGCGCCGGCGGGATCGCGTCTAAGGCGCAGGCTGCGGGTCGGCGGCAGGATTTTGCGGGCGCCGAGATGGTCATACAGGAATAATCCGAGCCGCAGCATCCAGGCGGGACGCAGGCCGCGGTGATGCGGCAGGACGAAGCGCAATGGCGAAATGATATGAGGTGCCATGCGCAGCAGCACCTCGCGCTCCCGCAAGGCTTCGCGGACCAGCCGGAATTCGTAGAACTCCAGGTAACGCAGTCCGCCATGGATCAGTTTGGTCGAGGCCGACGAGGTGGCACTGGCCAGATCATTCTGCTCGCAAAGCACGACCGACAGGCCTCTGCCTGCAGCATCGCGCGCGATGCCGGTGCCATTGATGCCACCACCGCAGATTGCGAGGTCGAAGATTACCCCCAACCTTTCCTCCCATGCCGGATGACTGGCCGTCTATATTTTCACTTTACCTCTCAAAACGCAAAATATTCAAGCCAAAATGAAAATACAGAACCTGGAAGGGAAAACCTAATCTTCGCTCACGCGCCCTGGATGTCCGCCGACCTCGACAACCTCCACCCGATTGGCCTCGAACATCGCCTTGAGGTCTTCGCTCGGGATATGGTCGGTAACGAAGACATCGATCTCTTCCAGATGGGCAATCCGCACCGGCGCCGAGCGTTCGAATTTCAGGCGGTCGGCGACCAGGATCACCCGGCGGGCGCTTTCTATGATCGCGCGTGAGACCCGCACCTCGCGATAGTCGAAATCGAGCAGCGTGCCATCGGCATCGATCGCCGAGGCGCCGATGACGGCGGTGTCCACCTTGAACTGGCGGATGAATTCCACCGTCGCGGCGCCAATGATGCCGCCATCGGAGCGGCGCACGGTGCCGCCGGCCAGGATCACCTCGATGCGCGGATGACGGTATAATTCCGCCGCAACATGCAGGTTATTCGTAATCACCAGCAGGCCGTCGTGATCGGTTAGGGCCTTTGCCACCTCTTCGGTGGTGGTGCCGATATTGATGAACAGGGAGGAATGGTTGGCCACCAACTGGGCGGCCGCCCGGCCGATCCGCTGCTTCTCGTCCTGGGCGACGAAGCGCCGCGCCTCGTAGCCGACATTCTCCACGCTGGAGGCAAGAACGGCGCCGCCATGGACGCGCGCCAGGAAGCGGCGATCGCATAGCTCGTTGAGATCCTTGCGGATGGTCTGTGGCGTGACATCGAAACGCAGGGCCAGCTCTTCGACGCTGACCCGCCCGGCCTCGCGGGCGATCCCCAAAATCTGGCGCTGCCGCGATGAAATCTCATCCATGGCCCAACCTCCCAGGTCACTGAAGACTCGTTTCGATGGCTGCTCGAACCGGCCCGGGTACGAAAGTACAAACGAAACCAGGACTTTCGTTTTAGGCCATCAGGGCCATCGGCAAAAGAGGCAGGCGGCCCGGCCATCGAAAGGGCGGCGCGGCAGTACTGGAACGAAAACAGATGCTTTTCCGTAATTGTCGGAGCAGCAACAGGCCGAGGAGACGTCTATGGCCAAGGCACGGTCGAAAAAACAGCAGATGGCCGCGGGGGCGGCGCTGGCCGCCGAACGCGGCGAAAAGCCGAAATCCAGCCTGCGGGGCGCCTCGAAGGGGATGGCCCAGTCGATGAGCGAAAAGGAGCTGGAGCGGATGGCCCATGCCAAACGCAAGAAGCTTCCCAAAAGGAGATCGAAAAGCTGACCGGATGGGATATGTAACTCACTGAAAATATGTGAAGAATTCCCGGAAAAATACCTTCGCTTCTGAAGCGGGGCGAAATTTGCTAGTTTTTAACTATGAGCGATTTGACGGCGATCATTCCGCGCCTCCCGGTCGAACGCGCCACGGTCGCGATCGCCACGGGAGGCATGCCGAAATCCCGCATCGAGGTCATCACCGAAGGCGCCCTCCCGGGCGCCGAGACGATGCTGCAGAAGCTGCTCGAAATCCGCGGCAAGATCGGCGGGCCGGACAAGGAAAGGGCGGAGCGGGAATCGCGGGTGCCGGAATTCCACGCCGCACCGATCACCTATGACGGATTTGCCGTGGTGCGGCGCCCGCCCGCCGAGTCGATCCGGCTGGTCACCGAAACCTAGCGGCCCACCCACTTCGCGGCCTACCGAGTACCAAGGGGCGTAACAGCTACTCATCTATGGTCGCATATGCTAGTTAGCGGCTCGCCGGCACAACCGCCGGGCCGTTCGATTCATGTCAGGACTTCTAGACGATGGGCAAACGTATCTTGGTGACGGGGGGGGCCGGCTTCCTCGGCTCGCATCTCTGCGAACGGCTGCTGCAGGATGGGCACGATGTCATCTGTCTGGACAATTTCTATACCGGCAGAAAGGACAATATCGTCCACCTCATGGATCATCGCTTTTTCGAGCTGATGCGCCATGATGTGACATTCCCGCTCTACGTCGAAGTCGACGAGATCTACAATCTGGCCTGCCCAGCCTCCCCCATCCACTACCAGTTCGATCCCGTGCAGACCACCAAGACCAGCGTGCATGGGGCCATCAACATGCTCGGCCTTGCCAAGCGCACAAAAGCGAAAATTTTCCAGGCATCCACCTCGGAAGTTTACGGCGATCCCGAGATGCACCCGCAAACGGAAGACTATCGGGGCAATGTCAATCCGATCGGGCCTCGCGCTTGTTACGATGAAGGCAAGCGATGCGCCGAAACCCTGTTCTTCGACTACCATCGTCAGCATCGGCTGAATATTCGCGTCGCGCGGATATTCAACACCTATGGCCCCCGCATGCTGCCGAACGATGGCCGCGTGGTCAGCAATTTCATCGTGCAGGCCCTTAAAGGCCGCGACATCACCATATATGGCAAAGGCTCGCAGACGCGCAGCTTCTGCTATGTGGACGACCTCGTCGATGGCATTATCCGCCTGATGAATGCGCCGGATGATGTGACCGGCCCGATCAACCTCGGCAATCCCGTCGAGTTCACCATCATGGATCTTGCCAAGATGGTCATCGAATTGACCGGTGCGAAGTCGCAGCTGGTTTTCAAGCCTTTGCCCGAAGACGATCCTATGCAGCGGCAGCCAAATATCGAAAAGGCGAAAAAACTCCTCGGCTGGCAGCCGAGCGTCGCATTGCGGCAGGGGCTTGAGAAAACCATCGCCTACTTCGAATCTGAACTGTCAAAAGGCCGATTCTGATCTTTTTATTCACAACAAGCGAAAATCAATTCGAGATAGATGCAGCCCTCGCCCGATATCAGCTTCGTCATACCGGTATTTCGCAAAGCCGCAGTTCTTCCGTATGTCATTCGCGCCCTCAAGGACCAGGTTTTCGACGGCACTGTAGAATATATTTTCGTCGACGATGCTTCTCCCGATCACTCGCTCGCCATGTTGCGGGAACTGGGGCCAGGCCTCGGCAATTGCACCGTTATCGAGAACAGTATCAACGCCGGCCCCAGCATCCGCCTCAATCAGGGCGCCCGGGCGGCAAGAGGGAAATTCCTCTGTTTCATCGATGCCGATGAGCTGATCGCCCCAAATGCCGTCGCGATCATGCTGCGGCTATTGAGAGCCGAGAATGCACAGATCATCCACGGCAAGGTTATGCATTCGCAAGCGCCGGCCGACGCCATTCACCCTGCACCCATGCCGGACAAGCCTGAATATTTCGTCAGCGACACCCCGCTGCAGATGATATTGCGTGGACGCGGCTTCGTACGTATGACCTGGCTCGTCGATGCGAATGTGTTCCGGGCGGGCGGCGGCTGCGACGAACGTATATTCGTACAGGATGAGTCCTTTCCACTTCGCATGGCCGCTCAAGCCTCACGCATGATCGACCTGCGGGCCATCATGACTTACGCACCCCAGATTGGATCGCATGTCTCATCCAATATAGGTCAGTTGGTACACGACCGCTTCCTCGCGCATTACAATATGCTGCAGGATCATCCGGAATACGACGCAACGCTCCGCGCCTTCCTGACGAAAAAATGCATCTCCAGCGGCTGGAAAGCTGTCTCCCGATGCGGGTTGCCATTTAATCGTCTGCGGATGCTCATGCTTTATGGAGTGGCAAAACTCGGGCTGCTCGGTGAAGCGCAAGAAACCCTGCTGCATTTGGCGGAGGCCTTCCGACTTTTGCGGAATGTACGCCGCATACCGGGCGGCAGAGTTGTGGGAGTGCCTTGAATTGATGGAGGCGTCCTCCCGAGCGCTCCCCAAATGGGCGAAGCTGCAACGTTTCAATCTTTGGCTATTCGGCCTCATGCCGCTCGCATTGCTGGTGGCGCGAGGCGGTGCGGAAGTTTTCATGGCCGTGATCGGCCTTTCATTCCTTGCCACGATTGCTCAACAGAAGAAATGGGACATCGTCAAGGATCCGCTGGTCGGCACGCTCTTCGTCACCTGGCTGGCCTTGAATATCCTGGTTTCGCCATTCGCCGGCAATGTCGGTGAATCTTTCGGCCGGAGCCTGCTGTGGCTGCGCTTCATCGTGTTTTTTGCCGCAGTGCCCTTTTGGCTGGTCCGGTCGCATGATGACCTGACGCTGATCATGCGCGCCTGGGGTATCATCCTGGCTTTTGCGATCATCGATGGCCTTGTCCAATTGGCGACCGGCACGTCGCTCACCGGCCGGCCGATGCTCGGCAATCGGCTCACAGCCGCGCTCGATCGTCCCAATATCGGCATTTTCGTTGTCCGGATCGGCTTTCCGTTCATGGCCGGCTGGCTGCTGCTGATCGCCGCCCGCGTGACCGACCGGGATCTCTGGCGCGTGAAGCCCTCGATGTGGGGCTTCGCTTGTCTGATGGTTGCCTTCGTCCTGCTGACCGGAGAACGCTCGGCGACATTGCTGACCCTCATCGCTCTTGCCGCCATGGTGCTTCTTGCGACGATGATATCGGTCGAGTATCGCCGCTACGGCCTGTTCGGAATACTCGCCGCTGCAGCCGCGTTAGCTGCCGTGCTGCTCGGCAGCGCACGAATTCTAGCCCGGGCAAGGAGCGCCTTGCAGGTTATCGAGCATTTCTGGCATTCGATCTATGGCGAATTGATTCTGGCCGGCCTGCGGCTATGGCGAGAGCATCCCCTGGCCGGCGTCGGCATGGATAATTTCCGCTTCGCGTGCCGGGAAATCCTCGATCGCGGCCTCATCTCCGAGTGCCATCCGCATCCACACAACATGTACGTCGAGTGGCTCGCCGAAACCGGCATGATCGGCTTCCTTGGCTTTGCGGTTTTCGTGGTGATTCTGATCTGGCGGGTTCTGAAGCCGCTTCGGGCCGATGACGCCCATATCAGGCTCGTCGGCACTTTCCTCGCCGGCTGCCTTCTCGTTGTCCTGCTGCCGTTTTCGGTCGGCCAGAGCTTTTTCAGCAACTGGCCGGCAATGCTGCTCTGGTCCTCCCTGGCGCTGACTGCCGCCGTCGCGCGACTGGCGTGCGGCGGAGAAGGACGGTGATAGCGATGGCAATCCTTGTCATCAAACATTCCGCTCTTGGCGATGTCATTCTTGCCCTGCCGCTGTTCCAGGCGATCCGCCGGCATCATCCAAAAGAACATCTGGTGCTGCTGACCACGGCGCCCTTTGCCGACCTTGCCCGCGCCAGTGGCTGTTTCGACGAAATCTGGTGCGACAATCGGCCGAAACTGTGGAACCTGACGACGACGCTCCAGCTGATGCGGAAAATCCGCAATGGGCATTTTGGGCGGATCTACGATCTGCAGGGAAGCCAACGCACCCGCTGGTACTACCGCCTGCTGGGCCGCCCTCGCCCCGAATGGGTCGGCAATGCAAGCGGCTGCAGCCATTACATTCCCAATCCGACGCGGCCTGTGCATATCAGCGAATTGCGGCGCCAGCAGCTTGCATTGGTCGGTATCCCCGATCCGGGCCTGCCCGATCTGAGTTTCCTGAAAAGCGACATCTCCAGATTTGGCCTGCCGCCCTCATACGCGCTGCTGATCCCGGGCGGCTCGCCGCATCGTCCCGCCAAGCGCTGGCCCGCGCCGGCCTTTGCCGAACTGGCCAGGCATCTGGCGGAACGCCGCCTCACGCCGGTCTTGATCGGCCGTGAGCCGGAGCAGGCGGAGATCGCGCAGATCAAGCAGGCCTCCAGCCAAGCTATCGATCTCTGCAACCGCACGGATATCGCCGACCTGGCAGCCCTGGCGCGGAGCGCCGCTCTGGCCGTCGGGAACGATACCGGGCCGATGCATATCGTCGCTGCGGCCGGCTGCCCCTCTCTGGTGCTGTATTCCGCAGAGTCGGATCCTCGGAAAAACGCGCCGCGCGGCGACTGGGTCCGCACGCTGCAGCGCCCCAGCCTCGATCAGCTGACGGTCGAGGACGTTCTCTCCGGCTTGCCGGCTGTCCGGCAGCACTGAAACGGAGGGCGCTCGGACCGGCAAAATCAGCCCAGGATTGCGGCTGGCCATCTCTATCCCGACATGGCAGGAATGACCGGCGAAAAACCCGCTACCGTGCTTGCGACGGGCGGACACCGCGCCAATACTGATTGCAGCACGGTTTCGATCCGGAACTCCAATAAACCTCAACCCTCGGCCCTGCCACGCCAGCATCCTGACAATGCCCCACAGCACCCATCTGCTCCGACGTGTCTGGTTCAACCGCTATATCTGGCAGCGTCGAGGCATATTCTGGATTGGCGGACTATTGGTCGGCCTCGCGGCAGTCCTGTTCGTCGAAGCTGCGGATTTCGCGCAATCGACCCTGCGGCTGATCTTGCGATATTTCCCTTATGCGCCGCTGATCCTCACCCCTGCCGGCCTTGCCTTTTCGCTGTGGGTGACGCGCCGCTACTTCCCCAATTCCCAGGGCAGCGGCATTCCTCAAGCGATCGCCGCCCGCCACCTGGCCGATCAGGACGAACGCAGCCGGCTCCTGTCATTGCGCATCGCCATCGGCAAGATACTGCTGACCGTGCTGGCGCTCGGGGTCGGCGCTTCCGTGGGCCGTGAAGGGCCGACGGTCCAGGTTGGCGCCTCGATCATGCACGCGCTTGGCAAGGGACGGTTCAAGAAGCATCAAGGCCTCGTGCTGGCGGGTAGCGCTGCCGGTATCGCCGCGGCCTTCAATACGCCGCTGGCTGGCCTCGTATTCGGCATCGAGGAAATGAGCCGCTCGTTCGAGCACCGCTTCAGCGGCTTTGTGCTCGGCTCGATCATCGCCGCCGGCCTGGTCTCGCTATTCTTCCTCGGCGACTATGTCTATTTCGGCCATACCGCGGCGAGCGTACAAAGCTTCCAGGACATCCCCGCCGTCTTTGTTTGCGGCGTGGCCGGTGGAATTCTGGGCGGCCTGTTCAGCCGTATTCTGCTCTGGATACTGGTCGGGCCGGCGGGCCGCCTCGGCAGCTGGATGCGGGCCCACCCAATCGCCTTTGCCGCGCTTTGCGGTCTTGGCACCGCCATCTGCGGCCTGCTCTCGGAGGGCACCACCTACGCCACCGGGTATAGCGAAGCCAAGTCGATCCTGACCGGCGAAGCAGCGCTGCCCTGGCAGTTCGGCATCTTGAAGATGGTGGCCACGACGCTGTCATCGATCTGCGGCATCCCGGGCGGGATATTCTCCCCCTCCCTGGCGATCGGAGCCGGCTTCGGCGCCAACGTCGCCGCGCTGCTGCCGCAGATCGATCCCAGCACCATCGTTCTGCTGTTCATGGTGAGCTATCTCGCCGGCGTGGTTCAGGCGCCGATCACCTCTTTCGTCATCGTCATGGAAATGACCAGCAGCCATGGCATGATCCTGCCGCTGATGGCCGCGTCCATCCTGGCATTCGGAACCTCGCGATTGCTATGCCCAACGCCGGTCTATCATGGCCTGGCGGAAAACTTCATCCGCAATAGCCGGATGCTGCGCGCCAGCCGGCGAAGCGAGACGGAAGCGGAAATCAGCGGGCAGAGCTAGTTCTTGCGGTCGCGCGCGGCGAAGAGCGGCAGCGCATGGATTTCTTCGCCGGACGGCAACTGCGCCCGGCTGTTGTCGATCCAGGCCGCAACATCGCGCCAGACAACCTTTGCCTGAAGATCGCGGAACAGCATATGCCAGCCGTGATCATAGACCACGATGCGCATATCTTCGCGCGGCAATTCGGAAAGAGCGGCGGCGAATTTCTCCACCGGTTCGCGCGGAATAACTTCGTCCTTGGCGCCGTACAGCAGCAGGATCGGCAATCCCGACGGCCTTGCCTGCGCCGCGTCGTCCATCAAATTCACCAGGCCATGGATGGCGTCGATACGTGTGCGCTTTATGACCAGCGGATCGCGCGAAAGGCGACGCAGCATCTCGATATTATCGGAGGCAAGAATCTTGAGGCTTTGGCCGGTCACCGTCAACCAGGGCATTGTGTAGGTCGAAAGCCAGAGCGCCACGCGATAATGCACCGGCATACTGTCGCGGCCCCAAACCGCCGGGGCTCCCAGTATCATCCCGTCCGGCCGCTCGCCGCCGCGCTGCCAAGCCGCTAGCGCCACCGCGCCGCCCATGCTCTCGCCCAGCCAATAAAGCGGCACATCCGGGTATTTCCGCCGCAACAATCGGGTCAGCTCGTCGACATCCAGCGCCAGCCTGTCTTCGCCCGGCCAGAGCCCCCGATATGGCGCCGCGCCGAAGCCGCGTTGATCGGGAGCGTAAGTGGCAATCCCGCGTTGCGCCCACCACGTGGCCGCGTCCTCGAATGCGTGGCTGTAGTCGTTGAAACCATGCAGCGCCAGGATAACGGCCTTCGGCTTGCCTGTCGGCAGCCATTGCCGCAGCGGCAGGACCATTCCGTCATCGGCCTGCCACTCGCCTGCCGCAGCCATCAATTCCGGCTGAGCCGGCGCATTGCCCGGCGGCTGCAGACGCGGCGCGCAAGCTGCGAAGGCAAGCAGCAGGATGATGGCGAGGCACCTCGGCATCGTCACGCCATCTCCGCGATCTGCAGGCGCTGAGCCGGAAAAATCAAAATGGCCGTCGTTCCGATACTTCTCCGGCTGGAAAGGTGTATGCGGCCCTGATGCAGTTCGATCAGGCGCCGGGTGATCGGCAGGCCGAGGCCGCTGCCGCCGATCTCGCGCGCGCGCAGGGAATCGCCTTGCGAGAAAGGTTCGAACACGCGCCTAAGCTGCGCATCCGTCATGCCGCTGCCGGTATCCCGCACGCGGATCGCCAGTTCGCCATCGGTCAGCATGGCCGCAGCGATCTCGACCTGCCCGCCCTCGGCGGTGAACTTTACTGCATTGCTGAGCAGATTCAGCAGCATCTGCTGCAGCAGCCGCTTATCCGCACGCAAGCGCGGCAAGCCTGCCGGTATGCTGCGGTCCAGCCGTACGCCCTTGCCGTCCGCCGTCACCTGAACCAGCGAAAGCGCCTGATCGATCGCCGCGCCGATATCTATATCGGCTTCGTTCAGTTCCAGCTTTCCGGCCTCGATCCGCGACATGTCCAGCACGTCGTTGATCAGCGCCAGCAGATGCTGGCCGCTCTTCATGATGCCGTCGAGATAGTCGCGATAGCGCGGGTTGTCGATCGAACCGAACACGCCCTGCCGCATCACGTCGGCAAACCCCAAAATGGCGTTGAGCGGCGTACGCAATTCGTGGCTCATGGTAGCGAGGAAATTTGTTTTCGCCCGGCTGGCCTGCTCGGCCTGATGACAGGCGAGATCGAGATCGCCGGTTATGGCGCGCAGATCGGCATGCGCCCGTTCGGTCAGCCGCAATTGCCGCAACAGGGCGAAGGCGAAACCGAAGACCAACAGGCAGATCACGGCAATCGCCGCAATCAGGGCATTGTAGAGCCGGCCGGAGCGCAGCTTGGCTTCCTCGATCCGCTGCACGCCAAGGATGTTCAGATTAGCGGCCAAAGCGTTGAAATTGGGATCGAGGGAACGCGAGGCCGCGGCGATTGCAAGGCCTGCGGCCCGATTGCCGGCGGAATAGGCTGCCAGTTCCGTTTCCCAACCGCGGATGGCCCGATCCAGCTTGACGGCGAGATCGTGCAGGCGCGGATTGGATTGCAGGACGACACCGGGTTCGCCGTCATGCAGCAACTCCAGCCGGCTATAGAGAATGTCGTAGCGCTGTTTCAGCTCGGCCATGCTGGATTTCGGCGCCCCGGCCAAGGTTTCCAGCAAAGCGGTGCGAAAGACCTGATGCTCGTTGCGGAACTGAACGGCCTCCCAGACGACATTCTGGAAGGAGAAGCTGTTATATTCGCGCTGCTGCAGGAAGAAATACGCCCCCAATGCGCCGGACAGGCAAGCCAGCGTGAAGACCATGACCAGGACGAAGCGACGCCCGGCGCCCGACAAGGAGCCGGAGGCGGCGGGGGCCGGTGCGTTTTCGGATACGCGCATCAACGGATATCGATCCGGCGAAGCTGCCAGATCGAACGGTAATAGATGACATCGCGGCGCAAGGCCGGATCGCTGTCATACGGGTAGACGACGAAAACCGGCCCCTTGCTGCGCAGGGTGAGCCAGTCGCCATTGGCCTTCAATGCCAGGATGACGTCGTAGCGTTCGGCATCGCTGACCGGAATGTCGATCACATAGTCGTTAAGGGCTACGGCATGCAGGCTGGTGCCGTCAGCCTGCACCGCAGTCAGCACATCCCGCAGCAGCGTCCCTTCGAAGCGCACCTTGCCCGAATGCCAAGGCGTGGCCGTCTCCACCCGATGCAAGCCAAGTCTCTCGAGCATGGCCCGGTCGAATGCCGCGATGCGATGTCCGCCTGCATCCTGCGCATTGCCGCGGCCGATTGCGCCGCCCACGGTCAGCAGAACCTCGCCTGTCGGCTGCGGCAAGGCCTCGGCGGGGCCGGCGGCCCAGGCCGCCTTGCCGCCGGCCAATGTGCCGACCAGGGCGCCGACTAAGACGCCGACCAGGGCAAACGCGACAAAGAGGCGGAAACACCACCGCAATTCCAACCTCTCAAATCGACTCAGGCACATGGACATGATCGGCAGGATTGGCGCATTTGGGTTGGAAAAAATCAACCGTCACGCCGCCCGTCTGGCCGGACGGCGGCTAAAGCGTCCGGGTCAGGCCGCCATCCACATCGATGACGGCCCCCTGCAGATAGGCCGCCTGCGGGGAGGCGAGGAAGGCGACAGCACGCGCAATCTCGGCGGGTTCGCCGAATCGGGCAACCCCCATCGCCCGCGGCATACGCTGCGCCGCCTCGGCTTCCGAGATGCCGTGCTCCTTGGCGAAGCTGCGGATCCGCACCTGCAGCCGTTCGGTGGCGATGGTGCCCGGGTTGATCGCATTGACCCGCACGCCGTCAGCGACGCCGCGATCGGCCAGCACTTTGGTCAGGTTCATCGAGGCGGCATTGACCGAACCGCCAATGGCGAATTCGGCGCTGCCGGTACGGCCGCCGACGCCGATGATGCTGACGATGCTGCCCTGCCGCGCCTTCAAATGCGGCCAGGCGGCACGGCTGAGCCGCATGGCGCCAAAAAACTTCAGGGCGAAGCCATCGCTCCAGTCCTCGTCGCTGAGGGTCAGGAAATCGCCCCGCTTGGTCGCGCCGGCATTGTTGACCAGCAGGTCCAGTCCGCCGAAGCGCTCCACCGTCGCCGCCACCAGCGCCCCGGCGGCAGACGGATCGCGCAGATCGACGGCCTGCACCAGGCATTCCGTCTTCAGGCCGGCCGCGACGCCCTCCAGCAAATCCCGCGAGCGCGCGGCCAGGACCAGTTTCATGCCCTCGGCCGCCAGGGTCTCGGCGATGGCACGGCCGATGCCTTTGCTGGCGCCGGTGACGATGGCGACTTTGCCGCTCAGTTGCAGATCCATGGATTCCTCTCCGGGATGGCCGAAATTTGTCTGATCGGGCTAATCTAGCCGGCGCAATAAAGCAAGCCACGTTAAAGCGAGGGAGGCGTCATGTTTCGCCCGGACCTGTTCAAAGGCAAGCGCATTCTGGTGACCGGCGGCGGCACCGGCCTTGGCAGGGCTATGGCCCGCCGCCTGATGGAGCTCGGCGCCGAACTGCATATCTGCGGCCGGCGCGCCGGCATACTGCAGGAAACCGCGGACGCGCTGGCGAATGCCACCGGCGGCAAGATCCACAGCCACCCCTGCGACATCCGCGCCGCCCCGGCCGTCGATGAGATGGTCGAGGCGATCTGGCAGCAGCATGGGCCGCTCGACGGCCTGATCAACAACGCCGCCGGCAATTTCATCGCCAAGACCGAAGATTTGAGCCCCCGCGGCTTCGATGCCATCGCCAATATCGTGCTGCACGGCAGCTTCTATGTAACCCAGGCCGTCGGCAAGCGCTGGATTGCCGAGCAGCGCAAGGGCAGTATCGTCTCCATCGTCGTCACCTGGGTCTGGACCGGCTCCGCCTTCGTGGTGCCCTCGGCAATGTCGAAAGCCGGCGTTGCGGCGATGACCCAGTCGCTGGCCGTCGAATGGGGACCGAAAGGCATTCGGCTGAACGCGATCGCGCCCGGCCCCTTCCCCACCGAAGGCATGACCAAGCGGCTGGCGCCGACCGAAGCGCTGGAGCGCAAGATGATCGGCGCCATCCCGATGCGCCGGGTCGGCAAGATGTCGGAACTATCCAATCTCGCCGCTTTCCTGCTTTGCGACGAGGTGAGCTACCTCACCGGCGAGGTGATCGCCATCGACGGCGGCCAATGGCTGAACGGCGCCGGCGGCTTCGGCGCGCTTGCCGAACTGAGCGACGCTGAATGGCGGCAGATCCGGGAAGCCATCGCGGCGACCAACGCCAGGGACAAGGCGCAGCGGACCGTCTAGCCGTTCCAGACTGAGCCGTGGTCTTGCCGCCGCGCCCGCACCGGCGCTCGCCGGCGTTTATCCGACGACGGAGCAAATCCTCGGCGCCGCGCGTTTGTTTGCATTCAAAATCATTAATGTTTTCAACTAAATAAAACCTGCCAAAGCCTTCGCTTTGACGCAACGTAAGCGCAATATGATCGCACCGTTTCGCCCCTTACTCGCAGCGCGGAACGGCGGCAAAGCCATAGACGCAATCAGGCCAGAGGCAATCATCATGAGCAGCGATACGGCAACTCGGCTGGAGCATGACTCGCTCGGGGAGATGGCGATTCCATCGACCGCCTATTACGGCATCCAGACCCAGCGTGCGCTGGACAATTTCCATATCTCCGGTATCGGCATCAATCATTTCCCCAACCTCATCCGCGCCTTCGGCATGGTCAAGAAGGCCTGCGCGGCGGCCAACAGGAAGCTGGGCTATCTGACGGATGACAAGTACAAGGTGATCGCCCAGGCCTGCGACGAACTGATCGCCGGCCAATTGCACGAATCCTTCTGCATCGACGTCTTCCAGGGCGGCGCCGGCACCTCGACCAATATGAACGCCAACGAGGTGATCGCCAATCGCGCGCTGGAACTGCTCGGCTTCCACAAAGGCGAATACGAGCACCTGCACCCCAACGACGACGTCAACCTGTCGCAATCCACAAACGACGTCTATCCGACGGCGGTGCGTCTCGGCGTCGTGCTCAGTCATGACGAGCTGATGAAGGCGCTGGACGGGCTGGCTTATGAATTCCGCCAGCGGGGCGTCGAATTCGCCGACATCATCAAGCTCGGCCGCACCCAGCTGCAGGATGCCGTGCCGATGACCCTGGGCCAGGAATTCGAAGCCTTCGCGATCAACATCCGGGAAGACATCGCCCGCGGCGACGAGATCGTGAAGCTGTTCAGGGAAGTCAACCTGGGAGGTACGGCGGTCGGCACCGGAATCAATACCGAGCCGGAATATTCCAATCTCGCCATCGAGGAACTGGCCCATATCTGCGGCTTCGAGATGGTGCGCGCCGCCAACCTGATCGAGGCGAGCTGGGATATGGGCGCATTCGTGCTCTATTCCGGCATGCTGAAACGCATCGCCGTCAAGCTGTCGAAGATCGCCAACGATCTGCGGCTGCTTTCGTCCGGTCCGCGCGGCGGTCTGAACGAAATCGCGCTGCCGCCCATGCAGCCCGGCTCGTCGATCATGCCGGGCAAGGTCAATCCGGTGATCCCGGAAGTGGTCAACCAGGTCTGCTTCCAGGTGATCGGCAACGACATGGCTGTCACCATGGCGGCCGAAGCCGGCCAGTTGCAGCTCAACGTGATGGAACCGGTGATCGTCTATAACGTGCTCTCCTCCATGCAACTGCTGGTGCGCGCCGCCAAAACGCTGGCCGAGAAATGCGTCAGCGGCATCCAGGCCAATATCGAGGCTTGCAGGCGGCATGTGGAGGCGAGCGTCGGCATCGTCACCGCGCTCAATCCGTATATCGGCTACGAGAAATCGGCCGCTCTGGCCAAGGAGGCATTGAAATCCGGCCGCACGGTCCGCGAACTGGCTATCGAGAAAGGCTGGCTCACCGAGGCACAGCTCGACGACATCCTCGATGTCGCCAAGCTGACCGCGCCGCGCCGCCGCGGCCGCAAGATCGTGGCTGGCTCCTAGGGCCCGCATCGATCGTCAGGCCGGACCGGAAGGTCCGGCTTGACCAGCTCCAGACCCCATGGACGCCACCCTGGGGGTCAGCCAGAAAGCGGCAAGCCCGATCAGGCTGACAGTCAGGGCCAGCCATAAGACGGCGTCATAGCCGCCGCTTGCTTCCCATAGCAGCGCGAAAACGACCGCGGCGGTCGTGCGCGGCAGCGCCATCGCAATCACCAGGGCGCCGGAGGCGGCCCCGAAGCCGTAGCCGCTCAGGTATTCGATCACGCTGTTGGTCCGCACCAGAACCAGAGAGCCGGTGCCGACGCCATAGACCAGCGCATAGACAAACAATTCGGCGGGACCGAAATATCGGCTGAGCCCGAGCAGGACGATGCCGGCGGCCATCAGGGCGAAGGCGATGCGGCCGAAAGTGTCGTTCGATATCCGGCCGCCGGCCAATAGCAGGATGACCCGGGCCAGCACCTGACTGGGACCATGCAGCGCCAGCATGGCGATGATCACGCTCAGCTCGAAACCGCGCTCCTGCAGCAACGGAATGATGTGAAAGGTGATGCCGTTGGCGACGAAAGTATGGGCGCTGAACGCCAAGGCCAGCATCCAGAAAACAGGATGGCGCAGGACCATATGCAGCGGCTTTCGCTGCTCGCTTTCGCCGGTATGGGTGCTGCGCTGCCGCGCGCTGCCGATGCCACGCAGCATGCGGGCACTGAGCAGGCCGGGGATGAGGAAGTGGATCAGCGCCAGCACGAGCAGGGCCGGACGCCAGCCCAGGCTTTCGACGCAGAACGAAATGAACGGTATCGCCACCGAACTGGAGAGCCCGGTCAGCAGCGTGATCAAGGTAATGCCGCGGCGGTGGTCCGCCAGGTTGGCAACCACGATATTGTAAGCGCATTCGCTCAAGGTGCAGGCCTGCACCAGGCCGATGCCGATCCAGATCGCGTAAGAAGACCGGCAGCGATGGCACCGCCGCCCAGCCGACCAGCAGCAGCGCGCCGGCGATCGCGCCGCCGGCCATCGGCCAGTAGCCGCCGTAACGGTCGATCAGCGCGCCGACCGGGACCGCCGCGGCGCTGGCAACCAGCAGGCCGATGGTCAACCCGGCATTGAGCTCGACCTTCGTCCAGCCGAGCTCCTCCTCCATCGGGCCGTTCACCACCGCCAGCGCATAATACAAGGTTCCCCAGGAAACCAGCTGACCGATGGCGAGGCCCCAGATCAGGCGGTGAGGCTTCACGGGCGGAGTGACGGGCGGCGGTTCGCCCAGCGCGGCAGACGGCGGCATTACGGTCAGTCAGGAAGGGCGGAGAGGCGGAGCAGGCGGCGGACGAATCAAAAAATGCAGAAACGAGCCGTAGATTACCACGGCGACGATGGCGCGCGGGGAACAATCTGAAACGAGGCTCAGTCGGCTTCAGCGCCGCCCTCGATGGCACGTGGATTGATCTCATCCTCCGCCATCGCGGTCATTTCCGCGTCGGCCTCTTTCTTTTCCTTGAGGCTTCTGGCCAGAATCTTCGCCGCCTTCCTCTCGCCCACGGCATCGGCATAGGCGGCGGCCGTGCCGTAAGCGGCGATGCCGTAATGCGCGATGCGCTGGATCGAGGCAAGCAGAGCGGCATCCTTGACCTCGGGCGGCAGCTTCTTCTGCGCCACCTCCCCCGCCTCCTCCAGCAGGCCACGCATGCCATGCGAGGTCTTTGCCCGGGCATTCTCGCCCAACTGGTCGAACACCGTTTCCAGCCGCTGCAGCCGCTCGCTGCTGTAATCGACGCCTTCCTGACAGAGCCGCTTCAGCGACCTGGCATGCGCCGCCCTGGCCAGCAGCGGAAAGGTTTTTTGCAGCTGCCGGTCGGCAAAGTAGAGATAGCGCAGGTCGGCGACGAAAAGGTCGTGCAGGGTGGCGTTCGGCATGATGTCCTCCGGCTTCGGATATACCGGACAGAAACCACGCCTCCCGCCAACGGTTCCGCAGCTTCGCAATCGGCCGGATGGGCGAAATGAACTGGAAAACGATGCCGATAAAACGGCGCGGCGTCAGCCGAACCGCGCTTCCGCCGACATCGCCAGGGCACCTTCGGCATCGGCAATCCAGAGCGACAGGCCGTCGCCGCCGAGAGCCTTGGCCCGCAGGCTGAACGGCCCGCCATCCAGCACCGGCCGGCGGCCACGGAAGGAAAATTGCCGCAGCATCTTTCCGGGCTGCAGACCGACGGCGAAATCGACCAGGAGCGTCGCCAGCAGCGGTCCATGCACCACAAGGCCGCCATAGCCTTCGACCTGCATCGCATAATCGCGGTCGTAATGGATGCGGTGGCCGTTGTAGGTCAGCGCCGAATAACGGAACAGCAGCACCGGATCGGCGGTGAAGCGGCCCTCCCATTGCTGGTCCGTCGGCGCCATTTCCGGCTGCGCCAGGGCTGCGCCAGGGATTTCCTCGCGATAGACGATGTCATGCCAGTCGGTCAGCGCCAGCGCATCGTTCTCGAATATCTCATGCCGCACGGTAACGAAAACCAGCCGCCCGCTCCGGCCGGCTTTCTCCACCGCCGATTCCAGCGTCGAGAGCCGGCGCACCTTGGCCCCGATGGTGAGCGGATGATGGAACTCGAGCCGGCTGCCCGCCCACATGCGGCGCGTGGCACTGCCCCAGATCCTGCCGACATCCGGCAGGAAGCCGCCCAGGGCCGGATGACCGTCGCGGCCAAGCCGGGCGCGCGGCACCGCGTTCCAGAAATAAAGCCAATGCCGCAATGCCGGCAGAGCGGCGCCGGGCACAAGGGCATCATCCGGCCGGTCCAGGGCGCGCGCCAGCGCGACAACGCGTTCCGGCAAAAGCATGTCGGCGGCTTCTTCCGAGCCGCCGACCCAATCCTTCAATTCCAGTTTTGCCATACTCGACTCTTACTGACGCGACTTGCCCACCGCCTCACGCAGCAGCAGATAAACCTTGCCGATATCGGCGGTGACAAAGGCCGAGGTCAGCAACTCTTCGTGCTCGACGCCCTTGGCGCCCGCCAGCACACGCTCGAACTCGGCGATGTAGCGATCGGTGAAGTCGCGGAACTCGCCATTCTCCTGATACTTCTCGCGGATCTTGTCCAGATCGCGCTGGTCGATCAGCTTGCGGGTGAACAGGCCGCGTTCGCCCTTGTAGTAGCGCCGCCACAGATCTTCCGACAGGTCGCGATTCAACAGACGCGAGATATCGATCGCCATCGAATTCAGATGGCCGGTAATGAAAGCGGCGGTCTTGAGGAATTGCTCGCCGCGCAGCGCCTGCGTTGCCTTGCGCAAGGCTTCCGCCTCGACGCTGGCGGTGCGCGCCGCTTCCGCGAGGGCCTTTGAATCGGCCTTCAGGCTCGCCTCGGCGCTGGCCGCCTCGCTGGCCGCACGGGCGGCGGCCGACGACAGTTCCTTCGCGCGCTGCGCCAGGATGTCGGCGGTTTCGGCGGCCCGCGCGGTCGCGCGGTCGGTAACCGCGCTGAACTCGGTGCCGGTGCGCGACAGCCGCTCGCCGATCTCGGTGACCTTCTCCGACAGGCGCGCGGCACGGGTATCGACCTCGTCGGCCTGACGGCGGAAGCCGTCGCTCATCCGGTCGGTCTGCTTCATCGCATCCTCGACGATATTGGCGAGTTCGCGGGTGCGGTTGCGCAGCACCTCGCTGGCATCGTCGATGCGGCCCGAGGCGTTGCCGACCGCCAGATTGATCTCGCGGGCGCGGGCATCGAAGGTGGCGCCAACCTGCTCGATACGGCCGATGGCATCGTCGGAGATGCGCGCGACCTCCTGCGCCTGACGGCGGAAGGCATCGCCGATATTGGCAGTCTTGAGCGCCGCTGCATCGGATGCCTCGGCCAGTTCCTGCACCCGGCCGCGGAAGTTCTCCCGGATATTCTCCGCCTGCCGGCTGAGTTCGCCTGCCAGGGTGGTAAGCGCATCGGCCTGCTCGTGGATCGTGCTGTGCAGATCCAGCGTACGGTCGACCACGCTCTGCGCCGCTTCGCTGAGCTCGGCCGAGCGGACCCGCGCCGTATCGCCGGCGGTGTTGATGCTGGTGGTCGCCTTTTCGGCGGCTGCGCCCAAGGCGGTGGCTTCGGTTTGCGCCTTTGCGCTCATCGCCACGAGCGCCGCGGTCTGCGCCGTCGCCTTCTCGGCAAGGCCTGCCATCGCCTCGGCCACTGCGAGCGACAGATCCTGTAGATCCTTGGCACGCGCCTGCGCCGTGCTGCCGGCCAACTGCGCTTCCATGGCGGCGCGCTCGGATGCCGCGCTCAGGGCATGCGCCTGGGCCTGCGCCATCTCGCTGACCTGATGCAGCCGCTGGGCGGCGCGTTCCGCGATGCCCTGCAACTGGATGGCGTCCTGACCGGCGCTTTCGCCGGCGCCGCGCAGGCGCTGCGCGGTGCGCGCCGCGACTTGATCGAGCGTATCCACCTGATTGCGCAGCTGCTCGCCGGTCTCGTCGATGCGCCGGGCCAGATCGTTCACCGTACTGCCGAGCTGGCCGGCGTGATGGCGCAGCTGGCCGCCGGCAGCCTCGATCTGCTCGTCGGCACGCTTGGTCGCCTGGGCCAGCAGCGCATTGGCCTGCGCCATGGTCTCCTGAATCTGCGACGCCATCGCCTGCGCATCGCGGCCGGCCTGGCCGAGGCTTTCGATCTGCGCCTTGATGCTGGCATCGGCCTCGCCGATCTTGCCCAGAGCGCGGCCGGCGGTTTCGTCCAGGGTATCGGCGCGCTGTCTCAATTCGTCGCCGGTGCGCGTCGCGCGCTCGGTTATCTGCTGCAGCGTCGCCGTCATATTGGCGCCTTCGCGGCGCAAGGCATCGCCCGCCTGGGCCAGACGCTGGTCGGCCAGTTCGGCGGCCTGGCCAAGCTGGTCGGCCTGATGCCGCACCAGATCGCCGGTCAGCTTGAGCCGCTGCTCGGCCTGCGCAGCGGCTTCGGCGAAGCTCTCCGCCTGTTTGGAGGCCGTAAGGCCCGCCTGCTCCAGCGCATGGGTGCGGGTGCGCATGTCGTCGGCCGAAGCGCGCAGGCGCTCGCTGACGCGGCTGCTCTGCTCGTCGAGACTGCTGATCTCCCCGCGCAGCGTTTCGCCGATGTCGCGCACGCGGCCGATCGTGGTGCTGGTGGCATGCTCGATCTCGCGCACGCGCTCGCGCAGCACCGTGCCGGCGGCTTCGGCGCTGTCGACCACCTTCTGGCTGGCCGAACTGAAAAGCTGCGTCTCGCGGCTGAAACTCTCGCCCGCCGCCGTGGCACGCGCCACGGTGACTTCGGCCGCCGTGGTGATGACCTGCGCAGATTCGGCAAAGCTGCTGCCGATACGGCTCGCCTCGCCGCCGGCACGGGTAACGGCCTGTTCGAGCGCCACGATCTTCTGCTCGAGCTGGGCGGCAATCTGCTGCGCCACTTCGGCGGCGCGTTGCACTGCCTGCTCCATCATCTCGCCATGGCGGCGCGACAATTCCTCGACGCGCTCGTTCTGGAACTGGATCGCCGAGGTGATGCGCTCGATTTCAGCGGCCTTGCTCTGGAAGATGCCGCGCGCCGTCTCGACTTCACGGGTGATGATGTCGGCCGCCTGCAACAGCGTCTTGGCCTGGGTGGAAACTGTCTGACCCAGCCCGCTGACCTTGGCATCCATCTCGGTGCCGACCTTCTCGGCGGCCTGCACGAGCGCCACGCTCTGCTCCTCGAATTTCCCGGCCAGGCCCTTCACGGTCGCGTCGAGATCGCGGTTGACCTGCTCGGCCGCGGCCAGCAAGGCCTGCGAGGATTGATGCAGCGTGCTGGTCAGATGCTTCGCCTGCTGCGCCACCTGGTCGCCGGCACCGCTGGCGGCGGCGATCAGCACCTGCTGCTGGCTCGCCATGGTCTCGCCCAGGCTGCCGATCTTGTCGGTGGCCGATTGCGCGGCCTCCTCCATCTCGCGCGCCTGGCGGCGCAAGGCGCCGGCCAGGGCCGAAACCCGGCGCTCGGCTTCCGGCGTCGGATAGGTCAGGTCGAGCAGCACCGAATGCAGAGCCGCGGCCTGGCGCCTGATCGCCGTGCCGCGCCACAGATTGAGCATGACCAGCCAGAGAAACGCGAGCGGCGCAAACGCGCCGGCCAGGAAACCGCCGATCTCATGCGGCAGCGCATACCAGAGATTCTTCCAGCCGATCGAAGTCTCGATATAGACGCCGCAGAAGCCGATCCAGGCCAGGCTGATGGCGCCGCCGATACCGACCATCCAAAGCCGCCGGCGTTCCAGCGCCGGCTGGCCGATCAGTTCGGCGGCCTCGGCTTCCGCCCGCTCCAGCGCGGCCTCGCTCGCCGGCTTGCCGGCCTGCACCGCCATGTCGGCACGCGGATGTTTGATCAGCATGACACCCTCCCCCGCCCCGGGTCGCCGGACCCTCGTCCGCGCCGGTCGGATCGCGTCTAGACTCGCGTAAAGACCCGCATTGAAACATCAAATCGCCAAGCGACAAAGCGCCGTCACAGTATTGTTCCGAAGGATGCCGTGGCGGCGCCGCACGTCGGCAGCACAACAGCTAGACGAAAAATGGTTAATAGCGGCTTGCGCCGCGTCATGCTTCCCGACTTATCCCCGTGACTCACAGGCAAAATTTTTGCGCCGCAACATCGGCCGCGACACGGCGTAAAATCAGGGGGTTCACGCTATGCGGAGTCCGTCAAGGCAATTTTTTACCCGGCAGAGCCACACATCGTATTGACGCTCCTTTAAGGCTCAGTACCATATGTTGTGTTCGTTGAGCTTGTTCGCGATCGACGCCGTACCGCTTCCGGGCCGTTGGGGCCGCTTTCTATGAGGCTTTCGGGAACGCAAGGGCGGGAGTACGGCGCCGGGCCAGCAGCAACGGCGGGGATTTTTGAGATTTTAACGTGACGGCCGGTCCGGCGGTGTTGCAGTGGGCCGCGAAAATAAGGGGAAGCAATCCGTGCTGAACACGCTCCAAACCGAACGTGGCATTCGCGTCGATGTCGACCGCAGCCGCGACCGACTGCTCACCGATTTCGGCAAGGCCACGCTGGACGACCGCTACCTGCTGCCGGGCGAGTCCTATCAGGACCTGTTCGCCCGCGTCGCCAGTCACTATGCCGACGACACCGCGCATGCCCAGCGCATGTACAGCTATATCAGCAAGCTGTGGTTCATGCCGGCGACCCCCGTATTGTCGAATGGCGGCACCAATCGCGGCCTGCCGATCTCCTGCTTCCTCAACGAGGCGACCGACAGCCTGGACGGCATCGTCGGCCTGTGGAACGAGAATGTCTGGCTGGCGGCGCGCGGCGGCGGCATCGGCAGCTATTGGGGCAATCTGCGCTCGATCGGCGAGAAGGTCGGGCAGAACGGCAAGACCTCTGGCATCATCCCCTTCATCCGCGTCATGGACAGCCTGACGCTGGCGATCTCGCAGGGTTCGCTGCGGCGCGGCTCGGCCGCCTGCTACCTGCCGGTCGACCATCCCGAGATCGAGGAATTCATCGAAATCCGCCGCCCCACCGGCGGCGATCCGAACCGCAAGGCGCTGAACCTGCATAACGGTGTCTTGATCTCGGACGCCTTCATGCGCGCGGTCGAGAATGACGAGATGTGGCCTCTGCTCAGCCCGCATGACAAGAGCGTGCAGCGCACCGTCTCGGCGCGCGCCCTGTGGATCCGCATCCTCACCGCCCGCATCGAAACCGGCGAGCCCTATATCGTCTATATCGACCATGTGAACCGCGCCCTGCCCGAGCATCACAAGCTGGCGGGCCTGAGCGTGAAGACCTCGAACCTGTGCAGCGAAATCACGCTGCCGACCGGCATCGACCATCATGGCGAGCAGCGCACCGCCGTCTGCTGCCTGTCGTCGCTGAATCTGGAATACTTCCATGAATGGAAGGAGCATCCGCTGTTCATCGAGGATTGCCTGCGCTTCCTCGACAACGTGCTGCAGGACTTCATCGACAAGGCGCCGGACAGCATGTCCAAGGCGCGCTATGCCGCCCAGCGCGAGCGCTCGGTCGGCCTCGGCGTGATGGGCTTCCACTCCTTCCTGCAGGCCAACAACGTGCCGTGGGAAAGCGTGATGGCCAAGGTGTGGAACCGCACCATCTTCAAGCATATCAAGGACCAGGCCGATGCCGCGTCCAGGAAGCTGGCGGAAGAGCGCGGCCCCTGCCCCGATGCCGCCGAATACGGCATCATGGAGCGTTTCTCGCACAAGATGGCGATCGCGCCGACTGCGTCGATCTCGATCATTGCCGGCGGCGCCTCGCCTGGCATCGAGCCGAATGTAGCCAACGCCTTCACCCACAAGACGCTGTCGGGCTCCTTCTCGGTCCGCAACCGCTACCTCGAGAAGACGCTGGAGCAGTATGGCAAGAACGACGACGAAACCTGGTCGTCGATCACCACCAATGGCGGCTCGGTGCAGCACCTCGATTTCCTCACCGACGACGAGAAGGCCGTGTTCAAGACGGCGTTCGAGATCGACCAGCGCTGGCTGATCGAACTTGCCGCCGACCGCACGCCGTTCATCTGCCAGGCGCAGAGCCTGAACATCTTCCTGCCGGCCAACGTGCATAAGCGCGACCTGCACCAGATCCACCTGCTGGCCTGGAAGAAGGGCGTGAAGAGCCTCTATTACTGCCGCTCGCTGTCGATCCAGCGGGCCGAAACGGTTTCGACCAAGTCGGCGGCCGATGCCGGCAGCAATGTCGTCTCGATCCCGCTGGTCGGCAAGATCAACGAAGGCGAGCGCCCGCAGCACGTGCCGGGAGAGGCCGAACTGCCGCTGGCCGCTGCAGCGGCGACGGCCTCGACGAATGGCGGTCCGCGCGAGGCGGTCGATTACGACGAATGCCTCGCCTGCCAGTAAACGCCGAACCGGCAAAGCCGAAGCCGGCAGGCCGGCGATAGACGCAAGCCATCGCGGCCCGGGCAAGCCCCGGGCCGTCCTGCTTTACCCGGGCCGTCCTGCTTTCAAGCGTGCGGCCCTGGCGCCCGCATCGGCCGCCCGGACCCGCGTCCGCCCCGCGCCTTGTCTGGCTGGCGCTCCTCCCAAAGCTCGGATGCCGCCATCAGCGTGATGATCAGGCCCAGTCCGACATGGCAGGCGCGCGCCGCGCTAGCGGCGTCGTAATCGAGAATCCAGGGCGAGACGATCAGCCAGACCCCCAGCGCGACATTCAGCCATTCCTCCCAGGGTTCGAGGTGGCTGATCGCCAGCGCGCACAGCGCGATGATGATCACGCCGACCACGATCGCGTTATAGGTCGGCGCCGGCTCGTTGGTGAACGCAATGATCCAGGGCGAGATCAGCACCACGACCCCCAGCATGAGGTCGGCCCAATCCTGCCAATGGCGATAGATGAACGGCTTTAACAGAGACGCCATGGAACCCTCCCGACGATGGAGTGTTATGGAGGCGCATTACGGGGATGCGTCTGCCTGGGATCTATGGCGCGGTACTGCTTCAGGCCCTTGGAGTGCTGGTTTGCCAGATTTCAAGCGCGGCGATCACCAGCACGAAGGCGCCGACACCGAGATGCGGAAGTTTCGCCGGGTTGTAGTCGGCGACGTCGAGCATCCAGGGCGACAGTACCAGCCAGATACCGAGCAGGGCGTTGATATAGGCTTCCCAGCGGTCGAGCAAAGTGAGCGCCAGGGCGGAAAGGGCAAAAATCAGGAAGCCGACGATGACAGCATTCATCGTCGCCCCCTGCAGCCCGGTATAGCCGAACAGCCAGGGTGAAGCCGCCATGAGGATGCCGAGGGTCATATTGGCCCAGTCCTGCCAGCGCTTCGCGTCCTGCGAAGCATTGGCGGGGTGAAGACCAACATGGTCACGGCCATGGGTTTCATTGCGGTTAAAGACATCAGCCAAAACGCACCTCCTCCGGGCGAACGGCCCGGGCACTGCCGATGCGTCGGCGCTTTGTCATAAACCGGAGCTGATATCCGGCTCCCCCCGTGCCCACGACGCACGGTCCAGAATAGAAGTTAGGGTGCTCTGCAAGCTTTGCCAGAGGGTTAATCGGTGGATAGGTTTTTCGAGAATTTCGCTTGCTTAATATTAAATTGTACACTATTTAATGTCTCGCAAACGACCTCCCATAAACGAACCTAGGAGCATCCCATGTCGATCACTCCCCTCTACACCACCACCGCAACGGCGACCGGCGGCCGCTCGGGCAAGGTTACCTCGGCCGATGGCATCATCGACCTGAACCTGGCCATGCCCAAGGAATTGGGCGGCCCCGGCAATGCCGCCAATCCGGAAACCCTGTTCGCCAGCGGCTATTCGGCCTGCTTTCAGGGCGCACTCGGCCTGGTCGCGCGCAATCAGAAGGTCACCCTGCCGCAGGGCAACACCGTCAGCGTGACCATCGGCATCGGCAAGGACGAGACCAGCTTCGGACTGAACGCCAGGATTTCGGTCAAGCTGCCGGGCATGGACAAGGCCCAGGCCGAGGCGCTGGTCAAGGCCGCCCATGAGGTCTGCCCCTATTCCAAGGCGACCCGCGGCAATATCGAGGTCGCCCTCGAAACCCTGGTCTGATGCGAAGCGCTTAACCCCTGCGGCGCCGGGATTGCCTGTTCCGGCGCCGCCAAAATCTGGCACACTCGCGCCATGACCGCCGACGAATCGATCAAACTCGACCAGCAACTCTGCTTCGCGCTCTATGCCGCGTCCAATGCGATGACGCGGCTCTACCGCGACCGGCTGGAGCCGCTCGGGCTGACCTATCCGCAATACCTCGTCATGCTGGTGCTGTGGGAAAAGGACGGCCTGACCGTCAAGGCGATCGGCGAACGGCTGCATCTCGATTCGGGCACGCTCACCCCGATGCTCAAGCGCATGGAGCAATCAGGCCTGATCTCGCGCGCCCGCGATGCCGCGGACGAGCGGCAGGTCACCATCAGCCTTACCCCCGGGGGCCGGGCGCTGGAGGCCAGGGTCGCCGCCATGCAGCGCGACATGGCCTGCCTGCTGCCGCTCAAGCCGCAGGACCTCGCCCGCCTGCGCACCGAACTGCGCGGCCTGGCCCGAGGCCTGATGGACCGGACTTGATCGACCGGGATTGATCGACCGGGATTGATCAACCGGGCTGATCGCCTGGAGCCGAGGACTGGGGAAGCCGCATAATCCACAGGCTTTCCAAGATTTAGCGAAGATCCTCTTGCCCTGACCACAACATGTTGCGATATTCGCCCTCCAGCCTGATTCAGTCATCGAGGGGGATTCCATGTCGCTTCTGGACGCCAAGCCGGTTTACAAGCCCTTCCAGTATCCCTGGGCCTATGAAGCTTGGATGACCCAGCAGCGCGTGCATTGGCTGCCGGAAGAAGTGCCGCTGGCCGATGACGTGAAGGACTGGCAGAAGAAGCTCACCCCCGGCGAGAAGAATCTTCTCACCCAGATCTTCCGCTTCTTCACCCAGGCCGATGTGGAAGTGAACAACTGCTACATGAAGCATTACGCCCGGGTGTTCAAGCCCACGGAAGTGCAGATGATGCTGGCGGCCTTCTCCAACATGGAGACGGTGCATATCGCCGCCTATTCGCACCTGCTCGACACCATCGGCATGCCGGAAGAGGAATATTCGGCCTTCCTCCGCTACAAGGAGATGAAGGACAAATATGATTACATGCAGCAATTCGGCGTCGAGACCAAAGCCGATATTGCCAAGACGCTCGCCGTCTTCGGCGCCTTCACCGAGGGCCTGCAGCTCTTCGCCTCCTTCGCGATCCTGCTCAACTTCCCGCGCTTCAACAAGATGAAGGGCATGGGCCAGATCATCTCCTGGTCGGTGCGCGACGAGAGCCTGCACACCAATTCGATCATCAAGCTGTTCCGCACCTTCATCGAGGAGAATCCGGAGCTGTGGACGGAGGAGTTCCAGCGCGAGCTCTATGTGGCCTGCTCGACCATCGTCGACCACGAGGATGCCTTCATCGATCTCGCCTTCGAAATCGATGGCGTGCAGGGGCTGAGCGGCCAGGAAGTGAAGGATTACATCCGCTGGACCGCCGATCGCCGCCTGCTGCAGCTCGGCCTGCAGCCGATGTATCGCATTGCGAAAAACCCGCTGCCTTGGCTCGACGCGATCCTCAACGGCGTCGAGCACACCAACTTCTTCGAGAACCGGGCTACTGAATATTCCAAGGCCTCGACGCAAGGCACCTGGGAAGAGGCGTTTGCGTAAAACCTGACGCTTCCGCTCAGGAGCCTTGACCAGCCGGCGCCGCGATGCGGCGCCCGGCGGCAAGCGCGATGATGGCGAGGAGCAAGGGTGCGAAGGACAGCCATAGCACCATGTCCCAGCCAAAGCTGGCCAGAAGCCCGCCGGACAGGAAAGAGCCGAACGCCATCGTGCCGAACACCAGAAAGTCGTTGAAGGACTGCACTCGCGCCTTCTCGTCCGGACGGTGACATTCCAGCACCATGGCCGAGGCGCCGACGAAACCGAAATTCCAGCCGACCCCGAGCAGGATCAGCGTCGCCCAGAAATGCGCGACATCGATGCCGAACAAACCGACGGTGGATGCCGTGCCGGTGAGCATGAGTCCGGCCGCGACCACCCGGGATGCGCCGAAGCGTGAGATCAGGCGGCCGGTCCAGAAGCTCGGGGCGTACATGGCGATGACATGCCATTGCAGGCCGAGATTGGCCGATTCCTGCGGCAGGCCGCAGAACTTCATCGCCAGCGGCGCGGCCGTCATGATGAAATTCATCAGCAGGTAGGAAACCACGCCGCAGACGATGGCCAGGATGAAGCGCGGCTGGCGTCCTATGATGCTGAGCGGCCGCCCGCCGCTGCGGTCGCTCGCGCTCGGCCTCGGAAGTTGCACGCCGAGCAAAATGACCGCGGAGACCGCCGCCACGACCGCCTGGCCGATATAGGTGGCGGCAAACAGATAGGCTGGCCACAGATTCATCGTATAGGTGACGAGCTGCGGGCCGATCACGCCGGCGAAGACGCCCCCCGCCATGACGGCCGACAGCGCCCGCGGGCGGCGTTCCGGGGGCGCGCAATCCGCCGCGGCGAAGCGGAAGGACAGCACCACCGCGGCATAGACGCCGCCCAGAAACGTGGCGATGCAGAACAGCGCGAACGAGGCGTACACCACCGCAAGCGATGCCAGCAATCCGGCGAGGACGCCGCAGCCGGTCCCCAGCATGAACGCCGCGCGGCGGCCGTAGCGTTGCGCGACGGCACCGGCAGGCAGCGTACAGAGCGCCATGCCGACCACGAAAATCGAAATCGGCAGCGTCGCAAGCGATTTGCTCGGCGCGAGCACGTTGCCGACGACCGCGCCCGTTGCATAGACCACGACCGAGTTGGCGCCGGCCAGGGCCTGGGCGATCGCCAGCCTCACCACATTGCCGCGCTCCAGGCGCAGCGCCGCGGCAGCGTCATCGCCGGCAGAGACTTGAACTGAGCTCATGCTGAAACCTGCTTCCCCAGGGGCATCGCGGGGCGAAGATCGCCGGCGCACTCGTTCAACTGCATATCAGATCGCCCCCCAGCGTTCCATCGAGGGGCCGCGATCTCGATCCTGCGGTGTTGTTTGCATTCTGTTCCCGGCGCCGTGATCTGGGCCAGGTCATGCCAGGATGTCGATGAAGGTGCGCTGCTGCTGGAGATTGACCCGCAATGCCAGGGCGAAGCCTCATGCTGGCTTTGCGCGCCCCGCAGCAAGGTGGCGGCCTGGGCAAGCAGGTTCGGATCCGAATTGCCGGCAACCGCGCGCCGCCACCTCGATGCACGCTCGGCCTGGCGCAGGCCGCCGAGGGCGGCGATGCTGGCGCCGCTGACGCCGATCGCTGAGGCATGCCGGCAGATTACGCCGCGAAACATCCGGCGCCAATGTCAGGTCGGCGGCATGAAGCCGCGCATCCAGCGGCACCGGCAGATATCAGGAGGATTTTTCCTAGCGAATCGCTTATGACAGACAGAGCATCCGTTCCCGCTGCGATTACAGAAATCCCTAAATCAGAAAGATCGATGAGCGCTTTACCGGCCGATCCCCTTCTCCCCATCCCTATCGACCAATATCGTGACGGCAATACCGGCATCCCCTTTGCCCATCAGTTCGAGGCCAGGGAACCCGGCCCGCATGTGGCCATCACGGCGCTGATCCACGGCAACGAGGTCTGCGGCGCGCATGCGCTGGATCTTCTGCTGCGCGAGGGCTTCCGGCCGGCCAAGGGCAAGCTGACGCTGGTCTTCTGCAATGTCGCCGCCTATTTGCGCTTCGATCCCGATGAGCCGACGGCCTCGCGCTTCGTCGACGAGGATATGAACCGGGTCTGGAGCGACGATGTACTGGATGGCAGCCGCCGCACCATCGAACTCGACCGCGCCCGCGAAATCGAACCGCTGATCGCCGAGGTGGATCTGCTGCTGGATCTGCATTCCATGCAGCAATTCTCGCCGCCGCTCATGCTCTCCGGGCCGCTGGCCAAGGGCCGCGAGCTGGCCGCCAAGGTCGGCGTGCCGGTCACCGTGGTGGCGGACGAGGGTCACAAGGCCGGGCGGCGCATGCGCGACTATGGCAGTTTCGCCGATCCGGCAAGCGCGAAGAATGCGCTGCTGGTGGAATGCGGCCAGCATTGGGAGCAGTCCAGCCGCGCAGTGGCGATCGAGACGATGCTGCGCTTCCTGCAGGCTGCCGGTCAGGCCGACGCCGCATTGCTGACCAAGCACGGCATCACGGGGACGCCGCCGAAGCAGCGTTTCGTCGAGGTCACCGACGCGGTGACCATCGAGACCGAGGATTTCCGCTTCGCCGCCCCCTATACGGGGCTGGAATGCATCCCCGAGAAAGGCAGCGTCATCGCGCATGACGGCGGCAAGCCGATCCGCACGCCTTACGACAATTGCGTGCTGATCATGCCGACCAAGCGGCTCAAGCCGGGGCAGACCGCCGTCCGGCTCGGCCGCTATATCGCCGACTGAGGTTAACCGGGCGATGGGCGGGCCGATCCTGCAGCGCGCGATCGGCAACCTGCCGGCCCTTCTGGTCGGAGCAGTGGGCGGCTATATCTTCCTGCTGCTGCGCATGCCGCTCGCCTGGATGCTGGGCAGCATGATCTTCGTCGCCATCCTCGCCTTGGCCAGCGATGCGCAAGGCGGCCGCAATGGCGGCAAGGGCCGCGGCCATCGCCTGCCGGTGCGGGTCGACAACCGGCTGCGCGAAGTAATGGTCACCGTGATCGGCGTGCTGCTCGGCAGCGCCTTCCGCCCCGCCATGCTCGAGCATCTGATCGAGTGGATCTGGCTGATCCTGCTGCTGCTCGCCTATATCCCCTTGGTCACCGCGCTCGGCTATATACAGTTCCGCCGGCTTGGCCGGCTCGATCCGGTCACCAGCTTCTTCGCCGCCACGCCCGGCGGCCTGCAGGAGATGACGATCATCGGCGAGTATTATGGCGGTGATGGCCGCCATATCGTGCTGGCGCATGCGATCCGCATCTTCGTGGTGGTGATGACCATCCCGTTCTATTTCCGCTTCATCGCCGGCTATCACGTTCCTCCGATGGCGCCGGGCCTGCACGTTACCGAGATGCCGGGCCTTGAACTGGCGTTGCTCGCAGGCTGCGGCATCGTCGGCTGGATCGGCGCCCATTACCTGCGCATGCCGGCCTCGCGCCTCGTCGGCCCCATGCTGGTCTCGGCGGCGGTGCATCTGAGCGGCCTGTCGGATGCCAAGCCGCCGCCGGAGGTCGTCGCCATTGCGCAATTGGTGATGGGCGCGGCCCTGGGCACCCGCTTCGCCGGCACGCCGATCAGCGAAATCCGCCGCATCGCCGGGCTCGGCGTCCTCTCGGCGCTGGTCATGGTCGCCGTGGCCGTCGCCGCCACCTTCGCCTTTGCCGATCTGATCGGCGTGCGCACGGAAACCTTGGCGCTGGTGCTCTCGCCCGGCGGCCTCGCCGAGGTCAGCCTGATCGCCCTGGCGATCGGCGTCGACGTCGCCATCGTCTCGTCGATGCATGTGCTGCGCATCGCCGTGGTGGTCCTGCTGGCGCCGTTGAGCTTCCGGCTGCTCGGCCTGAAGAAGACCGTCTAGAAATACCAGGGTCGCAATCAGGAGCTGGCTGCGATCTCAGTCCCGGCCTGGCGCAAGACCGCGTTGCGAGCGGCGAAAGGCCCCGGGCCCGACGCCGAACTGGTTCTTGAAGCGGCGCGAAAACGATGGCAGCGAGGCGTAACCGCATTGCTCGGCGATGCTGTCGATGCTCAGCGCCGTATCCGCCAGCAGGGCCCGCGCCTTCATCAGGCGCCAGCGGGTCAGGTATTCGATCGGCGGCATGCCGACCGTCTCGGTGAACCTGTCGGCAAAGCGGGCCCTGGACATGCCGGCCTGGCCGGCCAGATCTCCCACGCTCCACGCCTTTTCGGGCATGCGATGAATCGCCCGCAGGGCGCGGGATAATCCCGCGTCGGACAGGGCGAAGATAAAGCCATTGCCAAGCTGCGCGGCCGCGAGGCGGCGGGTGGCCTGGATCACCACTACTTCGATCAGGCGGCCGACCACCGCCGTCGTGCCCTGCGCATCCAGCCCCGCCTCCAAGGCGAGAAGCTTCAGCGTCGCCGCCAGCCAGGGTTCGGCGTCAAGATCAGAGAGGCACAGATGGATGACCGGCGGCAGGTTCGCCAATACGGGATGATCGATGCTCTCGTCGAAGCGGCAGAAGCCGCAAAGCAGCATGGCCCGGAGCGCGCCGTCGCCGCCGCGAAGCACGCCGTCCCGCAGGCCGCCGCCTCGGATAGCATCCTGCAGCGCCATTGGCTTGGCATCCCTGTCAGCAGAAACGACCTGACTCGCACCATTCGGAATCAGAACGATGTCGCCTTCGGACAACTGGATCGGCGCACTGCCTCCGGTGCCAACCCAGCATTGCCCCTGCAGGACGAGGTGAAAGCGGACGCGCCGCTTCTCGGGCGGCACCAGCACAGCGGCTCCCTCGCCCAGCGCCGCGCGAAAGTAGATTTCGCTTCTGATGCGCAGCGCCGAGAACACCTCGGAAAGAACGTCGCTTTTGTCCGAACCCGGCATGGCTGAGACGATCTGATAAGAATCACAGACCTCCGGAGAGTGTGAGTGGCGGCGGATTTTGTCAATCTGACCTCGTGGAGGGACCTGTCATGCCGATGGAAATGGCAATCGCCCTGATGGGGTTTGCATTCGTGATGTCGATCTCGCCCGGACCCGGCAATTTCCTGCTGCTCACCTCAGGTGCCAATTTCGGATTCGTGCGATCCCTGCCGCTGATGCTCGGGATCAGCGGCGGCTTCCTCGCCATGGTCTTCGTCGTCGGCCTCGGCCTGGGCGAGGTGTTCGAGCGCTATCCGCAGGTTTATGACGCAATGCGCATCCTCGGTGCCGCCTACGTGCTGTGGATGGCCTGGACATTGATGCGCGCGAGAAGCATCGGCGGCGGCGGGCGGGAGGTGGCGCAGCCGATCGGCTTCGTGCAGGCCGCCCTGCTGCAGCTGGTGAACCCGAAGGCCTGGGCGGTGGCCCTGATCGTCACCGTTACCTACACGGTGCCGGACAATTTCCTGTTCAGCTTGGTCCTGCTGATTATCCTGTTCGCCATCGTCAACCTGCCGGCACTCAGCGTCTGGGTGATGTCGGGCGCGGTGCTGCGCGGGGCGCTGGTAAAGGGAAGGCGCATCGTCGTATTCAACATCGCGATGGCGGCGCTGCTGGTCGCCTCGATGGCCCCGGTTCTCATCAGATGATGCTCATCAGATGAAAAGGAGAAGCGTTGTCACGCCCGGACCATGCCCCGGCCTGCCCCGGGCATGGCCCCTAGCCCCGCTGCGCCAGGATGAAGAGGCGGCGGAAGGGAAACAGCGTGCGGCCGTTGACTTCCGGCTTGTAATGCTGCGTTACGCGGCGACGGTAATCGGCTTCGAAGGCACTGCGCTCGGGCTCTTGCAGGCGATCGAGGAACTGCTTCAGCCAGGTGCCCTTGGTATATTCCGCCACCGGGTTTTCCCCCGAGAGCACCTGCAGATATTCGCTTTCCCAGATGTCCAGCGACGCAGCCTTGCCGTGCAGCAGCCGCCAGTAATGCTGCGGCCCGGCCACCGGCTTGCGGCGCAGATGCGGCTCCAGCCTGGCGCGCCACGGTCCCTGCTCGATCGTATCGACGATGCAGGTATGCGACGGCGCGGCGAAATTGCGCGGCATCTGGATCGCCAGCCAGCCGCCCGGCGCAACGCAATCCAGCAGGCCCGGGATCAGCGAATCATGATCGTCGAGCCAGTGCAAAGTCGCGTTGGAATAAAGTACGTCGGCCGCTTCGGGCGGACGCCAACGCGCCACATCCGCTTCGATAAACCGCACGGATGGATATTCGGCGCGCGCCTTGGCCAGCATGGCCGGGGACGAATCGACGCCGGTAAGCTGTGTCTGCGGCCAGCGTTGCAGGATCAAGGGACTGAGGTTGCCGGCGCCGCAGCCGAGATCGACCACACTGCGCGGCGCCGTCAAGGGGATGCGGCTCAACAGGTCCACGGCCGGTCGCAACCGCTCGCCGGCGAATTTCAGGTATTGCGTCGGGTCCCAGCTCATGAGAGGAACGGTAGCGGGAGAAACGTCAACGACAAAGGCAGAAATTATGAATTCTTCTCAAGCCGCCTTCTCTTACGCTCAACCGCTGCAACTGACCGGCATGCGCGTATTGCCGGAACATATCGATGCCAACGGCCATATGAATGTCGGCTTCTACAACGTGATTTTCGACCAGGCATTGGACCGCTTTTTCACGCCATTCGATCTCGACTGGGCCTATGTGAAGCGCACCAATCTTTCCACCTTCGTGCTGGAGACGCATGTCTGCTATCTGCAGGAAGTCGTCGAAGGCGATGAACTGCGCTTCACTCTCCAGCTGCTCGGCCATGACGCCAAGCGCATCCATTATTTCATGGAAATGTTCCACGCGCAGAAAGGCTATCTCGCCGCGACCTCGGAGCAGATCCTGGTGCATGTCGATCTCGCCACACGCAAATCCTGCCCCTTCCTGCCGGAGCATCAGAAGCTGTTCGCGGCGATGTATGAAGGCCATTCCAAGCTGCCCAAGCCGCCCCAGGCGGGCCGCAGCATCGAAATGGGGAAGAAATGACGGCAGCGCACCGCTGCAGATGCCGCCTAATTGCATAAATCGTCGCCTTCGGCGCAGGCCAAAGGTGACGATCTGTTATAAGATTCTCGGTCCAGGCGGTCATACCCGGCACAAGACCAGGCATGACATAACAGCGCCGGTCAGGTGCCGATCTTAATCTCCACTTCCACAAAGGCCATCGGCTCGGTGCCGGCGTTGATCACGTCATGCGCCACGCCCTTGGGCCGCGAATAGCTGCCGCCGGCCGACATGGTGACCAGGCTCTCGATGCCGTCCTTGTCGACGATCCTCAAAGTCGCGTCGGTCAGATAAGTGACGGCATATGGATATTCGTGGACATGGAAGCCGGTCGCGGCGCCGGGCGCGAAATCCCACCGTGTGATCCGCACCCGCTCGTCGTCAACCTGCCGAGTCGGCACCGCCTGTCTTGTCATCGCCATTCTCCGCCTTCGCCTGTTGTCCCGATGAAGACTTCCTCTGGGAATAAGGCTGCCGCAGCGGGCGGCCCTGCGCAATGGCCTTCAGCATGCCGCGGAAGGTGCGCACCTCCTGGCTGGCCAGCGGGACGCGCTGCAGTACGTTGCGCAGGTTGCGCAGGATCGCCGGACGTTTGGGCTCGACATTGTGGAAGAAGCCGGACCTGTCGAGTTCGGCGGTGAGGTGGCCGAACAGGCCCTGTATTTCCTCCTGCGTGGCAAAACCGCCGCGCACGGTTTCCATGCGGCTGGCCGGCGTCTGGTCAGCCGCAGTGAACCATTCATAGCCGATCAGCAGAACCGCCTGCGCGAGGTTGAGCGACGAAAATCCCGGATTGAGCGGTACGTTGATCGCCGTATGCGCCAAGGCCACATCCTCGTTGTCGAGTCCGGTGCGTTCGCGGCCGAAAAGAATCCCGACCCGATCGCCTTCCGCTTCCTCGGCGCGGATACGGATGGCCGCCTCGCGCGGGGTGACGAATTCCTTCATCAGGTCGCGATGCCGCGCCGTGGTGGCGTAGACGCGATGCAGGTCGGCAACCGCCTCGGCCGTCGACTTGAAAACGCTGACCGCATCCAGCACCGCATCCGCCTTGCTGGCCAGCACATAGGCGGAAGGATTGGGCCAGCCGTCGCGCGGATTGACCAGGCGCAGCTCGGTGATGCCGCAATTGAGCATCGCGCGCGCCGCAGCGCCGATATTCTCCCCCAGCTGCGGTTCGACCAGCACGATGACCGGGCCGCGGCGCAGCGGACCCGGCGGCGCGTATTTGCCCAGCTTGGGCCTATGGGTTCCAGCCATGGATTGCGTCAGCTGCGGTCGGCCGGTGCGCCGTCGCGCAGCAGCTTCCACTGGATGGAATCCATCAGCGCGACGAAGGCCGCATCGATGATGTTCGGCGACACGCCGACCGTGAACCAGCGATTGCCCTGGCCATCGGCGGATTCGATCATCACCCGTGTCGTCGCCTCGGTGCCGCCATTGAGGATGCGCACCTTGAAATCGACCAGCCGCAGATCCTCGATATAGCCCTGATAGCGGCCGAGATCCTTGCGCAGCGCGCGATCCAGCGCATTCACCGGCCCATTGCCTTCGGCGACCGAGAACAGCGTTTCGCCATCGACGTTCACCTTCACCGTGGCTTCCGAAACCGTGACCAGTTCGCCGCGGGCGTTGAAACGGCGCTCGACCATGACCCGGAAGCTGCGGATCTTGAAGAATTCCGGCATCTGGCCAAGCGTGCGGCGCGCCAGTACCTCGAAGCTCGCTTCGGCGCCATCATAGGAATAGCCTTCCGCCTCGCGCCGCTTCACATCCTCCAGCAGCAGATTGAGCCGGCTGTCATTCGGATCGTAGGCAATGCCGGCTTCGTTGAGCCGCACCAGCAGGTTGGAGCGCCCGGCCTGATCGGAGATCAGGATATGGCGCTTGTTGCCGACGGATTCCGGCCGGACATGCTCGTAGGTGCGCGGGTCCTTCATCACCGCCGAGACGTGCAGCCCGCCCTTATGGGCGAAGGCGGAGGCGCCGACATAGGCGGCATGGCGGTTCGGCGCGCGGTTGAGCAATTCATCCAGCAGCCGCGAAGTTGCCGTCAGATGCGTCAGATCCTGTTCGCTGAGACCGATATCGACATGCTCGGCGAACCAGGGCTTGAGCATCAGCGACGGGATCAGCGCGATCAGGTTGGCATTGCCGCAGCGCTCGCCCAGACCGTTCAACGTACCCTGCACCTGGCGCACACCGGCCTTCACGGCGGCCAGGGTGTTAGCCACGGCGTTTTCGGTATCGTTATGCGTATGGATGCCGAGATAATTGCCGGTCCCGAGCTTCGCCGTCACCTCGCCGACTATGCACTCGACCTCATGGGGCAGCGCGCCGCCATTGGTATCGCACAGAACGGCCCAGCGGGCGCCGGCATCAAGTGCCGCCTTGAGACAGTCGAAGGCATATTGCGGATTGGCCTTGTAGCCGTCGAAGAAATGCTCGGCGTCGAACATCGCCTCGCCGAATTTAGCCTTGGCAGCGGCGATGCTGTCGGCGATCAGATCGATATTCTCGGCATTGCTGATGCCCAAGGCGACCTCGACCTGGAAATCCCAGCTCTTGCCCACCAGACAGGCCGCATCGGCCCTGGCATCGAAAATCGAGGCCAGGCCCGGATCGTTGGCGGCCGAGCGGCCTGGCCGCCGCGTCATGCCGAAGGCGACGAATTTGGCGCGCTTCAGCGCCGGCTTCTCGGCAAAGAATTCCGTGTCGGTCGGATTGGCGCCAGGCCAGCCGCCTTCGATATAGGCGACGCCGAGCCTGTCCAGCGCCTTGGCGATGCTGCGCTTGTCCTCGACGGAGAAGTCGACGCCCTGCGTCTGCGCGCCGTCGCGCAGCGTCGTGTCGAACAGATAGACGCGATCCTTCGCCATGGTCCTTACATCCGATACATCACTGGCCGCGCAGGCGGGCCAGCACCCGCTCGCGCCCGATCAAGGGTAACAGGGGTGCCATTTCGGGCCCCTTCTCGCGCCCGGTCAAGGCCAAACGCAGCGGATGGAACAATGCCCGCCCCTTCACCCCGGCTTTGGCCGCGATCGTCTGCGTCCAGGCTTTCCAGGTGGCGGCATCCCAGGGCTCGGGCGGCAGGGTTTCGATCGCCGCCTGCACCACGCCCCGATCCTCGATCACCGGCACGATCTCGCCGGCGACCACCTGCCACCACTCGGCCGCTTCGGAGAGCTTGCCGATATTGCCGCGCACTGCCAGCCAGAAGGCCTCGCTCGCGCCCTGCGGCAGGCGGTTGCGCACGGCGGCAAAGTCCGTCATGTGCAGGATTTTGGCATTCAGCAGATCGAGTTCATGCGCATCGAGCCGCGCCGGCGCCCGGCTGAAGCGGCCAAGATCGAAGCCCGCGATCAGGGCATCCAGAGAGACCTGCGGCTCGACCGGATCGGCCGAGCCCAGCCGCGCCAGCAGGCTGTTCAGGGCCATCGGCTCGTAACCCTGCTCGCGCAGATCGGCCAGGCCGAGCGAGCCGATGCGCTTGGACAGGCCCGCGCCCTCGGCATCCAGCAGCCAGGAAAAATGCCCGAAGGCCGGCACGGCATAGCCCAGCGCCTCGAAAAGCTGGATCTGCGCCGCCGTGTTGGTGACGTGATCCTCACCGCGGATGATGTGGCTGATGGCGAGATCGCCGTCATCGACGACCGAAGACAGCGTATAGAGCGGATAGCCGTCGGAGCGGACCAGTACGGGATCACTTAAGCTCGCCGTGTCGATCTCGACCCGTCCATGGATCAGATCGTTCCAGGCAACCAGGCCGGGCATCAGCCTGAAGCGCCAATGCGGCTTGCGGCCCGCGGCGTCCAGCTTGGCGCGATCCTCCTCGGTCAGCTTCAGCGCGGCGCGGTCATAGACCGGCGGCTTGCGCTGGCTGAGTTGCACCTTGCGGCGCAGTTCCAGTTCCTCCGGCGTCTCGTAACAGGGGTAAAGCCGGCCGGCCGCTTTCAGCGCCTCGACGGCTTCGCCATAGAGCGCGAACCGGTCCGACTGGCGGGCGAAGCGGTCCCAGCGAAGCCCGAGCCACGTCAGGTCGTCCTCGATCCCCTTGGCATATTCGGCCGTCGAACGGCCGGTGTCGGTATCGTCCATACGCAACAGGAAAGTGCCGCCGGATTTGCGGGCGAACAACCAATTCAGCAAGGCGGCACGCGCATTGCCGACATGCAGCCGGCCGGTCGGACTCGGCGCAAAACGGACAGCGACGGTCATTTCCTGAATATCCGGTCCGGGGCATCCCGGAAGGCGTTGGTGATCGGGTAGCGCCGGTCGCGGCCGAAATTGCGCGACGTGATCTTGACTCCCGGCGGCGCCTGGCGGCGCTTATACTCGGCGATATACAAAAGATGCTGCACGCGCCGGACCACATCCTCCGGATAGCCGGCGGCGACGATTTCGCGCACCGGCTTCTCCTTCTCGACCAGCATTTCGAGGATGGCGTCGAGTTGTGCATAGGGCGGCAGACTGTCTTCGTCGAGCTGGTTCTCGCGCAATTCGGCCGTCGGCGGGCGCTGGATGATCTCGGGCGGAATCACTTCGCCGTCCGGACCCAGGCCGCCATGGGGCTTGTTCAGATTGCGCCAGCGCGACAGTTCGAAGACCGTCATCTTGTAGACGTCCTTCAAGACGCTGTAGCCGCCGCACATATCGCCATAGAGCGTGGCATAGCCGACCGACATCTCCGACTTGTTCCCGGTGGTCAGCACCATGTGGCCGAACTTGTTGGACAGCGCCATCAAGGTTACGCCGCGAACGCGGCTTTGCAGATTTTCTTCGGTGATGTCCGGCTCCCGGCCGGCGAAAGACGGCGCCAGCATGCCGGTGAAGGCCTGCACCGCCGGTTCGATCGGGATCGTCTCGTAGCTGACGCCGAGCACCCTGGCGCATTTGGCGGCGTCATCGAGGCTCTGCTGCGAGGTGTATTTCGACGGCATCATGACGCAGCGGACCCTCTCGGGTCCGAGCGCATCGACCGCCACCGCCGCCGACAGCGCGGAATCGATGCCGCCCGAGAGACCGAGCACAACGCCGGGAAAACGGTTGCGGTTCACATAGTCGCGCAAGCCCAGCATCATGGCATGATAGATCGCCGTCAGGCGATCCATCGGCGCGACCATCGGCCCCTTCTCGCAGCGCCAGCCGGCCTCGCCGCGCACCCAGGTGGTCAGCGCGATGTCCTCGCGGAATTCCGGCTGCCGCACCACGAGGGAATGATCGGCGTTCAGCACGAAACCGCCGCCGTCGAAGACCAGTTCGTCCTGGCCGCCGACGCAATTCACGTAGGCGAGCGGCAGGCCGGTCTCGACGACGCGGGCGAGACCGAGATTGAGCCGGATATCCCATTTATCGGCTTCATAGGGCGAGCCGTTCGGCACGAGCAGCATTTCGGCGCCGGTCTCGGCCAGACATTCGGCGACGTCCGGCTTCCACATGTCTTCGCAGATCATCACGCCCAGGCGCACGCCGCGGAACGAAATCGGCCCGGGCATGGGGCCCGGCTCGAAGACGCGCTTTTCGTCGAAGACACCGTAATTCGGCAGGTCGTATTTGTAGCGGATGACAGCGATCTTGCCGCCCTCGAGCAGGAGTCCCGCATTGTAGAGCTTGCCGTTCTCCCGCCAGGGCGAGGTGACCAGAAGCGCGGGCCCGCCATCGGCGGTCCTGGCCGCCAATTCATGCACCGCGGCCTCGCAGGCCTCCTGCACCGAAGGGCGCAGCACAAGGTCCTCCGGCGGATAGCCGATGATCACCAGCTCCGGGAAAACCACCAGATCGGCCCCGCCTTTGGCGGCCTCAACCCGTGCCTTCTCGATCAGGCGGGCATTGCCTGGGATATCGCCCATGATCGGGCTGACCTGGGCTAGGGCGATGACGAGGCGGTCTGGGGCGGCGGACATGGCTCGATGGCGGATATGTTTGGGCCTGATTTAACCCTGCGGCAGGTTTATCTCAACCGGGACACCAGTTTACAGTGCCCGGCAATGGATTAGATAGCCTTGCACCGACCAAAGGGAGGCCCAAATGCCGGGAAAAAATATCCAAGTGCTGATGAAGCAGCATCCACAGGGCTGGGTGAAGGAGGAGGATTTCGAGGTCGTCGAGCGGGAGATCCCCAAGCCCGGCCCCGACCAGGTTCTGGTCCGCAATATCTACCTCTCGCTGGACCCCTATATGCGGGGCAGGATGGACCCGGTGCGCTCCTACGCGGCCCATCTCAATCCCGGCGACATGATGGGCGGCGGCACGGTCGGCCAGGTGATCGAAAGCAATGTCGCCAGCCTGCCGGTCGGCACCTATGTGAACGGCATGCTGGGCTGGCAGGCCTATGCGACGGCCAGGGCCGACGAACTGCGCGTTCTGGACCCGAAGATTGCGCCGATCTCGACCGCCCTCGGCGTGCTGGGCATGCCGGGCTGCACGGCCCATTACGGCCTGATGGAGATCGGGCAGCCCAAGCCGGGCGAGACGGTCGTCGTCTCGGCAGCGTCGGGCGCAGTCGGCTCGGTGGTCGGGCAGATCGCCAAGATGAAGGGCTGCCGCGCGGTCGGCATCGCCGGCGGCAAGGCGAAATGCGACTATGTCGTCAACGAACTGGGCTTCGATGCCTGCATCGACTACAAGGCATCCGATTTCAAGGAGCGGTTCAAGGCGGCGACGCCGGACCGCGTCGATGTCTATTTCGAGAATGTCGGCGGCGAGGTGATGGAGGTGGTATTCGCGCGGCTGAATGCCTTCGCGCGCATCGCGCTCTGCGGCATCATCAGCCAGTATAACGGCCAGCCATATGCTTTCACCGGCATGCGCCATCTGCTGGTCAATCGCGCCAAGCTACAGGGCTTCATCATCTCCGAGCATATGTCCTACTGGCCGGGCGCCATTGCCGAGATGGCCGGCTGGATCAAACAGGGCAAGCTGAAATACCGCGAGGATATCGCGGACGGCCTGCAGAATGCGCCGCAAGCCTTCATCGGGCTGCTCAGCGGCAAGAATTTCGGCAAGCAGCTGGTGCGGATCGGACCCGAGACGGTCTAGGCAACGCCATAGAGGAACATCAGCGCAAGGCCGGCGGCGAAGGCTGCCGCCTTGCGCAACCAGGCCCGCATGTCGCCAATCAGGGCATAGGAGATCAGCGCCAGCGCAAGGCCGATCTTGACCATGGCCAGCAGCGCCATGCCGGGTGCGGTCGCGATCTGCATCAGCGCCGGATTGGCGACGAAGCCGATCGGGATCAGGAACAGTCCAAGGCCGATGCGCATGGCGACGCCGGCCACCGGCAGCCAAGGCGTGCCGGCGATGCTGGCGGCGACGAAAACCGTGCCGCAGACCGGCGGCGTGATCGTGCAGAGCAGCGCATACCAGAAGACGAACATATGCGCGTGCAGTTCCGGCAGGCCGAGCTTGACCAAGGCCGGTCCGGCCACGGCGACGCAGATCAGGTAAGCTGCCGTGGTCGGCAGCTCCATGCCGAGAATGGTGCAGGCCAAGGCGGTCAGCAGCAGAGCCGCCCAGAGCCTGCCGCCGGAAAGATCGAGGATAAGGCCGGTAATCTTCACGCCAAGTCCGGTGGCGTGAAAGACGCCGACGATCAGCCCGGCGCAGATGAGGATGGCGGCGATGAGCGCGATCTGCCGCGCGGCATCCACGGCTGCGATCTTCAGGCGCTGGACGAACAATGACGGCGACGGCCGTTTCTTCTCGCCGTTCCATATCAGCATGGCGACGGTCACCGCAGTGGCGATCATCGCCGAATAGGCCGGCGAATAGGCCAGCACCAGGAGCATGAGGATCAGGATCACCAAAGGCGCGGCGAAGAACGGCACCGAGGCGATGGCGGCGCGCCAGCCGGGCAATTCGTCGGCGGTCAGGCCCTTGAGGCCGAAGCGCAGCGCGAAGAAATGCACGCCGATCCAGGCGGCAAAGAAGAACAGAACCGCCGGCAGGATCGAGGCGATGGCGACATCGGCATAGGGCTTACGGATCAGCTCCGCCATCACGAAAGCGGCCGAGCCCATCACCGGTGGCATGATCTGCCCGCCGGTGGACGCGACCGCCTCGACCGCGGCCGCCAGCGGGCGCGGATAGCCCATGCGGATCATGGCCGGGATGGTGATCGCGCCGACCGAGGCGACATTGGCCGAGGCCGAGCCGGAAATGGTGCCATAGAGCGCCGAGGCCAGAACCGAGACTTTTGCCGCACCGGCGCGATAGCCGCCGGCAAGCTGCATTGCCATGGCCATGAAGCCGCGCCCTGCTTCGCCTGCCGACACCGCGGCGCCAAGGATCATGAAGGGGACGATCAGGTCGACGGAGATGCCGGTCAACTGGCCCCACAGGCCGCCCTCGGCCAGCACCAGACTGCCGAGGAAGTAATCCGGCGGCAATTCCGGATGGCCCAGGGCGCCGGGCAGATACTGTCCGAAGAAGCCATAGAGCAGGCACAGCACGGCGACGCCCGGCAGCACCGGCTGCACGGCCCGCCGGGCCATCTCAAGCGTGACCAGGATCAGGCCGAAGGCCAGCACCCATTGCCAGAGGCTGCCGTCGAGCGAGCCGTATTGATCCAGGATGGCCCTGCGGTTGGCGATCAGATAGGCAGTGCCAACCCAGCCGGCGACCACAGCGGCGACGCCGATCCAGCGCGCGATACGGCCGCGGCCGCGCGCAAAAAGAAAGACCCACGGCAATGCCGCCGCGAAATGCAGCGGCCGGCTGACCAGGTTCGGCACCAGGCTGGTGAAGATCAGCCAGACATGGATGCCGACGGTAATCGCGGCACAGGAAATCAGAAGCCAACCCGGCCGCGCGCCGGCATCCTCGGTCTGCATGATCTATTCTTGCACCAGCCTTACTGCATGTCGGCGGGAATCTTCACGCCGGCTTCCTTGTAATATTTCAATGCACCCGGATGCAGCTTGGTGTTGTGCAACGCGCCAATCAGGTCCGGAGTTACCGCCGCCCACCAGGGATTCGTCTTGGCCATCTCGTTCTTGTTGGCCCAGAAGTCCTTCACGATCGCATAGGCGGTCGCATCGTCCATATGAGTCGTGGCATAGGCCCCCACCGGCACGCCCACGGTCGCGACATCCTCGTCGACGCCCTTATAGGTGCCCTTGGCGATGGTGATCGGGCTGGAGGACGGATCGTTCTTGACCAGGGTGTCGATCTGTTCCGGCTGAAAGCCCAGGATGCGGATCGGCGTTGTGGTCGCCAGTTCCTGTACCTGCGGCGTCGGGTGCGACGAACAGGTGGCGTAGCCGATCACCTTGCGGTTCTGCAGCGCGCTGGCGGCCGAGGCCAGCTCGACATCGACGAAGTTCACTTTTCCATCGAGGCCGAGCAGCCTCAGGATCGTGCGGGTACGGCCGTCGCAGAAAGTGCCATGACCGCCGGAGATGAAATCCTTGCCGGCGAGATCCTCGATCCTGGTCACCCCGCTATCGGCGCGTACCACGAAATGGACGGTCACGTAGGGCATGACGAACAAGGTACGGATCGCGTCATAACCCTTCTCGCCCTCGAAGGGCTTCTTGCCCTCGCGCGCGGCGGCGAGCAGACTGGGCGGCGTGGTGAAGACGAAATTGCCCGGCCGCCGGCCGGCTTCCTTCACATTCTGCACGGAGCCCTGGCTTTCCTCGACGGTGGCCTGGATCTGCCCCTTGCTCTCGGCGCGAAGGGTCTCGCCGAGCTGCACCATCATCACGTAATAGGAAGACGATGCGGTGGCGGATTTCAGGGTGACGCGAGTCTGCGCCTGCGCCGCACCGGCAGCAAGCGAGACGACAAAAACGACAGCAGCAAGATGCGCGAAGAAGCGGCGCATGAATTCCCTCCCAATGATTTTCAATTCAGGGATTTTACCCAGCAGGGCTGCAGTCTTGGCCTAACCGTCCTGTTTACGCAACAGGAATTCGCGGCCAACCTTCACGCTCGGCCTGCCGTCATAGGCGACAATATCGGCCGTCGCATAGGTTTCGGTCCAGTTATCCGGCAGATACGATCCGGTTCCGACGATATCGATCGGCGCCGCAACGCTGGCCATCACCTTGCATTTCGCCGCATTGAACCCCGAAGAGGCTACGATCTTCACGTTGAAGAAGCCGGCGCGGTCGAGGGTTGCGCGCATGTGATAGATCGCCGCCGCCGAGACGCCGGTGCCGACCAGCCAGCGCAGTTCCATCTCGGTGCGGTACTGTCGGATGGCATTCGGCACATGCCGTTCCAGCACCGCATAAGATGCCTGCGGGTCCAACCCCTCGACATAACGGCCGCCGTGGGTATCTAGCCGCACGGCCAGACGGCCTTCGTTGGCCGCGTCGGGAAAGCGGTTGCAGACGGCGAGCGCATCGGTGATCTCCTGGCCGTAATAATCGACCAGCACCGTCATCTGTTCGCCCGGAAAGGTCTCGGCGTAGAGTTCGGCTGCCCGCAGGGTCGACCCGGCATAGCCGATCAGCGCATGCGGCATCGTGCCGAAACCCTTGTCGTTGCCGAAATAATGCGCCGTGGCATCCGTGGCGTTGCCGATGAAACCGGCGGCGCCGACATCGCGGCGCGCCGCGCGGCTGCCGACGCTGGCGGCATAGGCCATCATCTCGGCCATCTCCGCGCCGGCGCAGTGACGCGCATCCATGGCGAGGAAACGCGCATTCGGCAGATCGCAGCACATCGAATAGGCGTTGTAAGCGGCGACGCAGGCCGCGCCGAGCTTTTGCAGATACAGCGTCTCGAGGTCGACCAGTTGCGCCATCGGGCCGGTCAAATACAGCAGCGGCTCGCCGGCGCCGACCCAGGTGCCTTCTTCGTGGCACAGCTCGATGCCGAATTTCACCCCGCGGCACGCGCCGACCTTTTCCAGCCAATCGACTGCCAATTGCGGGCAGAAGATCACCGGCCGGCGCATGAACACGGCATAGGTGACCTTCTTGTCGCCATACCGCTGGACGATTTCCTTCGTCTTCTTGAAATAGGCATCCGTGTTGGCGTCGATATGACGCTCGATCTCGGCCGCCTGATGCGGCGGAACCAGAGGCGTGACTTCAGGCTTGCGCTGCATGACGGAGCCCGCCGCGATTGACCCGCTCCAGTTTGAGCATCTCGGCGATCAGGAATGCCAGTTCCAGGGCTTGGGACGCATTCAGCCGCGGATCGCAATGCGTATGATACCGGCTGGACAGATCGTCGTCGCCGATCGCCTGCGCACCGCCCATGCATTCGGTGACATCCTGGCCGGTCAGTTCGAGATGGATGCCGCCGGCATTGGTGCCTTCAGCGATATGCACCTCGAAGAACTGCCGTACCTCGGACAAAATGCGGTCGAACGGCCGCGTCTTGTATCCCGAGGTCGAGGTCAGCGTGTTGCCGTGCATCGGATCGCAGGACCAGACGACGGCACGGCCTTCCTGCGCCACCCTGCGCACCAGCGCCGGCAGATGCTTGTGCACCTTCTCGTGGCCCATGCGGGCGATCAGCGTAAGCCGGCCCGGCTTGTTGGCCGGATTCAGGATGTCGATCAGGCGGATCAGTTCGTCCGGATCGGTGGTCGGGCCGCATTTCAGGCCGAGCGGATTGAGCACGCCGCGCAGGAATTCGACATGCGCGCCATCCGGCTGCCGGGTGCGGTCGCCGATCCAGAGCATATGCGCCGAGGTATCGACCCATTCGCCCGAGGTGGAATCCACCCGTGTCAATGCTTGCTCATAGCCCAGCAGCAACGCTTCGTGGCTGGTATAGAAATCGACCGAGCGCAATTCCGGCGTCTGATCCGGCGTAATGCCGCAGGCTTCCATGAAGCTGAGACATTCGGTGATGCGCGAAGCGACATCCTGCCAGCGCTCGGCTTCCGGGCTCTTGGCGACGAAGCCGAGATTCCAGCCGTGCACCCGATGCAGGTCGGCATAGCCGCCGCTGGCGAAGGCGCGCAGCAGGTTCAGCGTCGCGGCTGCCTGGCTGTAGGCCTGTACCATGCGGTTCGGATCCGGGATGCGCGCCTCGGGCGAGAATTCCATGCTGTTGATGATGTCGCCGCGGTAGCTCGGCAACTCGACATCGCCGCGCTTCTCCGTCGGCGCCGAGCGCGGCTTGGCGAACTGGCCCGCCATGCGGCCGACCTTGACCACCGGCAGGGCGGCGCCAAAGGTCAGCACGACGGCCATCTGCAGCAATACGCGGAAGGTATCGCGAATGTTGTTGGCGCTGAATTCGGCGAAGCTCTCGGCGCAATCGCCGCCCTGCAGCAGGAAAGCGCGGCCTTCGGCCACCTTGCCCAGGGCGGCCGTCAGGTTGCGCGCCTCGCCGGCAAAGACGAGCGGCGGAAACTTGGCCAGCTTTTCCTCCGCAGCCTGCAGGGCCGCGGCGTCGGGATACTCCGGCACCTGCTTGATCGGCTTGCTGCGCCAGCTATCAGGCGACCATTTGCGCGCGCTCATAATACCTTGCTCCTCGCGTACTAACTGCTTCGTATGCTTACGATTTTGCCGGTCTAGAATAGAGCCGCCGCGCCGGGTTTTCTAGCCGCGCGACTCGACGGATTTGCGGGGCGCAAATACCCCCATCGGGATGCTCTCCGGGAAAAAATCGAAGCCGGCCAATATGTTGGAAGGTCAGACGCTGAAAATCTTGCCGGGATTCATCAGGTTGTCCGGATCGAGCGCCTTCTTGATCGCGCGCATGACGCTGACCGCCTCGCCATGTTCGGCGGTGAGATACTTCATCTTGCCGCGGCCGATGCCATGCTCGCCGGTGCAGGTCCCGTCCATCCGCAGGGCGCGATGCACCAGACGTTCGTTGAAGGCCTCGATCGCCTCCAATTCCTGCGGATTGTTGCGGTCCAGTACGATGGCGAGGTGGAAATTGCCGTCGCCGACATGGCCGACCAGCGGCGCCACCAGCCCGGTCTTGAGCACATCTTCCTTGGTTTCCAGGATGCATTCCGCCAGCCGGGAAATCGGCACGCAGACATCGGTCGCCCACATCTCGCAGCCCTTGCGCAGCGCCTTGGCAGCATAGGCGGCATCGTGCCGTGCCTGCCACAGCCTGGCGCGTTCTTCCGGCTTGGTGGTCCACTGGAAGTTATTGCCGCCATGATCGCTGGCGATCGATTGCACCATCTCCGCCTGTTCGGCCACGCTCGCCTCGGTGCCATGGAATTCCAGCAGCAGCAGATTCTGCTCCGGCAGGTCGAGCTTGGAATGCTTGTTGACGGCGGCGACCTGCACGTCATCCAGCAGTTCGATCCGCGCCACCGGGATGCCGGCCTGAATGGTCTGGATCACGGTGTTCACTGCGCCTTCCAGGGTGGCGAACGAGCAGACCGCCGAGGACATCGCCTCGGGGATACCGTAAAGCCGCAGCGTGATCTCCGTGATGACGCCGAGCGTGCCTTCCGAGCCGACGAACAGCCGCGTCAGATCGTAGCCGGCGGCGGATTTCTTCGCCCGTTTCGAGGTGCGGATGATGCGGCCATCGGCCATGACGACGGTAAGCGCCAGAACGTTCTCGCGCATGGTGCCGTAGCGCACCGCATTGGTGCCGCTGGCCCGGGTCGAGACCATGCCTCCGATCGAGGCATCGGCGCCGGGATCGATCGGGAAAAACAGGCCGGTGTCGCGCAGATATTCGTTGAGCTGCTTGCGCCGCACGCCGGGCTGCACCACCACGTCGAGGTCCTCGGCGTTGACCTGCAGTACCTTGTCCATCTGCATCAGGTCGATGCAGACGCCTCCCTGCGGCGCGGAAACATGGCCTTCCAGCGAAGTGCCGGCGCCGAAGGGAATGATCGGCAGACCGTGCCGGGCGCAGATTTTCACGATTTCCGAGACTTCTTCGATGCTGCGCGGAAACGCCACCGCATCCGGCGGAAAAGTCGGGTTCCACGATTCGTCATGGCCGTGCTGCTCGCGCACTGCTTGCGCCGTGGACAGGCGGTCGCCAAGAAGCTGCTTTAATGCCGCGATCGCCGTTTCGGTGGCGGCGGGCGACAGACGAGGCTGGGCGGCGGCAACGGGGGCCATGGGCGTTTCTCCTTCAAGTCCCTTAGAGGTAACGCTTTGCCGCCGTTCGGGCAATTCCCAAGGCCGCGCGGGTGGCCAGCCAACCCGCCATGGGCTATGTAGGCGGCATGTCCGCAGACCCCTTCGACCTGTCCGGATTCGAGCCGGAATCGGCCGATCCGCCGCTCGACCCTGCCGCCGCGGCCGCCCTGCCCGCGCCGGACTGGATCGGCCGGCTGAATACGGCGCAAACCGAGGCGGTCGCTCACCTGGATGGCCCGCTGCTGGTGCTGGCCGGTGCCGGCACCGGCAAGACCCGCGTGCTGGTTTCGCGGCTGGCCAACATCCTGTATCGCCGCCTCGCCTGGCCGAGCCAGATTCTGGCGGTAACCTTCACCAACAAGGCCGCGCGGGAAATGCGCGAGCGGGTCGAGCAGCTCGTCGGCAGCCAGGTCGAAGGCCTCTGGCTCGGCACCTTCCACGGTATCGCCAACCGCATCCTGCGCCGCCATGCCGAGTTGGTCGGCCTGAAGCCGAACTTCACCATCCTGGACGACGAAGACCAGCTTCGCCTGATCAAGCAGATCGTCGAGGCCGAGGGGCTGGACGAAAAGCAACTGCCGCCGCGCAATCTAAAGGGGCAGTTCGACCGCTGGAAAGACCGCGGCCTGCCGCCGGCAAAAGTCCCCGAGAGCGAAAGCGGCTTCGCCGAGGGCCGCGGCATGCAGCTTTACCGGCTGTATTGCGAGCGCCTGCTGCAGCTCAACGCCTGCGATTTCGGCGATCTGCTGCTGCATAACCTGACGCTGTTCCGCGACCGGCCGGAGGTGCTGCAGAAATACCAGCACCAGTTCCGCTATATCCTAGTCGACGAGTATCAGGACACCAATGTGGCGCAGTATCTCTGGCTGCGGCTGCTGGCGCAGAAGCATAAGAATATCTGCTGCGTCGGCGACGACGACCAGTCGATCTATGGCTGGCGCGGCGCCGAGGTCGGCAACATCCTGCGTTTCGAAAAGGATTTTCCCGGCGCGAAGATCGTGCGGCTGGAGCGCAATTACCGCTCGACGCCGCATATTCTCGGCGCCGCCTCGGGCCTGATCGCCCATAACGAAAGCCGGCTCGGCAAGACGTTATGGACCGAGCTGAACGAGGGCGAAAAGGTCATCGTCCAGGGCATCTGGGATGGCGACGAGGAAGCCCGTCTCGTCGGCGAGGAAATCGAAGCATTGGAGCGCGAGAAAGTGCCGCTGAACGAGATCGCCATCCTCGTCCGGGCCGGCCATCAGACCCGCGCCTTCGAAGAGCGCTTCATTACCATCGGCCTGAAATATCGCGTGGTCGGCGGTCTGCGGTTCTACGAGCGGCGCGAAATCCGCGACGCCATCGCCTATTTCCGCGTTCTCATGCAGCCCGACGACGACCTCGCTTTCGAGCGCATCGTCAACGTACCCAAAAGAGGCCTGGGCGAGAGCACCATGCAGCTGGTCCATAAGGCGGCCCGCGGCGCCGGCAAATCGCTGACCGCGGCCCTGCGCGACCTGCTGGAGACCGACGAGATCAAGCCGAAGCAGCGCAACACGCTGCGGAAACTGCTGGCCGATTTCGAACGCTGGCGCGGGCAGGCGCAGGAATTGCCGCATACCGAGGTCGCCCAGATTCTGCTGGAGGAATCCGGCTACATCCAGATGTGGCAGGAGGACAAGTCACCCGAAGCGCCCGGCCGGCTGGAAAACCTGAAGGAACTGATCGGCGCCTTGGGCGAGTTCGAGAATTTCGCCGGTTTCCTCGATCACGTCAGTCTGGTGATGGAGGCCGACGAGTCCGAAGACGCCGACATGGTCAGCATCATGACGCTGCATGCCGCCAAGGGACTGGAATTCGACTATGTCTTCCTGCCCGGCTGGGAGGAAGAGCTATTCCCCAGCCGCCGCTCGCTCGAAGGCAACGGCGTTGCCGGACTGGAGGAAGAAAGGCGGCTCGCTTATGTCGGCCTGACCCGTGCCCGCAAGCGCGCCCATATCACCTTCGCCGCCAATCGCCGCATCTACAATCAATGGGCCTCGGCCATCCCGTCCCGCTTTCTCGACGAGCTGCCGCCGGAGCATATCGAACAGCGGGCCCAGGCGGGCCTCTACCGCGGCAATCAGCGGACTGGCTATATCAGCGGCGGCTTCAGCGAATCCGCCGCGGCACAGGCCGGCGGCTATCAGGGCCATAGCTGGGATTTCACCCGTAAATCGCGGCGCGGAGGCCTGATCGAGGGCCGTGCGCGCCGCCTCGATGACGACGACGTCGTGCAGCACAGCCCCGACGATCACGCCTTCGGTATCGGCGATCGCGTCTTCCATCTGAAATTCGGCTATGGCCGCATCCGCGAGATCGAGGGCAACAAGCTGCTGATCGGCTTCGAGAAGGCTGGCGAGAAACGCGTCATCGCCTCCTTCGTCGAAAAAGCCTGACACGGTCCATGCCGATATCTCCCGAATTCTGGTCGGCCGAACTCGACCTGCCCTCCGATCTGGTTGCCGCGGCCGAGGAATTGCTGGGCGAGTACGGCGTCGCGCTGACCTCCTACGAAGTGCTGCAGCCCGGCATGGCGATCAGCCCGCTTTGGCGGGTGCAGGTGCTGTTCGATGCGCCGCCGGATGAAGCCGAATGGCGCCAGCGGCTGACGGATATCGCTGCCGGCCTCGGCGTCGCCGATCCGGTCATTACGTTTTCCCACATCCCGGCCCGGGACTGGGTCCGCCATACGAATAAGCTCAACGCGCCGATCCGCGCCGGCCGCTTTTTCCTGTATGGCGCCCATGATGCCGGTGCCGTGCCGCCGGGCACCCTCGCCCTGCAACTCGATGCCGGCCTGGCTTTCGGCACCGGACGTGCCCCGTCGACCTATGGCTGCCTGCTGGCGATCGACACGCTCTGCCGGATGCGTGCGCCGCGCCGCGTGCTCGATATGGGCACCGGCTCGGGCATCCTGGCCATGGCGGCGGCCAAGGCCGGAGCGCGCCAAGTGGTTGCCGCCGACATCGATCCGATCGCCGTGGCGGTGACGCGGCAGAATCTGCGGCTGAACGGCTTGAGCCGGCAAATCGCCGCCTTTGTCGCTCAGCGGCCGGACGATCCAAGACTGGCGGCGGACGGGGGTTACGATCTGGTGGTGGCGAATATCCTGGCCGAGCCGCTGTGCCGCATGGCGACCAGTCTGGCCCGGCAGGTGGCGCGCAGCGGCCATCTTGTCCTCTCCGGCCTGCTGGCGCGGGAGGAGGCGGCGGTTGCAGCCCGGTACCGGGCGAGCGGCTTGCGACTTACGCGCCGCATCGCCCGGGAAGGCTGGCATACGCTGGTTTTCGCGCGCCGCGCCTGACGCGCCGGCGCTCAATGGGGCTCAGGCCGCCGCTTCGGCCTGCACCTCGATGGGCTGCACCGTGAGGGGCCGCACCTTGGCCTCGTCGGCATTCTCATTCGACGGCGCCGCCGGACGATGGATCTCGCCGGCCACGGCGGCCGGGATGCTCGAGCGGCTCAGCCCCATATCATGCAGCGTACGATCGTCGAGCGAGCGCAGTTCGGCTTCGGCGGCCCTGCGCCGCAGGCCGGCGGTCAGCGCTTTCCAGCAACCGGCCAGGAAAGCCGCGATCGCGCGGGCGCGCATCCGGCGGGCCTCCATCTCGAGCTGAACGTAATCGGCCAGGCCGAGAAAATGGTACGGGTAGCTGGTGAGAGTGGCGGGCTTGTCAAAATGCGGGGTTTTCATGGCCATTTCCTACTAGAGCGTAGTTCGATGTCTCTGAATCGTGTCTTGGGACCTGTTTGAGACGGTGGTGAGTCCTTTGTGAGTCGGCGCCGGTTTTGGGTTTCGGGTTTTCGACGAATCAGATTCACCATCCCTGCTGGTAGGAGGTCAGCAGGGATGGTTCGACCGTATTCGCTGGATCTGCGTGAACGGGTAGTGGCCCGGGTTGCCGCTGGGGAGACCTGCCGCAAGGTGGCGGCAACCTTCGGGGTAAGCGTGGCGAGTGTGGTGAAGTGGTCGCAGCGCTACCGCGCCACCGGCAGTCCGGCGGCCAAGCGGATGGGCAACACGCGA